>CAZVFL010000020.1:0-37424 GCA_964626025.1 uncultured Thalassospiraceae bacterium
GCATGACCGTCCATTTCATCGTCACCGGGTCGGGGAATTCGCCGGTCAGCAATGCCTGATAAGCGGCGGTGGCCGCCGCCGTGGCGCAGGCGCCCGTCGTCCAGCCCTTCTTCAAGGGGCCGTCCGGCTTTCGTTCGCTCGGGTGGTTGACCATGGCGTTCCCTTTGGTTGCGCCCACATTATCATATCCGCCCCGGGGGCTTGGTCCTATCATAAGCGGCCATTTCAGGGAGGGCCCCGGGTGAACCCAAAAAGCGTGGGCAACAACAAAGGCTTGGGCCTGGTGATCGCCGCCCCGGCGTCGGGGAGCGGCAAGACCACCCTGACGCTGGGGCTGTTGAGGCACCTGGCGGCGTCGGGCCTGCGCGTTGCCTCGGCCAAGGCCGGGCCTGATTACATCGATCCGGCTTTTCACGCCGCCGCCACCGGCAAGCCGTGCGTGAACCTGGACCCTTGGGCCATGCGCCCGGAGACGCTCGCCCGTGCCGCTCAAGGTCTCGGCGAGACGGCGGAGATCGTCATCTGCGAAGGGGTGATGGGCTTGTTCGACGGGGCCTTCGTGAAGCAAGGCGAACCCCTGGGCGAAAAAGACGGCTCGACGGCGGAACTTTCCCGCCTCACCGGCTGGCCGGTCATTTTGGTCATCGACGCCAGCGCCCAGGCGGCGTCCGCCGCCGCCGTGCTTAAGGGCTTTGCCGGCTTCAACCCGGATGTCAACGTCGCCGGCGTGGTCTTTAACCGGATCGGCGGCGGCCGCCACGCCGAAATCCTGAAAAATGCCTGCAAGCAATCGGTCCCCGACGTGTCGGTCCTGGGCTGCCTGCCCAGGACCGAAGGACTGGAGCTTCCGTCCCGGCATTTGGGTCTGGTGCAGGCGGTGGAGCATCCGGACCTGGAAGCGTTTTTGGATAGGGCCGCCCGTCTGGCCGCCGACAACCTGGACGTGGACGCGCTCATTCGCCTGGCCCGGCCGCTGGCGCTGTCGGGCCCGGGAAAGACGGACCCGGCCCTTGATCCCCCATTGCGACCCCCATGGGGACCAATAGGCCAGCGCATCGCCGTCGCCTCGGACGACGCCTTCGCCTTTTCCTATGATCTGGTGATCAGTGGCTGGCGCGAGTCGGGCGCCGAGGTGACGACGTTTTCGCCGCTCGCCGACGAAGCCCCGGATTCCGAAGCCGACGCCCTTTACCTGCCGGGCGGCTATCCGGAACTCCACGCCGGCCGGCTGGCGGCGGCCGGGAACTTCCTGGGTGGGCTTCGCCGTCTGGCCAAGGGGGGTGCCGCCGTTTACGGCGAATGTGGCGGCTACATGGTCCTCGGCCGGGGGCTCGCCGACGCCGATGGTGCGCGCCACCAGATGGCCGGGTTGCTGCCGCTGGAGACGTCGTTCAAGGAACGAAAGCTGCATCTGGGCTACCGGCGGGTGCGGGTGGCGGAAGACTCGCCCTTGGGCGCTGCCGGTCAGGCGTTTCGTGGCCATGAATTCCATTACACCGGCATCGTCGAGGAAAAAGGCGCCGAGTCGCTTTTCCAGGCCGAGGACGCCGAGGGAAACGATCTCGGCCCGTTGGGGCTGCGCGATGGCCGGGTGGCGGGCTCGTTCATTCACCTGATCGACCGCGAGGGGAACGAGAACGCCTAGGTTCCTTTGACTTTCGGCGGGTGACGGGATACCTCTTTTCGGGAATCAGGAGAACCGTTCGAGTGTTCGGAAAAGCGCCCGCGAAAAAGGCCGAAGCGCCGTTCTGGCAGACCAAGACCCTCGCCGAAATGAACAAGCGCGAGTGGGAATCCCTTTGTGACGGCTGCGCCCGATGCTGCCTGAACAAGCTGGAGAACGACGCCACCGGCGAAATCCAGTACACGGACGTCGCCTGCCGGCTTCTCGATACCCATGCCTGCCGCTGCATGAGCTACGACGACCGCAAGCGTTTCGTTCCCGACTGCCAAATCCTAACGCCCAAAAACGTCAAAAGGCTGAGCTGGCTGCCGGCGACCTGCGCCTATCGGCTGATTGACGAGGGAAAAGAGCTATACTGGTGGCACCCGCTGGTTTCCGGCGACCCCGAGACGGTCCATCAGGCCGGCATTTCGGTGCGTGGCCGGGTGGTCTCGGAAAGGGACACCGACGATCTGGAAAACCGCGTCGTCGGCTGGCCGAAATAAAAAAGAGGACAACCGTGGCAAAAAAAGAATTCACCTTCGAAGGGGTCTATACCGCCGTCCTGACGCCGTTGACCGCCGGGCTGGACCCGGACCTGGGCCTGATGGCGGCGCATTGCCGCTGGCTTCTGGATAACGGGTCCGACGGGCTAGCCGTTTTGGGGACCACGGGGGAAGCCAATTCCTTCGGCTTGAAGGAGAGGATCGGCATCCTGGAAGGGCTGGCCGAGGCCGGAATCCCCCCTGAAGCCCTGATGCCCGGCACCGGAACCTGTGCGCTGCCGGACGCCATCGCGTTGACCCGCCGGGCGGTGGACCTGGGCGCGCCCGGGGTCCTGATGCTGCCGCCCTTTTATTACAAGAACCCCAGCGACCAAGGGCTGTTCGCGGCCTATTCCGAGGTCATCCAGAAAATCGGCGACGACAGGCTCAAGATATGCCTTTACCACTTCCCGCAGATGTCGGGCGTGCCGATCACCTATCCGCTGATCGAGATGCTGTTGAAAGAATATCCCTCGACCGTCGCCGGCATGAAGGACTCGTCGGGAGATTTCGGCAACATGTCGGGCGCGGTCAAGGAATTCCCCGGTTTCGCCGTTTTCGCGGGTTCCGATGAATTGCTGTTGCCGTTGATCGAGGCCGGCGGCGCCGGCTGCATCACGGCCTGCGCCAACGTCGGCTCGTCGCTGGCGGCCGAAGTCTACCGGGGCTGGCAATCGGGCGCCGACATCGCCGCCGTCAACCAGACGCTCACCGCCGTTCGCAAGGCGGTCTATCAGTTCCCGCTGTCGACGGCGTTGAAGACCCTGATGGCGCGGCATTCCGGCAACGATGGTTGGCTCAACATCCGCCCGCCCCTGATGCCCATGGACGACGCCGCGAGAGACAAGCTGTTCAAGGATTTCGACGCCATCGGCTTTGATCTGCCCTTGGCGGCCTGACCTGGATGGCTGGCGCGCCCTTAAAGGAAACGTCCCTCGACCTCGCCGGCCGGCGTGTCCCGGTCCGGCTTTATCGGAACAACCGCGCCCGGCGCATCGTCCTCCGTATTGACGGCCATGGCGACGTCGCCGACGGCGGTGCCGTGACCCTGCCCCGGCGTACGGCCCAGGCGGAAGGGCTGGAACTGGTGATGGACAAGGCCGATTGGGTGCTGGAAAGGCTCGACGAACTGGCCCCCCGGGTGGCCTTTGCCGATGGCCAAAACGTGCCGTTCGGCGGCGTCGACCACCTGATCCGCCACGTTCCGGATAACCGGGGCGGCGTCTGGCAGGAAGGGGCGGAGATTTTCGTCTGCGGGCGCCTGGAACACGTGGCCCGGCGCATCCGGGACTGGCTCAAGGGCCAGGCGCGGGAACACATCGTCCCCCGGGTCCACGAAAAAGCGGGCGCGCTCGGCCGAAGGGCGGGCCGCATCACCATCCGCGACACCAAGAGCCGCTGGGGCTCGTGTTCGGCGGATGGTAATTTGTCCTTCTGCTGGCGGCTGGTGATGGCGCCGGTGGCGGTTCTCGATTACGTCGTCGCCCACGAGGTCTCCCACCTGGCCGAACCCGACCACGGGCCGAAGTTCTGGCGCGCCGTGGAGAACCTGACCGAAGACATGGAAGGCGCCCGGCAATGGCTTAGGGCCAACGGCGACCGGCTCTACCGTTACGGCTGAGGGCGGGGTTGATGAAACAGGCGCAGGGTTCGCTCTCGTTCAAGACAGCCGGCCAGGGGTTGGGCGAAGTCACCCAAGAAATCGCCCGCTGGGTCAGAGAGCAGGGCATTGGGACGGGGATGTTGAGCGTCTACATCCGCCATACCTCGGCGTTCTCGTAGTAGGCGATGCCCCAACCGTCCTTGTGGGGGCCGGTCAGGCCGCCGCGCTTGGCGAAGGCTTCCAAAGACAGCGTCATCGTGGCCGGGTCGCGGGACGAAAGGGCGAACAACTCACACATACCGGGCGTTCCTGATTAAGGCTTAAGGAATCTTCGCACCGATGCGTATGCCGTGACAATTCGCTTTTGTGGAGCGGATGGTTTTTCGGCCCTTTTCGTTTGCGCGGGGCGCGTCTATTCCTATGCTTTCCGGGCTTTCGGAGGGGAACCGTTGAACTGGATGTTTTATGCCGTCTTGGCGGGGCTGATTGCCGCTGCCGTCGTTATCCGCCGCCAAGCCAATAATCCGGAAAGCGCGTTGGGGCGGTGGGTCGAGAACCGGATGCGCCCCCGGCTGGCGCAGGGGCTCAGGGCGTTTTTCTACCTGACCCTGGTGCTTTGGTTCGTCATTTATCTGACGGCGTCCAAGGAAGAACGGGGATCATTGAGTGATTTTTTCGAAAGCATCGCTCGGACCTTCGACCGTGGCGATAAGGATCTGCCATGAAAAAAGGTAGAAAACGCGCCGCCCCTTCGAGGAAATCACGGAAAAAGACCATCCCGGCGGCCCCGGCCGGTGACGCGTTGGCCGGTGATGTGCTGGCCCGGGCGGCCGAGGCCCTTCAGGCGGGCCGGCCCCAGGACGCCTTCGGCTTTTGTCGCCAGGTGTTGGCGGCGGAACCGCATAACCCCGAGGCCCTCAACCTGGCCGGCGTCGCCGCCTTCCAGACCGGCAACGGGGCCGAGGCCCGGTCGCTCCTGGAGGCTGCGGTCGCCTTCAAGCCCGGTTTCGCCGATGCCTTGAACAACCTGGGCAACGTGTTGAAGGCCGAAGGCGCCCTGGATGAAGCAGAAGCGGCCTATGGAATGGCGCTTCAGGCCCGGCCCGGCTATCGGGACGCCGAATACAACCTTGGCATCGCGCGGGAAGCCCAGGGCCGGTTCACCGACGCCGAAGCGTCTTACCGGCGGTGCTTGGAGACCGAGCCCGGATTCGCGCCCGCGCATTTCAACCTTGGCAACGCGTTGAAGGCGCTGGGCCGGCTCCCGGAAGCGCTTTCCGCCTATCAGCGGGCCTGTGACCTCCGCCCCGGCTTCGCCGAGGCCCTGAACAACCTCGGCACCGTTGAAATGGAGCTGGGCCGCGCCGCCGACGCCATCCATGCCTACCGCCAGGCCATCGGCGCCGATCCCGGCTTCGCCGACGCCCATTACAATCTCGGCATCGCGCTCCAGGAAGGGGGCGAATTCGACGATTCCATCGGGTGTTATAAGAAGGCCCTGGAATGCGACCCCACCCACGCCGGCGCCCGGATCAACATCGGTTACGCCCTGAAAGAGATGGGAAAGCTGGATGAAGCGGCGGCGGCCTATGAGCAGGCCATCGAAATAGCGCCCGATTACGACAAGGTGCGGACCAACCTGGGCGACGTTTATCTTCGACAGGGCGACGCCAGGGCCGCCGTTGAACTCTCGGACGGCTTTTTGGGGGACCATCCCGGAAACATCTCGGTCCTGGCCTTCAAGGCCATCGCGCTGGAGGAATTGGGCGACAAGGATGGCGTCAGGGAACTTTACGATTTCGACCGGCTGCTGCGGCCGGTAAAACTATCGCCGCCGGACGGCTTCGCCGACATGAAAGCCTTTAACGGGGCGCTGGCGGAGCACGTTTTGAACCATCCGTCGCTGGTTTACGCGCCCAAGTCCCATGCGACGCGCTTCGGCCGCCATTCGGGCGAGCTTCTGGCCGAGCCCCAGGGGCCGGTGGCGGCGCTGGAACGCGCCATCATGGAAGCGGTGGAAGGCTATCGGGACGCGGTCAAGCCCGATTCCGACCATCCCTGGCTGGCTTCGCGGCCCGAGAAAATAGGCCTCAACGTCTGGGGCGTGGCCATGGACAGCCAAGGCTATCAATTGGCCCATATCCACCCGTCGGCGTGGCTTTCGGGCGTCTATTACCCGAAAGTGCCCGATGTGATCGGCGACGGCGACCCGGCCCATGCCGGGTGGATCGAACTCGGCCGCGCCCCCGATGACTTCCACACCACAAAAGAGCCCGACGTCAAGCTGATCAAGCCGGTCGAAGGCCTGATGATCCTGTTTCCTTCGTATTTCTATCACCGGACCGTGCCGTTCACGGCCGATGAGTTACGTATCTCCATCGCCTTCGACGTGCTGGCTCGGGATTAAACGCCATGACCACCGGGCCGAGGGATTGACCTATTGAAAATAACCACGGAATCAGCAAGATGAAGTGGCATTTTTTGCTGGTGGGACATCTGAATGAACAAGGAGTTTCAGTTCGAGAAACACAAGGCCGATTTCTATAAGCAAATTCGCGATAGAACCGCGGTTGAGATTTCTTCAAAACATCTTCGCCAATTCGACAAAGAATTTATTGCCTTTGCGGAAGCCCATCGGAGCATGTCGGTCCTTGATATGGGCTGCGGCTCTGGGTTGTTCCTGCGATACCTGTTGCATCGGGGCTTTAATTCCGTAACCGGCGTCGATTACGACGAAAACCTGCGTGATGCCCTTCAGGACGTGGAAGAGGCCGGATGCACCATCGAGTTTGCCGACGCCGAAACCTATGTGGACAGAAATCTAGGGTCGCTGTTCTTTGACAGAATCGTTCTTTTTGACATCCTGGAGCACATGGATTTGAACGCATGCATCAGGTTTCTTCGTAAGCTGCATGGGATGCTTAATGACAAGGGAAAAATCCTGATTCGCGTTCCTAACGTCACCTCCCCTTGGGGGCTCCGTATGCAGTTCGATACCTTCGATCACGTTACCTTGTTCGCTCCGGGGCGCCTTCATGATCTGGCGACCCTTACCGGTTACAAAGTCTCGGCCATTGCAGGTCAGACGACGGGAAAGCATCGAAAGGTGTTCTTCCAACGCTGTTTGCATTGGTTGTTGTCGCGCGGACTGACCTATCATCCGGAAATCTGGGAAGCGGCGTTGATTTGCACTTTCGAAAAAGCCGAATAATGGCGCACCCGACAGGATTCGAACCTGTGACCTCTGCCTTCGGAGGGCAGCGCTCTATCCAGCTGAGCTACGGGTGCTTCGGTTTTCTTTGAACGGGCGGAGACTACACCCACCGGCGTGGACGGTCCAGGGGGCCCCCGGGGGAACCCAAGGGAACCCCAAGGGAACCCAGGGCGTCAGGGGCCGGCCAGCCGCTTTTCGGCGCCATTATCGGCGCCCGACGGCAGCGGCGTTCCGGGGTCTCCGATCCAATGGACGATGTCGGCGAGCGGCGTTTCGGCCCCGAGATCCCGGAGCAGCATGTGATAGCCGTCCTTGTAAAGGGCGACGCGGCGGCTCCCCCGGGCCGCCCCGGGTAGCCTTCCCAGCATCAGCCTGGTCGGCTTCTTGGGGATGATTTCGTCCCTTTCGCCGTAAAGGATGAGGACCGGCCGGTCGAACCGCTCTGAACGCTCCAGCGCCCGGTCCATCAGGTTGGTCAGCCCATAGATGGTATCGACGCGGGTCGATTTGATGACCAGGGGGTCGCGGCCGAGCGCTTTCAGCATCTCGATGTTGTCGGACGGCTTGAGCCCCAGTCCCCGGCCGGTAAGTTTGGCCCAGGGCATGATGTGGACGCTCACCCAAAGCGCCAGACGCTGATACCAGGGCATGGTGACCCGCCCCCATACCGCCGGCGCCGCCAGGATCACGCCTTCGGCCTCGGGTGCGCCGGGCTCGGTCATGGTCACCATGATCACCGCGCCGCCCATGCTGTCGCCCAACAGGTAAAGGGGCGTTCCCGGATGGCGGTCGCGGACCAAGCCTACGAACGCCCGCAAATCGGCGCTGAAAGCCTCCACCCCCGGCCACAGGCCATGCCCCGGCGCAGCCCCGAACCCCCGCTGGTCATAGGCGTAGGACTGGACGCCGTGGTTGGCGAGATAGGCCCCCGGTTCGGCGAAGAAGTTGGAATAATCGTTGAAACCGTGAAGGGCGACGATAACCGCCTTGGGCTTGCCGTTTTCCGGCCCCCAGCTTCTGACCGGCAGGCGCTCGCCGTCCCCGGTGTGGAAGGTGTCGCCGGCCAGCAGCGGCTGGTTGATGACCTCGCCCATGGGACGGGTCAACGGCGCGCACCCGGCGGCCACCAAAACGGCGGCCACCAGCACCACCGCCGACGGCCCGTATGCCATCCCCCGCGAAAACGTCATCCCCCGTCCCCGCCCTTATCCTCGCCCTGGTTGCCGGTGAGCTTCAGGAAAATATCCTCCAGTTCGGCCTCCCGGGTCGACAGGTCCCTGATGCTCAGGCCCGCCTGAGCCAGGGCCGCCAGAATTTCGCCGGAATGGGTCTTCGACGGCGGATAGGAAAACCTGAGTTCGCGGCCGTTGAGGAGCTCGACGTTATACCGGCTGAGGGATTCCGGCACGTCCGTGATGTCCTTATCCAGGGTCACCGTCATTTCCTTGGTGTCCAGCCGCGCCAGGAGGCTTTGCGTCGGCTCGCAGCAGATCAGCCGGCCGTGGTCGATGATGGCGATGGTGTCGCAAAGGGCCTGGGCTTCCTCCAGGTAGTGGGTGGTCAGCAGCACGGTGGTGCCCTTGTCGTTCATCTCCCGGACCCGGGCCCACAGCTGGCGGCGCAGGTCCACGTCGACGCCGGCCGTCGGTTCGTCAAGGACCAGCACCGGCGGTGAATGGACCATGGCCTTGGCCACCAGAAGCCGACGCCGCATGCCGCCCGAAAGGGACCTGGCATAGGCGTCCGCCTTGTCGGCCAGACCCACCGCATGGAGCAGATCCGAAGTGCGGCGGTCGGCCTTTCTGACCCCGTACATGCCGGCCTGCACGTCGAGAAGCTCCCTCGGCGTGAAATAAGGATCGATGTTCAACTCCTGCGGCACGACGCCGATGGCAAGCCGGGCTTGGCGCATGTCATCCTCGATGTCGTGGTCCCAGACCCGGGCCGCGCCCGACGTCTTGATGGTCAATCCCGCCAGGATGTTGATGAGAGTCGACTTGCCGGCGCCGTTGGGGCCCAGAAGCCCGAAGAACGACCCCCGGGGAATACTGAGCGAAAGGCTTTTCAACGCCTCGACCGGCGCGCCCGCGTTGCTGGCGGCGTAGGTCTTCGTGAGCTTCACCGTTTCGACGGCGAATTCGGGGGCGTTTCCCACAGGCTGTTCAGGCATTTTTTTCCCTAAAAAGGCGGATGGGGCGGCGATTGATTGTGCGTCAGCAATCGGTATCATCCGGTGCAAGGATCGGTCAACGGTCTTGGAAGGCGAAAGATGGCGGAAACGGATTCCATCCAGGTAAAAACCGCCACCGTCGGCTGCGACGGCGGCGGCGGGCCGTTGGGCCACCCCATGGTTTATCTGAAGATCGCCGATACGGGCGACATCGTCTGCCCCTATTGCTCGCGCCATTACGTTTTGGCCGAAGGCGCGGAAGAAACCGCCGGGCACTGAGCCTCAACCCCCTCAGCCATCCTCAGCCATAGGAAACAAAGGCCCCGCAGACCGTCTCGCTGACGTCGCCCGCGAAACGTCCGTTGACCACCTTAGGGCAGACGCCCCATACGATACCGGCTGCACCAATGGCGCAGCCGGTACGGGAATCCGAATCGAAGACGGTTTAGTTGACCGCCGCCTTCAATGTCTTGCCGGACTTGAACTTCGGCACATTCTTGGCGGCAATCTGAATCCGCTCACCCGTCCGCGGGTTGCGGCCTGTGGTGGCTTTACGATGGCCAACGCTAAAGGTCCCGAAGCCAACGAGACGGACTGCATTACCGTTTCGAAGGGCGGAAGTGACGGACGATATAATTCCGTCAACGGCCTTTGCAGAATCCGACTTCGATAAACCCGTATTGCTCGCCACTGCGGCGACTAGATCATTTTTATTCAATGGAGGCCCCCTCTGTTAGGTGTGATCAGGATGGATCGTTTAACCGGATATTGAACTTTTAAGCAATATCCGCGAAATCCTTTGACGGTACGGAGTTTAAATAATCGCGACGGACAACGTCAATCGGATATCCCAAAGAATGTCCGCTTTGGGTCAGAAACGGACAACGATCCGAGAGCCCTTTTTGACTTTTCTCCCTTGACTTTTCCTGAAAATGTTCTATGTTTGTTCTAAGTATTTCCGGCGCTCTTTGACATTGTAAATAAGAAGTCCATCAACGCCTTTTGGGCGCTCCTGTTAGCGTGGGTGCGCCTGTCTTCCTTCGACACGCTCTCTATCGCTCGCTGCTCAGGATGGAGGAGTCATAACTCCCAATGCTTCACCCAGAGGAGGACCAGAGGTCCGTCTCGAAGGGTGAGAAAAGCCGGGATGACGACAAATGACGACATTTTCGCCGCTTTTTCGGGCCGAAATGACGCGGAATCAATGCCTTAGGTCTAAAACACCCGGCAAAAATGACGACCAATGACGACCAATGACGACTTTTCCGCCCCTAATTCCTGCGGGAAATATTTTGAATCAATAGGTTAAGGAGATTCAGGCGCAAAAAATGACGACTTTCGGACGACCCGATGACGACCCGATGACGACTTATGGACGACTTTCGGACGACCCGATGACGACTTTTGGACGACCGGCGGAAAGTTCCTGGTGACGCGCCGGCGGCCAACCGGCGGCCCTTCGACAGGGCCCGTTGAAGGGGGTACTGTGAAGGACTGAGTGAATAAAAAAATCTTCCGGGGTGGCGGTAATCGAGTGAGCAAAAATCCGGAACACGTTTTCCTGATCGACGGCTCGGGGTTCATCTTCCGCGCCTACTACGCCATCAAGGCGGAAATGACCCGGCCCGACGGCACGCCGACCAACGCGGTGTTCGGCTTTACCAAGATGCTGATGAAGCTTGTGGACGATACCGACGCCGATCACATCGCCGTCATTTTCGACCGCGCCCGCAAGACTTTTCGCAACGACATTTATGCCGACTACAAGGCCAACCGCGGTGAGCCGCCCGAAGACCTGATCCCGCAGTTCCCTCTGGTCCGCGAAGCAACCAAGGCGCTTAACGTCCAGGCGGTGGACATGGAAGGATATGAGGCCGACGACCTGATCGCCACTTATGCCAAGCACGCCATCGAGGCGGGCGCCGACGTCACCATCGTCAGTTCGGACAAGGACCTGATGCAGCTGGTCCGGCCCGGCGTGGTGATGTGGGACGCCATGAAGGAGAAGATGATCGGACCGGACGAGGTGATGGAAAAATTCGGTGTCGGGCCGGAGAAAGTCATCGAGGTGCAGGCGCTGGCCGGCGACTCATCGGACAACGTGCCCGGCGTTTCCGGCATCGGCATCAAGACGGCGGCCCAGTTGATCAACCAATACGGCGACATGGAAACGCTGCTTTCCCGCGCCCATGAGATCAAACAGCCGAAGCGCCGCCAGAACCTGATGGACGAGGCCGACTTGGCGCGCCTTTCCAAGAAGCTGGTGACTCTCTTGGACGACGTGCCGGTGGAACTGGACCTGGCGTCGTTTGCCGTCAAGCAGCCGAAGGCCGAAACCCTGCTGGCGTTCCTCAGGGAGCAGGACTTCAAGTCGCTGGTCAAGACGATCACGGCCCGTTTGGGGATCGAGCCCGGCGAAGAAGGAGAAAGCGCTCCGGCGTCCGGCGGGAAAAAAGCCCCGTCCGGCCCGGCTTACGAGCTGGTGCAGACCATCGATGCGCTCGAACGATGGGTCGCCGAAGCGACCAGCGCCGGCGTCGTTGCCGTCGATACGGAAACCACGTCCTTGGACACCATGCGCGCCGATTTGGTCGGCGTGTCGCTATCCATAGAGACGGGCCGGGCGTGCTACGTGCCGCTGGGCCACAAGCAGCCGGCGGCGCAGGGGGCGCTGGATTTGGACGGTGACGGCGGCCCAGGGGACGGCCCGGGGGGAGCAAAAGGCGGCGGAAAAATTCCCGACCAGATTCCCCTGAAAGCCGCCATCAAGATACTGAAGCCGTTGTTGGAGGACCCGTCGGTCCTGAAAATCGGCCAGAACATCAAATACGACATGAAGGTGCTGTCCCGCCTGGGCATCGCCGTCAGCCCGGTGGACGATACCATGCTGCTCTCCTACGTGCTGGATGGCGGGCTTCACGGCCACGGCATGGACGAACTGGCGAAGATTTTCCTGGATCACGAGACGATAAAATTTACCGACGTCACCGGCACCGGCAAGTCGCAGGTGACCTTCGACCAGGTGCCTTTGGACAAGGCGCTGGATTACGCCGCCGAGGACGCCGAGGTCACCGGGCGGCTTCACCGTCACCTGAAGCCGCGCCTGGTGAAAGACCACATGGTCACTGTCTACGAGACCCTGGAAAGGCCATTGATCCCGGTGCTGGAAGACATGGAACGGGCGGGGATCAAGGTCGACGGCAAGGAACTGAAGCGGCTCTCGGACAATTTCGGCAAACGGCTTTCGGTCCTGGAGATTGAAATCCACGGACTCGCCGGACGCGAATTCAACATCGGCTCACCCAAACAGTTGGGCGAGATTTTGTTCGACGAATTGGGGCTGCCGGGCGGCAAGAAGGGCAAGACGGGCGCCTATGCTACCGGCGCCGGGGTGCTGGAGGCGCTGGTCGATCACGGCCACGACCTGCCGGCGAAGGTTCTGGATTGGCGGCATCTGGCGAAGCTGAAAAGCACGTACTCCGACGCGCTGATGGAACAAATCAACCCGGAAACCGGTCGCGTCCATACGTCGTACTCGCAGGCCGGCGTTTCCACCGGCCGGCTGGCGTCCTCGGACCCGAACCTGCAGAACATCCCCGTCCGCACCGAGGAAGGCCGCAAGATCCGCCGCGCCTTCGTTGCCGACAAGGGCATGAAGCTGTTGAGCGCCGATTATTCCCAGATCGAGTTGAGGCTGCTCGCCCACGTCGCCGGCATCGACGCCTTGAAGGACGCCTTCCGTGACGGCCAGGACATCCACGCCATGACCGCGTCACAAGTCTTTGGCGTGCCTGTGGACGGCATGGACCCGATGGTCCGTCGGAAAGCCAAGGCCATCAACTTCGGCATTATCTACGGTATCTCGCCCTTCGGGTTGGCCCGCCAGCTGGGCATCGGCAATTCCGAGGCCGGCGAATACATCGATACTTATTTCAAGAAATATCCGGGCATCCGCGATTACATGGAACAGACCAAGGAACAGGCCCGAAAACAGGGCTTCGTCGAGACGCTGTTCGGGCGCAAGTGCCACATCAAGTCCATCAACGAGAAAAACCCCAATGTCAGGGGTTTCGCCGAGCGCGCCGCCATCAACGCCCCCATCCAAGGAGGTGCCGCCGACATCATCAAGCGGGCCATGATCCGCCTGCCGGATGCGCTTAAGAACGCCAAGTTGAAAGCGCGGATGCTGTTGCAGGTGCACGACGAGTTGATCTTCGAGGTGCCCACCAAGGAGCTGAAAAAGACGGCGGACGTGGTTTCCGGCGTCATGTCATCGGCGGCGGCGCTCGACGTTCCGCTGATGGTCGACACCGGCACCGGCGACAACTGGGACGAGGCTCATTAGCAATGATAGGGGCTTTGACTTTCCCCGGCGTCTCAGGCGGTACGGGGTTTCCGGGCCTGGGCCTTTTTCCTCAGGTGCGCCGCCAGCCGGTTGCCAAGAAGGACGCCGGCGATGGCGCCGTAGATGATGGGCTCCAGTTGTACGCCCTTGCGCATCATGTAGAAGTGAAAGCAAGACGTGACGCCGGCGACGTAAATCAGCTTATGCAGGTTGGTCCAGCGTTTGCCCCCCAGCCGTTTGACCATGCCGTTGGTGGATGTCGCCGCCAGCGGCACCAGCATCAGGAACGTCAACATGCCGACGGTGATGTAGTTGCGCTTGATGATGTCTTTCCAGATTTCCCCCCAATCGAAAAACTGGTCGAGCCCGATGTAGCTGGAAAGATGCAGGCAGACATAAAAGAACGCATAGAGCCCGATCATGCGTCGGAACCGCATGATCCAGTTCCAGCCGGTGATCCCGCGAACAGGGGTCACCGCCAGCGACAACAGCAGGAACCGGATGGCCCAGTCGCCCAGATAGCGGTTGATGTATTCGATGGGGTTGGCGCCCAGCGGTCCGGTCGGGCCCAGGCCGGACGATACGGCGGTCCAAATGATCCACGCCAACGGCCCGAGGGCGAGAACAAAGACGATGGGCTTGGCGACCCTCTTGATGGTGGTGTCACGGGTCATCGGGCGCTTATAGATGATCCGGCCGGGTTCGGGTTAGTAAAGTTTCCTGAGGTCCATGCCCGCGTACATTTGGCCGACTTCTTCCTCATAGCCGTTGAACATCAGGGTCGGGCGCTTGAAAAAGTCGCCGATGCGCCGTTCCTTGACCTGGCTCCAGCGGGGATGGTTCTTGGTCGGGTTGACGTTGGAATAGAACCCGTATTCCCGGGGCGACGAGATATTCCAGGCCCTCGGCGGCATCTTGGGCACGAGAGTCATCCGGACGATGGACTTGATGGATTTGAAGCCGTATTTCCACGGCACTATAAGGCGGACAGGCGCGCCGTTCTGGTTCGGCAGCACTTCGCCGTAAAGCCCGACGGCGAGGATCGTCAGCGGGTTCATGGCCTCGTCGATGCGCAGGCCTTCCACATAGGGCCATTTCAGGACCGACCGTTTTTGGCCCGGCATCTGTTTGGGGTCCAACAGGGTTTCGAACGCCACGTACTTGGCGTCCGACTTGGGGCCGACCCGCTTTATGATGTCGCTCAAGGGGATGCCGACCCAGGGAATGACCATCGACCAGGCTTCGACGCACCGCAACCGGTAAACACGTTCTTCCAACTGGTGGGGTTTCAGGAAATCCTCCAGGTCATAGACCCCCGGTTTCTCGACCGCGCCGTCGATGGTCAGGCTCCAGGGCTTGGTCTTGAAGTCCTGGGAATATTCCGACGGATCGGTCTTGCCGGTGCCGAATTCGTAGAAGTTGTTGTACTTGGTGATCGGGCCGTAATCGGTCAGCTTTTCGCCCAGGGCTTCCTGGGTCCACTTGCTCTTCTGAACCCCGGAAAGTTTAACCCTGGGGTTCCCCTTGGCGGCGAAAACCGGTGCCGCGATGGTCCCGAACGCGACTCCGGCGCCGGCCACGGCGGCGGTCATCAAAAAGCGCCGGCGGTCCAGGTAAACCGATTTCGGGGTGATTTCGGAGGGCTTGGCGTCGGACGCCTTGTTGTTCCTGATCAGCATGGTTTTGCTTCTATTCCTCGGTCTTCCATGGGGGACGGATGGGCGCGCCCCGGGTTCCTTAAGATGTGCGCCTTCCGAGAACGAATGCAAGAGGCTGCTTATATAAACAGCCCAAAGGGTTGCCGTCACTTAACATCCCGATCACGATTTAGAGAGCGCCTGGTAATGACAGGGACCATTCACAGTTCCCCGGACCCGGATTCCGCTGTATGTAAAGGGGACGGGGGATAAGACCATGAGAATTCTCTATCACCTCTGGATGTTGCCGGCCTGCCGCAAGGTGCGGATAACGATGTTGGAAAAGCGGCTCGAGTTCGAACTCCGCGCGGAAAACGTTTTCGAACGGCGGGACGATTTCCTGGCCCTCAACCCGGCCGGCGAGGTCCCGGTTCTGGTCGAAGCCGACGGCTCGGCGCTGTCGGGAAGCGACGCCATTTGCGAGTTCATGGACGAAGTCCATCCGGAGCCCCCCTTGCTCGGCCGCCAAGCGATGCAGCGGGCGGAAGTGCGCCGCCTGGTTCAATGGTTCGACGGGAAATTCAACACTGAAGTGACCGAAAACCTGATCGGCGAAAAGCTGATTAAGCGGTTCCTGGGCCTTGGCGCGCCCGATTCCCAAGCCGTCCGCACCGGCCACGCCAACATCCACCATCACCTGGATTACATCGGCTATTTGACCGAGCGCCGGACCTGGCTGGCGCGGGGAAATTTTTCGCTCGCCGACATTACCGCAGCCGCCCATATTTCGATCATCGATTACCAGGGCGACGTGCCCTGGGAACAACACGAAGAGGCCAAGGACTGGTATGCCCGGGTCAAGTCCCGGCCAAGCTTCCGGGCGCTGTTGGAGGACAACATCCCCGGTGCGCCGCCGCAAAAGCATTACGCCGACCTGGATTTCTGATGACGTTCGATTGCCTTCACATCGCCCCGCCGCCACGGCCGGGCGCCCCTGCCCTATGGGCGCCGAAAGAATTTCCGGGGGAACTACCGGTCGGGTTTGACGTCCATTTTCTCCAGGTTCGACCTGGCCGCCACGGCGGCCGGGCTCCTGGGTGCTGCGCGCAGTACGCTCAGCCAATCTTGCCGGGCGCCTGCCTTGTCCTGGCGGAGGCGCCTCAGGATTCCCCGTTCCAAAAGGCCATCCGGGTGGTTGGGCTGCAACTGAAGCGCTCGCTCCACGTCGGCCAACGCCTGATCCAGCCGGTCGAGGAAGCGATATGTGGTGGCGCGGAAGACATAAGCGTCGGGCCGGCGGTCTTCCCGTTCGATGGCCAAGTTCAGGTCTTCGAGGGCGCCTTTGTAGTCCTTTACTCCGGCCTTGGCCTGGGCGCGGTCGACCAGAAGGGCGCTGTCGGTGGGAGTCAGTTTCAAGGCTGCCGTCAGCACCGCTTCGGCCCGGGCCGGGTTGCCTTCCAGAAGCCAGGCCTGGGCCGCATGGGCCAGAAGCCCGGCCTTGACCGAGGAATTTTCCTTTGCTTTCCCGGCAAGGACTTCCAGCCGGCTTGCCGCTTCGCGGTATTGTTCAAGCCCGATCAACGCCGCCGCCACGCAGTGTTCGGCGGCATCGCCGCCGCCCAGGTCGCGCCACGCGAGCGCCGTCTCGAAGGCTTCCTTGGGGGTTTCCTTGGCCAGTATCATACAGGCCCGGTAATGGCGGGAGTGGTCCGCCTCCTTGGCTTGGGCGGGGGCCCAGGAGAGGAAAAGCGAAAGAACAAGCGCCGACAGAAAACCCAGAACGTCCACGTTCTTGAGGTTCTTAGGCTCCGTGCCTTCGAGGATTTCGCGGATGCCCATCAGCGTATCCCGTTCCACCCGCTCGAAGGCTTCCTTGGTGTACCAGGCAAGGTGCGGCGTCAGGATCACGTTGTCCCGGCCCAGCAACGGGTGATCGGCGTCAAGCGGTTCGGACGGGAAGACATCGAAGGCGGCGCCGGCGATCCGGTTTCCGTCAAGGGCCCGGATCAACGCCCCTTCATCGACGATGGCGCCCCTGGACACGTCAATCAGATAAGCCGTTTCCTTCATCCTTGCCAATTGGGCCTCGCCCATAAGCCCCTTGGTTTCCGGCATCAGCACGCAATGAATGGAAACGAAATCGGACCGCTCCAGCAACTCGTCAAGGGGCATAAATTCAACGCCGTACTCAGTGACCGTTGCGGGCTCGACATAAGGGTCCGTGGCGAGCCGGGTCATGCCGAATCCCTCGGCGCGGCGCGCCATGCACCGGCCGATCCTTCCCAAACCGACGAGGCCGATAGTTTTCCCCGAAAGATCGACGCCCAGGAGCCCCGGCACCGGCCAGGCCCAGGCCTTTTCCCGCATCACCCGGTCGATGGCCGGAATCTTCCTCGCCAGCGCCATCATCAGGGCAAAAGCGTGGTCGGCCACCGTGTCCGATCCGTAATCGGGGCAGTTGACCACCATGACGCCGTTTCGGGTTGCCGCCTCGATGTCGATGGCATCGGTGCCGACGCCGTATTTGACGATGCCCTTCAGGTTTTTGGCGGCCTCGATCACCTTGGCGGTGATGTCGGTATAACACGTGAGGATTATGTCGGCGTCTTCGGCGGCCAGGGCCAGTCCGTCCTCGTCGGTGCTTTCCGTCGTTACCACATCGGCGATCGGGCTCAGTTCATCCAGGTATTGCTCGATGATATGAAGCTCGGCGTCGGTACGGAGAATTTTGGCCTTCACGCCCGTCTCCCTGGGTTGTCCCTTGTCTCGGCATCCATAACCGATAATAACCGAGGAATCGGAGGAACGGGATGTAAGGGTTCGGAGGCTTACCGATGACGGAACTGGGTTCCCCGCGTCTTTTCTGCTTCGGCCTCGGCTATAGCGCGGAAAGGCTGGCACGAACGCTCCTGGCCGACGGCTGGACCGTGGCCGGTACCTGTCAGACGCCTTCCCGACAGGCGGAGCTTAAGGCTTTGGGCATCGATGCCCATGTCTTCGATTCCGACCGGCCGCTGGACGATGCCGGGGCGGTGCTTTCGGGCATCACCCATTTGCTCAGTTCGGTGCCTCCGGGCGATGAGGGCGATCCGGTGCTTCAATGCCACGAAAACGACATTCGGGGGACCAAGGCCCTTCAATGGGTGGGGTATCTTTCGTCTACCGGCGTTTATGGCGATTGCGCCGGCGCCTTGGTCAACGAAACGTCGCCCGTGAACCCAGGCTCGGACCGAAGCCGAGGCCGCGCCGAAGCCGAAGCCGGATGGCTGGCCCTGGCCCGCGACCACGGGGCGCCGGTCCACGTCTTCCGCCTCGCCGGCATCTATGGCCCGGGGCGCAGCACCCTGGACCAGGTGCGGGCCGGACGTGCCAGGCGGATCGAAAAGCCGGGGCATGTGTTTTCGCGCATTCACGTGGACGATATTGTCCGGGTCCTCAGGGCTTCCATGGAGAAGCCGAACCCGGGCGGCATCTACAACGTTGCCGATAATGAACCGGCGCCCGCGGCCGACGTTACCCTGTTCGCCTGCGAGCTTCTGGGCGTAGACCCGCCGCCGCTGGTTCCTTTCGACGAAGCGGCCAAGGAGATGTCGGAAATGGGCTTGAGCTTTTGGCGGGACAACCGGCTGATCGACAATTTCCGCATCAAGGATGAGCTCGGCGTTGCCCTGCTTTATCCCGATTACCGCGAGGGGCTCAGGGCGATTATGGGCGAAGAAGGCTAGGGGCTTTGTTCGAGATGATCCAACAGACGCCCGACGGTCCCGCAAAGCCGTTCCAGGTCGGGCAGCTCGGAAAGCCGGTGATCGCCGTTTTCCACGAGCACGGTCTCGACGTCCCGGGACCGCAGTTTTTCGGCGATCCGCTCACTCGTTTGCCAGGGAACGTCCCGGTCATCGGTGCCGTGGATCAACCGAACCGGGCAATCGAGCGGGATTTCGCCGCGGAGAATAAGATGTTTCCGGCCTTCGTCCAAAAGCGCCTGAGTTATCTTGTAGGGCTCGTCGTCATAGTCGTTGGGGATTTCGGCAAAGCCTTGGGTTGCCAGTTGCTGTTTTTGTTCGGCCGAAAGCTGGCCCATGATCAAGTCCTCGGTGAAGTCGGGGGCGGCGGCGGTGCCGACAAGGCCCGAGACACGGTCCGGGCGGGCGAGGGCGGCGAGCAGCATGATCCAACCGCCTATGGACGACCCGACCAGGACTTGCGGGCCCTCCAACAATTCATCCAGGACCAGGACGGCGTCTTCGGCCCAGCGCCCGATGGTGCCGTCCTCGAAGGCGCCCGAGGACTGGCCATGTCCGAAGTAATCAAACCGAAGAAAGGCCTGACCGCGGCGGCGGCAGAATTCCTCAAGCGCCAGCGCCTTGCCGCCGGTCATGTCGGACTTGAGGCCGGTCAGGAATACCACCCCCGGCGGCTTGCCGGGGATACGGCAGTAGGCGATGGTTGCACTATCGTCCCGTGTTAATATCTCAGGCGCCTTGACCATGGAAAATCCGGCAAAATGAACGAAGGGACCGACAATAACACCAACCGGTCGGCGCCGGAACAGCCGCCCCAGGCGGAAACCCCTGGCGAAACCGGCGGTCAGCTGGAGTCGGCGAACGGGCCCGCGACCATCCTTCAGATCCTTCCCGCCATGGGCGCCAGCGGTGGGGTCGAGCGGGGCACCGTGGAAATATCCGAAGCCATCGTTAAGGCGGGCGGCCGGGCCCTTGTGGTTTCCTCCGGCGGCATGAGGGTGCATGAGCTGAAACGGGTCGGCGCCCTGCATATCGAGATGCCGGTGCATTCCAAAAACCCGTTTGTGATATATGCCAACATTCGGCGCCTTAAGGAACTTATCGAGGCCGAAGGGGTGGATATCGTCCATGCCCGGTCCCGGGCGCCGGCCTGGAGCGCCTTTTACGCCGCCAAGCGGGCAGGCGTGCCTTTCATGACTACCTTTCACGGCACCTATTCGGCGGGGAACGCCGCTAAGCGGTGGTACAATTCGGTCATGACCCGCGGCGAGCGGGTGATTGCCATTTCGCGCTTCATCGGCGGCCATGTCCACCAGAACTACGGCGTGCCTTCCCACAAAATCCGCATTATCCCAAGGGGCGTGAACCTGGACCGGTTCGACCCCGCCAAGGTCACCGCCGAACGGGTGGCGGCGTTGGCCGAAAAATGGCGGTTGGACGACGGCTTGCCGGTTGTCATGCTGCCGGGGCGGCTGACGCGGTGGAAAGGCCAGGTCGTCTTCATCAAGGCTATCGGCCAACTGAACCGCCGCGATATCCGCGGTCTTCTGGTCGGCGGCGACCAGGGCCGGAAGGAATACCGCCAGGAACTGGAAAACCTGGTCAACAAACACGGGCTGGGCGAAGTCATGCGCATCGTCGATCATTGCGACGATATGCCGGCCGCTTTTATGCTGACGGATGTGGTGGTGTCGGCGTCCACCGACCCTGAGGCCTTCGGCCGTATCCTGGTCGAAGCCCAGGGCCTGGGCAGGCCCGTCGTCGCCAGCGACCACGGCGGCGCCCGGGAGACGGTGATCGAGGGCGAAACCGGCTGGCTGTATTCACCAGGCGATGTGGAGGCCCTGGCCGCCGCGCTCGATAAAGTCTTAAACCTGGCCCAGGAAACCCGCGCCCAATTGGCCCGGAAAGCTATCAGCAATGTGACCGAGAATTTTTCCATGCAGGCGATGTGCCGGAAGACGCTCGATGTCTACAGGGAAGTCCTTGAACAGAAGGCCGGTGAATAAATGGCCGAAGCGCCCCGATCCGGAATTCTAGTCATCAAACTGGGGGCGCTGGGCGATTTCGTTCAGGCGCTCGGCCCCATGGCCGCCATCCGGGCCCACCATCATGACCAGCGGATAACGTTTTTGACGACCGCGCCTTTTGCCGACTTCGCCGGGGCGTCTGGATATTTCGACGATATTTGGAGCGATGGCCGGCCAAGGGGGTTGGACGTGGGAAGCTGGCTTAAACTCCTTAGCCGTATCCGGAATGGCGGCTTCGGTCGGGTGTATGATCTTCAGACCTCCGATCGAAGTTCCTTCTATTACCGTTTTTTTTGGCCCCATTTTCCGGAGTGGTCGGGGATCGCCAGGGGCTGCTCTCACCCCCATGCCAACCCGGGCCGGGATTTCATGCATACGGTCGAACGCCAGGCCGAGCAACTGGCGATGGCCGGAATCCCGGATGTGCCGGACCCCGATTTTTCCTGGGCCAAGGCCGATGTTTCCAAATTCGGACTTCCGGAACGCTTTGCCCTTTTGGTGCCCGGGGGCGCCCGGCACCGGCCGGCCAAACAATGGCCCCGTGAGCGCTATGGGGAATTGGCCAGGGCTCTGGCGGCGAAAGGCATTTTACCCGTGCTTCTGGGATCGGCGGGGGAAGTCGATATCATGGCGGCCATCCGCACCCAATGCGCCGAAGTCTGGGACCTTTCCGGGCAAACGGACCTGTTTGATCTGGCGGCGTTGGGCCGGGGGGGCGAGCTTGCCGTCGGCAACGATACGGGGCCCATGCATTTGTTCTCGCTGCTGGGTTGCCCGTCGGTGGTTCTTTATTCGAACGAATCCGACCCCGCCCTTTGCGAACAACGCGGGCCCAAGGTAACGATCATCCGCAAGCCGGAACTCACGGCGCTTTCAACCCCGGAAGTCGTGGACGGGCTCGACCTTTAATGTCAGAAAGGGTTTCGAGAACCGCTTCTGTTGGCTAAGAAACGTGTGAATTGAATGGTCGCAATTACCCTTCCCGACGGCAGCCAGCGCGATTATGACGGGCCCGTGCCCGGCGCCGAGTTGGCCGTCGACATCGGTCCCGGCCTGGCCAAAGCGGCGCTGGCCGTCCGCGTCGATGGCCAGTTGATGGACCTGAGCGTTCCGATCGGGTCGGACGCCGAGGTCGCCATTATTACGGCCAAAGACGACGACGCCCTGGAATTGCTGCGCCACGACTGCGCCCACGTCATGGCCGAGGCGGTGAAGGAGCTTTTTCCGGAAACCCAGGTGACCATCGGGCCGAATATCGAAAACGGTTTTTATTACGACTTTGCCCGTGAAACGCCGTTCGTGCCCGAAGACCTGGAAAAAATAGAGGCCCGCATGCATGAAATCGTCAAGCGGGACGAAGAAATCACCCGCGAGGTCTGGGATCGCAAGAAGGCCGTCAAATTCTTCAAGGACCAGGGCGAGCACTACAAAGCGGAAATCATCGAAGGCATCCCCGGCGATGAGGAAATTACGCTTTATCGCCAGGGCGACTTCATTGATCTCTGCCGGGGGCCGCACCTGCCGTCGACGGGTAAGCTGGGGAAAGCCTTCAAACTGACCAAGCTGGCCGGTGCCTATTGGCGGGGTGATTCCAAAAACGAGATGCTGCAGCGGATTTACGGCACCTGTTGGGCCGATGCAAAGCAGCTCAAAGCCCATCTCCACATGCTGGAAGAGGCTGAAAAACGCGACCACCGGCGTTTGGGCCGGGAGATGAACCTTTTCCACCTGCAAGACGTTGCCGCCGGCGCGGTGTTCTGGCATCCGAAGGGATGGACTCTTTACAGGACATTACGGAGTTACATGCGCGAACGGCTGAAGGCCGCCGGTTACATCGAGGTCAATACGCCGCAGATGGTGGACCGCTCCTTGTGGGAAGCTTCCGGCCATTGGGAGAAGTTCCGCGAACACATGTTCACGTCGGAAGTGGAAGGAACCGTGCTGGCGCTGAAGCCCATGAACTGCCCCTGTCATGTCCAGATTTTCAAGCAAGGCATCACCAGCTACCGGGACCTTCCCATCCGCATGGCAGAATTCGGATCCTGCCACCGGAACGAGCCATCGGGCGCCCTTCACGGGTTGATGCGGGTCCGCGCCTTCGTCCAGGACGATGCCCATATCTTCTGCACCGAAGATCAGATCACGTCTGAAACCCAGGCGTTCTGCCAGCTTCTGCTGAGCGTCTATAAGGATCTGGGTTTCGAGGACGTGCTGGTGCAGTTTTCAGACCGCCCCGAAGTCCGGACCGGCTCGGACGAAACCTGGGACAAGGCGGAACAGGCCCTCCGCGATGCCACCGCCGCCACCGGGCTGGAAACGGAGCTTAACCCGGGCGACGGCGCCTTTTACGGACCGAAACTGGATTTCGTGCTGCGCGACGCCATTGGGCGCGACTGGCAATGCGGGACGCTACAGGTGGACTTCGTGCTGCCGGAACGCCTGGACGCCAACTACATCGGCGAGGACGGCGGAAAGCACCGGCCCGTCATGCTGCACCGGGCGATTTTGGGTTCGTTCGAGCGGTTCTTAGGCATTTTGATAGAACATTACGCGGGGAAATTCCCCTTGTGGCTGGCGCCTCTGCAAATCGTCGTCGCCACCATCACCAACGACGCCGACGATTATGCCAAGGAGGTGCTGGCCGAACTGGATGCCGCCGGGCTCAAGGCCGAGTTGGATATCAGGAACGAAAAGATCAATTACAAGGTCCGCGAGCACAGCCATGCCAAGGTCCCGGTGATCCTGGTCGTTGGCGCCAAGGAAGCCGCCGACGGAACCGTTGCCATGCGCCGCTTGGGCGGGAAAGACCAAGAAAATCTTGCGCTAAAAGAGGCAACCGCTAGACTGATGGATGAAGCGGCCGGCCCTCTGGGTGGAGGTTAAATTAACTTTCCATGCCGCCAATCAACCGGTTTTTTCGTGTAATAGAGAGAGGAGATTTTTAAATAGCCCGCCGACCCTTTAACCAAGCGCCGACCCGAGAGGGCCCGCGCGTCAACGAACTGATTTTAGCCGAAAAAGTTCGCGTTGTAGATGCCGACGGAGAGATGGTCGGCGTCATTTCCAAAGAAGAAGGAATGGAGATCGCCCTAGAGGCGGGCCTTGACCTGGTCGAGGTGTCGCCCAATGCGGATCCGCCTGTCTGCAAGGTTCTCGATTACGGTAAATACAAATACGAGGCCCAGAAAAAAGCCAACGAAGCCCGCAAAAAGCAGAAAGTCATCGACGTCAAGGAAATCAAAATGCGCCCCGGCATCGATGAACACGATTATCAGGTCAAGATGCGGAGCGTCCGGCGTTTCCTTGAGGACGGCGACAAGGTCAAGATGACGATCCGGTTCCGCGGCCGTGAAATGGCCCACCAGGATTTGGGCATGAAGGTTTTGGACCGAATCCGCGGCGAAATCGACGAACTGGCCAAGGTGGAACAGCTCCCGAAAAGCGAAGGCCGTTTGATGACCATGGTCATCGCGCCGAAATAACGTCTGCCTTTCCTTCCCCCTACGTGCCTTGCATTCCTTGAAGTCCAAGGGTATAAACCGCGCGCGTGAGTGGCACAGGCTAAGGGCATGCCCAACCGCTCAAACATTCGGCCTTTCCGAAACCAATCAGAAAAAGGAAGAATGAAATGCCCAAATTGAAAACGAAATCCAGCACCAAGCGGCGTTTTCGTTTAACGGCCACCGGAAAAGTCCGGGCCAACTTTGCCTTCAAGCGCCACATGCTTTCGAAGAAAACCAAAAAAATGAAACGCAAGGCCCGTGGCACCATGATCCTTAGCGCTGCCGACGCCCGCATCGTCAAATCCTATATGCCCTACGGTTAAGGGAGGGATTTCAGTCATGGCACGCGTCAAACGGGGCGTCACCAAGCACGCCCGTCACAAAAAAGTTCTGGACCGGGCACGCGGTTATCAGGGCCGCGGGAATAACGCCTTTCGCGTTGCCATCGAGCGCGTCGAAAAGGGCATGCAATACGCCTATCGTGACCGCCGCAACCGCAAGCGTTCATTCCGCAGCCTTTGGATCCAGCGAATCAACGCCGGTGCCCGCGAACACGGTTTGACCTATTCCCAGTTTATGAACGGGCTTGGCAAGGCCGGTATCGAGGTGGACAGAAAGATTCTCTCCGATCTGGCGGTTCGGGAACCGGACGCCTTTAAGGCGCTGGTGGATCAGGCCCAGGCCGCGCTCGCCAAAACGACTTAAACCCAAAAAGGAATTTGGGGGGATATAATCGGGAGCCGGCCTTGGGTATCGGCTCCCTTTTGCTTGTTGAGGGCTGACAGGAATTGAGATGAAAGACACCGACGCCCTTCGTACGGAACTGATGGCCCAGGTGGATGAGGCCGGAAGCCTGGATGACCTGGAGAAAATCCGGGTATCGGCGCTCGGCAAGAAGGGCCAAATCACCGAGTTGATGAAGGGCCTTGGCGCCATGGACGCAGACGCCCGGAAACAAGCCGGCCAAGCCTTGAACGCGCTTAAAACGGACGTCGCCGACGCCCTTGAGGTCAAGAAACGGTCCTTCAGCGATTCTGAACTCGACGCCCGGCTGGCAAGCGAAACGGTGGACGTTACCCTTCCCGTCCGGCCTGAATCCGAAGGCCGCGTTCACCCCATCAGCCAGACCATTGACGAAATCGTGGCGATTCTCGGCGAAATGGACCTCAGCGTCGTCGAAGGCCCGGACATTGAAGACGACTGGCATAATTTTACGGCGCTCAACATTCCACCGGACCACCCGGCGCGCCAGGAACACGATACCTTCTATCTTCCGGGCTCGGGCGAGGACGACCGCCTGGTTCTCCGCACCCATACCTCGCCCGTCCAAATCCGCACCATGATGGCGGCGAAACCGCCTTTCAGGATTATCGTGCCGGGCCGGACATACCGCTGTGATTACGACGCCACCCATTCGCCCATGTTCCACCAGGTCGAGGGCTTGGTGGTGGACGAAACCACCCATATGGGCCATCTGAAGGGGTGTTTAATCGAATTCTGCCGGGCCTTTTTCGATATGGACGACCTGCCCGTCAGGTTCCGGCCGAGCTATTTCCCGTTCACCGAGCCGTCGGCCGAAGTGGATATCGGCTGCACCCGCGAAGGCGGCGAATTCCGCATCGGTCACGGTGACGACTGGCTGGAAATCCTCGGGTGCGGCATGGTCAACCCGAAGGTCTTGGAAAACTGCAACATCAACCCGGCCAAATACCAGGGCTTTGCCTTCGGTTTAGGGGTCGAGAGGATGGCGATGCTAAAATACGGCATCCCGGATTTGCGCACTTTTTTCGAATCAGATCTCCGCTGGTTAAGGCATTACGGATTTAGCGCCCTTCAGGTGCCGAGCATGGTCGGGGGGCTGTAGGCGATGAAGTTCACTTATTCATGGCTCAAGGAACACCTGGACACTAAGGCGTCGCTTGAAGACGTGGCCGACCGGCTAACCATGACCGGGCTCGAGGTCGACAAGGTCCATGACCGCGCCAAGGATCTGGAAGGCTTCGTCGTCGCTCGGGTGGTAGAGGCGAAAAAACACCCCGATGCCGACAAGCTAACCGTTTGTCAGGTGGATAACGGTTCCGAAACCGTCGAGGTCGTTTGCGGGGCGCCCAATGCCCGGGAAGGCCTTGTCGGTGTGTTTGCGGCGTCCGGGTCTTACATTCCTGGCACCGGGATCACGCTCAAGCCGACGGAAATCCGCGGCGTCGTCTCAAACGGCATGCTGCTGTCCGAAAAAGAGGTGAACATCAGCGACGACCACGAAGGCATTATCGAGCTGCCGGAAGACGCCGAAATCGGTTCTCCGGCCGCCGAAGCGATGGGTTTGGCCGATCCGGTTATCGAGATCGAAATTACCCCTAACCGGGGGGATTGCCTGGGCGTCCGCGGCATCGCCCGCGACCTGGCCGCCGCCGGCCTGGGCAAGTTGAAACCGTTGAAGCAAGACCCGGTTCCGGGGACTTTTGCAAGCCCGGTCAAGGTCAATTTGGACTTCAAAAAAGGCACCGAAGACGCGTGCCCTTATTTCGTCGGCCGTTTCATCCGGGGGGTGAAAAATACGGAAAGCCCCAAATGGCTGAAGCAGAAGTTGACGGCCATCGGGCTCCGCCCCATTTCGACCCTGGTCGACATCACCAACTTGATGACCATGGATCTGGGTAGGCCGCTGCATGTCTTCGACGCCGCAAAGATGGATGGCGATATTCATGTCAGGCTGTCGAATAAAGGCGAGAAGCTTTTGGCGCTGGACGGCAAGGAATACGAAATGGACGCGGATATGACAGTGATCGCCGACGACAAAAAAGCGAAAGCCTTGGGCGGCGTCATCGGCGGCGAGGCCTCGGCCTGTACGGAAAAGACGACCGACGTTTTCGTGGAATCGGCCTATTTCGATCCGGTGCTGACGGCGATGACCGGGCGCAAGTTGGGCATCCTGTCCGATGCGCGCTATCGATTCGAGCGCGGCGTCGATCCGGCGTTCCTGGTCGGCGGTATGGAAATAGCCACCCGTCTGATCCTGGACCTTTGCGGGGGCGAGGCATCGGAGCTGGTAATCGCGGGGAAAGAACCGAAGTGGCAGCGGGACGTTACGCTGAGGCCGGAAAGAATCGAATCCTTCGGTGGCGTTAAGGTGCCGAAGAAAAACGTCGTTAAAATCCTTTCGGCGCTCGGCTTCGAGACGAAGGAAAAGAAAGGAGCGTTAAACGTATCCGTGCCGTCCTGGCGCCCCGATATCGTCGGCGAAGCCTGCCTGGTGGAGGAAGTCGTCCGCATCCACGGCTACGACAACATTCCCGTCGTTCCCATGGATGGCGGCGGCCTGCCGCACCCGGCCCTCAGCCCCAGCCAACGCCGCCGCGCCATGGCCCGGCGGTTGCTGGCCGGCCGCGGATTGGTGGAGGCGGTCACCTATTCCTTCCTCGGCGCCAAGGAGGCGGCGCTGTTCGGCGGCGGCGGAGAATCACTTAAGCTTATCAATCCCATCAGTGCCGAGCTTGATGTCATGCGCCCGTCGCTGTTGCCCAATTTGATCGCTGCCGCCGGCCGCAACGCTGCCCGGGGGACCGCGGACGTCCAGTTGTTCGAGATCGGTCCCCAGTATTCCGGCGTCAAGCCCGACGAACAGGAAATGGTGGCGGCGGGCATCCGCAGCGGGTCTTCGGCGCCACGCAACTGGGCGGAACCGCCCCGGCCCGTGGACGTGTTCGACGCCAAGGCCGACGCCCTGGCCGTGCTTGGCGGGCTGGGCGTAGCGGTGGAAAAGATAGAAGTCACGGCCGAAGCGCCTTCCTGGTATCACCCGGGACACAGTGGCGTCATTCGCTTGGGTCCGCAAACGGTGCTAGCCCATTTCGGCGAAATTCACCTGGGCGTCTTGCAAGAGATGGATGTCAAGGACCCCATCGCCGGATTCGAGATTTTTTTCGGTAATCTACCCCAGCCGAAGGAGAAGAAAAGTAAGGCCCGGCCGCACCTGGACCTTCCCCAGTTCCACGCCGTGGAGCGAGACTTCGCCTTCGTCGTCGATCAAGGCGTTTCCGCTGCCCAGATCCTGAGCGCGGCGAAAAGCGCCGAAAAGAAACTGATCGCTCAGGTTTCGCTGTTCGACGTCTTTGAAGGGGCCGGGCTTGAGGACGGGAAGAAGTCTCTTGCCCTTAACGTCGTCCTTCAGCCTATAGAAAAAACCCTGACCGACGCCGAAATCGACGCCATCGCCGATAAGGTGGTTAAAAGCGTTGAGAAAGCAACCGGCGGCGTGCTTCGGGCCTGATACGGGCCCTAGGCGTCGTTGGCGGAGGGTGACTTGTCCTCCGGGGTTTGTCCGCTGTTGATGATTTCTTTTACCGATGTACACGTATTTTCCAGGTGGGTCTTGAGTATCCGGGTGAGCCTCGGGCCGTCGCGTTCCAAAAGGGCTTCCAGGATTTCTTCGTGCTCCGCCATGGCTTGATCCCAACGGAGGTGGGAAAAATTCGCCCGGTAGCGAGCCAATCGGATACGGCCGGCAAGCGAGGCGTATAACTCCCCCAGGGTCGCATTTCCCGTCGCTTCCATTATTTTTCCGTGGATCTGCTGGTTGAGCGCAAAATATTCACGAATTTCCCGGCGCTTGTGGTGGGCGGCCATCTGGAAGTGGAGGGCGCGGATCTCGTCGATCTCGGCATCGGTGATGTGCTGAGAGGATAGCTCGCCCGCCAATCCTTCCAGCGCTCCCATGACGGGAAACATTTCGTCCACGTCTTTGGTGGTCAACCGGGCGATTCGTGCCCCCCGGTTGGGAAGAAGATCGAGAAGCCCTTCCGAGGCCAGGACCTTCAAGGCTTCGCGCAACGGCGTCCTGGAAATGGAAAGCCTTTCGCACAAAAGCTTTTCCGGCACCCGCTGTCCGCCCATAAACTCACCCGAGGAAATCATCTCCCGGATATGGCCGACTATTTGGTCGTGGAGTGACGACGAGGCCGTGTTAAAGGTGTTGGAATCGTTCATCGGGACCTCACTCTCAGCTCGTCAACGCGCTTTCAAGCACGCGGGCGGTGTGGACGGCCTTGCGCCCGGCGCCGTCCATGATCTGATGCCGGCAACTGGTGCCGCCAGCGACGATAAGGGTATCACAGGGTGCAGCCCGCGCCGCCGGTAAAAGGGCGGCCTCTCCCATCTTCATGGAGATGCCGTAATTCGCAGCCTCGTAGCCGAAGGCGCCGGCCATGCCGCAACAACTTGTCTCGACGGTTTCAACCTCAAGCCCCGGCACCAGTCGCAATGCTGTTTCCACGTCGTCCATGTCGGCGAAGGCTTTCTGGTGGCAATGGCCGTGGAGAAGCGCCTGTTTGCCGGAAACAGGGCGGAGATCAAGTTTAAGGCTCCCGGCCGCCTGTTCCCTGGCCAGAAACGCCTCGAACGACAGCGCAGCGTCAGCAAGGGCCGTAGTTTCGGTGCCTGGGATCATCGCCTTGAACTCGTCATGCAAGGTAAACAAACAAGACGGTTCCAGCCCGATCACCGGCACACCTTTTTCAACGAAAGGCCGTAGCGCCGCCAGCATCCGCCGGGCCTCGGCCTTGGCCTCGTCGACCAGGCCGGCGGCCAGGAACGTGCGACCGCAGCAAAGAGGCCGCCCGCCGTCGCCGGCTACGGCCAAGTGAACGCGATAACCCGCCCTTTCCAATACCTTCAAGGCGGCGCGGGCGTTTTCGGGCTCGAAATAGGTGTTGAAGGTATCGACCCAGAGGACCACTTCCGGGCCGCCGGCGTTGGCCTCGGTTGCCTCATCGGCGCGAAACCGGTCGCGGCGCCATTTTGGAAGCCTGCGTTCTTTGCTGAAACCCAGAAGGATTTGGCTCAGACCGGCGAGGCCCGGAATTTTGTCACGAAGATTGAACAAGAACGCCATTCCGGACGCCCAGGGCGCGTAACGGGGAAGATACGCCACCAGCTTATCGAAGGGCCTAAGCCCGTGACGTTTGTTGTAATGATAGAGAAATTCCACCTTCATCTTCGCCATGTCGACGCCGGTCGGGCATTCCCGCTTGCAGCCCTTGCAACCGACGCAGAGCTTCATGGTTTCCAGAAGCTCGTCCGAGGTGAAAGCGTCAGGGCCCAATTGGCCCGAAAGCGCCAGGCGTAGCGTATTGGCGCGGCCGCGGGTCAAGTGCTTTTCATCGCCTGTCACCCGGAACGACGGGCACATCACGCCGGCGTCGAATTTCCTGCACGCGCCGTTGTTGTTGCACATTTCGACGGCGCCTCCAAAGCCGCCCCAGTCCGACCAGTCGAAGGCCGTCTCCATTGCCGGCACCCGATAGCCGGGTTTGAAGCGGAATAGTGCCCGGTCATCCATTTTCGAGGGCTTGACGATCTTTCCCGGGTTCATGTGCCCACCCGGATCAAAAGCGTCTTTGACCTCTTCGAAGGTCTGGGTAATGCGGTTACCGTACATGAGCTCGTGGAATTCGGACCTAACCAGTCCGTCCCCGTGTTCGCCGGAATGCGACCCCTTGTATTCGCGGACCATGGCGAAGGCTTCCTCGGCGATGTCGCGCATTTTTTTGACATCAACCTCGGATTTCAGGTTGAGCACCGGCCGGACATGCAGGCAGCCCACCGACGCATGGGCATACCAAGTACCAGTGACGCCGTGCTTCCTGAAAACTTCGGTCAGGCGGGCGGTGTATTCGCCCAGGTCCCCGAGCCGTACGGCGCAATCCTCGATGAAGGAGATGGGCTTCCCGTCCCCTTTCATGGACATCATGATGTTGAGGCCGGATTTACGCACCTCCCAGATGGCCTTCTGAAATTCCGGATCGACGGCCTCGAGGACGGCGCCTGGGAAACCCTTCTCCGCCATCAGATCACCCAGCCGTTTCAGGAGACGCAGTTGCTCGTCCCTGTCGTCGCCGGCGAATTCGACCAGCAACAGCGCTTCGGGCGTGCCCTGGACGAATTTCTCCACGGTCGGCCTGTACATCGGTATATCGCGGGAAAGTTTGATCATCGTGCGGTCAATCAGTTCCACCGCCGCCGGGCCCAATTCGACGATATGGCGGGTGGTTTCCATGGCTTCCAGGAAAGTCGGGAAATAGCAGACGCCCAAGACCTTGTGCGCCGGTAGCGGCTGCAGGTCGAGCTGGATACGGGTGGAAAAGGCAAGCGTGCCTTCCGACCCGACCAGAAGGTGCGCCAGGTTGGGATGGCTCTGTGGCCGGCCGAAGGTCACTTCCGCCCATTTCCCGCGTTTCGTGCCGCCGGGCATCAGCGCGTCAATGTTGTAACCGCCGACGCGCCGCATCAGGTCGGGGAAGCGCCTGGTGATTTCTTCCGCTTCGCGGTGGCCGATGTCGAGAAGGCCGTTTACAAGAGCCTGCTGGCCCGGCGTCATGGCCGCCACGGCCACGTTGTCCGACAACTCGCCGAAGCGCATGGCCTCGCCGTTCATCAACACCGCCTCGATGGCGCGGACGTTGTCCCGCATCGGCCCGTAGCGGATGGACCTGGCGCCGCAGCTGTTGTTGCCGACCATGCCGCCGATGGTAGCGCGGCTGGAGGTGGAGACATCGACGGGAAACCACAGTCCATGGGGCCTGAGCAACGCGTTCAACCGGTCCAGCACCAACCCCGGTTCGACCCAGGCGGTGCGTGCCTCGGCGTCCAAATCGACAAGCCGGTTCAGGTGTTTCGATACGTCAACGACGACGGCTTCGCCCACCGTTTGGCCGCATTGCGACGTGCCGCCGCCCCGGGGAAGGACGGCCACGCCTTCTTCGGCGGCGATGCCGATGACACGGGTGATGTCATAGATTGTCTTGGGGACGACGACGCCGACCGGTTCGATCTGGTAATGGGAGGCATCGGTCGAATACCGCCCGCGGCTGAACGGGTCGAACAACACCTCGCCTTCGACTTCACTGGAAAGGCGTCCGGCCAGGGCGCTGTCGCCGATGGGGGTGGTGTTGGCTGCTGGACCTCTGCGTTGGGCGGCCATAATATAAGTAAAGCGGCTCTTCGGCCTTTTCCTGAGGGGCGGATTTTTTAAGGAAACGATCATACATTTTTGAATGCAAAAAAACAAGAAAGGCTATTTTGTGATTTTTCTGTAGCTTTGAAATAGGTTCGAATATTAAAAAAATACTTTAAAATAAATATGTTACATATATTTATCCGTTGCAGGTCTAAAATTCCCCTCAAGCGGTATTGAAGTATAAAAATGAATGCAAAATTAAAAACTGCTTGAACTCAGCAGAAATTTTGCATGTTATGCACACCCGCCTGCTGCCAAGCGGGGAAACGAGGGAGGAAAAAGACCATGCCTTTCCGAAGGGGCCGCCATTTTCTGCAGATTCCGGGGCCCAGCAATGTTCCGGACCGCATATTGCGCGCCATTGAACGGCCAACCATGGACCACCGGGGGCCCGATTTCGGGAAATTCACCTTGGACGTCCTGGAACGCCTGAAGGCCGTTTTCAAGACCGAAAGTCCGGTTATCCCCTATCCCTCGTCCGGGACCGGGGCATGGGAGGCGGCGCTGGTCAATACGCTTTCGCCCTCAGACAAAGTTTTGATGTTCGAAACCGGGCAATTCGCCATCCTTTGGCAGGAACTCGCCGGCCGTTTGGGCCTTGACGTGGACATGGTCGAAGGCGACTGGCGCCGCGGCGTTTCCGCCGAAGACGTGGAAACCCAGCTGGCCGCCGACAAGAACCACAAGATCAAGGCCGTTTCAGTCGTCCACAACGAAACCTCGACCGGCGTGACCTCGAACATTGCCGCCGTCCGCAAGGCCATGGATGCCGCGAAACACCCGGCGCTGCTGTTCGTCGATACCATTTCGTCACTGGCGTCCATCGACTACCGCCATGACGAATGGGGCGTTGACGTTACCGTCGGATGCTCGCAGAAGGGCTTGATGCTACCGCCGGGCCTGGGCTTCAACGCCGTCAGCGAAAAAGCGCTGGCCGCCAACGCCGAGGCCAAGTTGCCCCGGTCCTATTGGGATTGGCAGGCCATGCTTTCCAATAACACCAACGGTTTCTTCCCCTATACGCCATCCACCAACCTGCTTTACGGCCTGGACGAAGCCCTGAACATGCTTCTGGAGGAAGGCCTGGACAACGTCTTCACCCGCCACAACCGGATTGCCGAGGCAACCCGCCGCGCCGTCCGCGCATGGGGCCTGGAAATACTCTGCCTAAACCCGGAGGAATACTCGCCCGTGCTGACCGCCGTGTTGATACCGGACGGCTTTGATGCCGACGCGCTTCGGGCGGTGATCCTGGAACGCTTCGACATGTCGCTAGGCACCGGTCTTGGCAAGGTCAAGGGCAAGGTGTTCCGCATCGGCCATCTTGGCGATTTTAACGACCTGATGTTGGCCGGCACGCTGGCCGGGGTCGAAATGGGCTTGGGCCTCGCCGGCATTCCCCATGAAAAGGGCGGCGTTATGGCAGCGCTTGAATACCTGGCCGACCCCGATGCCGCCGGCGCCGGGACACCAGCCCGGAAATCCGCCTGAACGGCCGGGTGAATATTCCATGACCGATACAATCCTGGTCGAGCGCGATGACGACATCGCGACGGTGATCCTCAACCGCCCGGAAAAACTCAATGCCTTCACCAAGCCCATGTGGAAATTGCTTGGCGAAACCGTGAGGGCGCTTTCGTCCGATGACGGCATTCGCTGTATCGTTATGCGCGGCGCCGGCGACCGATCCTTCAGCCCCGGCAATGACATTTCTGAATTCGCCAAAGACCGCTCCAACTCGGCCCAGGCGGAAGCCTATGGGCAGCTCATGCACGGGACCATCGAAACGTTGCGTGATTGCCTGACGCCGACGGTGGCCATGATCAAGGGAATCTGCGTCGGCGGCGGGCTAGAGGTGGCGGGCCTTTGCGATATCCGCATTTGCGGCCAATCGAGCCGCTTCGGCGCGCCCATCAATAAATTGGGGTTGGTCATGGCGTACCCCGAGATCAACTGCCTCCGGGACCTGGTCGGCACCCAGGTGGCCCTGGAGATCCTTCTCGAGGGGAGAGTCTTTGAAGCCGAAGAAGCCCTGCAAAAAGGCATCGTCAACCGGATCGTCCCCGACAAAGACGTGGAGGCCGAAGCCCTGGCGACGGCACGCCGGATCGCCGATGGCGCGCCTTTGGTGCACCGCTGGCACAAGAAGTTCCTGAAGCGTCTTCTTGATCCCAAGCCGTTAACCAAGGCCGAGATGAAGGAAGGCTACGCCTGTTACGACACCGAGGACTTCAAGACCGGGTACACGGCCTTCCTGGAAAAGAAAAAGCCGGAATTCAAGAGACGCTGATATGGCGGATAAGGGCGGGCCTCTTTCAGGCGTCAAAGTGATCGAACTGGCCCACATCATGGCCGGGCCCACATGCGGGTTGATGCTGGCCGACATGGGCGCCGATGTGATCAAGGTGGAAAAGGTGCCCGGCGGCGACGATTCCAGGCATTTTCTGCCCCCCGACATCGACGGCGAAGCGGCCGCCTTCATGATGATGAACCGCAACAAACGCGGCATCGCCGTCAACCTGAAGGAAGAGGCCGGCAAGGATGTATTACGCCGGCTGCTCAAGACCGCCGACGCGGTCATCGAGAATTACCGGTCCGACACCATGGAAAAACTGGGACTGGGGTACGAAGCGCTACGCAAGGAAAACCCCGGGCTCATTTACTGCGCCATTACCGGCTTCGGCCGCTCGGGCCCATATTCGGAAAGGGGCGGCTTCGACCTTATCGCCCAGGGCATGAGCGGCCTGATGAGCATAACCGGCGAAAGTGAAGGCCGCCCGCCGGTCAAGATGGGGGCGCCGATCACCGACATCACCGCCGGCATCCTGGGCGCGCTGGGCATCGTGGCGGCCTACGTCCACAAGCTCAAGACCGGCAAAGGACAACTGGTCGATACCTCTTTGTTCGAGGCGGGGATCGTACATACCTATTGGCAATCGGCGATCGGCCTAGCCACCGGCGTTGCCCCTGGGCCCATGGGCTCGGCCCATCCGCTGAACGCACCCTACCAGGCCTTTGAAACCGCGGACGGCTGGATCACGCTCGGCGCCGCTAATCAGAAAAACTGGCTCAGGCTGCTCGAAATACTGGAGGCGCCTGAGATTGCCGATGATCCGCGCTTCAAGGAAAACACCGACCGCATGGCCCACCTCAAGGAGCTGGAGGATCTGTTGAACCCGATTTTCCTCAAGCACTCGACCGAGGACTGGCTTGGCCGCCTGGAGGCAGCCGGCGTTCCAGCCGGGCCCGTGCTTAACGTCAACGAAATGCACGCCGACCCCCACACCTTGGCCCGCGACATGGTTGTCGAGGTCGAACACAGCCGTTTGGGTCCGGTCAAGGCCCTAGGCCTGCCGGTGAAGTTCTCCGATACGCCGGGAAAAGTCGTTTCCGGCGCGCCGGTCTACGGCCAGCACACCCGCGAAGTGCTGGCGGAATACGGCTTCGATGACGGGGAGATAGACGAACTGATCGCTAAAGGCGCGGTGGCGGCGGCCGATTAGGCCGTTTTCAAGGCCCTGCCCACCCGTTTGATCTGGTCTTCCACGGAAATGTCCTGGATCGAGGTAATTTCCAGACCCCGGTCTTCGTAAACGTTTTCATCCGGGTGTTCCTTTTGCCAGTCCTTAACGGCCTGGTCGCGTTGGTGCAGCAAGGATTCGATGTTGGGGCGGAACAACTGCAACATCGCCGTGATCCAGATGTTGACCGGAAGCGATGGATAGGCCAGGTCCATAAAAAAACGGTCCATCATGGAGATCACCGATGAGGCCTTATACCAGGTCTCGCCGGTGACCCAGCGGTTGGTGGTGAACAACCGGATCGGAAACCCGGCCCGATTCATGGAAATGCCGACGAAATGGGTCAGCGCGTCGTTGTCGCCTTTCGGTTTCTGGTAATCGAGAACAGGGGCGGGTTTAACGCTTTTCGGCATGCCCTTGGGCCTTAGAAATGTGTGGAAATGCCCATGCTCGGGGCCGTATTTTCCGGCCCGGCTCTCGGGCGGATGGGCGTGATAATAGTATTGGGCGTGGGTTTCGTCATCGCAGACGTCCCCCGGCGGATAGTGGTCCCATTCAAAGAAATCGCCGTGACCCTTCAGCACTTCGCTGACCATGTTGGCGTCGGTTTTTCCGAGCAGCCGGTAGCATTCCAGAACCTGATCGCCGGCCTTGGCCATTTTTTTGAGCCTGGATTGGCTTAAATTTTTAAACACGGTCATGAAGGTGTGTCCAAAAGGGGTTTTGCGGATAAGCCGGCGCCCACTGTTGCCATCATATATTTGAGGTTGCCGAAAAGAAAACGCCGCGAGAGGCTGGGCCAACTCGCGGCGCAAGAAATCTCAATTGGCAAATTTTAGTACGTCTTCTTCTTCTTGGCTGCGCAGGGATTGCAAGGATTGCAGCCCTTTTTGGCGGCGCAGGGGTTACAGGGGTTGCAGCCCTTGGCCGCGCAAGGATTGCAAGGATTACAGCCCTTTTTGGCGGCACAAGGATTACACGGCTTACAAGCAGCAAGCTCAATGATGTCCTGGGACGTCACTGATTTCGCAACCGCGTCCGGCAGGACGCTCATCGCACCGGCGCCGGCCAGCGCCGCGATGCCAATCGCGGTAATTGTCTTTTTCAACATTTCTTACTTCTCCTGTTCAGAGTTTTCTGGATCGTCACTCGGTATTCGGGACACCCCCAATACCTCTCATGCAGTCGCTATTTCATAGCCCGTTTGGGAGGCTAGACGCCAATAACGCCATATCAAAATCACGTGAACCTAATATTCAATCTACCGGGTAAAAGGGGCGAAAGCGGCGGGTTTCTCCGCCGCCGTTTGATCAGAACTTCACCCGGTATTCGTCCGGTACAAGCAGAATATGGTCTTGGTCGGGGGCGACCCCGGCATGGCATTCGGCGCAGAACTTCATGTTCATGCCCTTGCCTTTGGTCATGCCGGCGACCTT
>CAZVFL010000021.1:0-37026 GCA_964626025.1 uncultured Thalassospiraceae bacterium
TGTTTTTCTGACCCAAAGACGATACGGGCCGATGTTCGCCTTGGCGGCATTTATCCTTGCCGGCGGGTTCGCCCTGCTGGCTCTGCCCGCCTCCCTATGGAACAGGCCGGACCCCCTCCTTGCCGTTTTTGTCGCTCTTTCGGTTTGGGCCGCGGTGAGTTCCGTATCGGGCCGGCCTGAATGGGGCAAAAGCCTGCTTATCGGTCTTTGCGGGGGATTGGCAGCGGGCATGAAAATCCACGCCGGCCTCTATTTCATTCCCGTGGTCCTGTTCCATTGTTGCGGACGGGGAATCAAGCCCCTCCTTTTCATAGCCGTCGTCGGCGTCCTAACCATTCTGGCGCCGTTTGCCTTTGAGCCTTTTTCCCTCTCCGACTTCTTGTCCTGGTTCCCACCGATGGCGGCGAAGGAATTGGACTTTATGTTGCTGCTAAAAATTCTTCGGTATTCTCTTTTTTACCTTACACCGGTGATTTTTTTCATTGCCGCCTTGAAGTGGGCTGAGGGCTCCATCAACAGGGCAGAAACCGTTTATTTTGGGTCGTTCGTCCTTTGCGTGCTGGCCTCGTTCGTATTGGCCTCGAAACCTGGCGCCGGCTGGTATTACTTTTTTCCGTTTCTGGCAATTTGCGTAGATATGATCACACGGTATTCCCAGGGCATCATCCGCAACAAAGGAATTGTTCTGGCCGGCGTCGGGGTTGTGGCGGCGGTACTGATGATGGTTTCCGTGCCCATACAAAAAAGATTCGCTGACGCCTTGCACTAGGAGAGCGCCCGCCGGATCACCGATGAACTTCGGGCCATCATTGATGACACCACGGGAAAGACTGTCCAGATGGGAACCGGGGACACGCTTGATGGATACAGAAATACCCTTTACAAACCATTGCTCGTTTTCGCCGGCCATCCCTACACCCTGGACGTCGGGGTGATGATCGAAACCAGCAAGTTGGGCATTAAGCTTCCAAAAGAGGCCGTAACCAGATTAGAAAACTGTTACACGGATATCTGGCTTGTGCCGGCGGGGGAACGCCCGTTTGAGATGATCGGTTATTACGGCAATCCTGTTTTTGATCCTTCATTCAGGGCCGCCTTCATCGGACATTACAAAAAGCTAAAGAGTTTCAATTATTTTGACGTTTGGGCGTGCAAGCGGTGAAACCGTCCCGCACTTGGGGTTCTATGGGCTTTTTTCAACGGATAAAACGGAACGACAATGTCTGAAGACGTTAATGCGATTTATAAATTTAAGCTCTTTGTGTTGGGGCGGGTGAGAAACATCAAACTGCTTAATTTCCTCGACAATGCTTATCATGTCGTCTGTCTTCCTTTCGGTTTCATCATGTATCTCTTCCATAGAATGCTTGGCAGGCCCTACTTTGGTATTTGGCTTGCCTCGGCGCAGGGGCATCCTGGCCGTTTCAAGTACATGACCCAGTGCATTGATTATCTGGTGGCCAATGGCGATCCGAGGCTTGCCAAGGATATGCGTATCCTTGAGATCGGCGCCTACGCCGGCGGCAGTGCCATCGTTTGGGGCCGGGCATTGAAACGACTCGGCATTACCAATGGAAAATTGATTTCCGTCGATCCTTGGGACAGTTATCTGTCCTTGGCCGACAACCGCCACATGCATTTCCGCATCATGAACCGCAATTTGGGAAACGGAAACGTGCTGCGCCTGTTTGTCCAAAACCTGAAAGCAGCAGGCGTTTCAGATATATGTTTCCAGATGCGCGGAAAGTCAGAGGACGTCCTGCCTATGCTGAAAAAAGGGGAATTCGATTTAGTCTATATCGACGCCAATCACCATTTTGATGCGATCTCGAAGGATCTGGAGCTCGCCTTGTCGATGTTGCGGGAAGGCGGGCTGATGTGCGGCCCGGCCTTGGAGCTTCAGCTTGATGATCTCGATCCCGAGTTTGTAAAGGCGAATTTTCACACCGACTTGACCATCGATCCCCGAACAGGAAAAATCTTTCACCCTGGTATCGCCTATGCAATTGGTAAATTTTTTGGACGCCGTATTTCCAAATACGATGGATATTGGGTCGTCCGTAAAAAGGGCACACAGTTCGAAGACGTGGTATTGAATTAAACGGCAATATTCTTAAGGCGCGAAGAGCGAAAAAATGGCATCAGAAAAACTCGATCTGCTGCTCATAAATCCGGGCGGCCGCGAGATGATCTACCAGGAGCTGGGCACCGACCTGTCGGCGGTCGAGCCGCCGCTTTGGTGCCGCCTGATCGGCGGCTATGTCCGCGACCAGGGTTTCAGCGTGCAAATCCTCGATTCCGAGGCCTTGGACCTCAATCCCGCCGCCATCGCCGAACAGGTCCACAAGGCCAACCCGGGCCTGGTCGGGATGATCGTGTTCGGACATCAGCCCTCGGCCTCGACCCAGCAGATGATGGGGGCTGGCGAGGCCTCGCTAGCGATCAAGGAAAAGGCCCCCGAAACCCCGATCATTATGGTCGGCGGCCATGTGTCGGCTCTGCCCGAGCACACGCTTTCCGAAGAAGCTGTCGATTACGTCTGCAAGGGCGAAGGCCCAATAACGGTGGTGCAGTTGCTGGAAGCCCTTGGGGCCGGCGAAACGGATAACCTGGACGGCATCGAGGGTCTGGTCTGGCGGCGTGACGGTGAAACCGTGATCAACGCGCCGGCGCCATTGACCAAGAATCTGGATGCGGACCTGCACGGCAATGCCTGGGACCTGCTGCCGATGGATAAATACCGGGCCCACAACTGGCAGTGTTTCGGCGAGCTTGACGCGCGGGCGCCTTACGCCTCGATCTATACGTCGCTGGGGTGCCCTTACAAATGCGTGTTTTGCTGCATCAACGCGCCGTTCGACATCAACCGCTACCGGATGCGCAGCCCCGAAGGCGTGGTCAACGAAATCGGCTATCTTCACGACACCTATGGCATCAAGACCTTCAAGATCATCGACGAGATGTTCGTGCTCAATGAACGTCACGTCATGGAAATTTGCGATCGTTTGATCGAGCGGGATTACGGTCTCAATATTTGGGCCTATGCCCGGGTCGATACGGTCAAGCCCGAAATGCTGGACAGACTCAAACGCGCCGGCATCCGCTGGCTGGCGCTGGGCATCGAGTCCGGCTCGGAACACGTGCGTGACGGCGCCGAAAAGGCGTTCACCGAGGACGATATCATCGCCATCGTCAGCGACATCCAGAAGGCCGGTATCCATGTTATCGGCAACTTCATATTCGGCCTGCCGGACGACGACCTGAACACCATGCAGCAAACCCTGGACCTGGCGATGGAGCTCAATTGCGAGTTCATCAATTTTTATTCGGCCATGGCCTATCCGGGCTCGCCCCTTTACGCCATGGCAGCAGAAAACGGGTTGCCCCTGCCGGAAAACTGGTCCGGTTATTCTCAGCACAGTTATGATTGCCGGCCCCTGCCGACGGACCACCTGACCGCCGCCGAGGTGTTGAAGTTCCGTGATGACGCCTTTCACGCTTATTTTTCAAATCCCCGGTATTTGGATATGGTGACGCAGGCCTTCGGTTCGGAAACCCGCGAACATATCGAGGAAATGGCACGCCACCGCCTTAAACGAAAAATCCTGGAAACACTGGATGCGGCGGAATAAGCCATGATCATCAGCCGCACGCCTTTCCGTGCCTCGCTTTTCGGCGGCGGCTCGGATTATCCCAAGTGGTACCTGAAGCACGGCGGGTCTGTTTTGGGCTTCGCCATCAACAAGTACTGCTACATCTCTATCCGGCCCCTGCCCCCGTTTTTCGAATACCGCCACCGGCTGGTCTATTCGAAGGTCGAGAACGTCAACGAGATCGATGACATTCAACACCCCGCCGTGCGCGGCGTGTTGCAGGACCAGGGCACGGACGTCGGGCTTGAAATCCACCACGACGGCGACCTGCCGGCGCGATCGGGCCTGGGATCCTCTTCGTCGTTCACGGTCGGGCTGTTGAACGTCCTTTCGGCGCTGAAGGGCAACATGGCCGGCAAGAAATGGCTGGCCGAGGAAGCCATCCGCATCGAGCAGGACGTGATCGAGGAGCACGTCGGCTCCCAGGACCAGATTTGGGCGGCTTACGGCGGCTTCAACCGCATCGACTTTCTGAAGGATGGCGGTTTCGACGTGCAGCCGGTGATCATTTCTGCGGGCCGGCGCGACGAACTTCTCGGATACATACAGCTCTATTTCACCGGGCTTTCCCGCAACGCCCCCGATATCGCGAAGAAGCAGATCGACAACCTGGACAAGCGCGAAAAACAATTGCGCACCATGCTGAGCTTCGTCGACGAGGCCGTGGACATCCTGCGTTCCGACGACCGCCCGATCAGCGAAATCGGCGCGTTGCTGCACGAGAACTGGCGGCTCAAACGGGAACTGGCGGATGACGTGAGCACGGGCGAAGTCGACAAGATTTACGAAGCCGCCCGCGACGCCGGCGCCGTTGGCGGAAAGCTCCTGGGCGCCGGGGGCGGCGGGTTCATGCTGTTGTTCGTGGAGCCGGACAAGCAGGCGGCGGTGGCCGACAGGCTGAGCAATCTGGTCCGTGTCGATTTCGGCATCGACGACGTCGGCTCCAAGATCGTCGTCTACGAGCCGGCCGGTCTGGAAAACAGGTAAAGGCGGCGGGGAAAAGTGATGGCAGAGAACGAACAACAGGCGGGAAGAATCTTGTTTCCGTCATCCTGTCGTTTCGAAACGAGGAACAGGTTCTGCCCGAATTGATCCGGCGTCTGGAAGGAGTTTTTGCTGATCGGCCCGAGGACCACGAACTGATCTTCGTCAATGACGAATCCAATGACAGATCTCTCGAAGTGCTGAGGGGGGAAAGATCAAAGAACCCGCGGATCAAGATCATCAACATGTCGCGGTGTTTCGGCTTCGCGGAATGCTTGAAGGCGGGCCTGGCCCATGCGTCCGGCGACGCCGTGATCTCCATGGATACGGACCTTCAGGATCCGCCGGAAGTGCTTCCCGAGATGCTCGATAAATGGCGCGATGGCGCCGAGGTGGTCTACACAGTCAGGGATCGCCGTGAAGGCGAACCCCCCTTCCGGATGTTGATGACCAAGATCGCTTATAAAATAATCAGACGTTTTTCCAGGGTGGACCTTCCCGTCGATGCCGGTGATTTTCGGTTGATGTCCAAGCGTGCCGTGAATGAGTTTCTGCGCCTGGGTGAGTCGTACCCCTACTTGCGTGGTTTGGCCATGTGGGTCGGTTTCAAGAGGGCCTCGGTACCTTATGTGCGCGCGACCCGCAGGGCCGGCGAAAGCCATTTTCCTGGAACTTTCAGCTTTGGCGCGTTGCAAAGCTTTATCGCCGGAATTACGTCGTTTTCCATGGTGCCGCTGTTTTTTGTGCTGGTCGTCGGCCTTATTGCGACGATGGTGTCAGCCATCGGGTTGTTGGCGGTTCTTTTCTTCCCCTCACTACCCGAAGGAACGGCGATGGTTTTCTTCCTTTTGCTGCTCTGGGGCAGCTTGATGGCGGCCCTGGGCGTCGTCGCCGTCTACATAAGCCGAATTTACAGCGACGTCCGCAAACGTCCGGGTTACATCATCAAGGACATGATCGGGCTAGAGGGCAAAGACGCCTGATCCTGGCGCTTGCGTCCGGGAAAGACCGCTTGAAAACTAAAAATGCGGGCTTTTCGGCGTTCCCTGATGGCCGAATTCGGGTTGCGTCTTGTTCCCGGATACGGCGGCCATGGCCATCGCCGGTTTTGCCTGTGGTCCGGCGAATAATACCTTAAGCCGGCGTGATGCATGCCACCGAAACATTTGCGCGACACGGAAGAACATCAGGATGAACCCTATAATGCCGTGCTTTGCGTACATCGGCCCCCATCGCCAGGGTGCCGCGTAGATTCGAACGAACCCTTCGTTCTGGAGTTCCACCAAATCCTTCGGAGTCAAATCCCCAACCGTGGTTACCGCAGCCCCGTACCGGCGGTATTGGGAAAAGTCGTCGGTGTGGAGCGTCATGTTTTGCTCGCCGTTCGCGGCGATCTGGTGAAATTCGGTTCCCGGATAGGGAACGGCAATGGCCAGGTTCGCTTGTTTGATGTCGCGGTTTTCGCCCAGGAACTTCAACAAGGTCCGAACCGTTTCCTCGGATTCCCCCGGCAGGCCGATCATCACCGAATTCATGGCTTCGATGTTGTATTTGTTGAGGATGCGGTTGGCATCGACGTAATAGTTCAGCGGCACCTTCTTCTTCATGGTCTTGCGCATCTCCGTATCCACGGTCTCAAGGCCGAAGGACATCCGGATCAAGCCGCATTCCGCCATCCGCTTGGTTTGGGCATCTTCGATCAGATTAGCCCTGGTGCTGCCTTCCCAGGTTACATCTAAGTTTTCCTTTTCGATCAGGTCACAGATCTTGAGGATGTGCTCATCATAGAGCGTGAGCACGTCATCGACGAAAAAGAAATGCCTGATTCCGTATTTTTCCACCACCTCTTTCATTTCCGCGACCACCGATTCGGGCGACCGGCGCAAGACGCGTGTGGTGTTAAGCTCCTCAGACGCGCAGAAAATACATTTCCACGGGCAGCCGCGGGTGGTCTGTATCAACGTAAACGGATTCCGCCCCTGCAAGGTGCCTAAAACATACTTCCTGCTATCCACGAGGTCGCGGTCAGGGAAAGGAAGGGCATCGAAATCTTCCGTCGCCGGCGCCGCTCCTTCGAAAACCGGTTGGCCGTCGGCGCCGCGCCAAACGACCCCTTTCAAAGACGAAAAATCCTTGCCGTTCTCCAGGCGCTCCAAGAATTCAGGAAGCGATTTTTCGGCCTCGCCCACGAACACATAATCAAAGCACTCCTCAAGCGCCTTTTCCTTGACGATGGTGGCGTGCGAGCCGCCGATCATGATGGGCAGGTCCGGGGCCGCCTTTTTGAGGGCGGTGGCCAGTTCCACCTGCACGTGGTAGAAGGGGCTGTAGGACGTAAGGCCGACGATATCCGGCTTTTTGCTCAGGACTTTGTCGACTGTTTTCTCGACCGACAAGTTGCCGATGGTTCCATCGACGATGAATGTTTCGTGATCGTGTTGTTGGACGACGGCGCCGAGAAGGGCAAGGTTCAACGGCGGCCAGCTGGAATTGCGGCGCGCAAAATAACCGAAAATCCCGTAGGATTTCGTCCAAGTAGGATAGATAAAGCCAACTCTCATGACCGGGCGCGTTCCTTATGTCGTTATTTTCATCATTCGTCGGTCAGCCGGCGTCGCAACAGGCGCTTGTTCAAAAATTTAGATGCGAGAGCCTAATCTATCAAGGAAAACCTAAAGAATTGGTTACCTTTTTGGCTATCCTAGGCGGAATGAATATCACGGTCGCGGTGGTAGGCGTCGGCGAAATCGTCCAGCATCTTCGCCGCCTTGGCGTCGAAATCGGCGCGCTGGACCAGGGCCCGGGTGACGAAGGCGGCGAAGGTCACGGCCTCCCCTTTCCCGCGCAATTGAAAGATTCCGGCGAAGTCATCCAATTCCTCGTGGGTCTTTTTCCTGGCCATGACGTTAAGCTGGCTTTTGACTAGGCGATGCTTGCGCCGCCATTTTTTTTGTGACGAGGCCGTCGCCATGAAACACTCCTATTTTGAGCGCGATATTCTACTAGTAGAATTTTTTCAAGTCAACCCGGTTTTCTCAAGACGTTACGGGTGGCGTTGCTCGAACCGCGCCCAGTTGGCGGCATCCAGGCGTACCTTGATGTGGACGGCCTCGGCCTCGTCCTGGCGTTCCACGACGTCGCCGTGATCGTAAAGCCACGCCAACGATGCCCCGTCGCCGTGGCTCAGCGAAACCTCAAAAAGCCGGTAGCTTTCGGTGATTCTTTCGTCAATGGCGGCGGTCAACCGTTCACACCCCTCCCCGGTTTTCGCCGACAAAAGCACGCAGAGGGTGTTGCTTCGCGCCGCCTGGTTGGAAAGAACCCCTTTTTCCGCCGCCGGGATAAGATCGATTTTGTTAAGGGCCTCGATCAAGGTTTCCTGGACGGTATCGTCAAGGCCCAGATCCTTCAGCACGGCCAGAACGTCCTCTTTCTGTGCGGTTGTATCTTCGTGGGCGGCGTCACGGACGTGGACGATAATGTCGGCTTCGATCACCTCTTCCAGGGTCGCATGAAAGGCCGAGACCAGCTCGTGCGGTAACTGGGAGATGAAGCCCACGGTATCGGACAGAATCACCGTCCTTCCCGATGGCATTTCCAGTCCCCGCATGGTCGGATCGAGCGTCGCGAAAAGCTTGTCCTCGGCCTTGACCTTGGCTTTGGTCAGCCGGTTGAACAACGTCGATTTGCCGGCGTTGGTATATCCGACCAGCGCGATCACCGGATAAGGTACCCGTTTGCGGGCCTGACGATGCAGTTGGCGGGTGCGTTTGACCTCCTTCAAATCGCGTTTGAGGCGTGTTATCCGCTGTCCGATAAGGCGTCGGTCGGTTTCAATCTGGGTTTCCCCGGGGCCACCCATGAAGCCAGCGCCGCCCCGTTGGCGTTCAAGGTGGGTCCAGCTTCTGACCAGCCTGCTTTTCTGGTAACTGAGCGCCGCCAGCTCGACCTGCAACCGGCCTTCGCGGGTTCGCGCCCGGGCGCCGAAAATTTCCAGAATCAATCCGGTGCGGTCGATGACCTTGCACTGCCAGGCCTCTTCCAGGTTTCGTTGTTGTCCCGGTGATAGCAGGGCGTTGACGACGCAGACTGAAATTTCGGGACCGCCGTTGCCGCCGCCACGGATGATCCGGCCCAGGCGCTCGACCGTGCCGACGCCGAAAAGCGTCGACGGGCGCCGCCGGCCAAGGGACGTAATCTCGGCGTGGATGACGGTTAGGTTTATGGATTGGGCAAGACCCTCGGCTTCGGCCAGAAGCAATGTCTCTCTTCCGGTCCTTGACGCCGATTTCAAACAAGGATGAACGACAAGACAGGCCTCCCCGTCCTGGCCACGGGCGGGTCTTCGATCTTCGGGTTTTTTTGGTCCCGTCAAAATTCCGGCCGTTTATGCTACGGCTTCGGCCTCCGCCCCATCCTTTTCGGGATCGAACAACTGGATCGGCACTGACGGCATGACCGTCGAGATGGCATGCTTGTACACCAATTGGGTGTGCCCGTCCCGGCGCAACAGCACCGAAAAATTATCAAACCAGGTGACGATTCCCTGAAGTTTTACGCCGTTGACCAGAAAAATGGTCACCGGGGTCTTTTGTTTCCGGATGTGGTTTAGAAAAACGTCCTGCACGTTTTGTGTTTTTTCGGACGACATGGATGCCACCCCCTTTATTTTCTTGAACCCGATCGATCAGGGGATAGACCGCGGGTTTCTCCCTGTTATCAATTACTTGTATCAACTCCCCTTCCCCCCCGGCGGCCCTCGCCGGGGAGCCCCTTAACGTCCTATCAAGCTTACATGTTAATGACAAACTTGCAAAGCGCATCGCACCCCGGAAAGTGCCGTGCCGGAGGGTGAGCATCCATCTCACCGGGGCCGGGCGCCCGGTCGCGGACCAGAACGGGCGTGCACCCGGTGTTATGGGCGCATTCCATATCGATGTCGGCATCGCCGGCGATCCAGACCAAAGGCCCCCTTTCAATACCGCTTTTCCCCAGCGCCAGATCGACGGGTTCAGGGGCCGGTTTGTCCCTTTCGGCGTCCAGCGCCCCGATAATGGCGCCGAAATACCCGTCCCAGCCAAGGTGCTCTGCCTCGAGGCGAAGATATTCGCCCTTTTTGTTGCTGATCACGCCTAAATAGATTCCGGCGCCAAGAAGCGCTTCCAGCATCTCCTGGGCGCCGTCGATGGGCCGGAGCATTTCCACGTGAATGGCGGCGTAGTGGTCATAGAAAACATCCCCCGCTTCCTGCCATCTGTCGCCGAAAAGTTCCGGGAAGCTGTCGCGGAGCGACTTGCGGACACGGCGACGGGTTTCGTCCAGGCTCCAGGGCTCACGGCCGAAAGCGGCAAGCGTTACGTTCAAGGCGTCGTGAATGACCGGCCAGGAATCGACCAGGGTGTTGTCCCAATCGAACAGGATGGCGCGCGGCTTTGTCTGCATCGTCGGGAGGGCCCATTAATTCCAGGTGCCTGTGTTTTGCGGGCCGCCCTTGTCCTCGATGAAATCCGCATACAGGTCGATCAACCGGGATGTCAGTTCGCCGACATGGCCGTTGCCGATGGACTGGCCATTGATACTGGTGACCGCCTTGACATGGGTGTTGGAACTGGTGGCGAAAGCCTCCTTGGCCTCAAGGGCTTCGTCAACGGAAAACGGCCGTTCCGAGAACTTTATGCCGGCCTCGGCCGCCGCCTCCAGGACCGCGAGCCGGGTGATTCCGTTGAGGATGGCGTGCGAGGCATTGTGGGTGACCAATTCGCCATCCTTGGTGACGATCCAAGCGTTGGATAACGTGCCCTCGGTGACCATGCCCTGGTCATTGACCATCCAGGCTTCGTAGGCGCCGGCCTCGTGCGCCTGTTGCTTGCCCAGGATGTTGGGCAGAAGGGAGACGGACTTGATGTCGTGGCGTTTCCAGCGGATGTCGGGAATGGTGATGACGCCGACGCCCTGGCGCAGTTCTTCCTTGTTCAGCGGCGGCTGATGGCGTGCGGTCAGCACCAGCGAGCTCTTCGCGTCCTTGGGGAATTGATGGTTGCGCGGGGCGACGCCGCGGGAAATCTGCAAATAGATGAACCCGTCCCGGACCCGGTTGCGGCGCCTAATTTCCCTGATCACGACGGCGAGGGCCAGGCGCGACATCGGCCAGGCAATGCGCAGTTCCTTGAGCGAATGCTCCAGGCGGTCCATATGCCCCTTTTCGCCGACAAGGCGGCCGTGGTGCACGCAGACCACCTCGTAGACACCGTCGGCGAACTGATAGCCCCGGTCCTCGATATGGACGGCGGCGTCCTTGTGGGGCACGTAGCGGCCGTTGACGTAGGCGATACGCGTCATGCGCTTTGCCGTTGCTGCGTTTTCCGGCCCACGGGCTGTGGCCGGTCGTGGTCCTGGGACCACCTGACGCAGGCTTCCGCCAGGGCCCGGGTGGCGTCCACGTAACGCGGGTGGGAAGCGTCGTCGTCCTTCAGCGCCACCGGGATCTCCGTGCAGCCGAGGATGACGGCGCCAGCGCCGCGCCCGAGAAGGTTGTCGGCGGCGGCGGCGAGGAGCTCCTCCGCCTCAGCCGTCCGCCCCGCCTTCACCAGGCCGATGCCGGGCGTCACCAGGGTTTCCATGTCGCCGTCGTCGGGAAGCATGCACTCGTAGCCGTGACGGGCGAGCCCAGCCGGGTAGATGCCGGTTTCTAGCGTGCCGGCGGTGGCGAGAAGCCCCACCGGGCCATCATGGACGCCCCGGCGCTGCATGGCGGCGCCGGCGGCGTCGACCATATGGAGAATCGGAACGGAACATTCGCTGGCCAGGTCGTCGTACCAGTAGTGGGCCGTGTTGCATGGAATGGCGATGCATCCGGCCCCCGCCCGCACCAACGTGCCGAGGCCCTCGATCATGGCCGGCAACGGCGATTCACTTCCCTCGACGATGGCGGCCGTCCGGTCCGGCACTTGCGGCACCGAATAAACGATAAGGGGCAGGTGATCCTGATCTCTCGACGCCGGGGTCAGCTCGATGACCTTAGACATGAAATCGACCGTCGCCATCGGTCCCATGCCGCCCAACACCCCGATGACGCCCGCCGTTTTCCGCTTCGCTGCCATCAGAAATACTCCAGCTGCACGGCGAACATTTTTTCCACCTTGCGGATGACGTCCTCGGCGGCGAACAGCACCACCCGGTCCTTGGCCTGGACCACCGTCGATCCGCGCGGACAGATCATCTTCCCTTCCCTGACGATCGCCCCCAACAGAACGCCCTGCGGCAGTTTCACTTCCTTCAACGGTTTTCCGACCAGCTCGGAGGTCTCCAACGCCTCCGCCTCGATCAGTTCGCCGAAGCCTTCGCGGAGCGTATGTACGGAATGAATGCGGCCGCGCCGGACATATTGAAGGATCGTCGACACGGTAATGTTGCGCGGGCTGACCACCACGTCGATGCCCAATGAATTGATCAGGGTCTCATAAGTTCCGCTGTTGATGAGGGTGATGGCCCGTTGGCATCCGCTGCGCTTGGCCAGAAGCGACGCCAGAATGTTGGTTTCGTCGTCGTTGGTCACGGCAACGACGGTTTCCGTGGCGGAGATATTGGCTTCTTCGAGAATTTCGGGGTCCAGAACGTCGCCGTTAATCACCATGGTGTTTTCCAACATTCCCGAAATCTGTTCGGCGCGTTCCTTGCTGGCCTCGATGATTTTGGCCTTGACCCACTCGTGCTCCTTTTCGATTTCCTGGGCCAGAAACAGGCCGATATTGCCGCCCCCGAAAATCAGCAGCCGGCGGGCTTCCGGCTCTTCATGGCCAAAGGCGGCCATGGCCCGCGCCACCTGATCGGAGTCGACGACGAAATAAACTTCGTCCCCCGGCAGCATGTGATCATCGGCGGAAGGCACCATGGCATTGCCGTCCCGCATCAGGCCGACAATGACGATATTGAGGTCGGGGAAAAGCTGGGTTAGCTGGCGGAGCGGCGTATTGACCAGCGGGCAGGTGTCTTCGCAGCGCACGCCGATCAGTTTCACCTTGTCGTCCACCAGGGGGATCATTTCAAAGGAGCCCGGCACCTGAAGCCGACGGGTGACGGCGCGGGCGACTTCTATTTCCGGGGAAATAATCACGTCAATAGGCATGTGATCGCGCGAAAACAGGTTTGCATAGATGGGCTGCAGGTAGCTCTGCCGTCGCACCCGGGCGATCTTGGTCGGGACGTCGAACAACGAATGGGCGACTTGGCAGGCAACCATGTTTACCTCGTCCGTATGGGTGACGGCGATAATCATGTCGGCGTTGGCGATGCCCGCTTGTTCGAGGACGTCCGGGTTGGAGGCATGCCCGACGACACCCTTGGCATCCAATGTATCGCTGATACGGCGAATCAATTCCGGCGACTGGTCGACGACCGTCACGTCATTGTTTTCCATGGCCAGGTGCCGGGCGATATTAAAGCCGACCTGGCCGGCGCCGCAGATGATAACTTTCATGGATTCCGGGCCTTTATTGCCTGTCTTCGTTACGAACGCCCAGCGATTTAAGCTTGCGGTGAAGCGCCGAACGTTCCATTCCGATGAACTCAGCCGTCTTGGAGATATTGCCGCCGAACCGCGTCACCTGCGCCACCAGGTATTCCCGTTCAAAAATTTCCCGGGCATCGCGTAGCGACAAGCCCATGATTTCCATGTTGCCGTTCAGGTTTCCGGCGACCGGGGCATTGGCATTGATTTCCGGCGGCAAATGATCGGCGCCGATCGGTTGCGAGGAGTCGTCAGGCGCCATGATCAGCATCCGTTCGATAACATTCCTTAATTCGCGGACGTTTCCCGGCCAGGAATGTGACTGAAGCACGGCCATGGCGTCGGCGCCGAAGGTCCTGGGGGGCTGTCCTGAAATGGTCGCGGCCCGTTCCATGAAATGTTCGGCTAAAACCGGGATGTCCTCGGTTCTTTGTTTCAGCGAAGGCACTTCGATGGGAACCACATTCAAACGATAGAACAAATCCTCGCGGAAACGGCCGGCATTGATTTCTTCCGCCAAGTCCGTTGTTGACGAAGCGACCACCCGGACATCGACCTCGACCCGTGTGGTTCCACCAACCCTTTCGAAGACCTGCTCTTGCAGGACGCGGACGATCTTGCCCTGGGTTTCCAGTGGCATGTCTGCGATTTCATCGAGAAACAGGGTGCCGTTATGGGCGGCTTCGAAGGTTCCTACCTTTTGCGGCGCCTCACCGTCGGCATTGGCGGCTTCGGTGCCGAAAAGTTCAATCTCGACCCTGTCGGGCAACATGGTGGCGCAGTTGACGACAACGAAAGACCCGTTTGCACGGCGCGATTGGGCATGCAGCATCCGGGCCACGACCTCTTTGCCGGAACCGGCGGGGCCGGTGATCATCACCCGGCTGTTGGTGGGCGCCACCCGGTTGATGGCTTGCTCGACCTCGCGGATAACCTGCGAGTGGCCGATCAATTCGTTTGCGGTGCCGGCGCGAAATCTCAATTCCTCGTTTTCCCGGCGCAAACGCTCGGCCTCGATGGCCCGTTCGACCAACAGTATCAGCCGGTCGGCCTTGAACGGTTTTTCAATAAAATCATAGGCGCCGTCCTTTATGGCGGCGACCGCCGTTTCAATGGTGCCGTGACCGCTCATCATCAACACCGGAATGGTCGGGTGAGTTTCCCTGAGAACCTTGAGAATGCCGAGGCCGTCCAATTCGCTGCCCTGCAGCCAGATATCCAACAGCACAAGGCTGGGCCGTCTGGCTTCGACGGCGCCGAGGGCGTCTTCGCTGCCAGCCGCTTCGCGGGTTTGATATCCTTCGTCCTGAAGTATGCCGGAAGTCAGGACCCGGATATCGGCCTCGTCGTCAACGATCAGAATATCGTGTGCCATGATCTTTTGGTCCTCACGATCCGTGGGCCAACAGGTCGGTTACAACCTTCATCGGATCTTCGGTCTTCTCTTCCCCGTTTTCGGTCCGTTTATCCATGGGATGGAAAACCAGCGATACCCGCGCTCCACCGCCGTCCCGGTCGTCCAGCAACAAATAACCATTATGGTCTTCCATGATTTTCTTGACGATCGCAAGGCCAAGGCCGGTGCCCTTGGTGCGTGTCGTCACATAAGGCTCGGTAAGCTGTTCGCGGTGTTCTTCCGGCAGGCCCCGGCCGTTGTCCTCGATGCTAATGGTGACGGCCGGGTCCTTTTCGGCGGCGTCCCCCTGGCTGCCGGTTACGGCTACGCGTACCCGGCCTTTGAGCTCTTTCTTGCCTGATTCATCCTGTAAACCGGTGATGGCCTCGGCGGCATTCTTCAAAAGGTTGGTCAAAGCGCGGGAAATCTGCCGGTGGTCGCAATAAAGCCGCATGTCGTCATCCGGCAGATCGGCATCATATTCGATGTCCGGGTGCCGGTTGCTTTCCAGCGAGATGGCGTTGCGGCAGATTTCAGAGAGGTTTTCATCCTTAAGCGATAGTTCCGGCATTCTGGCGAACGACGAGAATTCATCGACCATGCGGTGGAGGTCCTCGACCTGACGGATAATGGTGTCCGTACAGTCCAAAAACGTTTCGGAGTCGTTTTTGATTTCGGACAGGTATTTCCGTTTCAGGCGCTCCGCCGACAACTGGATCGGGGTGAGCGGGTTTTTGATTTCGTGGGCGATGCGGCGCGCGACATCCGCCCAGGCGGCCTTGCGTTGGGCCGAGAACAGTTCGGTCATGTCGTCGAAAGTCACGACATAGCCGATGACCTCTCCGGCCAACCTTTCGGCGGCGATCGATACCAACAAGGTGTGATACTGGCCGTCACGTCCGACCTTGATCTCGGCCTGTTGCGGCCGCCCGGTTTGCTTCATGGCGTCGGCCAGCAGATCGGCCATTTCGGGAACCACGGTGGAAAGGTTATGGCCCAGGGATGCTTCAAGGTCACTTCCCAGAAGCTCCGATGCCGAGCGGTTGGGAAGATGGACGTTGCCTTCCTTGTCCAGGCCGATGACGCCGGCGGAAACGCCCGCCAACACGATTTCCGTAAACCGCCGCCGTTCATCGAGCTGGCGGTTGGCGTCCATCAGGCCCTCTTGGGTGCTTTTCAATTGTCCGGTCATGATGTTGAAGGCGCGGCCGAGCGAGCTGATTTCATCGGGACTATCGGTGGTCTCGACGCGCACGTCCAAATCGCCTTCGCTGACCCTTTTTGCAGCGGATATCAACGAACTGATCGGCTGCGCCAATTGGTTGGATACGATCAAACCGATCCATATGGCCGCCATCAGCAAAAGAACAGCGACGACGACGAAGATCATCACAAAACTGATTTGTATGCCGCCCCGTTCCTTTTCCATCGCCTGATAGCGGCTGGCGGCGCGCTCGGTCATCTTGATATGGTCTATGACCTTCGGGTCAACGTACCGCTCCACCAACAAGAAGGCATCAACGAAGCTTTGTAGCCGGACGATGGCCCCGATGCGCTCTTCCTTGGGGCCGCCGAGCAGGGCGATTTCGCCGCGGCTGGCTTTTTCAAAGACCTCTTTCGGGATGGGCCGGGCCTTCACCGAAAAGCTCAGGTCCGAACGCGCCGTGATCTGGCCGTCGCTGTTGATAATCAGGACTTCCGAAAGGGCGCGCAGCGCCGCGTGGCGCGACAGTATCTGATTTAACCGGCGGGGGGATCCGCCCAACAGCGCCGCATTGAAGTTCAGGTCGCCGGCGATGGCGAAAGCGTCGGTATAGATGTTCTTGCGGTGCTCCTGCAGGTAGGCTTGGGCAACAATCGCCGACTGGTTGACGGCGGTTTTGATCCTGTCCGAGAACCAAACCTCAAGCCCGTAATTAATAAACAATGCCGAAAAAACGCCGACCAGGATGGCTGGCGTTACCGCCACCAGCCCGAACAACAGCACCAAGCGCCCGTGCAACCCGGCGCCGGCCTGCCCGCGCCGGCGTTCCTGCCAGACCGTGACCAGCCGCCTTGCGACCACTAGGCCCAGCAACAAAAGAATAAGACCGTCCACGTAAATGAGGTTCAGGATCGTCTGTATGTCGGTGACCGCCGACGAGGTCCCGGTCATGGTGGCGACGGTGGCGATTCCCGCAACCACAGCCGAAACGACCAGGGCGTAAGCCAGCCACTGCTGCACGCGTTCATTCATGGCCCAGGTGCGGACCCGTTCAAGGAAGGATGCCGAGCCGCTCATTTTATCCCCCGGACAACCGAAATGTTCAGGTCGCGGATCTTCTTGCGGAGGGTGTTGCGGTTGAGGCCAAGGATTTCGGCAGCCCTGATTTGGTTGCCGCCGGTCGCTTGCAGGGTCAGGGTTATCAACGGCCGTTCCACCTCTTTGAGGACACGCTGGTAAAGGCCCGCCGCCGGAAGCCCATCGGCATGGGCCGAGAAATAAGTGGAAAGACGCTGTTCCACCGTATGCGACAACCCCTTTCCTTCAGCTTCCATGGCTTCGGGGGTGACGTCGGCAAGTTCGGCCTCTATGTCTTCAAGGGCGATGACCTCTTGGGAATAAAGGGCGGCCAGACGCCGGATCAGGTTTTCCAATTCGCGCACATTGCCCGGCCAATGATAGCTCTTCAAGCGGTCCATGGCGGCATTGTCGATGATCTTCCAGGGCAGCCCTTCCTCGGCCGCCCGCGCCAGGAACGAGCGGACAAGCTCCGGGATGTCTTCGGTGCGCTCGCGCAAGGGCGGCAAACGGATCGGCACCACATCCAGCCGGTAGAACAGATCCTCGCGAAACAGGCCCTGGCGGATCAATTGTTTAAGGTCGTGGTGGGTGGCGGCGATGATTCTGACGTCGGCCTTGATCGGGACCCGGCCGCCGACGGTGGTGTATTCCCCATCTTGAAGCACCCGTAAAAGCCGGGTTTGAGCGTCGGGCGGCATGTCGCCGATTTCATCAAGGAACAGGGTTCCCCCTTCGGCCTGCTCGAAGCGGCCGGCGCTGCGCTGGATGGCGCCCGTGAAGGCGCCCTTTTCATGGCCGAACAACTCACTTTCAATCAGTTCCCTCGGTATCGCCGCCATATTGATGGCGACAAACGGGCCGTTTTTGCGCTTGCCGTAATCGTGAAGGGCGCGGGCGACCAGTTCCTTGCCGGTGCCGGATTCGCCGTTGATCGACACCGTCAGATCGGTTCCCATCAAACGGGCCAGGGTCCGGTAAATTTCCTGCATGGCCGGCGACCGGCCGATAAGCGGCAAGGCCTCTTCGGCCTCGGCGCCGGGGATGTCCTCGTCCGCCGATCTGGGGGTTTCCAGTCCGTGCCGGACGACGTTGACCAGCTCATTGATGTCGAAAGGCTTGGGCAGGTATTCGAAGGCCCCCCGCTCTGTCGCCTTGAGCGCCGTCAACAGCGTGTTCTGGGCGCTCATGACGATGATCCTGAGTTCCGGGCGGATGCCGCGAATGCGGGGGATGAGGTCGAGCCCGTTTTCATCGGGCATGACCACGTCGGTGATGACCAGGTCGCCGTCGCCGTCGCTGACCCAGCGCCACAAGGTCGCCGCGTTGCCGGTGGCGCGGACTTCGAAACCGGCGCGGCCGAGGGCCTGGCTGACCACCGTGCGGATGGCGCCGTCGTCATCGGCGACAAGAATGGTCGGCGCCGCCATCAGGCATCCTCCCCGGCGGCGGTTTCGGTTGCTCCCTCGGCCACCGGCAGCATGACCCGGAATTCGGTGTGCTTGGGCTTGCTGTCGCATTCGATGACGCCGCCGTGGTCGCTGATGATCTTGGCGACCAGGGCCAGGCCAAGACCCGAACCCTGGGGCTTCGACGTGACGAAGGGGTCGAACAGATGAACCTTGATGTCGTCGGGGATGCCCTCGCCGTTGTCCTTGACGCTGACGCGAAGGGGCAAATGAATGCGGGAATTGCTGCCCGGCACGGCGAAACGCACACCATGCTGATAGGCGGTTTCCAGGGTGATCTCGCCGCCTTCGATGGGCGCCGCTTCGGCGGCGTTCTTGACCAGGTTGAGGAACACCTGAACCAACTGGTCCCGGTTTCCGTAAACCAGCGGCAACGACGGGTCGTAATTGGCGACGTAGCGCAAATGCTTGCCGAAGCCGTTTTTCGCCAGTTGCTCGACCCGGTCCAGCACTTGGTGGATGTTGACGCCTTCGCGCTGAAGGGGGCCGGAGTCGGAAAAAACCTCCATCCTGTCGACAAGACCACAGATACGGTCGACTTCTTCGCGGATCAGGGTCGTCAGATTTTTGTCATCGGGCGAGGAATTCTGTTCCAGAAGCTGGGCCGCGCCGCGGATGCCCGATAGCGGGTTTTTGACTTCGTGCGCCAACATCGCCGACATCGCCATGACCGAGCGGGCGGCGCCGCGGTGGGTCAATTGACGGTCGATCTTGTCGGCGATGGACCGGTGTTGCAGCGTCACCACCACCGAACCGGCATTTTCGTCGAGCGGCGTCGCCTGGAGGTTGACGAAGTGCTTGCCGATGCGGGGCGATTCAAGGGTTACGCCGTATTCGGAAACGGCAAGGCCCTCGGTCCGCACCTGCTCGATAAGGGAAAATATCGGATTGTCGGAAGGCAGCAATTCCATGAGCGGCCGCCCTTTCAGATAATCGGCGCCGCTTTGCAGGAGCTGTTCGCCGGCGCTGTTGACCCGAAGGATGGTGCCCGAACCGTCGACGACGACAACGGCCACCGCCAGCGCGTTGAGGATGCTGTCGGCGGCGACTTCGGGTTCGCCGGCCGTCCGGCGAAGGGCAACCACCTGCTTCGCCATTACGCCGCCACCCTTTCGATGATCGGTTCATAAAACCCGCGCAACATGGACTTCACCGTTTCCGGGCTGTCTGAGCGCATGACCCCGGCCCGAAACTCGGCCGACCGGGGCAGGCCCTTGGAATACCAGCCCAAATGCTTGCGGGCGATGCGAAGGCCGCGCCGGTGACCGTAATGGGCCAGCATGGCGTCGTAGTGTTCGATGATGATGGAAAGCTGTTCGCCAAGAGTTGGGTCCGCCAGCCGCTCGCCGGTTTTCAGAAAATGCTGTACCTGGTTCGGGAACCACGGCCGGCCATAGGTGCCGCGGCCGATGAGAACCCCGTCGGCGCCGGAATCCAATAGCGCCTGGCGGGCATCGTCGAGGCTGTTGATGTCGCCGTTGGCGAAAACAGGGATGGAGACCGCTTCCTTGACCTGGCGGATGAATTTCCAATCGGCATGGTTTTTGTAGAACTGGCATCGGGTGCGGCCGTGAATCGACACCGCCTTGATCCCGCATTCCTCAGCGATGCGGGCGAGACGGGGCGCGTTGCGGTTGCGGTCGTCCCAGCCGGTCCGCATTTTCAAGGTCACGGGAAGGCCGACCGCCTTGACGGTGGCCTCGAAAATCCGCGCCGCCAGTTTCTCATCCCGCATCAAGGCCGATCCGGCGTCGCCGTTGGTGACTTTCTTCACCGGGCAGCCGAGGTTGAGGTCAATCAACGACGCCCCCCGGTCTTCGTTCAGCCGGGCGGCTTCGGCCACCACGTCCGGCTCGCAGCCGGCCAGCTGCACCGCCATCGGGTGCTCGTCGGCGCAATGGCTGGCCATCTTCAGGGTTTTCTTGGCGGCATGGATCATGGCCCTGGACGCGATCATCTCGGACACAACAAGCCCGACCCCGCAACGCTTGACTAAGCGGCGGAACGGCATATCGGTTACCCCCGACATTGGGGCCAGGATCACAGGGCTATCCAGGCGAACGGCGCCAATCTTCAGTTTCATGAGTATGGGGCTTTGCTATGGTGCCTATTTATTAGGCATATTTCCCAGCAATTACAACGTTTTGATTGGGGTTTTTGCCCAAATCGCGGGCATTGGAGCCAATCCATGCCCACCGGGGCCTTTGCCGGCCCCCAATCAGGCCATAATCACGTCGGTAACGAACTTGACCCCTGGGTATCCTAACGTCAGAAGCAGATAGGCCAGAAGCACGATCCTCGCCGCCTTGCGGCCGCGCAGTCCGGTCCTGAAGTGGGCGAACAACAGGGCGCCGATAACGACGAACGCGGTGATTGTCAAAACGGTTTTGTGATCGAAGACCAAAAACGACCCTGTCTCGCCATACTGAAGGGCCATGCCCGTCGCCAAACCCAGGGCCAGAACGATTTCGCCGAGCACCAAAAGCCGGACCTCAAGCCCTTCGCAATCAATGACCGAGGGCAAAAGCCGCGTCAGCGCCGTCGGCTGTTTTCTTTTCAACGCCCTTTCCTGAAGGAACGCCGCCAACGCCGCCACCGCGGCGATGGTGACGAACGCATAGGTGGCCACGGAAACGCCGATGTGGATTCCGATCCAGCCGCCGCTGGCCGCCGCGCCCAACGGCTTGTGGGGAACCTGGCCCCAAATCACCGCCAGCACCCCCAGCGTTGCCATGTAAGCGGAAATCAGGGGCGTCAGCCGCCATGTATCGCGGGCCAGGATGGCGATCACGGCAAAAACGCCCATGGTGGCTGTTACCGTGACCCACAGCGACATCGCCAGGTCCGTTCGCCATGCCCCGGCCATCGACGCCAGCACCAGATTCAACGGACCGGCGACCGCGACCATAAGGACCAGCCAAAAAACGACGTCCGGGCGATGGTCCCGGCGCAACGGCAAAAACGTGGATGGCAACAAGGCGGCGACCGCGGAAAGGCTGAACAGCATATGTTCCGGCATAAAATAGCGTACCCCAGTCTGTTGGGCGCACCATCGCGCCCGTGGCAACCCTTTGCAAGTTCTAGCCGCCGCCGGCGGGTAAGACTCTTGGCAAGTTAATGGGCGCCATCTAAGTTCGGCTCGCGAAGCATAACGGATTTGGCCGTAAATTGAAGCGGCCAGGAAATGCGAGGCCGGGGAAAGCAAATATGGGCGGTACAGTCGCATTGGTGGTCGGGGCCGGTGAGGGCCGCCGGTTTGGCGGCGAGGTGCCGAAACAGTATTGCCGTCTTTCCGGTGAGCCGGTCATGCGGCGTTCGCTCTTGGCCTTTCTTGAACATTCAGGCGTGACCGACGTTCAGGCGGTCATCAACCCGGCCCATGGGGATCTTTATGACGAAGCGGCCCGGGGCCTGGGCCTGCCCGCCCCTATCCATGGCGGCGCCCTGCGTCAACAATCTGTGGCGCTCGGCCTGGAAAGCCTGACGAAAAAGGCGCCGGCGCGCGTGTTGATTCACGATGCCGCCCGGCCACTGGTCCCGGCCGGCGTTATTTCGCGGGTGCTGGCGGCGCTCGAAACGTCGCCGGGGGCGGTCCCCGTTCTTCCCATCACCGATACCCTGAAGCGTGGAGATAACGGCACCATCACGGTGACCCTCGACCGCCAGGGGCTGTGGCGGGCGCAGACGCCGCAAGGGTTCCGGTTCGAGGATATTCTTGCCGCCCACCGCGAGGCCATGAGCGACGAGTTGACCGACGATGCCGCCGTCGCCGAACGCGCCGGCCTTGCCGTCGCCATCGTCGAAGGGTCGGAGGACAACGTCAAGCTCACCACCCCTGAAGACCTGGCCCGCGCCGAACGCTTTTTGGGCGGTGGCGAAATGCGCACCGGAATGGGCATCGATGCCCACCGGTTCGGAGACGGCGACCACGTCGTGCTATGCGGGATTGTCATCCCCCATGATGCCGGGCTGGAAGGCCACTCGGACGCCGATGTCGGGCTCCATGCGGTGACCGATGCGTTGCTGGGCGCCATCGGCGCCGGCGATATCGGCAGCCATTTCCCGCCCTCCGATGCCAAATGGGAAAACGCCTCCTCGGAGATTTTCCTGCGCCATGCCGGCGAACTGGTCTCCGCCCGCGGCGGCCGGATTTCCAATCTGGACGTGACCTTGGTCTGCGAACAGCCGAAGATCGGCCCCCACCGCGAGGCCATGACCCGGCGCATCGCCGAAATTCTGGGCATTGCCGCAGAAAGGGTGAGCGTCAAGGCGACGACGACGGACCGGCTCGGCTTTGCCGGGCGTGGCGAAGGCATCGCCGCACAGGCGGTGGCGACCATCAGCCTTACTTGAACGAGCCGCTGGCGCGGGATCGTCAGGCCTTTTCCGCCGTTTCCCCGTCAATCCAGTCGAGGAACGCCGGATTGCCCCCGCTGATGGGAAGGGAAACCACGCAGGGGCAATCGTAACTGTGAATTTCCCTGACCTTTTCGACCACTTGGCCGACCAGGTCTTCCCGGGTTTTCAAAATCAACGAGACCTCGTCCTCTTCGGCGACGGCGCCTTCCCACCAATAGATCGACGTGTTGTTGCCGGCCAAAACGTTGGCGCAGGCGCATAGCCGGCTTTCAACCAACGTCCGGCCGATTTTGACGGCTTCCTCGCGGTTCGCGGCGGTGATGTATATCAGTGTCTGGGTCATGGCGTTTCCTCCTGCCCCGGTCGCTTCGGCCCCAGGGGAGCCCGGCCGTTTTCCGTACCCTGACCGAAAGTAATACCACCCAAGCGTTTAGTCGAGATTCCCTCTACAATTCATCGAAGTTTTGGTCATAATGCCCACTGTTAATTCATCAAGACGGATACCCTTTCGCCATGGAAATTTTGGTCAACGAAGAAGCAGGCGATCTGGTCATTGTCGCCCTGAAGGGTGATATCGACCTTGAGCATTCAGGCAAAGTGCGCGAGGCGCTGCTGGAGGCCGTAGGCCCAGCCCGCGGCGTTATCGTTGATATGTCCGGGGTCACGATGATCGACAGCTCGGGCGTCGCCAGCCTGCTCGAGGCCTTTCAGACGGCGCGCAAACGGGGAAAGGATTTTATCCTGGCCGCGGCCGGGGACCCGGTGATGAGAGTGCTCAAGCTGGCCCGCCTGGACACCGTTTTCCAAATCACCACCGATGTTGCCGAGGCCAAGCAGGAAATGGCCTGAAAAGGCCTTGTTTGGCGCCGACGGTGGCTAATTTCTCGGCTTTAAAAAAATCACCTAATAATATGATATAAAAGGAATTTTTAAATTCCACCCAACCCAATGCGCGAAAAGAATCAAAAAAACAGGGTCCTGTGACCGCCATCACATCCAGGAAGGCATGTTTGTGGAATATTGGGGGCGTAGGATGGATTTCGTGAAAACGAATCCTCCCTTCCCTCAAGAGCACAAACTAAAGGCCGGGTTTTTCCCGGCCTTTTTTTTATCCGCGTTTTTCTGAAAAAAATGGTCGGAGCGATAGGATTTGAACCTACGACCCCTTCACCCCCAGTGAAGTGCGCTACCAGGCTGCGCCACGCTCCGTCCAATTCGGCGCACTATACTGACAGCGCGCAGCACCGGCAACAATTAGCCTGAACGAATTCAGGCGCGATTATCTGAATTGCAACCGCTCAGGCGCCGCCCCGAAGCAACGAGCGGATGTCTTCCAGTTCGCCGGCGACGCTTTCCAGTTCGGCCCTGAGCGCCGCGTCCCCGGCACCGGCGTCGACTGCGGCGGGAGCCGCCGTCGCCGCCTGTTCAACAGCCGGTTCCGGGGTTTTTTGCGTCGTTCCGGCAAGTTTGCCGCCGCCTTCGCGCATGAGCTTTTGCACGCCCTTGATGGTGTAGCCGTCGGCATAAAGAAGATCGCGGATTTTCTTGATAAGGGAAATGTCCTCGGGCCGGTAGTAACGGCGCCCCCCGCCCCTTTTCATCGGCTTGATGACGTTGAACTTGCTTTCCCAGAAACGGAGAACGTGTTGGGGCAGGTCGAGCTCGGTGGCGACTTCGCTGATTGTTCTGAAGGCGGCCGCGGATTTCGAACCGGGGCGTGGCCGGGAAGGACTATCGCCCGCTTCCGTCATACTTCGGCGGGCTCTCCGGTGGACTCTCCGGCGGGCTCTCCGGGACGCATTCTTTCGTTGATCCGGCTTTTCAGGACTTGCGAGGGGCGGAACACCAGGACTTTCCTGGGTAAAATCGGGACCTCCTCGCCGGTCTTGGGATTGCGTCCGATCCGTTGGCCTTTTTGGCGGACGGAGAAACTGCCGAAAGAGGAAATCTTTACGGTCTCACCCCTGGCCAGGGCCTGTGACATTTCGGAAAGGACGGATTCAAGAAGTTCGGCGGATTCATTACGGGAAAGACCGACTTCCTGATAAACGGCCTCACCCAACTGCGCACGTGTTATCGTTTTCCCAGTCATGCCCATCTACCCCCTGAAGTATTGTCAACCCAAAGCGTATCGTTACGGGAGAAATCCGTCAATATCAAAGGGTTCGGCATGAATTGAATTATGCCAAAATGAACGCCATTTGCGGGGCGGCGGCGTTCCGACGGGCGCAGGGTTAATAGGGTTGCTTTCGCCCGGGCCCCTTACCAACGCACCAGGCTGGCGCCCCAGGTCAGGCCGCCGCCCATGGCCTCCATCAGAATCAAGTCGCCCCGTTTGATGCGGCCGTCGCGGACGGCTTCGTCAAGGGCCAGAGGGATCGAAGCCGCCGAGGTGTTGGCGTGGTGGTCGACGGTAACCACCATTTTTTCTTCCGCCAGGCCGAGCTTTTTGGCGGTGCTGTCGAGAATTCGTTTATTGGCCTGGTGGGGCACCAGCCAATCGATGTCTTCGGCGGCCAGGCCGTTGGCTTCCAGCGCTTCGCCGACGATGGCGGCCAGGTTGGTAACGGCGTGGCGGAACACTTCGCGGCCGTTCATTCGCACGTGGCCGACGGTCTGGGTCGACGATGGCCCGCCGTCGACGTAAAGCAGGTCATGGGTTGAGCCATCGGAATGGAGGTGCGTCGACAAAATGCCCGACCCCACGTTATGGCCCTTTTCTCCGGGCTTCGCATCGGGCTCGCCTTCTCCGGCGCGAAGCACCACGGCCCCCGCCCCGTCGCCGAACAACACGCAGGTTGAGCGGTCTTCCCAGTCTAGGATGCGGGAATAGGTCTCGGCGCCGATCAGCAGGATGGTCTTAAATTGGCCGGCCTTGATGAAATTGTCGGCGACGGCCAATCCGTAGATGAAACCCGAACAAACGGCCTGGATGTCGAAGGCGGCGCCGTTGACCATGCCGATCTTCGCCTGCACCTTGGTCGCCGTCGCCGGAAAGGTGTTGTCCGGCGTCGTCGTGGCGAGGATCAGCATGTCGACCTCGGCGGCCGGGATGGCGGCGTCCTCCAGGGCCCGGTTGGCCGACTCGAACGCCAGGTCCGAGGTCAGTTCGCCGTCCGCCGCCAGATGGCGTTGGTGAATGCCGGTGCGCGCGACGATCCATTCGTCGGTGGTGTCGAGTTTGGTTGAAAGCTCGGCATTGGTGACCACCCGTTCGGGCAGATAAGAGCCGCAGCCAACGATCTGGGAACGGATACTCATTCGCCGCCGACGACCTTTTTGAGAGTTGGCGCATCGGCCGAAAGCTTGGCGTAGTCTTCCTTGATTCCCTCGTTGAAAGAATGAGCAATCAACTCGACGGCGACATGGATGGCGTTGGCGAAGCCGATGGCGTCGGCTCCACCGTGGCTTTTGATGCAAATGCCGTTGAGCCCTAAGAACATGGCGCCGTTGTAGCGGCGGGGATCAACCTTCATTTTGAACTCGCGGAGCGCATTTCGGGCGAAAAACGCGCCGATCTTCGACATAAACGATTGGGTGAGCGCCTTTTTAAGAAAATTCCCGAACAACTCGGCGGTGCCTTCGGCGGTCTTCAGCGCGATATTGCCGGTGAAACCGTCCGTCACCACGACATCCACCGTTCCCGCGCCGATGTCGTCGCCTTCGACAAATCCATAAAATTTGATCGGCAAGGACGATTCCTGAAGGGTGATAGCGGCTTTTCTCACCGCTTCGTTGCCTTTCAGGTTTTCGGCGCCGACGTTGAGAAGGCCGATGGAGGGATTATCCAAGCCCAGCACGTTTCGGGCAAAGACCTCGCCCATGACGGCGAATTGCACCAGATTTTCCGAGTCGCATTCGATGTTGGCGCCCAAATCGAGCATGACGCTTTCGCCCCGCTGGGTCGGATAATAGGTGGCAATGGCCGGACGGTCGATTCCCGGCAATGTCTTGAGAACGAATTTGGCCATCGCCATCAACGCACCGGTATTGCCAGCCGAGATGATGCCGGCGGCCTCGCCCGTGCCGACCGCGTTGATGGCCAGCCGCATGCTGGAATTCCTGCCGGCGCGCAGCGCGATGCTCGCCTTTTCCTCGTTGGTGACGACATCCACCGTGTGACGGATTTCCGACACTGCGGCAGCGTGAGGGTGTTTCTTCAACAGCGGTTCCAGCTTCGCCTCGTCGCCGAACAGCAGGAACTTCGCCTGCGCCAAGCGTTCGAGCGAAGCCTCTATCCCCTCAACAACCATTTCGGGCGCGTTGTCACCGCCCATGGCATCTATGGAAAGCGTCAGACGCTCAGTCAATAGAGCCTTCCTTCGAGCCGATACATGAATTTTGATACATGGCCCGCAAATAAATTATGTCAAGCTGCGCCCTCTGATTCCACGACTTCCCGGCCCTTGTAATAACCACAGGCCTCGCAGACATGATGGGGCCGTTTCAATTCGCCGCAATTAGGGCATTCCTCATGCACGGAAACGCCCAAGGAATCATGCGCGCGGCGCATATTGCGGCGGGATTTCGACACCTTCTTCTTGGGAACAGCCATCTTTTGACATCTCGTTAAATTCGCCCCTAGCGGGACGCATAATTAAACCGATTAGCCCCAAAGGAGCAAGAAACTTGCATTCCTATTTCAGCTTCTTTTTAAGCTTCTCCAGGACGGCAAAAGGGTTGCGGGGTGATTCGGGTTTTTTCTTTCCCTCCAAGGGCGGCATATCCCCTTTGCCGAGCCCGGCAGAAACATCCGCAAACGATACCCCGGGCTTGCGAGGGAACGGGTCAATCTCCAGGGCCAGTTGCTCGGCGACCGCCTCGCCGACATTGATGACACCGTCCTGGACAGGCTCGGGGGGGTCCTCGGCCTCTATGTCGAAAATTTCTTTAATGCCGCCGGCTTCTTCCAGGGATGTGTCATAAAGCCGGTCAAGGACCCCTTTGATTTTACATTCCACCGGCTCAAGGGTGACCACGCAGGTTTGCGTGACGGCGGCCTGGAAGGCGCCTCTGAGGCGGATGAGGCGGCCGCCTTTCTCGGGCGTCAGGCTAAGTTCGGCGCTGAAGCTTTCAAGGCCGATGAGACCGAATCGTTCGGCCAGCTTTGTCCGTTCATCGGCATCGGCGTCAATCGTCAGCTCTTGGCCATCGTCGGCAATGGTTTCCGTGTCGACGACGCGGGAAAATTCGGGCACTGCCGATATCATTGTTTCGCCTTTTCCGGTCCGCCTGGCGCCGGCCCGAAAGCGATCTCTCCGGCGATCAGGGCCTCAACGTCCATTTCATCCAGGCTCCTGGCTTCGCGGCCCATGTACCCGGCCATAGCCGTCACCTGAACGTCGCTGGGCGAGGCCTTGCGGTAAAGGTTGCGCCTAAGCGCATCTTCCAGCATCTTTTCGTCGGCCGCCAATCCGCTCTCATAGGCGGCAATGCGGCCATAAAATGCCTCGGCCATGCCTTTAACCCGTTTTCCCACGGCCAAATCGCCCACCCCCATTTCACGGAGATTTTGATCCATGTCGGCAAACATCAGGTCAAACACCGCTTGGCCCAGGTCGGCAGTGCGTTCTTGGTCACGTTTGAATCTTCTCAGCAATAGGAAGGCATGCAGTAAAATCATATCAAAGCGTCCGTCGGCGGTGTCGGGTACGCCGCAATGGGTGTAAAAACAGGACGAGCGGGCCTGGGCCACAATTTTGACGTAGATATTCCGGGCCGTGCCGTCGAAGCGCTTGGTGTTGAATAAATTAAGCAATTTCATTAACCAGCCCCCTTGGGCCCATTATCAAAGGAAAAGAGAGCACAATTGACAATCCCTGGTTACGGGTGCAATTTTCATCCGATTCCGTACTTAATGACCGTCGCAGAGCGGGGCCGATTGCCTTGCCGCTGCGGCGAGGATGATTGCCGGTGAATAAGCTACGGTTTTTAATGGCAAAACGCCTTTCTTTTTTCATTGTCATCGGTGCCGTCACCGTGGCCGTGTCGGCGTGTGCCGACCGCCTGGATACGCGGGGCAACCTTCTTGATCCCGAAAGGGTTGAGGAAATCAAGCCGGGCGAACAGACTCGCGAAGAAGTGGTTGAAATTCTCGGCTCTCCCTCCTCCGTCACCGCTTTCGGCAGCGATACCTGGTATTACATCGCCAAACAAACGAAAACCTTCGCCTTTTTTGCCCCGGAAGTAACAGAAAGGCAGATTCTGGTGGTCAAGTTTTCCAAGGACGGCAAGGTTATCGAAGTCGATAAGGTGGGCCTGGAACAAAGCCGGGAAATTAATCACGTGAAACGGAAAACCCCTACCCACGGCAACAAGCTGACCGTTCTTGAACAACTTATCGGCAATCTCGGGCGCTTCAAGAAAAAGCAAGGGAGCAAACCATCCGATGATTCCTATAACCCATAATCCCAAGGCCCATGGCAAATTTAGGGGTAAATCATAGGCGGCGTTCTCTTGGGCGCCTTCGCAGGGACGCCTGCCCTTTTCCCCGGCCGATGGAAAATATTCTCTAGGCCAGGATCGCCAGCATCAGAATGGCGACGATGTTGATGATCTTGATCATCGGATTGATGGCCGGCCCGGCGGTGTCCTTGTAGGGGTCGCCGACGGTGTCGCCGGTGATGGCGGCATGGTGGGCGTCCGAGCCCTTGCCGCCAAGGTTGCCGTCCTCGATGAACTTCTTGGCGTTGTCCCAGGCGCCGCCGCCCGACGTCATCGAAATGGCGACGAACAGGCCGGTGATGATGGTGCCGAGCAGCATGGCGCCAAGGGCCGAAAACGCGGCGGCTTGGCCGGCGATGACGTTAATGGCGAAATACATGATGACCGGGGCGAAGACAGGCAGCATGGAGGGCACGATCATTTCCTTGATCGCCGTTTTGGTCAGCAGATCGACGCAGGCGGCGTAATCCGGCTTGCCGGTGCCTTCCATGATGCCGGGAATTTCCTTGAACTGCCGGCGCACCTCGACAACGACCTGGCCGCCGGCGCGGCCGACCGCCATCATCCCCATGGACCCGAATAGAAACGGCAGCAGACCGCCGATAAACAGGCCGATCACAACAAACGGATCCTGCAGGCTAAAGGTCACGGTAAGGTCCGGGAAATAGTACGCAAGGTCTTCGGTATAGGCGGCGAACAGAACCAGCGCCGCCAGACCGGCGGAACCGATGGCATATCCCTTGGTCACCGCCTTGGTGGTGTTGCCGACCGCGTCGAGCGCATCGGTGGTCTTTCGCACGTCTTCGGGCAGGTCCGCCATTTCGGCGATGCCGCCGGCGTTGTCCGTCACCGGTCCGAACGCGTCGAGCGCCACGACGATTCCGGCCAGCGCCAGCATGGTGGTGGCGGCGATGGCCAAGCCGAAAAGGCCGGCATTCAGATAGGCGATAATGATCCCGGCGCAAATCACCAGAACCGGAAGTGCCGTGGCTTCCATGGAAACGGCCAGGCCCTGGATCACATTGGTGCCGTGCCCGGTGGTGGAGGCTTCGGCGATGCTTTGGACCGGGCGGTAATCGGTGCCGGTGTAATATTCGGTGATCCAGATGATCAGCCCGGTGACGACCAGGCCGGTCATGGCGCAAATATAAAGGTCCCAGCCGGTAATGGTGCGCCCGGCCATGTCATAGCCGGTGTCCCAACCGACCAGCATCGAAACCACGCCGCCGATCAGGACGGCGGCGATCACGGCGCTGGCGATAAAGCCCTTGTAGAGCGCGCCCATGATGCTTTGGCTGGCGCCCAGCTTGACGAAGAACGTGGCGATGACCGAACCCACGATGCACACCGCCCCAATTACCAGCGGCAAGGTCATCATGGTTTCCTGGGCGTCGCCGGTGAAGAAGATGGCGGCCAGAAGCATGGTCGCGACAACCGTCACGGCATAGGTTTCAAACAGGTCGGCGGCCATGCCGGCGCAGTCGCCGACGTTGTCGCCGACGTTGTCGGCGATGACGGCTGGGTTGCGCGGGTCGTCTTCGGGGATGCCGGCCTCGATCTTGCCGACCAGGTCGGCGCCGACGTCGGCGCCCTTGGTGAAGATGCCGCCGCCCAAACGGGCGAAGATGGAGATCAATGACGCGCCGAACCCCAGCGCGACAAGGGCTTCAAGAATATGGCGCATCCCTTCCGGGGTTTCCGGATGACCGGTGGCGCGCAGGAAGAAGTAGTATCCGGCGACCCCTAAAAGCGCCAGACCGACAACCAGAAGACCGGTCACCGCGCCGGATTTGAAGGCGATATCCAATCCCCCGGCCAGGCCCGAGGAACGGGCGGCTTCGGTGGTCCGGACATTGGCGCGGACCGAGACGTTCATGCCGATATATCCGGTCAGACCCGACAGAATGGCGCCGATGAAGTAACCGATGGCGACCTTGATGCCTAAGAGAAAGCCTAACACAAGCCCGATCACCAGGCCGACGATGGCAATGGTTTTGTATTGGCGGGCGAGATAGGCGCTGGCGCCTTCCTGAATGGCGGCGGCGATTTCCTGCATCCGCTCGGTTCCCGCCGGCGCCGCCAAAACCGATCGGACGGCGTAGGCGCCGTAAAACAGCGCGAGAAGGCCGCAGCCAATCACCAACAAAGACACGCTCGACATGTTTGAAAACCCTTTTTAAGAATTACCGGAACGATGATCCGACACCGATGGCGAGCGGATGAAACCGCCCCAAGAAATCCGCCGGGAAAATGCCAGAAGCGGCGGCATAAAGCAACAGCCGTTGCTGGGAAGCCGCCGTCCGCTATCAACGCGGCTGGTCAATGACGGATTGCACCAGGACGTTCCGGATCAACCCCTTGCCGGCAACTTTGTCACTGATGAATTGCAGGCGCTGTTTGATGATCAGGACGTCAACGCGCTCCTTGGCTTTCAAAAGCCGGGGCATGAAACTGTGCAAGTCGCGTATGAAGGCGTCGGTGATGACCGGCATGATATGTTTGACCTTTTCGGCGTTTTTCTCGCCGTTGGTTTCCAGCTTGACCTGAATCTGAATGGTGGCGGCGACCTTGTTTCCCTGAAAGATGGGAATTCCCAAAGGCTCCATGTCGATGAAGACGATGGCGTCCTTATCATATTCCTGGATCGCTTCTTCTTTTGCCACCCCCACCTCCTGAAAGGGGCCGAGCTTCGACCACTTGAGGAGGGAGACGGTGGCGCCCGACAGCATCACCAGGAGGGAAAATATAAAAATCAGTTTTTTCATGGCTGGCCCGCTACCCCTTGGACCTAAAGAATCACCGATCCGTTACCGGTCATTATCCGGTCAAAGGGCGGTCGATGAAAGGGTTCCTTGGCTGGCTCGGGGGTGACGGTTCAAAAATGACGAAAGCCGCCCTGCTTAAAGGTAATTTTCTCGCCGTCGGGACCCAGAACCTGAACGCCGGCGCCTTCGTTTTTGCCGTTCCCTTCCCCGCCGATTCGTCCGATGGCGGTCAAGGGCAGGTCAAGCTCCTGGGACAGCTCTTTGACGCGGCCGGCATCCTTAGGCGTGACCGTGAACAACAATTCATAATCGTCGCCACCGGTCATCGCCAAATCACCGAGCGCGGGATCCAGTTGAATGGCTGCTCGGACGGCGTCCGAGAAAGGCACGCGTGCGGCTTCGATGATAGCGCCGTAACCGGAAGCCTTGGCGACATGACCCAGATCGGCCACCAGGCCGTCGGAAACATCAATCGTTCCCTTGGCCAGCCCGGCCAGCCGGCCCCCTAGTTGCACCCGCGGCTCCGGCCGGTGATAGCGCGACAGCAGCGCCTCGGCCTGATCCGGCCCGAGACCGTCAATTCCGCCTTTCAGGACTTGCAGCCCGAGCGCCGAGTCGCCAATGGTGCCCGAAACATAGATATCGTCGCCCGGCCGGGCGTTCGACCGCCTGAGTTCCGCCCCTTCGGCGACGGTGCCGAGCGCCGTCAGGGTAAGCGTCATGGGGCCCGGCGTGACGACGGTGTCGCCACCGACAAGCCGGAGCCCAAAGGCTTCCTGTTCGCGCCTTAGCCCTTCGCTAAAACTTTCGATCCAGGTCGTATCCCAGTCTTCGGCCAAGGCCAGGGAAAGGGTGTAGGCCCAGGGCTTGGCGCCCATGGCCGCCAGGTCGCTGAGATTGACAGCGACAAGCCGGACGGCGACAAGGCCGGGGTCCTCGTCACCGGGGAAGTGGACGCCGGCGATAAGGCTGTCGGTGGTGACGACCACCCGCTTGCCCTTCTCCGGGGTCAGGACCGCGGCATCGTCCGCTAACCCGAAGGCGCCGGGCTCCGTCGCCAGGGGCGCGAAAAACCGGGAAATCAGTTCGAATTCATCTGGTTTTTTGGACTTGCCCACTGCTCGTTCCCGTTCATTCGGTTAACAGCCAGGGCCGTCAAGCTCGCCCGTCCGAAGGTCGCGGGCGAGATGGTCGAGGACGCCGTTGACAAGGCTTGCTTCCTTGCCCTCGAAAAATGCATGCGCGACCTCCAGGTACTCGGTTATCACCACCACCGCCGGGACATCCGGTTTTGCCACCAGTTCATAGACCCCGGCGCGGAGGATCACGCGAAGCAGGGTTTCCAGCCGGTCAACGGTCCATTCACCCTTGAGCGCCGGGCCGATAAGGCCGTCGAGCTCGTCCCTTCGCGTTGCCACCCCATGAACCAGGTCGTCCAGCCACTCGCCATCGGGCTCGGTCAATGGGCCGCCGAGCTTGCCGGAACCATGGACTTTCTCACCGTTCTCTTCCCGGGTGCCGTCTGCGCCCACGAACCGCCAACGTTTCTTGAGAAATTCTTCCAGCACGTCATCGGCGTCGGCGCCTGCTATGTCCATTTCATAAAGCGCCTGGACCGCGGCCAATCGCGCTGCGCTGCGGCGGGTTCCGGCGGCCTTGGTTTTTTTCGATTTTTTTTCGGCGGCCCCGGTCATCGTTGAGCGAGACGGAGGTCTTTTTTTACCTCCATCATCCTCAGGCACGCCCGGGCCGCATCGGCACCTTTGTTTCCCTGCTCGGTGACGGCGCGGGCCAGCGCCTGATCCCGGGTGTCGCAGGTCAATATGCCGAAACCAAGGGCCACCGATTGCTGGACGGCTATGTCCATCAGGGCACGCGTGGCTTCCCGGGAAATGTGTTCGTAGTGATCGGTTTCTCCCCTGATCACCGCTCCGAGCGCGATAAAACCGGCGTAATTGGAGGAAGCCGAGTGAACCTCCATGGAACGGATGGCAAAACGGATGGCGGCGGGGACCTCGAAGACGCCGGGCACCGCCAACTGGTCGTAACCGATGCCCGCCTCGTCGAGAACCGCCGCCGCGCCCTGCATCATCTGCTCGGCGATGTCCTCGTAAAACCGGGCGGTGGCGATCAGGACGCGGGGTTCCTCGGTCATGTCAGGTTTTTTCTTGGGGCTTTGGGACTTTGATGGGGCGTTGTTCGACGACGCTCAGCCCATATCCTTCGAGCCCGATGATGGTGCGCTTTGTGTTCGAGAGCAGGACCATGTCCTTGATACCAAGATCGAGCAAAATCTGCGCACCGATGCCGTAATCGCGAAGTTCGCTGCCCGTCCGCAGGGCCTTGGCGCCGCCCTTGGCCGCCGGGTCCCCCTTGCCGTTGCCTTTTTTGGCGGTCAGCTTGGCCTGCACCCGGTCCGACAACGCCGTCCGGCGGGACTCGCGGATCAGCACCAGAACGCCGCGCCCCTCGTCGGCGATCATCCGCATGGATTCTTGAAGCTCCCCGGCCTTGCCGGTGCTTGCGTCACCGAAAACGTCATCGAGCACATTCAAGGCATGCATCCGGACCATCACCGGCCCGTCTTTCTCCGTTCCGCCGCCGATATCGCCTTTAACCAACGCGATATGTTCGGCATAGGCGACCTGGTTGGTGTAGACGAACATCTTGAAGGTTCCGCCATGGATGCTTTCCAGCGACGTTTCGATGGTGCGTTCGATGATGCGGTCGTTCTTGAGACGATAGGCGATCAGGTCGGCGATGGTGCCGATCTTAAGGCCGTGGAACTGGGCAAATTTAATCAGGTCCGGCATCCGCGCCATGGTGCCGTCTTCGTTCATGATTTCGCAGATCACACCGGACGGGTTGAGCCCGGCAAGTCTGGAAATATCGACCGCCGCCTCGGTGTGGCCGGCGCGGACAAGAACCCCGCCCGGCCTGGCCTCCAAGGGGAAGACATGGCCCGGGCTGACAATGTCTTCCTGGCCCTTGGTCGGGTCAATGGCGACGGCAATGGTGCGCGCCCGGTCAGACGCCGAGATACCGGTGCTGATCCCTTCCTTGGCTTCGATGGAAACGGTGAACGCTGTTTGGTGGCGTGACATGTTTTGCTGCGCCATCATGGGCAGGTCGAGTTCCCTCAGCCTTTCGGCGGTCAGCGCCAGGCAGATCAGGCCACGGCCGTGCTTGGCCATGAAATTGATGGCCTCTGGCGTCGCCATTTGTGCCGGCACCACCAGGTCGCCTTCGTTTTCGCGTTCCTGGTCGTCGACCAGGACGAACATGTGGCCGTTCTGGGCGTCGATGATAATTTCGTCGACCGAAGACAGGTTTTCAAAATAGGACAACGGCTTATTTCCCTTCCAAAAGCCGCGCAACATAGCGCGCCAGCATGTCAATTTCCACATTCACGGAACTGCCGGGCTCCAGCCGGCCAAGGGTGGTCGATTTCAGGGTATGGGGAATGACGTTGACGCCGAATTCCCTGCCCCGGGCGTGGTTGACGGTGAGCGAAACCCCGTCAATGGCCACCGAGCCCTTTGCGGCGATCATCCGGTGAAGGGAGTCGGGGGTTTCCAAGACCATTCGGCGGGAATCCCCTTCCGGCGTGGCGCTGATGACGGTGGCGACGCCGTCCACGTGTCCCGAGACAATATGACCGCCCAGCTCATCCCCAATTTTAAGGGCCCGTTCGAAATTGACTGGGGCGCCCTCTTTCCAGCCTCCCATGGTGGTCCGGCTCAGGGTTTCGGCGGAAGCTTCCGTTGCGAACCAACCCTTGCCCTTGTCGATCACGGTCAGGCAGACGCCCGAGCAGCAAACCGACGCGCCCGGGTCAATGTCGGCCGTATCAAAGCCGGTGGTGAACTCAAAGCGCGTGTCGCCCTTCGGTTTGATGGACCGGACCTCGCCCAGATCAGTGATGATGCCGCTGAACATAGTTTTTTGTCCGCCGTTCAGGTGGCGCGCCGATAGGTTTCAAGCACGTCTTGGCCGGCGTCCAAAATGGAATCGCGGGCGAATGCCGGGGCTTCGGCCACGGCGTCGATGCCAAAGGCCGCGACCGCCCCCCGCCCGTCGTCGCCGATCAGTTTCGGGGACCGGAACCAGGCCAGCCGGTCGATCAGGTCATGCTTCACCAGCGCCGCCGCCAGATCGCCGCCGCTTTCAACAAGCACCCGCGTCAGCCCCCGGCGCCCGAACTCGGCCGCCACTACGCCCAAATCGGGCCGGCCGTCGCCGCCGGTCTCGGCTTCGATGACCTGGACGCCTTGGGCCTCAAGGGCCTTCCGTTTCGTTTTGTCGGGGCGTTTAGCCGTCACCACCCAGGTCGGGACGTCGGCCGCGGTTTTTGCCAAGGGGCTGGTGGGCGGCAGGCGCAAATGGCTGTCGGCGACGATGCGGACCGGGGATTTTTCTTCCATGCCCGGCAACCGGCACGTCAACGACGGCTCGTCGGCCAAGGCGGTGCCGATGCCAATCATGATGGCGTCGTGATCGGCCCTCATCCCGTGGGCAAAGGCCCGGGCCAGCGCGCCGGTGATCCATTGGCTTTGGCCTTTCCGGGTGGCGACCCGGCCGTCGAGCGTGGTCGCGGTTTTCAGGGTGAAAAGCGGCCGGCCCAAGGTGGTCCGCATCAAAAACCCGGCGTTGAGCTGGCCGGCCTCTTCCTCGCAAAGCCCGACATCGACGACAATCCCCGCTTCCTTCAGGCGCTTGATGCCGGTTCCCGAAACCCTGGGGTCGGGGTCTTGCAAAGCAATGACGCAGCGCTTGACGGCCGCCGAAACCAGGGCTTCCGTGCACGGCCCGGTTTCCCCCTCATGGTTGCAGGGCTCCAGTGTTACGAATACGGTGGCGCCCCGGGCCTCATCGCCGGCCCGGGCCAGCGCCTCGGTTTCACCGTGGGGGCGGCCCGAGGCCTGAGTCCAGCCGCGGCCGACGACACGGCCATCCAGGTCCTCGCGCACCAGGACGCAGCCGACCGCCGGGTTGGGCCAGACGTTTCCCAAACCCCGGCGCGCCAACGACAGCGCCGCCCGCATGGCATGATGATCGCCGTGGTTGAATGACGTGTTTTTGTTAGCTGTCTTGCTCACTGCCCAGGTTGCCCACAAAGGCCTCGAAATCCTTGGCCTCTCGGAAATTGCGGTAAACCGAGGCAAATCG
>CAZVFL010000022.1:0-29898 GCA_964626025.1 uncultured Thalassospiraceae bacterium
TGTTCTCGACGCCGATGGAATCCAGCCGCTTGCCGATGGTGCCGGTGCTTTCGTCGGCGGCCAACAGGCCTTTGTCGTCCGCTACCATTTCGTTCGCGGTTTTCGCCAACTGATCCAAGTTCATCGCCCTATTCCCCTGGTTTTTTTCTCCAAAACCCGTTCAGGTCAACCGTTTTTTGACTTCGGTTACCACCGCATTCGCGGTAATGCCGAAATGTTCGAATAACTCTCCTGCCGGGGCCGAGGCGCCGAAGCCGGTCATGCCGACGAAACCGCCGTGGGACTGGATGTATCGATCCCAACCCTGGCGGACGCCCGCCTCGACGGCAACACGGGTGGTTCCCTGGCCAAGGATCTCTTGCTTGTATTTGTCGTCCTGCAAGTCAAAAAGCTCCCAGCAGGGCATGGACACCACCGCCGCCGGAATGCCGTCGGCTTCAAGGGCTTCGCGGGCCTGCATCGCCACCGACACTTCCGACCCGGTGGCCAACAACGTCGCCCGGCGTTTGCCGCCAACTGCCTCGGCCAGGACATAGGCGCCCCGGGCCGAAAGGTTGTCGTCGGTATGCTCAAGCCTGAGCGTCGGCACCCCCTGGCGCGTCAGCACCATGCCGGCGGGACCGTCGCGGCGTTCCAGCGCCAGTGCCCAGCATTCCGCCGTTTCCACTCCGTCACAGGGCCTGAAGACATGGAACCCCGGAATCGCCCGCAAGGACGCCAGCGTTTCGACCGCCTGGTGGGTGGGGCCGTCCTCGCCGAGGCCGATGGAATCATGGGTCAGCACGTAAACCACCCTTTGTTTCATCAACGCCGACAGCCGCACGGCGGGCCGCATGTAGTCGGTGAAAATCAGGAAGGTCCCGGCATAGGGAATCAGCCCGCCATGCAGCGCCATGCCGTTCATGGCCGCCGCCATGGCGTGCTCACGGACCCCGTAATGGATGTACCGGCCCGAGAAGTCCTTTGCCGTCACCGGCTCGGTCGAGGGCGTCTTGGTGTTGACGGAACCGGTCAGGTCGGCGGAGCCGCCGATCATCTCGGGAATGGCTGCGGTCAATACCGCCAGCGCCTCGCCGGAGGCCTTGCGGGTGGCCCAGCCGGGCGCCTCGGCGGCAACGGTCCGCTTATGATCGTTGAGCAACTGTTGCCAGTCTTTGGGAAGCCTGCCGGATGCCGTCCGTTCAAATTCCGCCTTGATTTCCGGATCGGCTGATTTCAGGCGGTCTTCCCAAGCCTCACGCGCCGCTGACCCCCGGCCGCCGACCTCACGCCAAGCCTCAAGAATACCGTCAGGCACCTCGAACGGCGCATGGGGCCAGCCCAGCTTTTTCCGGGCGCCGGCGATTTCGTCCTCGCCCAGCGGCGCGCCATGGGTAGCCGACGTTCCCTCCTTTTCGGGGGCGCCGTAGCCGATTGTCGTTTTGCACGCGATCAAGGAAGGTTTTTTCGCCTTCAGGGCCTTATCAATCGCCTGGGCGACGGCTTTGGGGTCGTGCCCGTCAACCGCCTGCACGTGCCAACCCGATGCCTTGAACCGGGCGCCCTGGTTGTCGGCCGTGGCCATGGATGTCGGCCCGTCGATGGAGACTTGGTTGTCGTCCCACAGCACCACCAGCTTGGATAATTTCAGGAAACCGGCCAGCGATATGGCTTCCTGGCTGATGCCTTCCATCAGGCAACCGTCGCCGGCAATGGCATAGGTCCAATGGTCGACCAGATCGTCGCCGTAACGCGCGTTCAAAAGTCTTTCGGCCAAGGCCATGCCGACGGCGTTAGCCAGACCCTGCCCCAGGGGACCGCTGGTGGTTTCAATTCCGGTCGCATGGCCGAATTCGGGATGGCCCGCCGTCCTGGAGCCGAGTTGGCGAAAGTTTTTCAGCTCCTCGATGGTCATGTCGGCGTAGCCGGTCAGATACAACAACCCGTAAAGCAGCATAGAGCCATGGCCCGCCGACAGCACGAAACGGTCCCGGTCCAGCCAATCGGGAGAAGACGGATCGAACTTCAGATACCTGGAAAACAATATGGTCGCCACGTCGGCCATGCCCATGGGCATGCCTGGATGACCGGAATTGGCCTTTTCAACCGCATCGGCGGCCAGGAAGCGGATGGCATTGGCCATCTGGGCATGATCTACGGATTTGGAAGGGGTGGAATCCATGGCCGTCGCGGATTGGGCAGCCGTCATCTATTCATCTCCTTGATTTTAGCAACCGGATGCAGCGATGGGTTTAGTGTTTGTCGTCCAAGTTGACGAAAATGTCTAGGGCCGGATTCCCGGAAAAAGCCTCAAAAAGGAACGTTTCTGGGGATAAATCGTCTATTTCCCCTGCCGACACATTCCGAAACATTCCGAAACTTAAGTTATGGGCTCAATCAGGCAATCATTATCGGCGCCGAACGGCAAAAGCCATTCTTGAGCGCTATTGTATTCAAGCTGGTTATGGGTTGGCATCTTTCGCGCAACGCAGTAGGAACCAAAAATGACCATCATCATTTCCGTCCTGGCGCTTTTGGTTTCCTTGATCGCCCTTTGGCTGGGCAGCGCCAATTTGAAAAAGTTGGAATCGGGAACAAAGGAAATCAAGGATCAGATCGGCGCCGACATGAACGCCATGAAGGACGAGATCGAGAAAAAGGTCGCGATCATCGCCAGAGGGGCAGATGCGTTCGACGCCAAATTGGAAGCGATCAGGGAAGGCCAGACCAAGGCCAAAGAAACCGCCGGCGGCATGCAGGCCGAGATCGATAAAGTCCGCAAGGAATTGGATACCCTGCTATTCAATCTGCCGACCAAATACAAACAGCCCCAACAAGGCGAAATCAAACGCGAATACGGCTAAATAACGCCCCCAACCCCCTTATGGGGTTGTTTAACGTCCATAAAACCCCAAATCATTGGCACCCGGATTGTCCGCAAGGCGTGCTATCTTTGCGGTCCCCGAACGAGGCGGTCGCGGACGGGGAAAAGGGTTCCGAAAGGGAGAAACCGGCGTGACGGTTCAACAAAATATCGAACAGAAAATCCGGAATTCGCTGGCGCCCGAGCATCTGGAAGTCATCAACGAAAGTTCTATGCACAACGTGCCGCCCGGATCGGAATCCCATTTCAAGCTGGTAATCGTTTCTCCCGCTTTTGAGGGCATGTCACGGGTGGAACGGCACCAGAAGGTCAATGGAATCCTGGCCCAGGAGCTTGAAAACGAACTTCATGCTCTTTCCATGGAAACCCTGACCCGCCCGGAATGGCAACAGCGGGGCGGCAAAACCATGGCCTCGCCGTTGTGCCTGGGCGGCGGCAAAGCGGAATCGTAATCCCTCCGATTTTTAGGAAAACCCTGGATACAGGCGTGGAATTCCGGTAACGCCGGTTAGCGGTTGGCTTCTTCCATCTTCTTCTTTTTCTCGAACCTGAGTTTCCTTCTCATCTGCGTTGTTTCGCGCTGCTCTTGCAGAACGTGCAGCTTGATGGATTCAAAGCCTTCAATACCCAAGTTGGCTTTGATGCCGGCATTGCTTTCCGCCTTCAGGCGCTCGATGTCTTCGCCCAACTGCAGTTGGGCGAGAAACTTTTCGCGCTTTTTCAGACGCTGGAAAATCTTGACGGGACTGCCGCGAAGGTTCACCTGGCCGGCAAGCTTCGCGCGTTCGTACCACTTGAAGGCCTTGCGGAAATTCTGGTTCAGCCCCCGTCCTTGTTCGTACATCCAGGCGAGGAAATCCATGGCCGGTCCATGCTCTTCCATCTCGGCGCGTTGGCGGACGATCTCGGAATCGTACCAGTCGGATTTTCCGGATTCGATGGCATTGTAGGCCTTTCGCCAATGTTTCTCGGTCATGACGAAATCCCTTTCGGGGTAGGGAAAGCGAATGGCGATGGACGTACGGATAGGCATGCGGCGGAGAACCCTGGCGGCCTCTACGGTTTCCAGATCCTGCACCCACACGGTTTCATGGAACCAGTCGTGGTATTTGTTGGAAGGATTGAATAAACCGTACGAAAGGAAATAGCCGTGCACCGGCCACGCGATACCCGTAAGGCCGATCACCAGAATGGAAATGGATATGGCGGATCTTCGAACCATGACGCCCCAACAACCCCAATTTCACTGATGTCCCTCCCCAGGGACTTCAGGCCTTCGCAGGCTTATACACTAGTGAGATTGCGGCAACCTTACGGATAGGCGCCGAAAGTTCTACCTGTCCTTTCGGCCATATACCCTTTTTCGGGCGACGGCAGCCAACGCGGCAACGCCCTGGCAATTGATCAAGGGCCCGGCAGTGACGGCAGTCACTCGGTCAAGAGATTGCTCCCCCTCGGATCGGGGTTTTGTCAGAATCAGCCGCAGTTGATGGTGGCGTCGTAGGCAAATTCCCTTTCGTACCAGCTGGGCTTGACATACAAACCCAGGCGGCCGGTCGGGAGGCTCGCCGTCTTGATCTTGAACGAAGCCCGTTGGCCGTCCTTCAGGCGCATGCGGCGTTTGGCGATCAGCTTCCGCACCCGCTTGTTGCCCTTTTTGCGCATGTTGTAGATGGCAAAAGTGCTGGTCTTCGGCCAGTCATTACCGGCGTTCTTGACGCGGAAGAAAGCATTGCCGTCTTGGCAATTGGTCATGATCTCCATTTTCAGGATACTGGCGGTCGCCTGTGCCGATTCGGCGGCGAGGGTGGCGGTCGCAAAGCCTGCCATGGCAACGGAAACAAGGACACCAAGAGCGTAGTTGCGCGAACGTTTCATTATTTTTCTCCTTTTATTTCGTTGTCACGCCAGGGGGATGTTTTGGCCCGGACGCCCAGCGCCGACATTCCTTTCTGGATGTCGAGAATCCCGAATAGCAGGTTCAAGTTAACAAAACGGAAACAAACGCCGTTTTGCCGCCTCTGGTCGGCCGGACGAACGGGCGATCCTGAACCGCCCATTCAACCGAGGGGGCTCTCGAAAGTGTCATGGCAGGTTTTAGGGAAATGGGGTGGCTGACGGGAATTGAACCCGCGACCACCGGCACCACAAGCCGGCGCTCTACCAACTGAGCTACAGCCACCATTGAAGGGGTAGACGACCCCGAGTATGAATGTAGACTTATGCCCTATGACCGTCAAGCGCCACCGACGTTGCCTTGGCGGTCTTCCCTGCCCTAGAGTTTGAAAGCCGCATTTCCCCACGGCAGGAAACTTGGAGAATGGATTATGGATAGCTTTTTCGGCCTTCGCCGCCGGCCCTGGGTAGCCTCGGCCGCCTTGTTTCTGGTGATGTCTCTCCATTCCCCGGCCGGCCTGGCGGCGGAGGACACTTTCTCCCAGAGCGAAGTCATGCAGGCGGCGGAGAATTTCTTCGGCGTCGCCACCAAGGGCCTGGCCCAGGTCGTGCAAAAGGTTTTCGACGACCTGGGCGAGCCCAATGCCTTCATCACCGGCGAAGAGGCCTCCGGCGCCATTGGCATCGGGTTCCGTTACGGCCGCGGGCACCTGACCATGAAGGGGCGCCCCAAAATGCCGGTTTTCTGGCAAGGGCCCTCCATCGGTTTCGATTTCGGCGGCAATGTGTCGAAGACCTTCGTGCTGGTCTACCACCTGCCCTCTCGGGATGCCCTGTTTCAGCGCTTCCCCGGGGTAGAAGGCACTCTCTATGTCGTCGCCGGCATCGGCGTCAATTACCAGAAGTCCGGGGGCACGACCCTGGCCCCCATCCGCACCGGCGTCGGCCTCAGGGCCGGAGCCAATGTCGGTTACCTCCATTACACCCGTAAGAAATCCTGGATTCCGTTCTAAAGCCCCCATCAATCAAGGAGCGCGAAACATGACCGATATGGCGGCCCGGATGTCGCGGCTGGGAACGGAATCGGCCTTCGAGGTGCTGGCCCGGGCCAAAACCCTGGAGGAACAGGGCAAGGACATCATCAACCTCGGCATCGGCCAGCCCGACTTCAAGACCCCCGGCCATATCGTCGAGGCGGCAGTCAAGGCGCTGAAGGACGGGCACCATGGGTATACGCCTGCCGGCGGCACGCCTGAGCTGCGCCGGGCGGTCGCCGCCGATATCGAAAAATACCGGGGCGTCGGCGTCGATCCCGACGACGTCATGGTCGTGCCGGGCGGCAAGGTGACCATGTTCTTCGCCATGCTCATGCTGGGCGAGGCCGGCGCCGAAATCATTTACCCCAACCCCGGTTTTCCCATTTATGAATCGGCGATCAACTATTCCGGCGCCAAGGCGGTGCCGATGCCGCTCTATGAGGAAACGGGATTTTCCTTTAACGCCGAGGAAGTGCTGGGCCTGATTACGCCTAAGACGCGGTTGATCATCATCAATTCCCCCGCCAACCCGACCGGCGGCGTCGTTGCCAAGGAAGAGATAGACCGCCTGGTCGAGGGCCTGGAGGCCCACCCTCGGGTTTATATCCTGTCGGATGAGATCTACGGCCGCATGCTGTATGAAGGCCGGCGCCACGTCAGCCTGTTGGAATACGAATCCGTCCGCGGCCGGGTGATCCTGCTGGACGGCTGGTCGAAGACCTATGCCATGACCGGCTGGCGGCTGGGTTACGGGGTGTGGCCCAAGGCCCTGATCGAACCGGCGACGCGGCTCGCCATCAATTGCCATTCGTGTGTCAACGCTGCGACCCAATTCGCCGGGATCGCGGCGCTGGAAGGGCCGCAAGACGCCGTCGACGACATGGTGAAGGCGTTTGACGAGCGCCGTAAGGTCATTGTCGGCGAACTCAACCAGACCGCCGGCATCACCTGCACCGACCCGGGGGGCGCGTTCTATGCCTTCGCCAATATCACCGGCACCGGCATGGAGGCGGCGGAACTTCAGGACAAGCTGTTGAACGAGGCCGGGGTGGCCACCGTCGCCGGCACCAGCTTCGGCCGTTTTGGCGAAGGCTACGTGCGCTTTTCCTACGCTAATTCAACCGAAAACATAAAAACCGCGATAGGGCGCATCCGGGAAAGTGTTTAATCTTCGGATGATCATGATAATATCCGGACAAACGAGGGTCCGCATGTTTTCTGGGCAACTGCCTAAAACTTAGGCACCAAGGGAGGAGAAAGGGGTTCGAGCCGTCGCCGCGCGTTTGACGGTAATCCGTTGAAACCGTGAAATAAATTGACCTTTGCCCGTGGCCCTTCGGGTTGGCACGGCGTGTGCTGTTATGGGACCACAGGATAAGCGGATCGAAGGCCCAGGGCTTTGGTCCGTTCATAACCTTTGGCAAATCGGGATCCCTAATCGAAACCAATGAAAAAAATTGAAGCCATCATCAAGCCCTTCAAACTGGATGAAGTGAAGGAAGCCCTTAACGAAGTCGGCCTGCAGGGAATTACCGTCACCGAAGCCAAAGGCTTCGGCCGGCAGAAGGGTCATACGGAACTTTACCGCGGCGCCGAATACGTCGTCGATTTCCTGCCCAAGGTAAAAATCGAGATGATTATCGACGACGACATGCTGGATCGCGCCGTCGAAGCGATCCTTGAGGCGGCCCATACCGGGCGCATCGGCGACGGCAAGATTTTCATTTCTTCGGTGGAAGAGGCGATCCGCATCAGGACCGGCGAAAAAGGAAAGGATGCGATTTAGCCCGGGGGAGACAAAGCCCCCACTGGAACAGGTATTCGTTAAACGACAAAAATACGGAAGAGGAGCCCACTCAATGTCTTTGAATTGCAAGAAACCCGCAGATGTCCTCAAAATCTTGAAGGACGACGAGATCAATTTCGTCGATCTTCGCTTCACCGATCCGCGTGGCAAGTGGCAACACCTGACGATGACCTCCGGTTTCATCGAAGAGGATTCATTTACCGACGGCATCATGTTCGACGGATCGTCCATCGCCGGCTGGAAGGCGATCCACGAATCCGACATGTCGCTGATTCCCGATCCGACCACCGCGGTTATGGACCCGTTCGCCGCGCAACCGGCGATGATCCTGATCTGTGACTGCATGGAGCCGACCACCGGCCAGCCCTATGGCCGCGACCCGCGCTCGTTGGCGAAAAAGGCGGAGGCCTACCTTAAATCCACCAACGTCGGCGACACCGCCTATTTCGGGCCGGAAGCGGAATTCTTCACCTTCGACGACGTTCGTTTCGACGTGCAGATGAATTCGTGCTTCTACGAATTCGATTCCGACGAAGGGCCCTATGTCTCGGGCAAAATTCTAGAGCAAGGCAACATCGGCCACCGGCCGCCACCCAAGGGCGGCTATTTTCCCGTGCCACCGGTGGATTCGGGCTCCGACCTTCGGGCCGAGATGGTCACGGTGATGCAGGAAATGGGGCTCAACATGGACAAGCACCACCACGAGGTGGCGCCCAGCCAGGCCGAACTGGGCCTGACCTACGCGCCGCTGGTGCGCTGCGCCGACAACCTGCAGATCTACAAATACGTGACCCACATGGTCGCCCACACCTACGGCAAGACCGCCACCTTCATGCCGAAGCCGGTGGCCGGCGACAACGGGTCCGGCATGCACGTCCACCAGTCGATCTGGAAAAAGGGCAAGCCGATCTTCGCCGGGTCCGGCTATGCGGACCTGTCGGATACGGCGCTGCATTACATCGGCGGCATCATGGCCCACGCCAAGGCCTTGAACGCCTTCGTCAACCCGACCACCAACTCCTACAAGCGCCTGATCCCGGGGTTCGAGGCGCCGACGCTGCTGGCCTATTCGGCCCTCAACCGGTCTGCCGGCTGCCGTATCCCGTTCGTCACCAGCCCCGCCGGCAAGCGGGTCGAGGTCCGCTTCCCCGACCCCGCCTGCAACCCGTATCTGGGCTTCGCGGCGATGCTGATGGCGGGCCTCGACGGCATCCAGAACAAGATCGATCCCGGCGACGCCATCGACAAGGACCTCTATGACCTGCCGCCGGAGGAACTGGCCGACGTGCCGACGGTCTGCGGGTCGTTGCGCGAGGCGCTCGATTCACTCGACGCCGACCGCGACTTTTTGAAGAAGGGCGACGTGTTCCCCGACGACACCATTGATGGCTACATGGAGCTCAAGTGGGAGGAAGTCTACACCTTCGAACACGCGCCCCATCCGGTCGAGTTCGAGATGTACTACTCCTGTTAAAAAGCGCCGCCGGCGACAATCAAGGGCCGCTTCCTTAAGGGAGGTGGCCCGTTCTCCCGGTCATTTAAATAAGGCTATCAAAACAATTAGTTGCCCCTCAACAGCAAAAAGGTGTTGCCTTTGCCTCTGGAATGTGTTCTTGTTTCGTTCCTTATCGACAAAAACAACCCAGGAGCAACCCCCACCATGGCAAATGAAGCCTTCATCAAGGAACTGCTGGCGCTGGCGGTGATGTTTATCGCCGGATACGCCTGCATGGTCGTCGCCTGAAGCCCCTTATTCCGGGGGAACCGGACGGGTTGCGCCCTTTTCGTCAAGCGCGACGAAGGTGAACACCCCTTCCGTCACCTTGAAGCGGTCCTTGGTTTCATGGCGCCTGAGAACCCAGGCCTCGATGCCGATGGTAATCGAGGTATTGCCGATTTTCTGGATATCGGCGTAACAACAAACCACGTCGCCGACCAGCACCGGCTTTTGAAACGTGAACCCGGTGACGGCGATGGTGACGACCCGGCCATGGGCCCGGGCGCTGGCGGTGATGCCGCCGGCAATGTCCATTTGCGATATCAGCCAGCCGCCGAAAATGTCGCCACTGGGGTTGGCGTCGGCCGGCATGGCGAGGGTGCGGATCGCCAGCTCGCCCTTTGGTTCGGCCTCTTGATTGGAATTTTCGGCCATGGCGTTAACTCCTTAAACATACAATATCTTGTAATTATTCTGCGTATGGATACTGTATCGTGGCTTTTTTGACAAACAGGGCATTACGGCGACGGGCTGGCCGATGGCCGGGCAAGGTTGAATTATGACCGATCTTTTTGACCACGCGGACAAAAAACGGGCCGCTTCAAAGCGGAAAAAGGCCGGGAAAAAGGCCGCGCCCCCGAAACCGAAAAAAACGGCAAAGAAAGCGGCTAAAAAAACCGCCATCAAGAGGCGTGGGCCTACCTTCGCGAAGCCTGCTTCGGCAGGCGAAGGAAGGGCGGCGAAGCCGCGACAGGGAAAAATAAACAAGAAGAAAGCCGCGGCAAAGGCCAAGAAAACCGCCCCGCCGCCGCCCAAAAAGGCCCAAGCCAAGACAAAGGGCGCCGGCTATTCGGCCAAGGACATCGAGGTTCTGGAAGGGCTGGAGCCGGTGCGCCGCCGGCCGGGCATGTACATCGGCGGCACCGACGAACGCGCCCTTCATCACCTGGCGGCGGAAATCATGGACAACGCCATGGACGAAGCGGTGGCCGGCCACGCCAGCCGCATCGACATCAGGCTGGACGAGGACCAGACCGTCACCATTACCGACAACGGCCGCGGCATCCCCGTCGACCCGCACCCCAAGTTCAAGGACAAATCGGCGCTGGAGGTGATCCTGACGACGCTGCATTCCGGCGGCAAGTTCTCGGGCGATGCTTACGAGACGGCGGGCGGGCTGCACGGCATCGGGCTGTCGGCGGTCAACGCACTGTCGGACCGGCTTCGGGTCGAAGTGGCGCGTGACAAGAAGCTGTGGTCTCAATCCTTCGTCCGGGGCGAGCCGGAAACGACGCTCAAGGACGAAGGCGCCGCCAAAAACCGGCGCGGCACCACCGTCATCTTCCACCCGGACCCGAAGATTTTCGACGCCCGGGTGCACTGGCGCCCGGCCATGCTTTACCGGATGGCGCGCTCCAAGGCCTATCTGTTCCGGGGCGTTAAGATCCGCTGGTCTTGCGATCCCAAGCTGATAAAGAGCGAAGACAACACCCCTGCCGAGGACAAGCTCCACTTCCCGGGCGGGCTCAGGGATTTCCTGGTGTCCAAGCTGGACGGGCGCAAGACCCTGACACCGGAGCCGTTCGCCGGACGGGCCGAGCTAAACGGCAACGCCCAGCCGGGAAAGGTCGAATGGGCCGTCGCCTGGCCCTTGGATGAAGACGGGTTCTTCAATTCGTACTGCAACACCGTGCCGACGCCCCACGGCGGCACCCACGAATTGGGGCTCCGGGGGGCGCTGGCCAAGGCTCTCAGGGGCTATGGGGAACTCACCAACAACAAGGCGGCATCCAAGATCACCGCCGACGATATCGTCGGCGACGCCTGCATCATGTTGTCGTTGTTCATCGCCGAGCCGCAGTTCCAGGGCCAGACCAAGGAACGGCTGTCATCGGCGGAGGCCCAGAAGCTGGTGGAAACGTCGGTCGGCGACCATTTCGACCATTGGCTGTCGGCCGCGCCGGAGATCGCCAACACCATCCTCGAACACGTCATCGAACGCGCCGAACAGCGACTGAAACGCCGCCATGACAAGAAAATGAAACGCCAATCGGCGACGCGGAAACTAAGGCTGCCCGGCAAACTGGCCGATTGCTCCAACACCTCCGCCGAAGGAACAGAGATATTCCTGGTCGAGGGCGATTCCGCCGGCGGCTCGGCGAAATCGGGCCGCGACCGCAAGACCCAGGCGATACTGCCGCTCCGCGGCAAGATCCTGAACGTCGCCAGCGCGTCTCAGGACAAGCTGATGGCCAACCAGGAACTGCATGACCTGATCGAGGCCCTGGGCTCGGGCACCGGCGACAATTTCATGGAGGACGACCTGCGTTACGAAAAGGTCATCATCATGACCGACGCCGACGTGGACGGCGCCCACATCGCCTCTTTGCTGATGACCTTTTTCTTTCAGGAAATGCGACAACTTATTGAAATGGAACATCTTTATCTCGCCATGCCGCCGCTTTACCGGATCACCCAGGGGGCCAAGTCGGCCTATGCCATGAACGACGCCCACAAGGACGAATTGCTGAAAAAGGAATTCAACGGCAGCGCCAAGATCGACATCAGCCGCTTCAAGGGGCTGGGCGAGATGCCGCCCCAGCAACTGAAGGAAACGACCATGGACCCGAAGACCCGGACCCTGCTTCGTGTCACCGTGCCGCCGCTGCATTCGGACGAGGATATCGCCGAAGCCCGCGAAACGGCGAAGCTGGTGGACAAGCTGATGGGCAAGAAACCGGAGTTGCGCTACAAATTCATCACCGAACACGCCCAGTTCGTGGACCGGATCGACGTCTAGCGCTGTTGACCGTCTTTCCCAAATCGCGTTAAAAGACGGGAATTAAACCGACGAACCCTTGAAAATTTCAGGAGCAACCCATGGCTGAAGACCGCTTCGGCAACCCCCATGCGCCGGGCCTGCCCTATGCCCACGGCGAATACATCCAAGACAGCCGCGACGACCACGCCAAACTGCGCCGCGCCTGGCAATACATCGACAAGCGGGTGGCCGAAGCGGGGCTCGACGGAATCTACAACCTCAGCGGCCTGGAGCGGCGCTTCGAGACCGCGGACGACGGCCTGGCGCCGCTCGACGACGAACTGGCGCCGGCGTTGATGGCGGATCGCCTGAACGAGCTGGCCTTGGACCATCTCGGCGGCGACGCTAAAACGCATGGAATCATGGTCTTCAACCGCCAGACCGCCGCCGTGATGACGGCGACGCGGGTGTTGGCCGGACCGGGCCAGACGGTGATCGGGGTTTCGGCCACCGGCAGCCACGCTTGCGTTATCCGCGGCGCCAAATACGCCGGCGCCGATTTCATCGACGCCATCGGCCTCGGCGCGTTCGAGAAGGCCCTGGGCGAGGCCGAAAACGTATCGCTGGTGTCGTTGACGCGCTTGGCCGTGAGTTACGAGATCCTCGGCCTCAAGGACATCGAGCGCATCGTCAAGCTGGCCCATGATGCCGGCGCCCCGGTGCTGGTTGACGACGCCGGCGGCGCCCGGGTCGGCCCGGCGGTGTTCGATCAGCCGAAGATGCTTGAGCTCGGCGTCGACGTCGGCTCCACCGGGCTCGACAAATACGGCACCATCGGGCCCCGGGTCGGCCTGATGGGGGGCCGGCGGGAACTGGTCGAGGAAATGCGGGCGCTGGCCTTCGAACTCGGTGTCGAGGCCCGGCCGATGCTGTACCCGGCCGTCGTCCATTCGCTCGAACAATACGACCCGGCGCGGGTGCGCGAGCTGGTCGCCACCACCCAGGAGGTGACCGCCGCCGTCAAGAAACGGCTCGGCAACAGGGTTTCGGAAACCCCCGTGATCGCCCGCCTCGACGGCGAAGACATCCTGGAAATCGCCATGGAGCGCGCCGGCCTCGCGGAACGGCCGGTGATGCCGATCGAGGCCTCGGCCGGGCTTTCCATGCTGCTGCTCAGGGATTACGGGGTGCTGACCGTGCACTTCGCCGGCCTGCCGCCCGGCACGTCGGCGCTTTTGATCAAGTTCATGCCGCCGGAAACCCTGGAACGTTTCGGCGGGGCCGAGCGGTTCGCCGAGGCGGTGGACAAGTCCCTCGATAACCTGGCCCAGGTGATCGGCGACAAGAAAGCCTTCCGGGAACTGCTGTTCGGCGAGGCTGGCGGCGTTTAGCCGAGCCCCGTCCCTTCGTCGAGCCCCAGCATCAGGTTCATGTTCTGCACCGCGCTGCCCGCGGCGCCCTTGCCCAGGTTGTCGAGGAGCGCCATGACCACGGCCTGTTCCCGCTTTTTGTTGGCAAATACGAAGAGGCGGAGCTGATTGGTGCCGTTCAAGGACTCCGGGTCGACCTCGTCCATTTTAGCGGCGGCTTGAAGGGGTTCGACGGTGATGAACGCCCGGCCGTCATAATGGGTTTTGAGCGCGCCTTCGATGTCCTCGACCGACGGTTTCCCCGGAAGCGACCACAGTTGCAACGGCAGTTGCACGATCATGCCCTGGCTGAACCGCCCGACGCTGGGCATGAACAGGGGCCGCATTTCGAGCCCGCCCCGGACCTCGATCTCGTCCACGTGCTTGTGCTCAAGCCCGAGCCCGTAAACCCTGAAGGTGGCCTCGGTGTAATCGGGGCTTTTGTTGTCTTCGTAACTCTCGATCATCGAGCGGCCGCCGCCGGAATACCCGGAAATGGCGTTCAGGGTCACCGGATGGCCGGCGGGCAGCAGACCTGCCCGAATCAACGGACGCAGCATGGCCACCGCGGCGACGGCATAGCAGCCGGGGTTGGCGACCCGCTTTGCCTGGGCGATGACGTCGCCCTGGCCCGGGTCCAGTTCGGGAAAGCCGTAGGCCCAGCCATCGGCGACCCGGTGCGCGGTCGAGGTGTCAATGATCTTGACGTCCGGGGTTTCGACCATGGCCACGGCTTCCAGTGCGGCATCGTCGGGCAGGCACAGGATGGCGAGATCGCAGCCGTTCAGCATCCCGGCCCGGGCGGCGGGGTCTTTCCGCTCCGCCCCGGTGAGGCTCACCACCTCAACGTCGGCCCGGCCTTCCAGCCGGCCGTGAATCTTGAGGCCGGTGGTGCCTTGGGCGCCGTCGATGAAAACTTTCGCGGTCATGGTCTTTGTCCTTCAAAGCCCAAAAAACGTCGGGCGCCCCGCAAGGGACGCCCGATCATAGGGCAAATCCGGTTGCGGGAAATTAACGTTTCGAGAACTGGAAGCTGCGCCGCGCCTTGCGGCGGCCGTACTTCTTGCGCTCGACGACGCGGGAATCGCGGGTCAGGAAGCCTTCCTTCTTGAGCGCCCCCCTCAGGTCCGGTTCATAGTACAACAGCGCCTTGCTGATGCCGTGCTTGACGGCGCCGGCCTGACCCGAAAGCCCGCCGCCCTTGACGGTGCAAGTAACGTCGTACTGGCCCTCGCGGTCGGTGACGGCGAACGGCTGGTTGATCAGCATCCTGAGCACCGGGCGGGCAAAATATTTTTCCAGCTCGCGGCCGTTGACGGTGATCTTGCCCGGGCCCGGCTTGATCCACACCCTGGCGACGGCGTCTTTCCTCTTGCCGGTGGCATAGGACCGGCCCTTGTCGTCGATCTTCGGCTCGACCAACGGCGCATCGGCGGGGACAACCGGCGCCCCTGGGACGGCCCCTGGGACGGCATCGGGCGCGCCCTCGCCCCCTTCGCCGGCGCCCGGCGGCTCGACCAGTTCCTTCAGGTCTTCGAGGGTCTTGGTTTCCTCGGCCATGGGCTAGATTCTCCTCTTGTTCTTGGGGTTCATGGCGGCGACGTCCAGGGCTTCCGGCTTTTGCGCCTCATGGGGGTGTTCGGTGCCCTTATAGACGTGAAGCTTCTTTAGCTGCTGCCGGCCCAGGGGGTTGCGGCTGATCATCCGCTCGACCGCCTTGAGCACCAATCGCTCTGGGTGTTTGCCCTTAAGGATAGAGCCGGCGGTGCGGGATTTGATGCCGCCCGGCCAGCCGGTGTGCCGGTAATAGACCTTGTTCTCGACCTTGCGCCCGGTCAGATGCACCTTGTCGGCGTTGACGACGATGATGTTGTCGCCGCAATCGATATGAGGCGTAAAAAGCGGCTTGTGCTTGCCCCTGAGCCGGGTGGCGACGACGCTGGCCAGCCGTCCCAGGACCACGCCCTCGGCATCGATGACGTACCATTTCTTGTCAACGTCCGAAGGTTTCGCCGAATAGGTCTTCATGGCGCTGTCCCATCTAAAATCATGACCCCGCCGGTCACGCGAAGGCGCGGAGTATGCCATTAATTACGGTCGAGTCAACGCGAAAATTACTGAAATTCCGGGGGTTTATGGGTGCGGTATTATATTACCTCAGTTATTTCCCTGGGCGGCCTGGGGGGATCGAATAGGTGCCGGTGGCGTGGGCCACCGGTTCGTCGTGGCCGTCGGAATGCAGCGTCACCTCGACCACGGCAAGCCTCTTGCCCAGTTTCAGCAACCGTCCCTCGGCCATCAGGTCGGCGGGGCTCGGACGGTACAGGAAGTTGATGTTGAAGCTGGTCGTCACCGCCAACTTGACGACGCCGATGGCGCTCAGCACCACCGCGTACATGGTGGTGTCGGCCAGCGCCATCATGGTCGGCCCCGATATGGTGCCGCCCGGCCGCAGCATATTGTCGTCGAACGGCAGCCGGATCGTCGCTTCGCCTGGGCCTAAGGCCTCTGCGGTCATGCCCATGTCGACGGCCCAGGGAATCTCGTCTCCCATCAGGGCGTTGAATTCTTCGGCGGTGATCTTTGGCATTGTCGCGGGGCTCCGTTTGCGGCGGCGGCGCGGATTGACGGCGAAAACACTAGTTTCCGTTTACGTAAAGGTCAATCACTTGCCCGCTTCCGGTTGACGGCCGGATGGCTCTTGCTTTTGCCCCGTCAAAGAAGGCACTCTCGGAGCAAATGGAAGCCGGAAAATGAACGAAGAATCCGAAACCCCGCCCAACCAACCGATCCTTTTGCGCGAGGACAAGGACGGCATCGCCACCCTGACCTTGAACCGTCCCGATAAATACAACGCCCTGTCGACGGAATTGATGGCCCTGATCCAACAGGAGCTGGACTCGCTCGTCCAGGACAAATCCATCCACGCCCTCGTCATCGCCGGCAACGGCAAGGCGTTTTGCGCCGGCCATGACCTGCGCGAAATGAGCGACGACCCCTCGTCTGAGGCCATCCAGGCGCTGTTCGACCAATGCAGCCGGATGATGGTGTCGCTGACGAAAATTCCGCAGCCGGTGATCGCCCGCGTCCACGGGATCGCCGCCGCCGCCGGGTGCCAGTTGGTCGCCCAATGCGACCTGGCGGTGGCCTCGCACAGGGCGCGTTTCGCCACATCGGGCATAAACGTCGGGCTTTTCTGCGGCACACCAATGGTCGCCGTGACCCGGAATCTGCCCCGCAAACAGGCCATGGAAATGCTGCTGACAGGCGAATTCATCGATGCCCCAACGGCGGAGAAATACGGCCTGGTCAATCGCGTGGTGGCCGCCGGCAAGCTCGACGACGCGGTCAGGGACCTGGCCGAAGCCGTCGCCCAAAAGGGCCCCGCCTTCATCGCCGCCGGCAAGCAGCTTTTCTACCGCCAGATCGAGGACGGCCTCACCGCCGCATACCAAGAAGCCACCAAGACTATGGTCGAAAACATGCAGCGCGAAGACGCCCGCGAAGGAATCAACGCCTTTCTTGAAAAGCGCGACATGCCCGAGTGGCAGGACCGGTGAGCCCCCAAAAACCTGAAAGCCCCCTCCATTACGACGATGTGCTCATCCGCCGCATCCTCGAAGACGTGAAGACAATCGCCATGGCCGGCGCCTCGCCCGACTGGGTCAGGCCGTCCAACTTCGCCATGAAATACCTGCAAAGAAAGGGCTACCGGGTGATCCCGGTAAACCCGGGGCATGCCGGAAAAGAAATTCTCGGCGAGACGACGTATGCGAGCCTTAGCGACATTCCGGAAAAATTCGACATGGTGGATATTTTCCGAGCCTCCGAATACGCCGGCGCCATCGCCGACGATGCCATCCAGGTGGCCGCCCATAAGGGGGTCAAGGTGGTTTGGATGCAACTGGGGGTCCGCGACGACGCCGCCGCCGAAAGGGTCGAGGCGGCGGGCCTGACCATCGTCATGAACCGTTGCCCAAAAATCGAATACGGCCGGCTGTTCGGGGAATTGAGCTGGAGCGGTGTCAATTCCGGCATCATTTCGTCGAAACGCCCGAGGCTGAGGGTATGAACAAAAAACCGAAGAAAGCCCAATCCGAAAAAACCCGGGCCGCCAGGACAAAGGCCAAGGCCGGCAAATCCTCCGCCAAATCCCCGAGGGGGCACCAGGGGGAACCCAAGCAATACGGCCTCGAGACCCTCGCCATTCACGCCGGCGCCCGGCCCGAGCCCGTCACCGGGGCGCGCAACACGCCCATTTACCAGACCACGTCCTATGTGTTCGAGGACGTGGAGCACGCCGCCGACCTGTTTAACCTGCAGACCTTCGGTTTCATTTATTCGCGCATCACCAACCCCACCGTGGCGGTGCTGGAAGAACGCCTGGCGACGCTGGAGGGCGGGCGCGCCGCCGTCTGCGCGGCGTCCGGCCACGCGGCGCAGTTTTTGGCCTTCTTTACGCTTCTCGAGCCGGGCGACGAGTTCATCTCGTCGATCAATCTCTATGGCGGCTCGATCACCCAGTTCGGCATCAGCTTCAAGCGGCTGGGCTGGACCTGCCATTTCGTCGACCCCACGGACCCTGAAAACTTCCGCCAGGCGCTGACGCCAAAATGCAAGGCCATCTTCATCGAAGTGCTGGCCAACCCGGGCGGCATCGTCCTCGATGTCGAGGCCATCGCCGCCATCGCCAAAGAAGCGGGCATTCCGCTGATCGTCGACAACACCATGGCGACGCCCTATCTGTGCCGGCCGCTGGAATGGGGGGCGGACCTGATCGTCCATTCGACCACCAAGTTCCTGTCCGGTCACGGCACCTCCATGGGCGGCGCGCTGATCGAATCGGGCAAGTTCGACTGGGCCAAGGACGGCAAGTTCCCGACCATGACCGAGCCGGACCCGGCCTATCACGGGCTGACGTTTTACGAGACCTTCGGCGATTTCGGTTTCACCATGAAGGCGAGGACGGTGGCGCTTCGCGACTTCGGCCCGGCGATGTCGCCGGCCAATGCGTTCTATACCATCACCGGCATCGAGACCCTGCCGATCCGGATGGAACGGCACGTCGCCAACGCCCAGAGGGTGGCCGGATACCTGGAATCGCACCCGGCCGTCAAATGGGTGTCTTATGCCGGGCTGACGTCCAGCCCGTACCATAAGCTGGCCAAGAAGTACCTGCCCCGGGGCGCCGGTTCGGTGTTCACCTTCGGGCTCAAGAAGGGATATGACGCCGGCGTCAAGCTGGTGGAATCGGTGAACCTGTTCTCGCACCTGGCCAACGTCGGCGACACCCGGTCGTTGATCCTGCACCCGGCGTCCACCACGCACCGGCAGTTGACCGACGAACAGCGTGAAACCGCCGGCGCCGGACCCGACGTGATCCGTCTTTCCGTCGGCCTGGAAACGGCGGAAGACCTGATTGACGATCTGGACCGGGCGCTGGCGGTGGCGGGTCCATAACCTTTTTTTCGTGGTTTTTTCTCCTAGGCCACATCCTTCGAGACGGCCGCTATCGCGGCCTCCTCAGGATGAGGAGGCTTCACAAGCGGCCTCACCCTGAGGAGCGGGCAAAGCGCGCGTCTCGAAGGGTAGGTCGCGCGAACAGCATCCTTCGGTCATCCGTTAATTGTAATTGGAAACCTCGATCAGGTTTTCGTCGGGATCGCGGAAATAAACCGACGTGATCGGACCCGTGGCCCCGGTTTTGGCCACCGGGCCTTCGATGATCTCCACCCCTTCGGCCTCAAGATGGGCGATCACGTCGGAAAGCGGTGTCTCGGTGATCAGGCACAGATCGCCCGCCCCCGGAGCCGCGCTCTTGGCCCGGGGGGTATAGGGATTGTGGGCCGGATGCAGGTTGATTTTCTGCCTGCCGAAACCGAGCGCCACCCGCCCGCCGGCGAAGATGACCTTCTCCATGCCGAGGACGCGGCCGTAAAATTCGCACGTCCAGTCAATGTCGGCAACGGTGAGGACCATATGGTCAATGCGCTCGATGATGATGGGTGAGGTCATGGTTCAACCCGATCCGTCCCGTCCGTAGCCGATCCAGACTTGTTTGCCGGCCGCCGGGAGAAGGACGCACCCGTCAATGCGCCACGACCCGTCGGCGGCCCGCACCATCGGGAAAAGGGCGACCACGGTCTTGCCTTCGGGCCCTTGCAACAACACCCGTTGCACAAGCCGGCCGCGGGAATAGGCCAAATTGAGGAACGTCACCGACTGCGCCCGGTATACCGGCTTGTAGGTGTCGGCGAACGCGGCCAAAAAGGCCTCGGGCGATCCGAACTGGTCCTGGACGTCAGGAGAGGCGAAGGAAAAAGCGGCCTTGCCGTCGTCCCGTTGAAACGCCGCCATTTGGCTCTTGATGACGGTGATAACGTCGTCGCGGAGCTTTTGTCCGGTCCCGGCAAAGGCAGGGCCGGTGACGATTAAGCCAAAAAAGACGAAAGCCGCCAGCCGCCGAACGGCGTTGAGAAGCTTCTGGTTCCCAACGGGGCTGAACCCGGCCGTCATGATGGGATGCCTTAGGCCGTTCCGCCGCTAACCGTTTAGCCTGATGGTCGGGGTAAAACGTTGAAGATCGGTGAGTCCTGCTTGCAGGGAAGCGGTTTCCCGCTCGATTTCCGGCGGCAGCTCGGCATTGAGCTTGAGAATTCGGACCTGTTTTTCCAACTGGTCCAAACGTTTTTTCAAGGACTTTAACGTTTCTTGGTTTTTATCAACCGACTGGTGGATCCTGCCGAGATGCGGTTTCAGCATGGCGTCGTTGCGGGTATCGACCCGCCTCAGGGCTTCACTGGTAAACCAGATGGCCCCGAAAGCCATGGCGAAGGCAAGAATGGCAAGAACCGTGGTCATGTTGATTCCCCAGGCTGACACGATTGCGATTTGTGATAGCGCGCATCATAGCCGGGGCGGGTAAATTAATAATTAACCACCAGAAATGCTTGTTTTTTAGGTCTTTGGGCGGCAAGGGACCGGACGCCCCAGGGGCCCGGGGGGATCAGGGGGTGCTCAGCCGTCGGCGGTAATGCGTTCGATCAGTTGCTTCTTGACGTCGTCGATATCCGAATCCTTGACCCGGCAACCGCCGGCGGCGGCGTGGCCGCCGCCGCCGAATTCCAGCAGCAACGACCCGATATTGGTCTTCGACGACCTGTCCAGAATGGACTTGCCGACGGCGATGGCGGTTGTCTCCTTCTCCGGGCCCGGCCTGAGCTGCAGGGATATATTGCATTCGGGGTTGAGGGCATAAATCAAAAACCGGTTGCAGGTATAGAGGGGATCCTCGTTGCGCAAGTCGGTGACGACCAGATTGCCGTGCACTTCCGAACACCGCACCAATTGCAATTCGGCGAATTCCTTCTGATAATGGTAGGCGTTGACCCGTTCCTCGATGTCGGGCAGGCCCAGAATTTCCTCGATCGGGTTGTGCCGGCAATAGGTCATCAGGTCGTAAAGAAGGGCGTTGTGGGCAATCCCGAACCCGCCGATGTCATCAAGGCCGGTGCGTGGATCGACGATGAAATTCAACAACGTCCATTTCTCGGGCGTCAGGATGTCCTCTTCCGTATACTGGGCTGAATCCGCCTGATCCACCGCGTCCAGCAGTTCCCCGGAGATTTCGGGAAAGCTCTTCTTTTCGCCATAATGGCGGTAGACCACCCGCGCCGCCGAAGGCGCGTCGGCGTCAATGATCAGGTTTTCCTTTTCGCCGACCCGGTCGATCTCGCTGGCGTGATGGTCAAAGCAAAGGTGGATGCCCTCGACGAACGGCAGGTTGGTGCTTATGTCCTTATCGGAAACGGGCACCCTGCCCTGCTGCATGTCATTGGGTTCGGCGAACACGATGTCGTCGATCATGTCCAGTTCGTTGAACAGCGCCCCGCAAACGACGCCGTCAAAATCGGCGCGGGTAATAAGCCGGTATTTCTGTTCGGCCATGGCCTTAAAAGGCTTCCCTTCCTACGATTTTATGCAGGATAACGGCACCCAAAAGCAGTGGCAACGCCTTAACGAGCCTTCACGGCCTCGGGATTTGTGGTATATCTCTCAAACGCCCTTGAAAATCCGGCATTTGGAAAGGCGGCCATGCCCAACGATCAGCCATCGGACGCCCCCGGCGACCACCAGGACGAAACCCTGAGCGTTCAAATCGCCAACCAGATCATCAACGTCGCCAATGCGCGGCTGAAGGACGGGGTTAGTCCGGAAGACGTCGCCGTCGGCCTGCGCCACGCGGCGGCCAACTTTTCGGCCTTTGTCAGCCAGCGCCATGCGGACGCCGACCCGGCGCTTCTGGCCGGGGAATTCGCCCAGTTGCTGGAATTCTATCTCGACCGCCACAAACCGGAAGACAACCCGGCCGGGGGCCTGAAAACCCTCATCGAACAGGTGAAAAGAGAGTTCTGAAGCCCAGTCTGCTTATGGGTGGCAGTTCACTCTTATGTGACAACCCTTGCATGTAATAATCCTTACGGCCCTGCATACAATTAGGGTAAACTTTCCTGTAAGGTTACCGTAAGGGTTGGCGTTTAAGCCCGGCAAAATTAATTTTCCGGTGTGGAGGATATGGCGGACAGTCCGGCAGCTTCTCAAGGAAATCGGCTGCGGTCCGATCGGGATCGCTTCGTCGCCATGGCATTCTGCTGGGCCGACGTGCTGATCGAATGCGACAGCAAGGAAAAAGTCGTCTTCGCCATCGGCCCGACGGAGTCCATGGTCGGCAAAAAAGCGGACCAGCTGATCGGGACCACCCTGGAGGACCTCGTCGCGCCCGGGGACCTGTCTCTGATCCGCGGGCTGCTGGCGATCCCCCGCAAGTCTGGGCGGATCGAGGACGCCACCGTCAAGTTGCGGGGCGACGGCAAGAACCCGAAGGCGCTGTTGTTCGCCGGTTATCAACTGGAAGACCTTGACGGCCATTATTTCATGGCCTTCCGCAACAGCCCGTCGGCAGGTAAAAGCCGCAAGAAAGACGCGGCCCGTGATTCCGAAACCGGCCTCCAGGATGCCAACGACTTCGCCGACAGCCTGAAAAACGCCGTCGCCAGCGGGGAAATCGGCGAAGACAACCTGCTGACCATGGTTTCGCTGCCCGGTTACGAAGGCCTGCGCGAGCGTATGGACGAGGACAGCGAGAAAAAGCTCCTCGACACGCTGGGTATGTACCTGAAGGCCAATTCGGTGGGCGGCGATATGGCGTCCAGGGTGGGCGAAGGCCGCTACAGCCTGGTCCACGACGCCAGCGTCGACGTCGGCGAGGTCGAAAAGAAGATCACCGAATTCTCAAAACAAGCCGACCCCACCGGCAAGGGCGTGGAGGTCAAGGCGGCGAGCCTTGAGATCGACCAGGAGGCGGTCAGCAAGGAAGACATCGCCAGCGGGCTGGGCTACACGCTGCGCATGTTCCAGAACGCCGACGAAGGCGAATTGGACCTCGATAAACTGGAATCGTCCTTTTCCAACCTTGTGTCGGAGACCGCCGACCGGGTCCGCGATTTCAGGCGCCTTGTCGCCAAGGCCGATTTCGAGGTCGCCTTTCACCCCATCCTCAACTCCCTCAACGGCGAAATCCACCATTACGAGGCCCTGGTCCGGTTCAACAAGGACCCGAAGGGCACATCCCCTTACGAGACCATCACCTTCGCCGAGGAGGCCGGGCTGATCCCCGAGTTCGACCTGGCCATGGCGACCAAGGTGGTCGAACACCTGGCCAACATCCCCGACCGCTATCAGGCGGCGATCAATATCTCGGGCTATTCGGTGAGCAACGATAATTACATCAAGGGCCTGCAGACGCTGTTGGCCGAAAACCAATGGGCTTGTGACCGGGTCATCTTCGAGATCACGGAATCGGCGCGCATGGCCGACCTGGAGACCGCCAACGAATTCATCCAGATCCTGCGCAAGGACGGCTACGAGGTCTGTCTCGACGATTTCGGCGCCGGCGCCGCCAGCTTCCAGTATCTCGCAACGCTCGACGTCGATGTGGTCAAGTTCGACGGCTCGGTCATCAAGGATGCCCAAAGGGTGACCAAGGGAAGAGCCTTCCTGAAGGCGCTGACGCGGTTCTGCCGGGAACTGGGCGTGGACACCATCGGCGAGATGGTGGACAGCCCCGAAGGCCTGGAATTCGTCCGCGAGTGCGGTGTCCAATTCGTTCAGGGTTTCCTGTTCGGCGAGCCCGACACCAACATCCTGTCCTTCGGAAAATGGGACAAGGACGTCCAAAAGCTGTTCCGCAAGTCTTCGCGCCGGTCCCGGGCGGCGTACGGTTGATATTCCCTTCCTGGGGGCGCAAGGCTTACAATCGTAAAACAGGGAATTGAAAATGAGCACAGCGGAAGCCCCCGCGGAGAACACCGAGTTCGTCGATTTCTGGAACGAGATACTGGTTCCCAAGTTCACCAAATACCGGCACGTCCTGGTCGGCGGCCTGACCCACCACAGCGCCAAGATATTCCCGTCCCTCGACATCAACGAGGGCGACAGCGTGGTGGATGTGGGCTGCGGCTTCGGCGATACGGCGATCCAGTTTGCCGAGCGGGTCGGGCCAGAGGGCTCCGTTCTCGCCATCGACTGCTGCGATGCGTTTCTCGAGTTCGGCCGCAAGGACGCCAAGGACGCCGGGGTCAAGAACGTCACTTTCGTCAAGGCCGACGTCCAGAGCTATCCGTTCGAGGCGGAACACGATTTCTGCTTCTCGCGCTTCGGCACGCAATTTTTTGAGAACCCGGTCGCCGGGCTCAAGAGCATGCGGTCGTCCTTAAAGCCCGGCGGGATAATGACGATGATCGTTTGGCGGACCATAGACGATAACCCCTGGCTCGGCCTGCCGAAAGAAATCGTGCTCCAGTACCTGCCGCCGCCGGGCGATGACGCCCAGACCTGTGGTCCGGGTCCGTTTTCCATGGCCGATCAGCCCATGGTCACCAAGCAGCTTGAGGTTGCGGGCTACACGGACATCGAATTCGAGCGCGTGGACGCCCCCCTGATGGTGGGAAATACGCCGGACGACGCCGTTGGCTTCCAGATCACTATTGGACCGGCGGGTGAGGTCTACCGGGAGGCCGGCGAAGAGGGCGAGCAACGCTTGGGCGAAATCGAGGCGGCGCTTAAGGTCGAATTGGCCAAGTACGAAACCCCGGAAGGCATCGTCATGGACTCCAGTTCCTGGAAAATCAGCGCCCGTAATCCGGAATAACGTTCAGGAACGCAAGCCGCCAAAAAAAATGGCGTCCCCAACGGGATTCGAACCCGTGTTGCCGGCGTGAAAGGCCGGTGTCCTAGGCCTCTAGACGATGGGGACGCAAGGGCCAGTGGTTGGTAAACGTCCTTCGCCGATTTTTCAAGCCCCCGTCCCCCCGCCTTCCCCCCGGCGCCCGGGCCGCCTAGAGCCGCCCAAGGTCCGGGCCAAGAGGTCGAATGTGGGTAGGCAGACCCGGCCACTCCCCATAAAATCAATTTCCGGCGCTGATAACAAAGAGAAGCCCCATGTCCCAAGGAAAAGTCCTCGTCGCCCAGGGCGGCGGCCCGACGGCGGTGATCAACGAAAGCCTCGTCGGCGCGGCGTTGACGGCCCGCGGTTTTGCCGGCGTGGACGCCGTCTACGGCGCCTTCCACGGCGTCCAGGGCATCGTCAACGAGGACTTCATCGACCTCGGCCAGGAAAGCGCCGAAAACCTGGAAAACGTCGCCCGCACCCCGTGCTCGGCGCTGGGGTCGACCCGCGACAAGCCGGACGTCAAGTATTGCCAGGAGATCTTCAAGGTCCTCAAGGCCCACGGCATCGGCACGTTCTTTTACATCGGCGGCAACGATTCGTCGGACACCCTCAACATCCTCGCCGGCGAGGCGGCAAAGGCCGATGATGCCCTTCGCTGCATCCACATCCCCAAGACCATCGACAACGACCTGATGGTCAACGACCACACGCCGGGCTATCCGTCGGCGGCCAAGTTCGTGGCCAGCGCCTTTGCCGGTGTGAACCTGGACAACCGGGCGCTGCCCGGCGTCTACGTGGGTGTCGTCATGGGCCGCCACGCCGGGTTCCTGACGGCGGCGGCGGCGTTGGCGCGCAACTACCCGGACGACGGGCCGCACCTGATCTACCTGCCGGAGCGCGACTTCTCTCCCGACCAATTCCTCACCGACGTCAAGGCGGCGTGGGAAAAATACGGCCGCTGCGTGATCGCCGTATCCGAAGGCATCCACGACGACACCGGTGCGCCGATGATCAGCCAACTGGCCAGGGAGGTGGAAAAGGACGCCCACGGCAACGTCCAGCTTTCCGGCACCGGCGCCTTGGCCGACCTGCTGTGTGCCGCCATCCGCGACAACACCGACATCAAGCGGGTGCGCGGCGATACCTTCGGCTATCTGCAACGCTCGTTCCTGGGCTGCGTCTCCGACGTTGATCAACTGGAAGCCCGCGCCGTCGGCGTCGAAGCGGCCAAATTCGCCCTGGGCGGCGCCCAGGGCGTTAAACGTGACGGATCGGTGACCATCCACCGGACGGGGTCGGGGGATAGCTACGCCGCCGAATACAAGCTCAGCCCGCTCGGGGATATCGCCGGCAAGACCAAGGTCATGGCCGACGAGATGATTGCCAAGGGCGGCGCCGACGTGACGGAGGCCTTCGTTGAATACCTGGGTCCGCTGTTGGGGTCCGGCATGCCGGAAACCTACCGCCTGCAAGCCGGCCGGGTCGAAAAGATTTTGGGGAAATAGGCGGCTCAGTCGGCCGGCGCTTCGTCGCCAACCTGGCGGTAGTCCACCTGGAGCCCCGCCTCGCGGAACAGGGCGTCGGCGATCTTCACCTGCTCGCCCCAGCGCTCATGCTCGAAATCGGGCTGGTCGCAAACCACGCGCACGATCCCGGCCTGGATGATCAGTACCGCGCAGCGGGCGCACGGCGGCAGCGGATGGACGTAAAGGGTGCAGCCCTCGGCCCGGTCGCCGGCGAACATCAGGGCGTTTTGTTCGGCATGGACGACCATCTCGTACTTGGTTTCCCGGTCGGCGAGCCTGTCCTCGGTGTCTTCGACGCCGGCGGGAAGCCCGTTGAAGCCCATGGAAACAACGCGCTTGGACCGGGTGTGGGTGATGACGGCGCCGACCTGCGTCGACGGATCCTTGGACCAGCCGGAAATGTGCTCGGCCAGCGCCAGGAACCGGAAATCCCATTTATCGAGCATATGTCCCCTCCCTCCGCCGGACATCGGCCGAGTAAACCCTTCCACGTCCTTCGAGACGCACCTTACAGGCGCTCCTCAGGACGAGGGAGGCTTCAAGGGGCCTCATGGTGAGGAGCCCCGCCCGGCGGGCGTCTCGAAGTATGAGGCCGATGAACGGTCATGTGCGATTGCACGCCCTTTCCTTTCGGTGGCCACGAACCCTACCAAGCCGGCGCCGCGTCATCGACGTGAAGTTGCGCCGAGGTGCGGCCTTGCCAGGTGTTTACCCTGAGCCGTCCGGCGACGTGCAGCGGCGCGCCCTCGCTTTTCAACAGCGCCTGGCCTAAAGGCGTATCGAGGCTGTTGAACGAGATGGCGGCGAGCCGGCCGCCTTCCTCTCCCTGGATGATGCCGCGGACATGGTTTTCGCCGACCACGGCGGCATAACTGAGCCGCGCCGCCGGGATCACGAAGCGGGGCTCCGGGTTGCCGGAACCGAACGGCCCGACCTGTTGCAGAGTCTCCAACAGGCTCAGGTTCGCCGCCGCCGGTTTTACCGCCCCGTCCAGGTAAAGGCTCGGTTGAATCCCCTTTTCGCCTACCGCCGCCGCCACCCGCTCGGTCAGAAACGCCCGAAATTCCTGAAGCCGATCGCGTTCGACGGTGAAGCCCGCGGCCATTTTGTGGCCGCCGCCCTTGACCAGGATCCCGGCCTGGCAGGCGGCGATGATGGCGGCGCCGAGATCGACGCCCGAGACCGACCGCCCGGACCCGGTGCCGGTATTGTCCTTGAGCGCGACCACGCACGCCGGCCGGTTGAACCGTTCCGCCAATCGCCCGGCGACGATGCCGACGACGCCCGGGTGCCAGCCCTCGCCGGCGGCGACGATCACCGGGCCCAAGTCGTCGCCGGCCTTTTCCACCTCGGCCATGGCGGCGGCCTGGACCGAAGCCTCGATGAACTTGCGTTCCCGGTTGAGCTCGTCGAGCCGGTGGGCGATGTCGGTGGCCTCGGCGGCGTCATCGGTGCCCAGCAGCCGGGCGCCCAGGTCGGCGGCGCCGATCCGGCCGCCGGCGTTGATGCGCGGGCCGAGCAGGAAACCGGCATGATAGGTGCCGGGCGCTTCGGTAAGCCCGGCAACGTCGGCGAGCGCCCTAAGGCCGGTGTTGTTCCTGGCCGCCATCACTTTCAGGCCCTGCGCCACCAGCGCCCGGTTGATGCCGGTCAACGGCACCACGTCGCAAATGGTGCCCAGCGCCACCAGGTCCAGCCATTGCATCAGGTCCGGCTCGGCGCGGCTTCCATACCAGCCTAAGTCCCTAAGCGCCCGGTTGACGGCGACGGCCAGCAAAAAAGCCACCCCGACCGCAGCCAATTGCCCAAGCCCGCTATCGTCATCGAGCCGGTTGGGATTGATGATGGCGGTGGCCGGCGGCAGCTTGGCTTCGGCTTCGTGATGGTCGACGACGATCACGTCGAGGCCGACCTTGGACGCTGCTTCCAGCGGCTCGAAGGCGGCGGTCCCGCAATCCACGGTGACGATCACGGTCGCCCCTTCGTCCTTGAGCTTGAGGAGCGCCGGCGTGTTGGGGCCGTAGCCCTCCTTCAGGCGGTCCGGAATATACGCCGTGGACTGGCCGCCGGCGGCGGCGATAAAGCGCTTCAACAGCGCCGCCGAGGTCGCTCCGTCAACATCGTAGTCGCCGAAAATGCCGATCCGTTCGCCGTCCATGACCGCCCGGGCCAGGCGCCCCGCTGCTTGGTCCATGCCCTTCAGGCGGTTGGGGTCGGGCAGCAGGTCCTTGAGCGTCGGATTGAGGAAGCCTGTGGCGTCTTCCAGGCCGACGCCGCGCGCCGCCAACACCCGGCCGACGATCTCGGGCAGGCCGAAACGTTGCGACAAGGCCAGCGCTTGCCGCCCATCGGCCTGGCGCCCGATCCAGCGCTTGCCGGTCAGCGATTTTTCGACGCCGAGGAAACAGTCCGGGCCGCCCGCCGCCGGGTCTCCGGACGCTTCAGGATTTGGCCGGCCAGCGGATGAAATCATGGTGGCCCTCGATAAAACGGAGCGTCCCGGTCATGGAACGCAAGACCATGGAATGGGTGATGGCGCCGCAGGGTACATGGCGGACGCCTTCCAGCATGGCGCTATAGGTGACGCCGGTGGCGGCGAAGGTGACATGACCGGACGCCATGTCGTCAACCGAATATTTTTGCTCCGGATCTTTGACGCCGACGGCCTCGGCCTCGGCCCGGTCTTCGTTGCTGCGGAACACCAGGCGTCCCTGCATCTGCCCGCCGACGCCCCTGAGCGCGGCAGCGGCCAGGACCCCCTGCGGCGCGCCGCCGATGCCTAAGAAGATATCGACGCCGGCTTCCGGCTGGGTGGCGGCGATGACGCCCGAGACGTCGCCGTCCAGGATCAGCCGGATACGCGCCCCGGCTTCGCGGATTTTGGCGATCGCCTCGGCATGGCGAGGACGGTCCAGCATGCAGACCACCAGGTCGCTCACCGGGACGTCCTTGGCGTCGGCCAGCGCATTAAGGTTTTCCGCCGGTTCGTTGTCCAGATCGACGACGCCGTCCGGGAGGCCGGGGCCGACCGCGATCTTGTCCATGTAGATGTTGGGGACAGTCAGGAAGCCGCCGTCCTCGGCCATGGCGATCACCGAAAGCGCATTGGGGCCGCCGCGGGCGACGATGGAGGTGCCCTCGAGCGCAACCAGCGCGATATCCACCTTCGGCCCCTCGCCGGTGCCGAGCTTTTCACTGACATAGAGCTTGTCGGCCTCGCCTTTCGGCCCTTCGCCGATGCGCACGGTGCCGTCAACGGCGATTCGGCTCAACGCCTTGTGCATGGCGGCGACGGCGGCCTGGTCGGCGGACTTCTCGTCGCCGCCGCCCATGAACTGCGAGGCCGCGATAGCGGCGGCCTCGGTAACGCGAACGGTTTCAAGGGCAAGGTTTCGGTCGGCGGCGGTGTCCTTGGTCATGGCGTATTGTTGACCTGATTGTTTGTGAAGGCCAGCCCAAAAACGGTGGCGGGCTTTTGAAAAAGTGGATTAGCGGCAACAATCCTTCGACACGCTCGCTTGCGCTCGCGGCTCAGGATGAGGCGTTACAATATGCCTCACGCCTTAAGGAGGACCGAAGGTACGTCTCGAAGGGTGCGCGGCAACAATCCTTCGACACGCTCGCTTGCGCTCGCGGCTCAGGATGAGGCGTT
>CAZVFL010000022.1:29998-35329 GCA_964626025.1 uncultured Thalassospiraceae bacterium
ACAATATGCCTCACGCCTTAAGGAGGACCGAAGACCCGTCTCGAAGGGTGATGGCTCCAAATCATGGGTTTTTCAGCAGTCCTAAAGATTTTCGATACGGATCATCCTGGGCGGCTCGACAACGGCATCCACGGACGAGATTTCCTCCAGTGCCTTGGTCATGCGGGCTTCTTCGGTGTCGTGCATGGTCATCACCACCGGCACCGCCTCGCCGGGGTCGCGGGTCCGTTGCAACACCGATTCCATGGACACCTCGTGGTCCCTGAGCGCGGCGGCGATATCGGCGAACACGCCCGGCTTGTCGACCACCATCAGGCGGATGTAATAGGCGCCGAAGTGTTTATCCATGGGTACGGGCGGAATGGATTTCAGCTTGTCCGCCGGCACCCCGAACGTCGGCACCTGCAAACCGCGCGCGATGTCGATCAAATCGGCGGCGACCGCCGAAGCCGTCGGACCGGCGCCGGCGCCATGGCCTTCGTGGACAATGGTTTCAGAGAAGTCGCCTTCCGCCACCACCGCGTTGAGCGTACCGGAGACATGGGCAATGGGCGAGGAGGCCGGAACCATGCAGGGATGGACCCGTTGCTCCAGTCCGTCTTCGCGAACGGACGCGACGCCCAGCAGCTTGATGCAATAGCCCAATTCGCTGGCGAACCGCATATCGATCGGCGATATGTGGCGGATGCCTTCGATGTGAACGGCGTCGAAATTGATCTCGCCGCCGAAGGCGACGCTGGCCAGGATCGCCAGCTTGTGCGCGGTGTCGATGCCGTCGATGTCGAAGCTGGGATCGGCCTCGGCATAGCCCAATTTCTGACACTCGGCCAGAACGTCGTCGAACTCGCGGCCCTGGTCGGTCATGGCGGAAAGAATGTAATTACAGGTGCCGTTGAGGATGCCGTAAACGCGGCCCAAGCGGTTGCCCGCCAGTCCTTCGCGCAAGGATTTGATGATCGGAATGCCGCCACCGACCGCCGCTTCGTAGGCGAAGGTGACGCCGGCGGTCTCGGCGGCCAGGGCCAGGGCCGTCCCGTGATGGGCCATCAAGGCCTTGTTGGCGGTGACCACGTGCTTGCCGCCCTTGATCGCGGCTTCGCAAAGCTCTTTGGCGATGCCGTCGGACCCGCCGATCAGTTCCACCACCACATCGACATCGTCATCGGCGGCCATCGGCAGGGCGTCGGCGTAACAGCGGATGCCGTTCTTTTCGGCCTCTGTCATCTTAGAAGCGTCGGGATCGGCAACAGCTACCAAGCGGACGGCGCGCCCCGAGCGGCGTTCGAGAATTTCCGCCTGCTCCATCAGCAGCTTAAAGGTGCCGGCGCCCACCGTGCCGAGGCCGGCAATGCCTATTTTCAAGGGGGGGCTCAATGGGTTGCCGCTCGCGTGGAGCCCGTCTCGGATTCGCCCAGGAAGGCCTTGATGTTGCGGACGGCCTGACGGATGCGTTGGCGGTTTTCGACGAGCGCGATGCGGACGTAGCCTTCACCGTGCTCTCCGAAACCGATCCCCGGCGAGACGGCGACTTCGGCTTTCGAGAGCAAAAGCTTGGAGAACGCCAGTGAGCCGAGTTCTTCGTATTGGGGCGGAATGGGCGCCCAGGCGAACATGGTCGCCGGCGGCGACGGCACGTTCCAGCCGGCGGCGGCGAGGCCTTCGATCAGAACGTCGCGGCGGGCCTTGTAGGTCTGGCGGATTTCCTCGACACAGTCCTGCGGACCGCCCAGCGCCGCCGCGGACGCCACCTGGACCGGCGTGAAGGCGCCGTAATCCAGATACGACTTGATCCGGGCCAATGCCGCGATCAGCTTTTTATTGCCGGTGGCGAACCCGATCCGCCAGCCGGGCATGGAATAGGTCTTGCTCATGGAGGTGAACTCGACGGCGATATCCCAAGCCGCCTTGATCTCGAGGATGGACGGCGGCGGTTGGTCGAAATAGATCTCCGAATAGGCGATGTCGTTGAGGATATAGATGCCGTGATAGAGGCAGAAATCCACGACCTCGTTATAGAAGTCCAAGCCCACGGTCTTGGTCGTCGGGTTGTTGGGATAGTTCAGCACCAAGGCTTTCGGTTTCGGCGTCGAGTGCTGGACGGCGCGTTTCAAGCCGGACAGGAGCTCTTCCTCCGGCTCAACGGGAATGCTGCGGACGGCGGCGCCGGCGATGATGAAACCGAACTGATGGATCGGATACGAGGGATTGGGAACCAGGATCACGTCGCCCGAGTTGGTAATGGCGGACGACAGGTTCGCCAACCCCTCTTTCGAGCCGAGGGTCACGATGGTTTCCGTCTCCGGGTCCACGTCAACCTTGAAACGGTTTCCGTAATAGCCGGCGATGGCCTTTCTCAGCCCCGGGATGCCGCGCGAGGTGGAATAGCGGTGCGTCTTCGGGTCGCGCACCGCCTCGATCAGCTTTTCGACGATATGGGGCGGCGTCGGCTGATCGGGGTTGCCCATGCCGAAATCGATGATGTCGGCGCCTTCGGCGCGGGCGCGCGCCTTCATGGCGTTCACTTCGGCGAACACGTAGGGCGGCAAGCGCCGAATCCTGTTGAATTCCTGCTCCATAGCGCATCCACATGCCAGATGGCGGTTAACGGCACAAGCCCAAACCGCCCGCCATCATAGGGCGGGCGCGGGTTATTCCACAAGCCGGCGGGGATCAGTTGAAGAGATAGACCTCGGCCCGGCGGTTGCCGGCTTCTCCCGACGGCATGAATTCGTGATACATGGGCTCGGCGTCGGAAACCGCCGTGATATCGATTCTATCGCCGCTGACCCCGAGCCGGACCAGTTCGCCGAAGACCTTGTCGGCGCGCTCCATCGAGATTTGGAAGTTCGCCATCTTGTGCCTGACCGGAGACAGGTTGCGGGTGCGCGAACTGGCGTGTCCGACGATGCGGAGGGTGCCGCCGCTATCCAGTTGCAGGTGACTCACCGAACTCAGGATCCGCCGGGCCAGCGATTCCAGCTTGGAAGACCCGTTGTCGAACAGGATGGTGGCGACCTTGACGGCGGTGCCGCGAACGATCGGGGCGCCGGTCAACCGGCTGCCGGGGACGGCGGCGGGCGGGGCCATGCCCATGGGGACCGGTGAAGCGGCCATGGCGCCGGCGGTTCGAATGCCTTCGGAGGAAACGATGATGGTCGGCAATTCACCCGGCTGGATAGGCAACGGGATGGAGGGGGGAACGCCGCCGGCGGTCTTGGCCTCGGCCTGGATATCGGCGAGTTGTTTCCGCAGGCGGGCTTCCGTTTCGGTCTGTTCGAGGGTCAGCGTCGGCGGCTCCAACAACGGCATGGGCGCCGGCTCGGAAGACACGATGGTCGTCTCCACCGGGGTCACGGGCGTCGTCGGCGCCGCTTTCGGCGGCGGCATGGTCGTCCCCGGGGATGCAACGGGGGCCGGGGCCGGCGAAGGCTTGACCGGGACGGATTCGGCGGATGGCTCTTGGCGCTTGATGGCGGGGGCGTATTTCGGCCGTTCCGGATCGGCGGCGAGCCCGCCGCCGGTTTTATCGCGGGCGCGGGCCTTTTCATCGACGGAAGCTAAATTAGGAAAGGGCTTGTCGGCGCCCGGCGGCGCCTTGCCCCGGTCGGCGGCGAGGCCGTTTTCCTTACCTTCTTTTTTCTTATCCTCGGCTTTTTTATCGGCAAACAGGTCAATGGTACCGCGGTACCATTCGGCCGGGTTGACGGCGTCGGGTATGGTCGTGCACGCGCCGAGCACCGAGGTGCCCAGGAAAATCGCGGCCAACAGCGCCGTCTTGCGCAGAATTTTGCGACACGGGAGGTGAATCTTATTGCCGATTTTATGATCAGCCATTCTTGCTTTACCCCTCAAACAGCCCAGGTATCCGGGTATCGGAATTCTTCCTTTGAATTGCACGTTGCCTTAAAAAGGTTAAGGGTTTACAAACACAACCCATCCTGAATGCTGCAGTGCAGCATAGAGGGATTTCACCAGGCTCCGCTGTCCGCCTTGGAAACAGGTTTAAAATGAACAATCAAACCGGCCCGGCCGGCCCCACCCCCGACACCGCGGAATTGTCCCGGTCCATGGCCGAAATCGCCGAATTGAGCCAAAAACTGGTAGCCGATTTCGTCACCCGCCAGGCCCAGGAAGGCTTGGCCCCGCCCGATCCGCAGAACATCGGCCACGCCTTCATGGACATGACAAAGCGCCTGATGGCCGACCCGGCGCGGTTGATGGAAGCCAACCTCAACCTGTGGCAGGACTACGCCCAACTGTGGCAAAGCGCCGCGGCGCGGATGATGGGCGGCAGGCCTGAGCCGGTGGCGGCGCCCGATCCCGGCGACCGGCGGTTCAGGGACGCGGCGTGGAGCGACAACGACGTCTTCGATTACATCAAGCAATCCTATCTTTTGACCTCCAGGTGGATGCAATCCACCGTCGGCGACGTCGACGGGCTTGACGCCAAGAGCGCCCAGAAGGTCGATTTCTATACCCGCCAGTTCGTCGAGGCGATGTCGCCCAGCAACTTCGTGATGACCAATCCCGAGGTGCTTCGCGCCACGGCGGAGAGCGGAGGAGAAAATCTTATCAACGGCTTAAAGAATCTTCTTAAAGATATGGATGAAGGCAAGGGCCGGCTGAAAATCCGCATGACCGACGACGACGCCTTCGAGGTCGGCGTCAACGTCGCCCAATGCCCGGGCAAGGTGGTTTTCCGGAACGACTTGATGGAGCTGTTGCAGTTCGACCCTTCTACGAAGAAGGTCCTGAAACGGCCGCTTTTGATCATCCCGCCCTGGATCAACAAGTACTACATCCTCGATCTCAGGAAGGAGAACTCGTTCATCCAGTGGGCGGTCGACCAGGGGCATACGGTTTTCGTCATTTCCTGGGTCAACCCGGACGGGAAACTGGCGGCCAAGACTTTCGACGACTACCTGCTGGAAGGGCCCATGGCGGCCATGGACGCCATCGAACAGGCAACCGGCGAAGACGAAATCGACGCCCTCGGCTACTGCATCGGCGGCACTTTATTGGCCGCGGCGTTGGCCGCTATGGCGGCCAACAAGGACACCCGGGTGGCCTCGGCGACGTTCCTGGCCACCATGATCGATTTCGAGGACGCCGGCGAATTGGCCGTCTTCGTTGACGAGGAACAGCTTTCCAGCCTGGACAAGAAGATGGACGAAAAGGGCTATCTGGAAGGCGATCACATGGCCGCCACCTTCAACATGATGCGCGGCAACGACCTGATCTGGTCTTTCGTCATCAACAACTACCTGCTCGGCAAAGAGCCCGTCCCCTTCGACCTGCTGTACTGGAACGGCGATTCCACCCGCATGCCGG
>CAZVFL010000023.1:0-33832 GCA_964626025.1 uncultured Thalassospiraceae bacterium
CGTCAAAAAAACCCTTGCCAACAGGGAGCCGTCCACACATGGCTAATAGCGGACTTTCTGAGGACTGTTGATTTATGTCCGCTTTGCCCCTGAAAGCGGACATACCACCCCCTTGCAATCCTCCCCATATATGACTATATCCCTCGCATGGTTTATGATGCGGGAATGATAAAAACGGTCGGGCCGGCGGCGGACAAGCGCCGGATGATTCTGTTTATTTTCAATGCGTTGAGTGGTAAAATGTGGACATTTGCGTACATATGCGTACATATAAGGACATTTATATGGGCGGACTCGCCGGAGTCGTTAGGAATTCTGCCATATATGGCGAATCAGGCGGAACAGCCTCCTCATCCTTCGACCAGGCTCAGGATGAGGGCTTCGACGGGGCCGGAACATGAAGGTGGGCCGCTTGTTTGTCCTCCGGCCATGGGGTAAAGATTGCAATGGCCGACAAGAAATCCCCCAAACCCAAAGCCCCGAAAGCGCCCGCGCCCAAACCCGGCGCGCCAAAAGACGCCCTCCACGCCGAAAAAGTCCTGATCGTCGACTTCGGCTCGCAGGTGACGCAACTCATAGCAAGACGCGTCAGGGAATCGGGGGTTTATTCGGAAATCCACCCCACCCAGAACGTCGACAAGGCGTTCCTCAAGGAATTCGCCCCGAAGGCGGTGATCCTGTCGGGCGGGCCGGCTTCCGTCCACGACAGCGAAACCCCGCGGGCCCCCGAGGGCCTCTGGGAGCTGGGCGTGCCGGTGCTCGGCATCTGCTATGGCGAGATGACCATGGCGGCGGAGCTGGGCGGCCAGGTGACGCCGTCGGACACCCAGGAATTCGGCCGCACCACCGTCCAGGTCGCCGGCGACTGCCGGCTTTTCGAGGGCGTCTGGAAGTCCGGCGAAAACCACCAGGTGTGGATGAGCCACGGTGACAGGATCGATTCCATCCCGGACGGATTCGTTTCCGTCGCCAGCAGCGCGACCGCGCCTTACGCCGCCATCGCCGACGAGGAACGCCGGTTCTACGGCGTCCAGTTCCACCCGGAGGTCGTGCACACGCCGGATGGTCATAAACTGTTGCGGAACTTCACCCATAACATCGCCGGCGCCGGCGGCACCTGGACCATGAAGGCCTTCCTGGAAACGGAAATCGCCAAGGTCCGGGAACAGGTGGGCAAGGGCCGCGTCGTCCTCGGGCTATCGGGCGGCGTCGATTCGTCGGTGACGGCGGCGCTGCTGCACCAGGCCATCGGCGAGCAACTGACGTGCGTGTTCGTCGATACCGGGCTGATGCGGGAAGGCGAGGCCGAACAGGTGAGCCGGGTGTTCCGCGGGCATTACAACATCCCGCTGATAGAGCGCGACGCCGGCGGGCTTTTCCTTGAAAAACTGGCGGGCGTCACCGAGCCCGAGGAAAAGCGCAAGATCATCGGCGGCACCTTCATCGACGTGTTCGAGGAAGAGGCGTCGAAGATCGAAGGCGCCAGGTTCCTGGCCCAGGGGACGCTCTATCCGGACGTCATCGAGAGCGTCAGTTTCACCGGCGGCCCTTCGGTGACGATAAAATCCCACCACAACGTCGGCGGGCTGCCGGAACGGATGAAGCTGGAACTGGTGGAGCCGTTGAGGGAACTGTTCAAGGACGAGGTCCGGGACTTGGGCCGCGAACTGGGGCTGCCGGCGGAAATCGTCGGCCGCCACCCGTTCCCGGGGCCGGGGCTGGCGATCCGGGTGCCCGGCGAGGTGACGGCGGAAAAGGTCGAAATCCTGCAAAAGGCCGACGCCATTTACCTGGACGAAATCCGCAACGCCGGGCTCTACGACGAAATCTGGCAGGCCTTCGCCGTATTGCTGCCGGTGCAGACCGTCGGCGTCATGGGCGACGCCAGGACGTATGATTACGTCTTGGCGCTGCGCGCCGTGACCTCGGTGGACGGCATGACCGCGGATTTCTACCCCTTCGATTCGGAGTTCCTGGGCGCCGTCGCCGGGCGCATCATCAACCAGGTGCGCGGCATCAACCGGGTCGTCTATGACGTCACCTCGAAGCCGCCGGGGACCATAGAGTGGGAATGAGGGGCGAGTGGGAATGAGGGGGCGGCGCGCCTATATTAAATGGCGATGCCCGAACGTTTCCGGGCCGCACACGTAAAGGGACCAAAAATGCGCAGCAGGGAACCCGGGCCCGCGAAAACGGGCCCCCGCAACGACTGGCAGACGATCCGGACGCTGATGCCCTATCTGTGGCCCGAGGGCGAGATGGAGCTTCGCTTGCGCGTCGTCGTGGCGATGGCGCTGCTGGCCCTGGCCAAGATCACCAACGTGGTGGTGCCGATTTTCTACAAGCACGCCGTCGATGCGCTGAGCACCGGAACCGCCCAGATTTTGGCGGTGCCGGTGGTGCTGCTGCTGGGCTATGGGGTCGCCCGGGTGTTGGCCCAGACATTCGGCGAATTGCGCGACGCCGTGTTCGCCAAGGTCGCCCAGCGGGCCATCCGCCAGGCCGGCTTGAAGGCCTTCAAGCACCTGCACCGCCTGAGCCTGCGTTTCCACATGGACCGCAAGACGGGTGGCGTGTCACGCGCCATCGAACGCGGCACCAAGGGCATCGAATTCCTGCTCGCCTTCATGCTGTTCAACGTCATTCCGACGTTGCTGGAAATCGGGCTGATCTGCGCCGTGCTGTGGACCCTTTACGGGGTCTGGTTCGCGCTGGTGACGTTCCTGACCATGGCCATTTACATCGCCTGGACGCTGATCGTCACCGAATGGCGGATCAAATACCGCCGGGTCATGAACGAAACCGATTCCGACGCCAACACCAAGGCCATCGATTCGCTTCTCAACTTCGAAACGGTCAAGTACTTCGGCAACGAGGACCACGAGGCCAAGCGGTTTGATTCGTCCCTTCAGGGCTACGAACGGGCCGCCGTCAAAAGCAAGACGACGCTTTCGTATCTCAACATCGGCCAGGGCTTCATCATCGCCGCCGGCGTCACCGGGGTCATGGTGATGGCGGGCGGGGGCGTGGTGGCGGGCGACATGACCGTCGGCGATTTCGTCCTGGTCAACGCCTATTTGATCCAGTTGTTCCTGCCGTTGAACTTCCTCGGCTTCGTCTACCGCGAGATCAAGCGGTCCTTGACCGACATGGAGACCATGTTCGAGCTGTTGCGGGAAAACGCCGAAATCAACGACCGCCCCGGGGCCAGGCCGTTGGCGCCGGCCGGCGGCGAAGTGGTGTTCGAGGACGTCACCTTTGCCTACGACCGGCGCCGGCCGGTGCTGGAAGGAGTCTCCTTCGCCGTTCCCGCGGGCCAAACGGTGGCCATCGTCGGCCCTTCGGGCGCCGGCAAGTCAACCATCTCGCGCTTGCTGTTCCGGTTTTACGACGTCACCGGGGGCCGCATCACCATCGACGACCAGGACATCCGGGAGGTCACCCAGGATTCGCTGCGCGCCGCCATCGGCATGGTGCCCCAGGACACGGTGCTGTTTAACGACACCATTTTCTACAACATCGCCTATGGCCGGCCCGGCGCCACACCCTCCGAGATAGAGGACGCGGCCCGGGTGGCGCGCATCCACGACCTCATCATGAGCCTGCCCGATGGCTATTCGGCCACCGTCGGCGAACGGGGGCTCAAATTATCGGGCGGCGAAAAACAACGGGTCGCCATCGCCCGCACCATCCTCAAACGGCCTTCCATCCTGGTCTTCGACGAGGCGACCTCGGCCTTGGACCGCCACACGGAACAGGAGATCCTGCAAAGCCTGCGGGAGGTTTCGGTGAACCTGACGACGCTGACCATCGCGCACCGGTTGTCCACGGTCATCGACGCCGGCGAAATCCTGGTTCTGGACCAGGGCCGCATCGTCGAGCGCGGTCCTCATCAGGCGTTGCTGGCGCAAAACGGCGCCTATGCCGGGATGTGGGCGCGCCAGCGGCAGGCCCAGGAAGCAAGGGAGGCGCTGGAACGCACCGGCGAGATGCTGGCCGCCCTCGACCCGGAATCGCCCGAGCCCGCCGAGTGAAACCGCCGCTCACAAAAAAACCCCGCCGCGTCCGGCGGGAAGTAGGTTTTGGGAGGATTCTTGCTCTGAATAGAGCTGAGGCAATTAACATACCCCGGAAAAGTCAATGAAGCCCCCTGTGAATAACGGGGAGAACGAGGATAAAATCAATTTTTTCGGGGAATCGGACCGTTGACAGCCCCATTGACGCGCCCCGGGCCGGACCTATTGGACCAGCACCGAGCTGAAAAGCACGTTGGTCACCTGTATGGGCGCAACGGCCACCCTGATGCGCAGTAAAAGGTTCTCGCGGAGCCGGTAAAAGTTGGCCGAACCGGACATTTCCTTGGGCCTCAGCTCTCTGAGATAGCTGCTGACGTAATCGGTAATCCGGGGCTGCATGAGCTCAACCCGCGCGATATCCGACTCGTTCACCAACACCAGGGTCAGGCCGACCTTCAGGAACCGGGATTTTCTCCCCTCTTCGTTGAGGTTGAGGGTAATGTCCTCAAGCTTGAAGAAGTATTGCCCCTGGACGACGGCGCCTTCTTCTCCTTTTTCGAGGCCCAGATAAGGGTCAAGAATACCGGAGGAAAAAGCGCCCAGGCCACCGGCCAAAAGAACAAGCCCGACCCCGCCGATAATAAGGAAGAGCTTCATCCGCTTGGATATTCTGGACGGCTTTTTTTCGCCTTCCTCGTCTTCTTCGTCGTCGTCGAAGCCCCTATCCCCGTCGGGTTTGTCGGCCTCGTCGGCCTCTTCGGCCTCTTCGGGTTCTTCGGGTTCTTCGTCGTCTTCGTCGGCCATGGTCTTCTCCTCGAGAGCTGGCGGCATTATGAGCCGAACGGTGGCCATGCCAAAGAAAAACCCCCTGCATGGCGGAATTGGCGTTATACGACTATTTAATGAGCAAGGATTTACGAAACCGGTTGCCAATCGGTTTTTTAAGTCCGAAGACGGCTTTTTCCATGCTTGATCCCTTTTTGCCGGGAGGGCGACATGAACAAGCAAACCGATGCGTCCACCGATGCGTCCATCGGCACCGTCAACACGGTCAGCGGCCAGGCGTTCGTGATCCGCGCCGACGGTACCCGCGAGGAGCTGGACGTCAATACCATGCTCTATCCCGGCGATGTGCTGGAAACCAGCAGCGATGGCGCCATCGGCGTCGTTTTAGCCGATGAGACGACGTTTGCCATGGGCGGAGACGGCCACATGGCCCTGGACGAGGTGGTCTTCGACCCCGAGACCCAGGAAGGATCGCTGTCTCTCTCCATCTTCAAGGGTGTTTTCACGGTGGTCAGCGGCTTGGTGTCGAAAACCGATCCTGAAGCCATGGTCATCAACACCCCCGTCGGCAGCATCGGCATCCGCGGCACCCAGATTGGGCTGGAATTAAGCGACGGAGAGAACCTGACCGTGGTCATGATGCGCGAAGCCGACGGCTATGTCGGCGAAGTGTTCATCCGCAACGAGGGCGGCGTCCTGGTGTTGAACCAGGCCAACCAGGTCATGTTCGTCGGCGCTTTCGATCAAAAGCCTGTCGTCATGGCCGCAGTGGATGACATCACTATCGTCAATATGTTTGAAAGGGTGCTTTTGCATCTGCCAAGGACTTTCGGCCGCGAGAACGATTATGCCACCCAGAAAACGGCAGGCGACGGCGAGATCGAGGGATTCGTCACCGAAGCGGGCGGGGAAGAGGAGCTTGCTCTCCCGGATGAGCCGATTCGGGTCGTCGAAGGCGATTACACGGAACCCGAAACCGTCGCGGAGACGGTGGCCCCGGTTTCCAGCGAGCCGGAAACCCTGGAAGCCGGTGACGGGACCACCACAACCGAAACGAGACGGGACGAAGAGCCCATCGCCGCCGAGGAGCCCCCTGTTGAAGACCCGCCCGCCGAGGAACCGCCGGTTGGAGACCCGCCCGCCGAGGAGCCGCCGGTTGAGGAACCGCCCGCCGAGGAGACCCCGCCCGAAGAGCCTACGCCCGAGGAACCGCCCGCCGAGGAGGGTATCGTGCTTCGCGGTAAAGGCGGCGACGACGTGCTCAGCGGCGGCGCCGGTGACGATGTGCTTCGCGGCGAGGGCGGCAACGACGTGCTCAGCGGCGGTGCCGGCGACGATGTCCTGAAGGGCCAGGGCGGTGACGACGTACTGGTCGGCGGTGCCGGGAACGACGTGCTTATCGGCGGTGGTGGCCAGGATACCTTCGTTTTCGAGGCCGGCGCTGGCAACGACCTTATCCTTGATTACCACGAAGGAGAGGTGCTCAGGTTCGAGGGGCCGGAGTTCTCCGAAGAAAACCTTTCGGTGACCCAGAATGGCGACAACGTGTCGATCATGTTCGGCGACCAAAACATCGAGGTCACGGTAAACGACATGGACCTTGAGGAAGGGGGTTACACCGTCACCAAGGAAGATAACGCCGTGGTCATCACGTTCGAGGGTGACGATTGAGTTCTTGCCGGGCCGGCGCCTGTGAACGTCCTAGACGGCGACGGGCAAGGGAACCTGTTCAACCGGCGCCGCCAACAGGGTTGACGGGTAATGGAGAAGCATATTCCGCTCACGGCAATAGCCTTCCCGCTCCTCGACCGTGGAGGGACGCCGGTGTAACCCGTTTAGGCGGGTCCACAATGTTCCGTCAGGCCCAAAGGCATATAGATCGGAATTTTTCATCCCAGGTCCAATCTTTCACCATGATTGTTAAAAAAAACTAATGCCGGGTCAAGGGGCCTGGACCGTCTTTTCACGGCGAATCCAGCCGCCGCCGAGCATTCGCTCACCCGCGTAAAAAACGCAGGCCTGGCCGGGCGCGACGCCAGCCTCGGGCTGGCGTAAAACCACGTTCGCCTCACCGTCCTTGGGCTTTTTAAGGGTCGCCGCCACCGGGGCCGAGGTGGAACGGACCTTGACGCTGACTTCGAGGCCGGCCTCAGGCGCCGGACCGGAACCCAGCCAGTTGATGTCGCCGACATGGAAATTCTTCGTCAGAAGGGCTTCCTTGGGCGCGGCAACGATGCGCCGGGTCTCCGGCTCGATGCGAACGACGTAAAGGGGTTCCGGCGCGGCAATGCCCAAACCCCGCCGCTGACCGACGGTGAAGTGGATGATGCCGCCGTGGCGGCCCAGAACCTTGCCTTCCAGGTCAACGATATCGCCGGGATCCGCCGCGCCGGGGCGCAGTTTTTCGACGATGCCGGCATAGGATCCGTTCGGCACGAAGCAGATGTCCTGGCTTTCCGGTTTCTCCGCCACCGGCAGGCGGAACCGTTCGGCATGACGGCGGGTTTCCGCCTTGTCCATGTCGCCGAGGGGGAAACGCAGGAAATCGAGCTGTTCCGGGGTGGTGGCGAAAAGGAAATAGCTCTGGTCCTTGGCCGCGTCCAGGGCGCGGTGAAGTTCCGGGCCTTCCGAGCCGTCGAGGCGGCGCACGTAATGGCCGGTGACCAGGGCATCGGCGCCCAAATCCCTGGCGACGCCCAGGAGGTCGCGGAATTTGACCGTCTGATTGCAGCGGATGCAGGGGATGGGGGTTTCGCCCGCCAGATAGCCGTCAGCGAAGTCCTCGATCACCTGCTCCCTGAACCGGTTTTCGTAATCGAGCACGTAATGGGAAATGCCGAGCCGATCGGCGACGCGCTTGGCGTCATAGATGTCCTGACCGGCGCAACAGGCGCCTTTTCGCCCCTGGGCGGCGCCGAAGTCATAGAGCTGCAGCGTCACCCCGATGACCTCGAAGCCCTGCTCCACCATCAGCGCCGCCGTCGTCGAACTGTCGACGCCGCCGGACATGGCGACAACGACGCGGGTGTCCCGGGCGGCTTTATCGAAACCCAGCGAGTCCATGGTCGGAATATAGGGATTTCGGTCCCCCGAACAAAGGGCAGCTTAAGCTTTTTCGTCTTGGTCCTGTTCCTGGAGGGTCTGCAAGGTCACCGAACGGAAATCCCGCCGGTAGAGAACCGCTGTCACCCACACCGCGGCAACGGCCAGAAAAACCGGGCCGATGAACCAGGCCAGCGTCGCCAGGCCGAAGTAGTACGCGCGAAGCCCCCGGTTGAAGGCGTTGATGCCACGATCGACCAGGCGGGCGCCCCGTTCTGGATAATCCTTGCGCTCGCGCGCGTTGACCTCTTCCGGCAGCGGCGCCGCACCGATGAACACCAGGGCGAAATTGAACTGACGCAGGCACCAGGCGTATTTGAAAAACGCATAGACGAAGATCAGCATCAGCACGATGACCTTGATCTCCCACATTTCCCGGGACGCCTCGACGGCGAAGGAAAGGTTGGACGTGACCTCGCGGGCCTTGCCCAGGTTGCCGAGCATGGTCATCACGCCGGCCAGGATAAGGATGGAGATGGACGCGAACAGCATGCTGCTCCGCATATGGGCGACGACGATCTGGACGTCGGCCATGCGGTTGTCCCGATCCAGCATGCGTTCCATCCAGCGCACCCGGTATTCGTGCACCGCCTGCGCCGCCGGACGGTGGCTCAGGTCGGCGCGGTCGGCGAACAGCGTATAGCCCACCCACAAGGCCATGAACCAGGTAAACGCCAGGATGTCTATAAAGGGAATAACGGGCAGCGAACCGGGAAGGGCTTCTGACATGAGCCGATTCTAACCTAAGACGCGCCGTTCTCGCCCAAAAGATTGAGGTGCGCCTGGGGCATGCTGACCACCAGGCCGTCCAGCGCCTCGGTGATGCTGATCTGGCAGCCGAGCCGGGACGTTTTGGTCAGGTCCATGGCCAGGTCGAGCAGGTCCTTTTCCTCTTCCGATGCGGCCTCAAGACGGTCATGCCAATCCTCGTCGACGATCACGTGGCAGGTGGAACACGCCATGCATCCCTCGCAGGCGCCTTCCAGATCGATGCCGTTTCGTTGCCCCACGTCAAGCACGGTTTCGCCTTCGGCGGCGTCGAATTCGCGCCGGGTTCCGTCCGTTTCGATGAAGGTGATTTTCGGCAAAGGGCGGCCTGGAAATCAGACAGAGAAGCTCTCGCCGCAGCCGCAGCGGCTTTTTTCGTTCGGGTTGTTGAAGACGAAGCCGCTGCGGAGCGTGTCTTCGACATAATCCATCTCGGCGCCGACCAGATACATGGTGGCCATGGGATCGATGAACACCCGGACGCCCTTGGCTTCGATCTCTTCCTCCAAAGGCCTCTTTTCACTGGCGTATTCAAAAATATACGACAACCCGGAACAGCCCTTGGTACTGATGCCGACGCGAAGGCCCAAAACCGGGTCGTCGCTGGATTGAACCAAGGTTTTCACCCGTTCGGCGGCGGCGTCGGTGAGCGTTATTAATTGCGGAGTTTCAGTGTTCATCGGTTTCTCTTTTGCTGGTTGGCTTATTATTTAGTCATCCATAATGCCGAGCGCCAGTTTCGCGTCCTCGGACATGAGTTCCGGGCTCCAGGTGGGTTCCCAAACGAGGGTGACCTCGGCTTCGCCGATGCCCTCGACCTTGGCGGCGGCATCGGCCACCCACCCCGGCAGGTCGCCGGCCACCGGACATCCGGGCGAGGTCAGGCTCATGTTGACCTTGATATCGCCGTTTTCGGCAATGGTGAACCCGTAAATCAGCCCCAATTCATAGATGTCGACCGGGATTTCCGGGTCGAACACGGTTTTGAACGCCTCGATGACGGCTTCTTCGCCGGCCACCGGAATACCCTCGGCCAACGTCTCGCCAGCGGTCGCTGAGAAATCCTCGCCTTCTACCGGGGCCGCCGTGCCGCCGTGATCGGGAATGCCTAAATGATCCATGCTCATAGGGGTGTCTCCAATTCCGTTGAGGTTTCTTCTTCGCCGGCCATGGCAGCCTGCATGGTGTGCCAGGCAAGCGTCGCGCACTTGACCCGGATGGGGAATTCCTTGACGCCCGACAACATCACCAGGCGTTCCACCGCGTCCTCGTCGAAATCGGAAAGCTCGGCGAGGTCGAAATCGTCCTTGGTGCACATGTTGTGGAAGCCTTCGAATAGGCGCTTGGCCTCGTCCTGGGTCTTGCCCTTGAGGATTTCGGTCATCATCGAGGCCGAGGCCACCGAGATGGCACAGCCTTCGCCCTGGAACGCCACGTCTGTAATACGCCCGTCGCCATCAAGCATCAGATAAACCACCAGCATATCGCCGCAGATGGGGTTGTTGCCGTGGGCCAGGCAGGTGGCGTTTTCCACCAGGCGGAAGTTTCTGGGGCTCTTGCCGTGGTCCAGGATGACCTCCTGGTACAGATCGCGCAGGTCGTCGAACATCAGCCGAAAAATTCCTTTGCCTGGTCCAGCGCGTCGGTGAGCGCATTCACCTCGTCCCTGGTGTTGTAAAGCCCGAACGACGCCCTGGCCGTCGCCGCCACGCCGAAGCGTTCCATCACCGGCTGCGCGCAATGATGGCCGACGCGCACGGCAACGCCGGCCCGGTCCACGAAGGTACCCAGATCGTGGGCGTGGATGCCGTCCATGAGAAAGGAAACGATGGACGCTTTTTCCTTGGCGGTACCGATGATCCGGAGCCCGTCCACCGCCGTGAGCCTTTCCGTGGCGTATTGCAAAATGCCCTGTTCGTGGGCCGAAATGTTCTCCAGCCCGATGGCATTGACGTAATCAATGGCGGCGCCCAGCCCGATGGCCTCGACGATGGCGGGGGTGCCGGCCTCGAAACGGTGGGGGGCTTTCTTGAACGTGGTTTTTTCGAAGGTGACGGACGAAATCATATCGCCGCCGCTTTGATAAGGCGGCATGTCGTTCAGCAGGTCCTCGCGCCCCCACAAAACGCCGATGCCGGTAGGGCCGTAAAGCTTGTGGCCCGAGAACACGTAAAAATCCACATCCAGCGCCTGCACGTCGACGGCCATGTGCGGTACCGCCTGGCACCCGTCCAACAGCACCAGCGCGCCCTTTTCATGGGCGAGGCGAATAACGTCGTCAACGGGGACGATGGTGCCGAGGGCGTTGGACACATGGGTGACGGCGACCATTTTGGTCTTTGGCGAAAGCAGCTTTTCGTATTCGTCGAGCAGGAAATTGCCGTCGTCGTCTATGGCAACGATCTTCAGATCGATGCCCAGCTCCTCGCGCAGAATTTGCCACGGCACGATGTTGGAATGGTGCTCCATGTGCGAGATGACGACCTCGTCGCCGGATTTAAGGTTTTTTCTTCCCCATGACGCGGCAACCAGGTTGATGGCCTCGGTGGCGCCGCGGGTGAAGATGATCTCGTTCACCGATGCCGCGTTCAGGAAGGCCGCGGTTTTTTCGCGGCCGGCCTCGAAGGCTTCGGTGGAACGTTGCGAGGTCCAGTGAACGCCCCGGTGCACGTTGGAATAGTAGGTTTCGTAGGCCTGGCTGATGGCGTCGATGACCTGGCGGGGTTTCTGGGCGCTGGCCCCGTTGTCGAGGTAAACCAGGGGCTTGCCATAGACCTTTTGCTTGAGGATCGGGAAATCGGCGCGAATCCTCTCTAAATCGAAGGCGGCGGTGGAATTGTCACCCACCACGATTGCAACGGCCGAAGAATCCTTGCTCATGCGACCCTCCATTCCTCGGACAGATAACAAACCGCCGGCAGCCAGTGAATGACCTTGTCGGTAAACGCCTGGCGCACGTCTTCCGATGTGATTTCGTCCAAGGCCTCGCCCAGGAACGATTGCACCAAAAGATTCCGGGCCTGCGCCTCCGGCACGCCGCGCGATCGCATGTAGAAAAGCGCCGTTTCGTCGATTTGGCCGGTGGTCGCGCCGTGGCTGCATTTAACGTCGTCGGCATAAATCTCAAGCTCCGGCTTGGCGTCGATTTCCGCCCCGGTGTTGAGCAGCAACGTCTTGCAAAGCTGGTAGCCGTCGGTGCCCTGGGCGTCCTTGTGAACGATGATGCGGCCCTGGAAAACGGCCCGGGATTCATCGTCCAGCACGCCCTTGAAGACTTCGCGGGACGTGGTGTTGGGCACCAAGTGGTCAACCCGGGTGGTGTTGTCGCAATGCTCCAGTCCGCGCATCAGAAAAGCGCCGTTGAGCCCGGTGTGCGCGCCCTCGCCCTCCAACCGGACCGTAACCTCGTTGCGCGAAAGCCGGCCGCCGATGGAAAGGGTGAAGCTTTCATAGGTCCCGTCCTTGGCGACGCGGGCATGGACGGTGCTGAGGTGGGTGGCGTCCAGGGATTCCGCCTGGACGGTGTAATGGTTAAGCCGGGCGCCCTCGCCGATTTCGATCTCGGTGACGGAATTGGCGAAATAAGCGCCGACGCCAAGCCCCACGTGATGCTGGAGCACGGTGGCCTGGGCGCCACGACCCAGGACGATCAGGTTACGGGGGAAGTACGCCACCGGCCTGTCGGTCAGGCCGCCGATGAAAACCACCTCGATCGGTTGCGGAACCTCGACGCCGTCTTCGACGCGGAGCACGAAACCCGAATCCATCATCGCCGTGTTGAGCGCCAGCAGCGGCTGGTCATCGGCCGTTGAGATGCGGCCCAGGTGCTCCTTGGCCCAGTCGGCTCCGTTCGATAGCGTGTCCTTCAGGTATTCGATACGGATGCCTTCGGGCAAATCGCCCTCGACCCAGAAACTCGGGCGGATACGGCCGTTGACGAACACCAGCCGGGGCCGTCCGCCAGGGTCAGGCAGCAACGAGGGCACCGAATCGAGAACCGCCATGCCGTCCTCTTCACGGACCGGCTGAAAGGACGTGTCTTCCAACGGCCGGAGCCGCGTGTATTTCCACAATTCCTGCTTCGGCGTCGGCAGGCCCAGGGTGTTGAAGCGTTTGATCCCGGCCTCACGGAGATCCTTGAGCCAGGGGAGGCCGGCCCCCGGCAACCCGGGGCGGGCGGCATCGAAGGCCTCAACGAACGGCAACGGGTTGGTCGTTTGGTTTGCCATGGCTTTGGTGTCCTTGGGCGATCCCCGGCGGCGGCCTCAGGCGGCCGCCTCGCCGAATTCCGCGTAACCCTTTTCCTCCAGTTCCTGCGCCAGCTCTTTGCCCCCGGAACGCTGGATTTTTCCGTGCGCCAGCACGTGCACCGTATCGGGCACGATGTAATCCAAAATCCGCTGGTAATGGGTGATGACCACTATCGAGCGTTCCGGCGAGCGCAGCTTGTTGACGCCTTCGGCGACGATCTTGAGCGCATCGATGTCGAGGCCGCTGTCGGTTTCGTCGAGGATCGCAAGGGTCGGGTTCAACACCGCCATTTGCAGGATTTCGTTGCGCTTTTTCTCGCCGCCGGAAAAGCCGACGTTGACGGCGCGTTTCAGCATGTCGTCGGAAATGCCCAGTTCCTTGGTCTTTTCCCGCATAACCTTGACGAACTGCATGGCGTCGAGCTCGTCTTCGCCGCGGTAGCGTCGGATCGCGTTCAGGGCCTCCTTCATGAAGGTGGTGTTGGCGACGCCCGGGATTTCCACCGGATACTGAAAGGCCAGGAAAACCCCCTTGGCGGCGCGTTCCTCGGGTTCCATCCCGGTCAGGTCCTCGCCCTGGAAGAGAATCTGCCCGCCGGTGATCTCGTAACCGTCGCGGCCGGCAATGACGTGGCTGAGCGTGCTTTTGCCGGACCCGTTGGGGCCCATGATGGCATGCATTTCGCCGGTTTGGACGGTCAGGTCCAGCCCTTTCAGGATTTCCTTGTCGTCGACGCTGACGTGCAGGTTTTTTATTTCAAGCATTGCTTTTGCTTTCTTGTTCATGGTCTTTCTTCGCAAGCGCGGGCCTTAGCCGACGCTTCCTTCCAAGCTGATACCGACGAGCTTTTGCGCCTCGACGGCGAATTCCATCGGCAGTTGCTGCAACACTTCGCGGCAGAACCCGTTGACCACCAGCGCCACCGCCTGTTCCGGCGGAATGCCGCGCTGGCGCAGATAGAACAACTGGTCCTCCGAGATGGTCGACGTGGTCGCTTCGTGCTCGACGATGGCGCTTTTGTTCTTGCTTTCGATGTAGGGCACGGTGTGGGCGCCGCATTGGTCGCCGATGAGGAGAGAATCGCACTGGGTGAAGTTGCGCGCCCCTTCGGCCTTGGACGATATGCGGACCAGGCCGCGATAGGATTGGTCGGCGTGGCCGGCCGAAATGCCCTTGGAGATGATCCTGGAAGACGTGTTTTTCCCCAGATGGATCATCTTGGTGCCGGTGTCGGCCTGCTGGTAGTTGTTGGTGATGGCGATGGAATAGAACTCGCCGACCGAGTTGTCGCCCTGCAGGATGCAGCTCGGGTACTTCCAGGTGATGGCGGCACCCGTTTCCACCTGGGTCCAGGAAATCTTGGAATTCTTGCCCCTGCACGCGCCACGTTTGGTGACGAAGTTATAGATGCCGCCCTTGCCGTTTTCGTCACCCGGATACCAGTTCTGAATGGTGGAATACTTGATCTCCGCGTCGTCCAACGCGATCAATTCGACGACGGCGGCGTGAAGCTGGTGTTCGTCGCGCATGGGCGCCGTGCAGCCTTCCAGGTACGACACGTAAGACCCCTTGTCGGCGATGATCAGGGTGCGCTCGAACTGGCCGGTGTTGGCGGCGTTGATGCGGAAGTACGTGCTGAGCTCCATGGGGCAGTGGACGCCGGGCGGGATATAGACGAACGAACCGTCGGTGAAGACCGCCGAATTCAGCGTCGCGTGCTTGTTGTCAGTGTAGGGCACCACGGTACCCAGGTATTTCTTGACCAGGTCGGGACATTTATCCAGGGCCTCGGAAATCGGGCAGAAGATGACGCCGACTTCCTCCAGCTTGGCCTTGAAGGTGGTCGCCACGGAAACGCTGTCGAAAATGGCATCGACGGCGACGCCGGCCAGCTTTTCCTGCTCCTTCAGCGGAATGCCAAGTTTTTCGTAGGTTTTCAGCAGTTCCGGGTCGACCTCGTCGAGGTTTTTGGGGCCGTCGCCGGCGCCCTTGGGCGCCGAATAATAATAGGCGTCCTGATAATCGATCTCGTCGTGGACCACTTTGGACCAAGTCGGTTCCGGCATGGTCAGCCAGTACTTAAACGCCTTCAGCCGCCATTCCAGCAGCCATTCGGGCTCGTTCTTCTTGGCCGAAATGAAGCGCACGATGTCTTCGTTCAGGCCCTTGGGCGCGGTCTCGGACTCGATGTCGGTGACGAAGCCGTACTTGTACTTCTCTTCCGTCAGCTCCTTGATCTGTTGGGCCGTGCTTTCCGAGGCTACCATCGATTATGTTCTCCCTTTCCGGTTCTTTCTTATGCCGCCTCTAGGCGGCCGGGACGCTTTCGCGCTGGTTGACCCGGCGCAGCCGGTCCACCTCTTGGGCGATCCTGTCTACGGCGAAATCAATTTCCTCTTCGGTAGTGAAACGCCCGAGCCCGACGCGGATGGAGGCGTACGCCAGATCGTCGCTGAGCCCGAGCGCCTTGAGCACATGGGACGGATCCGTCGACTCCGACGTGCAGGCCGAGCCGCTGGAAACCGCCAGCTCCCTCAGCGCCGCCATCAGATCCTCTGACTGGACACCGGGGAAGCAGAAGTTCAGGTTCCCGGGAATCCGGGATTTCAAGTCGCCGTTGATTTGCGTATCCGGCACCCGGGCCTTGAGCGTCCCGAGGAAGCGGTCCCTGAGGGCGCCCAAATGCGTGGCCTCTTCGGCCATTTCCAGGTCCGCGATTTCCGCCGCAAGCCCTAAGCCGACGCACAAGGGCGCCGGCAACGTGCCCGACCGAAGGCCCTGTTCCTGGCCGCCGCCCGAGATCATCGGCTCCAGCCGCACCCGGGGGCGGCGGCGCACGTAAAGCACCCCGATGCCCATGGGCCCGTAGGCCTTGTGCCCGGAGATGCTCATCAGGTCGATGGACATGTCATTGACATCCAGCGGAATCTTGCCGGCCGCCTGGGCGGCGTCGGTATGGAAGAAGGCTCCTTTCTCGCGGCAGATGGCGCCGATCTCGGCAACCGGCTGGATGACGCCGATTTCGTTGTTGACGGCCATGATCGAGACAAGCGACGTGCCGTCATCAATGGCGTCCTTCAGTTGATCCAGATCCAAAAGGCCATCGGCCGCGACCGGTAAATAGGTGACCCGGAAACCCTCGCGTTCCAATTGGGCCGAGGCCTCAAGCACGCATTTGTGCTCGGTCGCCACGGTGACAATATGATTTTTGTTTTCCCTGTAGAAACGCGCCACGCCCTTGATCGCCAGGTTGTTGGATTCGGTGGCGCCCGAGGTAAAGATGATTTCCTTTTCCGTGGCCCCGATCAGCGCCGCGATTTGGGCGCGCGCCTTTTCCACCGCTTCTTCCGCTTCCCAGCCGTAGAAATGATTGCGGGAATGGGGATTGCCGAACCTGTCGCCGAAAAACGGCGCCATCGCCTCGACCACCCTGGGGTCGACGGGCGTCGTCGCCTGGTAATCCAGATAAACAGGCCTTCCCCTGCCGGGCGCGCCGGTGATTTTGTTCTTATGGTTCATGGATTGACCGGTCCCTTCCATCCCGCCTAAGCCGCCGCCGCGGCCTTGCCGGCAGTACCGGCGTGGACCTTGGTCCACGCTTCTATCAACTGCTCGACGTCTTGCTCGGTGGTGTTCCAGCCCAGGCTGACGCGGATCGCCTGGGCGGCGTCATCTAAATCCACGCCCATAGCGGCCAAGACGTGGCTGGGCTCGACCTTTCCCGACGAGCACGCGGCGCCGGCGCTGACGGCGACGCCGGCCAAATCGAGGGCAATGATCTGGGTTTCCGCCTTGACGCCGGGCATGGTCAGACAACTGGTATTGGCAAGCCGGGGCGCGCCTGCGCCAAAGACGCGGGCGCCCGCGTGGCCGCCAAGGCGTTTCTCCATATCGTCCCGCCAGGCCGCGAGCCCGGCGAAAGCGTCGAGGTCCGCGAGCGCCCTCAGCGCGGCGGCGGCGAACCCGGCGATACCCGAGACGTTTTCCGTGCCGGCGCGGTGGCCCCGTTCCTGGCCGCCGCCCCTCTGAATGGACTCAATCGGTTCATCGCCGGCAAGCACCAAGGCGCCGACGCCGGCCGGCCCGCCGATCTTGTGGGCTGAAAGGGTCATCATGTCCGGGCCCAGCGCCTTGATATCCACCGGTATCTTTCCGGCCGCCTGGACCGCGTCGCAATGAACCAGCGCGCCGTGCTTGTGGGCGATGGCCGAAACGTCGGCCACCGGCTGGATGACGCCGGTCTCGTTGTTGGCCAGCATCACCGAAACCAGGGCCGGCCTGTCGTCGGCGGAAAGCAGCGCCTCCAAAGCATCGAGATCAACGAGTCCTTCGCCATCGACGGGAATTTCCAGGGTCCCCGGCCGGGCCTTGAGCACCGACGGATGCTCGACCGTAGACGCCAGCACCCGGTCCCGCCCGGCACCCAGAATCCCCAAGTTGTTGGCTTCGGTGCCGCCCGAGGTAAAGACGACACCGGCGGCATCGGCGCTAAGGAGGGCAGCGACCTGTTCGCGGGCGTCCTCGACCAGGCGCCGGGCCGTGCGCCCGGACCCGTGCACCGAGGACGCATTGCCCGTCAGGTCGAGCGCGCGGGCGGCCGCTTCCCGCGCCTCGGGACGGACCGCCGTGGTCGCGTTGTGGTCCAAATAGACAGGATTTTCCATACCCATCACAGTGCCTGCTAACGTTAAAGACTAAAGGTTGAGTCCGGCTTACTGGGCCTTACTGGGCTGCGGCGATTCGCGCATCCTGGTCCTGGCGGTGAAGCGCGCCGCTGGTTCCAAGGATGCGATTTTCGGTCACGTCGGCCAGGGAAACCGAATTCAGATAAAGGTAAATCTTGTTGCCCAATTCCTCCCACAAGTCGTGGGTCAGGCAACGGGTCTTGTTGCTTGTGCACCCGGCCGGCGATCCCGGCGTACATCGGGTCGCCTTGATCGTCTCGTCGACGGCGAGAATGATATCCGCGATCCGTGTCTCTTCGGCCGTATGGGCCAGAAGATAACCGCCGCCGGGGCCGCGGACGCTCTTGACCAGGCTGCCTTGGCGCAACTTGCTGAAAAGCTGTTCCAGATACGATAGGGAAATTTCCTGCCGTTCGGCCACGTCGGCAAGCGCGATCGGCTTGCCATCGTAATGTGCCGCAATATCCACCATGGCCATCACGGCATAACGTCCTTTAGTACTAAGTTTCACGACTCATTCTCCTTTTTTTCAGGCCTTGCCAGGGGGCCGGAACGCCCCCGCCATATTATCCCGCCGTATTATCCCGCCGTATTATCCCGTCTGGCCGCCGCGTTTTTGCGATGTCGGCGGCTCGGTTTCCTTCAATTGCGCTTCCAGTTCCTCGACCCTCTCCATCAAGACCGACACTTGGCCGCGCAGGTCTTCAATGTTCTGCAACACCGGGTCGGGGCCACCGTCGGTGGGGGTGCCGTAGGGCTGGAATTCCCGCGCCTTGGCCTTGTCGCGGGGCATGATCACCTTGGCCGGGATGCCAACGGCGGTGACCGAGGCCGGAACGTCCTTGGTGACGACGGAATTGGCGCCGACCCGGGCGCCTTTGCCGATGGTGATGGGGCCGAGAACGGCGGCGCCGGAACCGATGATGGCGCCGTCCATAACCGTCGGATGGCGTTTCTGGCCGACTTGTTTGTCGGAATCGACCGAGGGCGAAATCCCGCCGAGCGTCACCGAGTGATAAAGCGTCACGTCGTCGCCGATGATCGAGGTTTCGCCGACCACCACGCCGGTCCCGTGGTCAATAAAGAAACGGCGGCCGATTTGGGCGGCCGGGTGAATTTCAATGGCGGTAACGATCCTGCCGAGATATGAAATGAACCGGGCCAACAGACGCAAATTCAGCTTCCACAGCCAGTTGGAAAGGCGGTAAACCATCAAGGCGTGGAACCCCGGATAGCAAAGCATGATCTCAAGCGTCGATCTTGCCGCCGGATCGCGCTCTTTAAAGGAATCAATATCTTCCCAAAGGGTTTTAAAAATCATCATCCTCATCAGTTTTCTTGTTTTGTTTCTATGCAGGGGCGCGTTTTGTTTTGCAGACTCATCCCCAGCCGTGGTAAAAAGCGCGCCTGTATCACGCCTTCACAGCCTACCCGTAATATATAGGATGACCAACTAAACTGGTCAAGTATATCGGGTTATAGTGGTTCTAAACTGCAATTTCAGGAGCATTTTTCCCCAAGTTTATAGGTTGGATTTAACGCTTTAAGACGTTAAGGATTTCGCCGAAAAACCATGCCTGAAGTAATTTTTAATGGTCCAGAAGGCCGTTTGGAGGGCCGTTACCATCATTCCAAACGCGCCAACGCGCCGGTCGCGCTGCTTCTCCACCCTCATCCGCAGTACGGCGGCACCATGAACAACAAGGTCATTTACAGGCTGTATCAAAACTTTGTCGGCCGGAAGTTTTCCACCCTCAGGTTCAATTTCCGCGGAGTCGGGCGTTCTCAAGGCACCTTCGACAACGGCCAGGGAGAGCTTAGCGACGCCGCCTCCGCCCTTGACTGGATGCAGACCCAAAATCCCAACACCAGTGCCTGCTGGATCGCCGGTTTTTCCTTCGGTGCCTGGGTCGCCATGCAATTGATGATGCGCCGCCCGGAAATCAGCGGCTTCATATCCATCGCGCCCCCGGCGTCCCAGCATGATTTTTCCTTTCTGGCGCCGTGCCCCGCTTCGGGCATGATCCTCCACGGTAACAAGGACGACCTGGTGCCCCAGTCGTCGGTGGACAAACTGGCGCAGAAGCTGCAAAAGCAGAAAAACATCAAGATTGACTACCGGACCGTCGAGGGCTCGGACCATTTTTTCAAGAACCACCTGAAAAAACTGGACGAGCACGTCAACGACTATCTCGACAAGATGCTGACCAAGGCGGCTTGAGGCTACATCACCGGCGGCGGCTTGTGGCGAAGGCCGGAGACCGCGTTGCCGGTGATCGCCAACAACAAAAACGCGCCGCCGGCAAGGGTTTGCGCGCCGACCGTTTCATCGATAACCAGCCACACCCAAAACGGGCCGAGTATGACCTCGGTCATCACCAGCAATCCCAATTCCGCCGCCGGCACGGATTTCGATCCGATGGTATAGAGGATCAGGCCGAGCCCGATCTGGAACACGCCTAAGGCCAGGGCGATCAGGATATCACGCGCCGGCAGCGCCAACGGGTAATCTAACTGAAAGCACACCCCGGCCGCCGCGGCGGTGGCGAAAACCCCGGCGAGGAACGCCGCCGGCAGCATATCGTCGGTTTTTTTCCATCTCAGCGCGATCGTAAAGACGGCGAACCCGAGGGCCGAAAGCATGGCCGCGACATTGCCGTCGGCGCGGCCCAGGGATACGTCCTCGACAACCATCAGGACAATACCGGCGAGCGCGCAGGCCATGGCCACCTTGGTCGCGGTGCGCACCCGTTCGCCCAACAGCCACCACCCCAGCAAGGCCGCCAGGAACGGCCCGGAAGCGAACAAAAACGTGGCGTTGGCAACGCTTGTCGCCTGAATCGCGTAAATGCCGCCGGCGAAAGCGACGACCAGGCCCAGACCTCCTCCGACCCCGGCGATCCCGGCCTTGCCGATGACCGAAGACGGATTGCCGCGGCACCGAACGGCGAGGACCACGCCAAGAAACAGGGCCAGGGCCAATGATCGGTAAAATAGAATTTGCCAGGCGTTGGCCGTCTCCATGGCGCGGATGCCGAGCCCCATGGACGACCAGCACACCCCGGCCGCCAGCACCAGCGCCACGCCGCGCCGGTAGCCGGGCGGGGCAGCAGGAATGGACGGTTCAATGGTCCCTGACATGTCGAATCCCCTGGGCAACCCCACTGGGCGAATCCTCCGGGAGAATCCCCGGGAGCCGGACTCTCTTGAAGGAAAGCGCCGCCAAAAACAAGCCGAAAAGCGGCCCGATGCCGGCCAATGCCGATCGCGCGTTTAGCCCCCGTCCGGCTGATGCAGGACGCCGCCTGTCGTCGGCTGCTTGACCCCGGTGGTGGACGGAAGGCTGAGCGGCAGGCCCTTAAGCGAGCGCGCGGCCAGAAACCCGAAAGCCTGGGCTTCCAGGGCGTCGCCACGCCATCCGGCCATTTCCACCGGCTCCACCGGCGCCGTCGTCAGGCGGCTCCGCAACGCCGCCATCAAAGCCGGGTTCAACCGCCCGCCGCCGCAAACCAGCCACCAGCTAGGCGGCGCCGGTAGGATCTGCGCCGCTTGTTCGACCGCGGCGGCGGTAAAGGCGGTCAGCGTGGCGGCGCCATCGGCGGCCGAAAGATGGCCCACCGGGCCCGGATCAAAGGCGTTCCGGTCGAGAGACTTCGGGAAAGGCCGCATGAAATAGGGATCGTCCATTAGCGTCTTCAGGACATCTTCGTCCACCGTTCCCGCATGGGCCAGCTTCCCGTTCTTGTCCATAACCTGGCCTTCCCGGTCCCGGACCCAATCGTCAATCAGGGCGTTGCCCGGCCCGGTGTCGAAGGCGACGAGGCCGCCGTCGGGGCTGATCCAGGTGAGGTTGGCGACGCCGCCGATGTTGAGCACCGCCAAGGGCTTCACCAGGTTCTTGGCCAGCGCCTCGTGATAAAGCGGCGCCAGCGGCGCGCCCTGACCGCCGCCGGCGACATCGGCCGCGCGGAAGTCGTTGACGACGGGGATTCCGGTCTCGTTGGCCAGCCATTGGCCATCGCCGATCTGGCGGGTCAGCCCCAGATCAGGCCGGTGAAAGACGGTGTGGCCGTGAAAGCCGATGACGTCTATGTCTTGGGCCTCGAGCCCGCTTTCCAAAAGGAGCGCCCGGACCGCCTCCAGGTGCCTGAGGGTGAGCCCGTCTGAAACCTCCTTGGCTGCGCTCTCGCCTTCCGGGTCGCGGCCGAGAACCGCCCTCAGGCTCAAACGGAACCCATCATCGTAAGCGGCGCTGATGGCCGCCCCGAAACCCTTGACGTTTTCGCCGTCGGTGTAAAGAACGGCGGCGTCGACGCCATCCATGGAGGTGCCGCTCATCAAGCCGATCGTCGTCAACTGGCCTTCGGCCGTCATCTTAATCGCTTCCATGAAAGTCGGGATTGCGCGAACGATACCAATAGCATAAACCCTTGCTATGCCGGGACCGGGGGGAAAATGACCAGCCACAAATCGGATTTCATTAAAGGCGCGGTCGAACGCGGGTTTCTGCACCAGTGCACGGACATCGACGCCTTGGACGCGCTGGCCGCCAAGCCTCCCGTTATCGGCTATATCGGGTTCGATTGCACGGCGCCCAGCCTTCATGCCGGTTCCTTGGTCTCGATCATGCTGCTGCGGCTGTTCCAGCAGACCGGCCACAAGCCCATCGTGCTGATGGGCGGCGGCACCACCAAGGTCGGCGACCCGTCGGGCAAGGACGATACCCGGAAGCTTCTGACCGACGCCGACATCGAAACCAACATGGCCGGCATCAAGGACGTGTTCGCCAAGTTCCTGAAATTCGGGCCCGACGGTCAGAAAGGGGGCGATACCGATGCCGTTACGGTCAACAATGCCGACTGGCTTGATGAACTCGCCACCATTCCGTTCCTGCGCGATTACGGCAGCCATTTCTCGGTCAACCGGATGCTCGGCTTCGACAGCGTCAAAACCAGGCTCGAGCGCCAACAGCCGCTTTCATTCCTCGAATTCAACTACATGGTCCTGCAGGCTTATGACTTCCTGGAACTGGCCCGGCGTAACGATTGCCGGTTGCAGATGGGCGGCTCGGACCAGTGGGGCAATATCGTCAGCGGCATCGAACTCGGCCGGCGCATCGAAAACACCGAACTTTACGGGCTGACGACGCCGCTGCTGGAGACCAGCTCGGGCGCCAAGATGGGCAAGACCGCGGACGGCGCCGTGTGGCTGAACGAAGACATGCTCAGTCCCTACGACTACTGGCAGTACTGGCGCAACACCGAAGACGCCGACGTCGGCCGTTTCCTGAGGCTGTTCACCGAGCTTCCCGTGGCGGAAATCGAACGCCTGGAGGCGCTCGAAGGCGAGGAAATCAACGCCGCCAAAAAGGTGCTGGCCGACCAGGCGACGGCGCTTTGCCACGGCGAGGCGGCGGCCCAAGCGGCGGCGGAAACGGCGAAGAAGACCTTCGAGGAAGGAACCCAGGGCGCGGCCCTTCCCACCGTCGAGGTCGAACGCGCATCCCTGGAAGACGGTATCGCCGCCTTTGAACTGCTTGAAACGGCCGGCCTTGCCAAGTCCAAGGCCGAGGCCCGCAAGCTGATCAAGGGTGGCGGCGGGCGGCTGAACGATTCCCCCATCGAAAACGAAACCCAGTCCATCACCATCGGCGACATAAACCCCGAGGGCTATATCAAGCTATCGGCGGGCAAGAAGCGCCACGCGCTCATCAAGGCGGTATAGCCGGTCAGCGGATATCGGGCAGCGGCGCGGTTTCGTTCTTGTCGTCGGGCCGGATGTCGGCCTGATCGAAAATATTGAACACATTGCGGAAGAAACCCGGCGTCAGGGCCGAAAGAGGATTGACCGTGACAGTCGGCTTGGAGGCCGGGCCGCTCATCGAGTAATTGACCGCGAAGACGCCGCCGCCTTTTTCTCCGCCGGTGAAAATATCCCCCAACACCGGGATATGGCCGAGCGCGCTGTTGATGGCGTAGGCCGGCACCACCGTGCCCGAGATGTCGACCACGTCGGCATAGGTGTAGATGGTTCCCGAAGCGGTATAGCCCAGAGACATGCCGGTCGCCTTGGCGTCCTTTATTTCAAGCCAGCCCGGGCCAAGGACAAACGGGATTTCCAGGAGGCCGAAGGCCAGGCCGTCGCCCTCAAGGGCATCCAGTATCCCGGTCAGCGCCATGAAGCTCAGCACATGGGCCAGCGCCGGTGCGTCGGTAATCCGGTAGCCCTGGACCTGGACCCGCCCGATCAATGGCCGGCCGGGCGTTCCGTCTTCGTATTTTCCGGCGATTTCCAGCCTGCCCCCCTGCATGTTCTCGTACAAATTCATGGTCCTCAGGGATTCGCCCGCGTCCGCCGACGTCAAAACGAAATCCCGGGTGCCGTCGGCCGCCGGACGGATGGTCAATTCGAAGGATTTTTTATCGCCGACCTCGCCTTTGACGAGAACCGTGTTCCATATATCGTTTTTGTGGACAAAAGTGCCCGAGACGTTTTTCAGAATCTTGTCCGGGCCGATCCATACCTGGCCCAGTTCCACGGCCACCGTCAGATATGGAAGCTGGAGGGCATCGTCTCGGGCGCCGAAATCGCCGCTAATGATTTCTTCCCAGAGCGCCGACATATCGAAACTGGAGCCGTGGAAACCGGCGTCCCAGCCGCCTTCGGACCTGGAAATCAACGCCCCCCAGATGTCGGTCCGTCCGAAGGTGAGCTGCTCGAAATCAATGCGGCGAAGGCCTTCGTCGCCTTTGCCATAGGTGGCCCAGCCGCGGATCTTCAGGTCGTCGGCGGCGATGATGAAACGGGGGACGCCGCTGATCCGCTCGCCCTCGAAATCGACGACGATCGTGGCCCGGCCGGGGACTCCCGATTTCTTTCTCCAGCCGAAGGCCGGCGCTGACAGTTCGGCGTCCTTGATGTCGGTCTGGACCTCAAGGCGGCGGTTTATGTCGTTAAAGATCGTAAAGCGGACGTTGGCGTCAACGGCGCCCCGAATATATTTATCGGTGAAGGGTGCTATATCCAGGCCCAGCGCGGCCACGTCACGGGCGACGCCGATCCGGGCCTTGAGGTCATAACGCCTTTGGAATTCCTTTTTGTCGCCGAAGTTCTCCCGCCACACCAGGGCGGTCGGAATTTTGCCGATGTTCACCGTGCCGGTCAGGTCCATCCCCTTTTTGTCGACCCGGATGTCGATCTCGCCCCCGGTGATATCGCGGCCGAGCACCGCTTTGGCGGCGGCAACGTCCGAGACCTTGGATTTTGCGGATATATTTATGGTCTCCAGGGTCGTCGTCTTTTCCATGAGGAAGTCAATTCTCAGCTCCGTTTCGGCGCTGCCGTTGGTGGTTTTGGGGTCGATGCCGATGGCTGAGGCATAACCCAGGGGCGGGTTGTCCAGATAGGCCAATTGGTCGGCGAAGGGACCGTCGATCAAAAGCCTGACGTCCGTAAACTGGTCGACCTCGTCGAGGCCGGAGATGAAGACGGTGCCCTCGCGGATGGTGAGGTTCCGGCTTTCTCCTTTCGAGATAAAGACATTGAAGGTCTTGTCGTCGTATTTCATGTAAGCGTCGGCGCCCCGGACCGGCGGCATCGGCGGCAGGTAGTCCACGGTGACGCCGGTGGCTTCCATGTCGCCATCCAACGACACCAGTTCGAAGTTGCCGTCGCCGCCCGACCACAGGCGTACAGTGGCGCGCGCCTTTTGCATCATGCCGTCCTTGAGATGCGGCACGGTCCACTGGTGGGCGGCTGTCCCCCACGCCGCCGGCCAGTAGCTCGCCAGTTCGTCAATGGGGACGTCCCTCAATTCCCCCTTGATGTCGATGGAAATTTCCGTGTCCTTGCCGAAACCCCCGAACCCCTGGAAGCCGTCAACCACGGCGCTGAATTTGATCGAGGGGCCCTGTAAATCGGCCTTGGCCTCGGTAATTTCCAGGCGATGGGTATCGGTCAGATAGCGGCCCTTGAGGCTGACCGACGCCAGCGGCATTAGGTGGTTGGCAGGCGCCGGCAGCATGAACTGCCCCTTCGGCCCCAGCGCCAGGGTCAATTCCTCCACGTCTATATGGTTTTCGGCCCCTTCATAGCGGCCTCTCAACACCACCCGGTCCACCGGCAGCGATTGCGCCACCGGGGCGGGAAGGTTAAGCACGCCCTTACCGCCGGTCAGGTTGAAGCCCATCCATTCGACCTTGCCGCCGATCGTCACGCCCGCCGTAACCGTGCCCTTCAATGGCAGAACGAAGGCGCGTAGCGGCCCCAGTTCGAAATACATTGACGAAAAGGCGACGGGTGAAACCTCGGAGAAATTGACCGCAAGGTCGAAACGTTTGAGCGCGGTCTGATAAACGCCGGAAATGGCGATTTCGGTCTCCTGGCCGTTAACGTCGATGTCGAGATCGATCTCGCCCCTGATTCCCAGGGCGTCGCGGCGAAGGCTGACATGGGTCGAAGGGGTCACCCAGTGCTTGCCCAACAACTGATCCTCGAGCGTTACTTCGGCGCTGACGATTTCGAGCCGCGTCAGGTAGCTCATGGGGTGTTTCGGGTCGGGGGACGCCTGCAACTGGTCGAACAGGAGCTTCGTGAAATCGGTGGATTTTGTCTCCGTATCCAAGAAGCCGACATCGATGCTGCCGTCGAATTCGCGTTTTACCAGCAACCGGGGCCCGAACAGTTCGATGCTCCGGGGCGCAAACTGGCCCCTGATGAGTGCTTGGCCGCTTAATGAAAAAGACACTTCCGGAATGCTGCCGACAAGCGCCCCGTCTGGCCTCAGCACCCTGACCTCAAGGACCCGGATATCGAGCGTCCGGTCCCACCCCGCCCAGGTCAGGATGGTGTCCTTCATCTTCAACTGGAAATTCGACTGTCCGGAATTGACGGCGTTTTCGATATAGGGCGACAGGAAGCCGAGCGAAATCGGACCCGACGACAACTGCCAGGCCACCACCATCAACATGATGGCCAAGCCGGCGCCAAGGCCTCCCAGCAGTTGGACGATTCCCCGGAACGTGCGCCTGATCAAAGGTCTTCCTCTCCGCGTTCAGCGCGTCTTGACCGAACCTACCGGTTCCCGCAGTCTTCGGCTGTTCGGAGACGCTTATTATGCACCATTTCGGGTTTCTCACCAGCAAATGCGATCTTCCTAATGCGGCCGGGGAACTTGGAGACAGACCTGGAGGAAGCCATGGCTGAAGACACCGACGCCGAAAAAGGCGAAAAAGAAACCGAAGAGGCGGCCGAGGAGGAGGCTGAAGAGGAAGGAGAAGAGGGAGAAGAAGAGGAAGATGAGGAAGACGCGGCCCCTGCCCGCGGCAAAGCAGGCATGAAGAAGCTGATCGCCACCGCCTCCGGCTTCTTTTTGCTGGTGGTGTTGGTCGGCGGCCCCGCAGCCTATTTCCTCGGCTTCTTCGATCCCTTCTTTGGCGAGGAAGACAAAAAGACCGTCGCCAGCATCATGCTGGACAGGCCGGTCATCCACGAATTCCCGGTGCTCAAGGCCGACATGAAAACCGGGAAATGCAAATCGCCGCTGTTGAAAACCAAGCTCGCGGTGCAATTGGGCGGCGCCAATCTGAAGCGCCTGCAATCGTTGGAGCTCAGGATCATGGACCAGGTGACGCAGTATCTCCGCGACCTGGAACGCCACCAAATGGAAGGCAAGAAAGGGGCGGAAATGCTGCGCACCGACATCACCCGCATGATCAACACCCTGATGGCGCCGTCGAAGATTCACGCTGTTATGTTCAAGGAGTTTATCCTTCAGTAGCCCCGCCGGACTTGTCCTTGACCCGCTCGGCCAGGGCCGCGGCCATGAAGTCGTCCAGGTCGCCGTCGAGAACCGCCTGGACGTTGGACGTTTCCACCTCGGTCCGCGTATCCCGTGGAAAAGGCGGGTTAGTTCAACCTGCCCCCAATTCTGGGCTTCCTCCCAGGATTGGCAACTCGCTTGTTGCGCACTATACGGCAATGCCGTATAGTGCGCCCATGCGGATCGAGTTCGACCCCGACAAGGATGCGGGCAACCGGAAAAAGCACGGTGTGTCCCTGGCCTTCGGGGCCGAGGTGCTCGCCGACGCCGACAGGCTGGACATCCTGGATGTGCGGTTTGCCTACGCCGAGGAACGCCTCGTCGCCTACGGCATGGCGGAGAGTCGGGTGTGGGTCTGCGTGTTCGCCCTACGCGGTGAGGTACACCGCATCATCAGCGTGAGGAAAGCCAATGAGCGCGAAATACGACGTTACCAAAAAACCCCGCGTTGAGCCGGATGCCGACGCACCGCTCACCGATGACGAGTTCAAGCGCGGACACGGGGCGGTGCTGGCCCGCCGTGCGCGGGAAGCCACCGGCCTGTCGCAGAATGTCTTCGCCGCGCGCTTCGGCATCCCCGCCGGCAGTTTGCGCGATTGGGAACAAGGCCGCCGGGCCCCGGACGCCGCCGCGCAGAGCTACCTGCGTGTCATTGCCCGGATGCCGGACGCGGTTGCGAAAGCCCTGCATGACGCGGCATGAGGGGGGTAAAGGGGAAGCTAATTAGTAAGGTGTCCCCGAATTACGCCCCACGGAAGGACTTTATAATTAATTTTTCGGAAAAAAGTTTTGGTTTGAACAGATCAAAAGTAGGTTCGTTTCACTTAAACCAGTCTAACAGAATGATTCCTTTGTCTCCTTCAGAGGGAAGAACCGTGTTGTTTCGTTTCATAATCTTGAAATGGAAATCAACCTTCTCACCCCAAAGTTTCTCCCAATTCCTAATATCATCATAGATTTCATTGTCTATTTGTTCCTCTGTTGGTTTTTCACCCTCCAAAATTTCGTTATTTACAAAAAATTCATGGACCATCCATTTTGACATGTCATACACATCTTTCAGGTGATTCGCAATCCAATCACTAAGGTCTATGTAACAGTATCTAAGAATCTTAAGTTTCCTATACAGGGAAACCACCCACACCAACATTCCAATCGTCACAACGACCAACAAAACTGGTGACGAAAGGTATGTAAACGTCCAAAAATCATCCATCTTTCCACCCTCAACTCAAATCTAACTTGGTTCAATTACTCCCACGGTAGAACATTCTGACCAGTTTTTCCCCTCTGTTTGGTGGTTTTCGTTATTTCCGTCAAAAAGGGACGCCATACTAATTACTTTGAACCCCCGCCCATCGTCCAGTAGGCGGGCGGGCGGAAATTACCCCACCCCCTCGCCGTTTCCCTTGACCCGCTCGGCCAGGGCCGCGGCCATGAAGTCGTCCAGGTCGCCGTCGAGAACCGCCTGGACATTGGACGTTTCCACCTCGGTCCGCGTATCCTTGACCATCTGATAGGGCTGCATGACATAAGACCGGATCTGGTGGCCCCAGCCGATGTCCGTTTTCTCGCCGCGATCGGCCTGTGATTCCTCCTCGCGTTTCTGAAGTTCGCTTTCGTAAAGCCGCGCCTTCAGCATGTTCAAGGCGGTGGCCTTGTTCTTGTGTTGCGATCGGCTGCTCTGGCATTGGACGACGATGCCGGACGGCTCATGGGTAAGGCGGACGGCGCTGTCGGTCTTGTTGACGTGTTGGCCGCCGGCGCCGGATGCCCGGTAAGTGTCGATGCGCAGGTCCTTGTCTTCGATTTCGACCTCGATTTCCTCGTCAATGACCGGATAGACCCAGGCCGACGCGAAGCTGGTATGGCGGCGCGATGACGAATCAAAAGGCGAAATGCGGACCAGGCGGTGGACGCCGCTTTCGGTCTTCAGCCAGCCATAGGCGTTGCGGCCGATGATCTTCAAGGTCGCCGATTTCAGCCCCGCCTCCTCGCCGGCGCTTTCTTCCAGCCACTCGACCTTGTGGCCGTGTGCCTCGGCCCAGCGCGAATACATGCGCAGCAGCATTTCCGCCCAATCCTGGGCCTCGGTGCCGCCGGCACCGGCGTGGACTTCCAGGTAACAGTCGTTGGCGTCGGCCTCGCCCGACAGCAATGTTTGCAATTCGGCCTTGGCGGCCTGGGATTGGAGCTTTTTCAGCGCCGCTTCGGCTTCGGCGGCGACGTCTCGGTCGTCTTCGGCCTCCGCCATCTCCAGGAGTTCCAGGTTGTCGGCAAGCTCTCGTTCGAGTGAGTCGATTTCGTCGAGGCCCCCCTCCAGGTGCGTGCGCTCGCGCATGACGGCTTGCGCGTCCTCGGCGTTGTTCCAGAAATCGGGGTCTTCGGCGCGGGCGTTCAGCTCGTCCAGGCGCTTCCGCGCGGTTTCATAGTCAAAGGTGCCTCCTCAGCAGCTCCAATGACTGCTTGACTTCGGCGGCAAGGGTTTCGATTTCAGCGCGCATGGTGGGGCCTCGGTTCAATGAGGGCGTTCATTGGCAACATAAAAAGTTTTACACCTGTGATCCAGGTCACAGCGTCCCGGTTGTTATTGTGTTCCAATCACGACCATCAAGGGCTCACGCTTATAGCGCGTGTTTCCCTCTCAAAAAGAAAAATAACGAAAAATGAGGTAACGAGTCGCCCAAAAAGGCCCTTAAAAGGGCCGGAAAGAAGACCGGGCCATGACTCGCAAAATAAATACCTTCGCTTTGGGGATTTTCCTCTGCTTTAACGCGTTGCCCGTATACGGCTATTTCCAGTGGATTCAGGAAATCCCGGCGGCAAATGGCGCCATCAGCGCCACCATAACGCCGGTCCCGGTCACCTTTGCCGACAAGTATCCGTACCCTGAAAAAGATTTCGTCATGTCCGAGGGGATGTGGCGGAAGTCCTTGGACACCATCAGGTCCGGCAAGCCGGGCTGGTACGACGTCGAAATCGTCCGCCAGCGCGCCGAAGTCGATGAATATGCGCCGGCCATGGATATTCTTGCCTGGATGTACGAACAAGGCCGAGGATTGAAGCGCGATTTGCGCCGGGCCTTTACATGGTATGAACGGGCGAAACTGGCCGGCCAGACCGAACTTAGCGGCGACCCGGCCAGGATTTTCAAGCGCCTGAGGCCCGGGGACAGATATCTTGCCCGCTTGCAGTTGAGCGAAGACATCCAACGCATGAAGCCCGATGCCAGGAACCATCTCGACGGGTTCGAGAACATTAAACTGCACGTCCTGGAACGGCAGTATGATCCCCGCCTCTATGCGAAGAAACGGACCCGCCGCATCGCGCGGTAAGGCGTCGTTGATCAGTGGATTACGGTGATTAAAAGGTGAGTGAAGAAAAAAAGACGTGTTTGCCGTACCCTCCATAGGGAACGAAAAAATATTGAGACAACGGCAACCGAAACCCATTTAACTGCCATGGCATCCGCTGAAAGAGTCGTCTCGTTGCTACCGAGCGCAACTGAAATTGTCGCTGGCCTCGGCTGCGCCAGCCGACTTGTCGGCCGTTCCCACGAATGCGACTACCCGTCCAGCGTCGAAAGCCTGCCTGTTTGTACTCGGCCAAGGATAGAGCTTGGCGGTTCCAGCGCCGAGATCGACGCCAGTGTCAGAGACGCCGTGAAGGACGCCGTCGCCATTTACCAGGTGCTCGAAGATCAGCTCCAGGACCTGGAACCTGACGTCATCGTCACCCAAAGCCAGTGCGAGGTGTGCGCCGTGAGCTTTGAGGAGGTCGAAGCTGCGGTAGCATCCTGGAGTGGCCGGACAGTCGCGGTTGTGTCTCTCGAGGCCAGCACCCTTGCCGGTGTCCACAATGACATCATGCGAGTCGCCGAGGTGCTCGGCGTATCGGAAGCCGGTCATGATTTGGTGACCGCCATGACCGACCGCGCCACGGCGGTCGCGGATTTGGCCCAGGACTTAGAGACCGCCTCCAGGGTCGCTTGTATCGAATGGTCCGAGCCCTTGATGGCAGCGGGCAACTGGATACCGGAAATGGTTTCATTGGCTGGCGGCCGAAACCTCTTTGGCGAGGCCGGAGCGCACGCCCCCGAGTTAACCTGGGAGGAACTCCTGGAGGCCGATCCAGAAGTCATCGTCCTCATGCCCTGCGGTTATAATCTGAAACAAACGCTTGGCGAGGTTGAAACGTTGCTGGCCAAGCCCGGCTGGGATAACATTACGGCGATTAAGACCGGTCGCGTCTATGCCACCGACGCCAACGCCTTTTTCAATCGTCCCGGCCCCAGGCTTGCTGATTCATTGGAAATGTTGGCCGAGATTCTGCACCCGGGCGTCTTTCAGTTCGGTCATGAAGGTGCTGGCTTTCGGCGGGTCGGGAAAGGAAAGCCATGACATCACTGCATTGCGACAGCCAAGGGGGAACAGGTTTGGCGGTCTCGCGCCGCACCCTGATGGTGGGGCTCACCGTGCTGATGGGCGTGTTTGTCCTCGGCGCCGGGCCGGCCGGCGCCAACCACCGCATCATGACCGCCGACGAAGCAAAGGTACGCCTCGAGCGCGGCGAAATGATGTTGATCGACGTGCGCTCTCCCCAAGAATGGCGTCAGACTGGCATCGCCCCGGGCGCACGCACGGTGACGATCCACGATCCCGGCGGCCTGCCGGGCTTTGTCGAGGCGGTGAAGGCCGCGGTTGGCGGCGACCTTGACAAGGTGATCACGCTTGTCTGCGCGCGCGGCAACCGCTCGACAGCCGCCCATCAAGCGTTGACCGAGGCCGGTTTTACCCGGGTCATGAACCTCAAGGAAGGGATGCTCGGAGGCCCATACGGCCCCGGCTGGCTGCCCCGCGGCCTGCCGGTGGAGCCCTGTCGAAACTGCTAGAAACCTTGCGTCCCCAGCACGCCGTTGGACATCAAGGTCCGAATTTGCGTTCCGAGGGCCGTTGATCTCCGTCCGCTTTGCCCCCGAAAGCGGACATCCAGGAAGGGCGCCACGAACGTCTGCAATTGAGCCAAAGCGGACATTTAATGGCTTATAGGGTTGAGCGGAGTGCAAGGAAAAGCAGAGGGTCCCACACCCTCCGGATTTCAGCGGGATTTACTCAAAACCCCCGCTGATCATCCGAATGTCATCAATTACGAACCCCTGAACACCGGGATGCATAACCTCGATCTGGACGCGGGCTTGTTCCTCATTAGGGGCATCGATCTCGATGTATTGGAAATCCGCCCAAGAGTCGGCGAACCGGCTGTGGTACTCACCAGCCTCCACTTTCTCGCGGACTTCTTTGTTGTAGATCGTGATTTCGAACATCGCCATTGTAGTGAGAACCTTTCCGGTGGAGGCGCGTCAGCTTCGGTGAGTCTGGGGCAAACGCGATGGCTTTTTGTTTTTGGCGGCCGTTTTCTCGGCGGCGGTCTCCTCGGCGGCTTTCTTGTCGGCAGCCTCTTTGGCTAGGCGGAGGGCCCGCAGGCGCGCCACGTGTTCCGTTCTCTCCTGCAGCGCTTTTTCCTTTTCTTTCAGGGTCTGCTTGTCCTTCTTCTGGATTGCGGCGAACTTTTCCTCAGCCCTCGATTTTACTGACTCCACCATTTCGGTAATCCTTTGCTTCAGTTCGAAGCGTTACGGCCGGAAATTTTCGTCCCGGAGTGTAGGCGAGACCGCCCCAGGCTGGTGCGTAAGGTCGGCGATGGCACGGCGCATCGCGTCGTTTTTTTTTAATTGTTCGTGGGTATTATTGTCGTCGTAGCGACCGCCCCCAACGGAGTTGGAGGCGGTGCTTTGCGTGGTTATTCGCTGGTTGCAGTGTCTTCTGCGGACTCGGCGTCGGCGTCATCACCCGCGTCATCGCTGGCGTCATCGCTGGCTTCATCACCCGCATCGTCTGTGTCGGACACTTCCTTCAGGTTCTCGGCGGAAGATTTGCCGTTCTGCCCGGGCTGAAGCTCATAAGAAATCTTCTGCCCTTCGTTGAGCGTTGTCAGTCCCGCTCGTTCGACGGCGGAAATATGGACGAAGGCGTCATTTGAGCCGTCTTCCGGCTCGATGAACCCGAAACCTTTGGCCGGGTTGAACCATTTTACAGTACCAGTAGTCATAGTTATTTCCTCTAACAAGAGTGTAATTCCGCGCCTCACACCATGTGGCAGCGCGGTCGGTTTAACGCTCACATTGTCAGGGGATAACTAAGCTAATCGGTGGACGGGTTATTTAGATAACACAAAACAAATGCAACACGTATGGGGGATATGTAGAGGATATTTCCAGGAAGTCAATGACCGGCAAGCGAACGTCGTCCCGTTTTTCTTAAGAAACGAACCCTTTGACCCCCCAGTCCTAAGGTCCGCTTATGATGCAATGGACGGCTCCCACCCAACGGCATCTCGATGTGCCA
>CAZVFL010000024.1:0-33702 GCA_964626025.1 uncultured Thalassospiraceae bacterium
TCGCGACTTTCTCGCCCAGCACCCGCTCTTCGTCGGTCTCGGCCAGCCGCTCGAATGTCTCAGCGTAGCGCTCGAAGTCGTGCTCGGAGTCTTGTATCGCGTCGAGTTCATCCTGTTCAAAGTCCTGGATGTAATCCAACACCGCCCGGGCGGTCTCGCCGACGTTGATCTCCATCTCCAGGATCGCCTGCTCAAGCGGCTGATCGACCTCGGCCATCTGCCGCACATTGTTCTTTATCCCATCAACAAGGAAGATGGCCACGCCAACACTGATCGTCAGCAGCGACAGTACGATCAAGGCGTTGAGTTTGAGCTTATGGTCGATTTTCATCCGATAGTCCCCCTGGGGACAAACAAGGGCGCTAAAATCCTGATGACCCAATATGAGACGGCGCGAAAAAGGGCGTTGGTGTCGGAATTCATTTTTTTGGGGGGCTTTTTGAACGGTGTTTGGAGGATTTATCGGAATTAATATGCCCAGAAACCCAATTCCCAGATCAGGTTAATTAACATATGCCTTTTTGCCTATATTGGAAATATTGAAAATATTGTGCCTTAAGTCAAACGGTAAAGTCCAAGTTTCTGACACTAGCCTCCATGCATCACAATCCAGCGAACGTCCGCTTTGGGCCATAAGCGGCCGTTCCTGAAACCCGCCCGCCGGCATCCTGTTACATCGAGTCCGCATCGAGGAGAGAGAACTCGGCCTCTGAATCAGGTAAAATAAACGCGTATGGCGGATTGGTTCTCTAAGGACGGAGTGCGGAACATGAAAAGGCTTTCACCATTGGTGGCCGGATTCCTGATGATCGGCGTCCTTGCCGCCTGTGCAACCGCAATATCCATGGCGCCCGGCGGGCCGGGAACGACACGGCAAACCGGACTTGGCGAGGTTTTCACGGATGCCGATGGAATGACCCTGTATACCTACGACAAGGATACGCCCGGAAAGTCGAATTGCGCCGGCCTTTGCGCGGTATTTTGGCCCCCGGTCATCGCAGCCGGTACGGCGAAGCCCGCGGGCGGGTTTACGGCAATCACTCGTGATGATGGGACCAAACAATGGGCCTTCCACGGAAAGCCGTTGTACGGATACATCAATGACGCGAAGGCCGGCGATACCCGCGGAGACGGTGTCGACGAGGTGTGGCACGTGGCCAAACGTTAGGGTACAGAGCGCCCCCGCCTAGGCTTGACCCTTTGGGAGCGTGACGGCATTGTGGCCGGAAACGCCGCCAAGGGCGTGCCGGTGAGGGCTAAGTTTTTGAAATGTTTCTGCTTTTAGACAACTACGACAGCTTTACCTACAACCTCCGCCATTATCTGGGCGAATTGGGCGCCGAGGTCGAGGTCAGGCGTAATGACGCCATCAGCGCCGACGAGGCCCTTGTGCTGGGCGCCGAAGGCATCGTCATCTCTCCCGGCCCGTGCGATCCGGACCGCGCCGGAATCTGCCTCGACGTGGTGGAAAAAGCCGCCGGCAAGTTGTCCCTATTGGGCGTTTGCCTCGGCCATCAATGCATCGGCCAGGCGTTCGGCGCCAAGGTGGTGCTGGCGCCCAAGCCCATGCACGGAAAGGTCAGCGAAATCACCCATACCGGCGAAGGCGTGCTCGCCGGAATCCCGAGCCCGTTCAAGGCCACCCGTTATCATTCCCTGACCCTGGAACGCGACAGCCTGCCTGATTGCCTGAAAATCACCGCCGAAAGCGACGACGGCGTCATCCAGGGGATTTCCCACAACGAGTTTCCCATTCACGGCGTCCAGTTCCATCCGGAAAGCATCGCCTCGGAGCACGGGCACCAGCTGATCCAGAATTTCCTCGATATCGCCAAGAAAAAACCAGGGGGCAGGGAGGCCGCATGGGCGACAAGCTGAAAACCGTTTTGGCGAAGGTCGCCGACGGCGAAAGCCTGAGCGCCGACGAGGCCGAGGGGGCCTTCGATATCATCATGTCCGGCGACGCCTCGGAAGCCCAGATCGGCGCTTTTCTGATGGCCCTCAGGGTTCGCGGCGAAACCGTCGACGAGATCACCGGCGCCGTCAGGACCATGCGGGCCAAGGCGCTGGCCGTAGACGCGCCAGCCGGCGCCATGGACGTGGTCGGCACCGGCGGCGACGGTTCGGGGACGTACAATATTTCCACCGCCGCGGCCATCGTCGTCGCCGCGGCGGGCGTGCCGGTGGCCAAGCACGGCAACAAGGCGCTGTCGTCCCAATCGGGCGCCGCCGACGTGCTGGCGGCCTTGGGCGTCAATATCGAGGCGGATATGGGATTGGTCGAAAAGGCCATCCGTGAGGCCGGCATCGGGTTCATGATGGCGCCCCGCCACCACAGCGCCATGAAGTACGTCGGCCCGGCCCGGGTAGAGATGGGCACGCGCACCATCTTTAATCTTCTCGGCCCGCTGTCCAATCCAGCGGGCGTCAAGCGGCAGTTTACCGGCGTCTTCGCCAGAGACTGGATCGAACCGCTGGCCAATGTGCTCAAGAATCTCGGCTGCGAGGCGGCCTGGGTCGTCCACGGTTCGGACGGCCTCGATGAAATGACCACCACCGGGCCGTCCTACGTCGCCGAACTGAAGAACGGCAAGGTCAAAACCTTCGAGGTCACGCCCGAGGACGCCGGGCTGCCGACCGCCAGGCCCGCCGACCTCAAGGGCGCCGACGCCCAGCACAATGCCGACGCGTTGACGGCGGTGCTCGACGGTGCCGAAGGCGCCTATCGGGACGTCGTCGTCTTTAACGCCGCCGGCGCTTTGATCGTCGCCGGCAAGGCCAAGGACCTGAAAGAAGCCGCCGCCACCGCCGCCGCCGCCATTGACGACGGCAAGGCCAAGTCCGTTCTCGATAAAATGGTCGCCATCACCAACGAAGAAGGGTCATGACCGGCATCCTGAGCAAAATCTGCGGCGACAAGCGGGACCACGTGGCCGCCCAGAAGGAAAGTCATCCCCTTGAGGCGCTCGAAAAGGCGGCCCGGAAAATGGGGACGGTCCGCGGTTTTACGGCCCGGCTCCGGGACGCCGCCGGCACCGGCAAATACGGCCTGATCGCCGAGATCAAGCGCGCGTCTCCTTCCAAGGGCCGCATCCGCGAGGATTTCGATCCCGCCTCCCTGGCCCGGGCCTACCAGGCGGGCGGCGCGACATGCCTTTCGGTGTTGACGGACGCGGCTTATTTCGAAGGCAGCGATGCCGATTTGATCGACGCCCGCTCGGCGGTGGATCTGCCGGTGTTGCGCAAGGACTTCATGGTAGACCCCTACCAGATCGTCGAATCCAGGGCGCTCGGCGCCGATTGCGTGCTGTTGATCATGGCCGCCCTCGGCGATGCCCAGGCCGAGGAGTTGGAGGCCCAGGCCAACGATTTCGGCCTCGATGTCCTGGTTGAGGTCCACGACTCAAACGAGCTTGAGCGCGCGCTCAAACTGAAATCGCCGCTGATCGGCGTCAACAACCGCAACCTCGAAACCTTCGAGGTGGACCTGGCGGTGACGGAGGCGTTATTGAACAATATTCCTTCGGACCGGCTGGTGGTCAGCGAAAGCGGCCTGGCCGGGCCCTCTGACCTGGCGCGGCTTTCCGGTGCCGGTGTAAACTGTTTTCTGGTCGGCGAATCATTGATGCGCGAAGACGACGTGGAAGAAGCGACCCGAGCCCTCCTCGCGCCTGAGCCCGCCGAAAGCGCCGAGGCCTGAACATGGCGAAACTCACCCATTTGGACGATGAAGGCAACGCGGTCATGGTCGATGTCTCCGACAAGGACTCAACCGAACGGACGGCCACCGCCAAGGGCTCGGTCGTCATGCAGCCGGAAACCATGGCGCTCATCCAAGAGGGCGGCGTCAAGAAAGGCGACGTGCTTTCCGTCGCCCAGCTTGCCGGCATCATGGGCGCCAAGCGCACGCCGGACCTGATTCCGCTCTGCCATCCGCTGGACCTGACGTCGGTAAGCGTGGACCTTGAATGCGATCCGGACCGCAACGCCGTCCATATCACCGCCACCTGCAAGCTCAAGGGCAAGACCGGCGTCGAGATGGAGGCCCTGACCGCCGTCGCGGTGGCGGCGCTGACGGTTTACGACATGTTGAAGGCGGTGGACCGGGGCATGCGGATTACCGATATCCGCCTGGTTCACAAAGCCGGCGGAAAATCAGGGACGTTCGAGGCCGAATAATGATCTCCGTCGCCGAGGCGCTGACTAAGGTTACCGAGGGCATTTCCCTGCTCGCTTCGGAGGAAGTCCCGCTTGCCGAAGCGCTTGGCCGGGTCCTGGCAGAGGACGTGGCGTCGCGCGTCAGCCACCCGCCGGTCGCCGTTTCGGCCATGGATGGTTACGCCGTCCGGGCCGAGGACGTCACCGAGCCCCCCGTCACCCTGAAGCGCATCGGCGACTCCCAGGCCGGTTCGGGCTTTTCCGGCGCCGTCGCCCGGGGCCAGGCGGTGCGCATCTTCACCGGCGCGCCGGTGCCGGACGGCGCCGACGCCATCGTCATCCAGGAAGACACGGAATCAGACGGCGACGACGTCACCGTCAAGGAACCGGCGGCCAAGGGGCATTTCATCAGGCCGGCGGGGATGGATTTCAAAGAGGGCGAGGTGTTGCTGAGCGCCGGCAAGGTCTTGAGCGGCCGCGACGTCGGCCTGGCCGCGGCCATGAACGTGCCGGCGTTGACGGTGCGCCGGCGGCCGGTCATCGCCTTTGCCGCCACCGGCGACGAATTGGTCCTGCCCGGCGAGCCCCTGGGCCCGGCCGAGATCATCAGCTCCAACAGCTTTGCCATGGCGGCCTACGTCCGGGCGCTCGGTGGCGAGCCCCGGGACTTAGGGATAGCCCGGGACAACGAGCAATCGCTCAAGGAAATCCTTGTCGGCGCCGAGGGCGCCGACATGCTGGTCACCATGGGCGGCGCCTCGGTCGGCGAATACGACTTGGTTCAGAAGGTCCTGGGCGACAAGGGCATGGAGCTGGGCTTCTACAAGGTCGCCATGCGTCCGGGCAAGCCCCTGATCTTCGGACGGCTGGGCGGCATCCCGGTGCTGGGCCTTCCCGGAAATCCGGTTTCGGCGGGGGTGACCTCGATCATCTTCCTGAAGCCGGCGATGGAAAAGATGCTGGGAATCGATAACGCCGAGGACCCCGCCCCGACGGCGGTTCTCGGCCGCGCGCTCAAGCAAAACGACCATCGCCAGGATTATCTCCGCGCCCGGCTTTCCCGGGACGGCTCGGGCGAACTGGTGGCGACGCCGTTCGACAAGCAGGACAGCGCCATGATGGCGCGGCTGGCCGAGGCCGACTGCCTGGTCGTCCGGCCGCCCGAGGCGCCGGCGGCCAAAAAAGGCGACCGGGTGGAGATCATCCCCTTCGGCAACGGCGCCATCCACTTTTAGCCATCCCCCTTTTCCGGCCCTTTTTTGAGGCCGGCCGAAATTTTCCCTTGACGCAAACAGTGAACTAAACTAGAACATGTGTGAACGTATACTATTTGTTCTAGATTTTGTGGCGCTTTTCGGTACGGGGCACTAAGGCTGCCTTAAACCAAACCGCCGCCACGCAGATCAGGGGAAAGCCTATGTTAACCAGGAAGCAGTATGAGCTTTTGGTGTATATGAACAAACAGCTCAAGGGTACCGGCGTTTCGCCCTCATTCGACGAAATGAAGGACGCCTTGGGGCTGAAGTCCAAATCCGGCATTCACCGGTTGGTCACCGGACTTGAGGAACGGGGCTTTATTCGCCGCCTTCCCCATCGCGCCCGGGCGATCGAGGTGCTTCGCCTGCCTGACAACATGGAGGCCGCCAGGGGCAAGGCCGGCGCCAAGGGAAAAAAGAAATCCGCCGTCAGCGGTTTTTCCCCTAACGTCATCAAGGGCGATTTCAAGTTTCCGGGCGCCAAGGCCGCGGCCGAATCGGAATCGGTGCAACTGCCCCTTTACGGGCGGATTGCCGCCGGCACGCCGATCGAGGCGCTTCGCGATAACTCCGACGCCATTGACGTTCCCGCTTCCATGCTCGGCGCCGGCGAACATTACGCGCTCGAGGTTGATGGCGATTCCATGGATGACGCCGGTATTTATGATGGCGATACGGCCATCATTCGCCGTTCGGACACGGCCGAAAACGGCTCCATCGTCGTTGCCCTGGTCGAGGACAACGAAGTCACCCTGAAGCGGCTTCGCCGCAAGGGCGCGTCCATCGCGCTGGAGCCCGCCAACACGGCGTACGAAACCCGCATCTTCGGGCCCGACCAAGTGAAGGTCCAGGGCTACCTGGTCGGCCTGATCAGGAAATACTGAGCGGTTCGCACCCTCAGGTCTTGGGGCCGCGCTTTTTCGGCCCGGACTTTGGCGCGCGCGCGGGTTTGAGAACCCAGGGCCGGTCGCCGCGTAGGCCGTTGACGGATTCGACCCGCACCCCGGATCTTTCCACCCAAAAGGCATGGCCGCCGTTCCGCCATAAATCGAAACGGTCGACGACACCCGCCGCCGGGCACCGGCGGCGAACGGGCACCAGGGAAACAACCATGTCGGCGATCCAGCAATCCTCCGCCAACGCCCCTTCCCTATAGGAAAGCGCCACCACCCGGTGGCCGATCCTTAAAAGACAGCCCTCGAAATCGCACGAAAGCCGCTTATGGGAACGGGTCCCGTTTTTCGGCCAATGGGCTCCGGCTTCTTTGCGGCCGAAGCGGCGAAGCCATATCTCGCGGTTGAACCTGGCCCGTTTTACTGTTGACAGCGCGATGGTCCCCTCGTCGGTCCGGACCGCCAGCAACTGGCCCTGGCCGTCAATAAGGATATTCGGGGGCCGCATGAGCGATGCCGCCATGATGCCCGCGGCAATTCCCAAAACGCCCAAATACCGCCAGCGCCGGCGCCAAAGGCACAGCCAAAGGCCGCCAAGGGATATCGCCGCCAAGGCCGCCGTCGGCATGGACGGAACCAGCGTTACCGCCCCCGGCCAGGACGCGACCGTTTCAGCGACCTGGATGACGACATCGACTCCCCACCCCATGGGCTCCAGGGCAACGGCTTCCAACCCGAACGGCATCAACAGAAACCCCCCCACCGCCCACGGCATGACCCAAAGCGCGGTCACCGGCACCGCCACCAGGTTTGCCGCCAGTCCATAGTCGGCGAAACGGTTGAAGTGATAGATGGCAAAGGGCGCGGTGGCGGCGCCCGCGATCACCGTCGTCAAGGCGACCCCGGCAATGTAAGTGCCCGCCTTCCTGGCCCAAGGGGGAAAGCGGCCGGCGTCGTGGTCCCGGTAGCGGCGTCTTTCACTGATCGTTTCATAGGTGGCGATCAAGGCGGTGACGGCGGCAAACGACATTTGAAAGCTCGGCCCGAGCAGGCTTTCGGGTCTGAGGGCCAGAATGATCAGCGCCGCCCAGGCGACGAGGCGGATGGAAAAGCCCCGCCGGTCCACCAGAACGGCTGTCAGGATCAGGCCGACCATCAAAAACGCACGCTGAGTCGGCACCGTCGCGCCGGCGATCAACGCATAAGCAAAAGCGCCCAATATGGCGAACACGGCCGCCCATTTCTTTATCGGAAAATAAAGCGCCAAGGGTTGAACAAGCGCCATCAGGCCACGCACGCCGACAAACAAAATGCCCGCCACCAGGCCGATATGAAGGCCGGAGATGGCCAGCAAATGCGCAATGCCCGAATCGCGAATTGACTTCATCAGCCCTTTGGGGATGGCGCTCCTGTCTCCGGTCATCAGCGCCGCCGCGACGGCGCCGGTCGGGCCCTCGATAGCGGCTTTTACGCGGACGGCGACGGCTTGGCGGAGCCGCGCCAGCCCGAGGGTGAAAAAATCGAGACTGTATTCAATCCCTGTCGCGGCTTTTTCCGGGCCGGCTACGATTTTGGCGGGGCCCAGGCTGAAGCCCACCGCGCCCAGGCTGCGGAAATAGGATTGCCGTTGAAAGTCGAAAGCGCCGGGGGCGGCGGGCGGCGACGGCGGCGACAGAATGGCCCTGACGCGCAACCAATTCCCGGGCGTGATCTCGGGCTGGGTCCCTCTCAGCCTGAGGCGCGCCTTTTCCAACGCCAGGCCGGGGTCCAGGCCCGATATGCGGGGACGTTCAAGCGTTACGCGGCTGCCTTTGGGAAAGCTTTCAACGTTAATGACCCTTCCGCTCACCGTTGCCGGCCCGGTGCGCTTGCTCAGCACGGGCGCCTGGACGGCGGTTGTTCGCAATTGGGCCGCCGTAAGCCCCGAGGCGACAATGGCCAACACCACCAGGCAGGAAATCAAGCGGCTTGCTTGATCCGTTTTCCAACGCCAGAGGGCGAGCGCCATGATCAGGGCCGATACCACGGCCGAAAACCCCAGCCAAACGGGCGGCTCGAAACGCAAGCTGAAATAGAAGGATATCCCTGCCCCGAAAAGAACGGGAAGCCACAATATCCAACGGTCCCGCTCGTGATCGAATGATTTCAACGGATTGATTTGGAAGTCGGGAAAAATCGGCATTTTCGTTGCTTAGCGGACAATGATACGCCCGGTTTTGGCTTTTGCGGAAAACGGGTTCAGGGAGAACCCGGTGGAAGACTCGCCTACGTAGGGGAAATCGCCTTGACGTAACGGCACGACCTGAATCGCCGCCCCTTTCAGCGCTCCGATCCGAATCGCGTCGATGCAGTTCTCGGAAAGCTCCCTGCCATCGTAGAGGATTCCGGCGATAGCGGAAGATCGAAAAAATTCCTGCGCCCGAAAGGTGCGCAAATTTTTATCGCCGTTGAAAATCCGGATGACGTTGGCGGCTTTCACCCGCAATACCAGGACATCCGGCGTAAACCGGTTATTAAGGATGTGAACGTCAACGGTTTTGGCGCCCGCCCAGTCGAGGGCTTTCAAGTCCAGGCGCCGGGCGGTATCGCAACTGATCTCGGGCTGTTTCTCGACCCCTTCGGAGGCGAAGGAAAACGAGGGAAAATCCGGCAGGGACGGAAGGTCCGGCAGGGAACAGGCGGCAAGGCCCGTGGCCGAAAGAACTGCAATGATGTGCCTTAACTTCATCCCATAGACCGAAACATCAGGGATATGCTGCAACGGCCCAGGAGATGTGGTAATTCTCTCCCGTTGTCACCCCTTGATCTTTTAAGAGCACGCCGATCCTATCAACATGACCGTCGTTACCCGTTTTGCGCCGTCGCCGACCGGCTTTCTCCATATCGGGGGCGCCAGAACAGCATTGTATAACTGGCTGTTCGCCAAGCACCATGCCAAATACGGTTCGGGCGGCAAATTTCTTTTGCGCATCGAGGATACGGACCGTCAGCGTTCGACTGATGAGGCCGTGGACGCCATTTACGAGAGCCTGAAATGGCTGGGCCTGGACTGGGATGGCGAGGCGGTTTCGCAATTTTCCCGGGCCGGCCGCCACGCCGAAATTGCCCGGCGGCTCCTGACCGAGGACAAGGCCTACAAGTGTTACTGCGCGCCCGAGGAACTTCAGGAGATGCGCGAGGCCGCCGGAAAGCAAGGGCGGTCCAAGTTATACGACGGCCGGTGGCGGAATCGCGACCCCGCCGAGGCGCCGGAAGGCATCGAGCCCGCCATCCGCCTGAAGGCGCCCCTGGATGGCGAAACCGTCATCCGGGACCTTGTCCAGGGAGAGGTGACGGTCGAGAACGACCAGCTCGACGATATGATTCTGCTTCGTCAGGACGGCACCTCCACCTATATGCTGGCCGTTGTCGTTGACGACCACGATATGGAAATAACCCATGTCATTCGCGGCGACGATCACCTCACCAACGCTTTTCGGCAAACCCAGATTTATAGATTCCTCGAATGGGGACCGCCTGCCTTTGCCCATATTCCGCTTATTCACGGGCCTGACGGCGCCAAAATGTCCAAACGCCACGGCGCCTTGGGGGTCGAGTCCTACCGGGAACAGGGGTATCTGCCCGAGGCGCTTTGCAATTACCTTATCCGGCTCGGTTGGAGCCACGGCGATGATGAAATCATCAGCCGCGAGCAGGCCATTGAGTGGTTCGGGCTCGACGCCGTCGGACGGGGCGCGGCGCAGTTTGATTTCGAAAAACTGGCGAGCCTCAACGGCCATTACATCCGTCAGGCAGAAGACCAAAAACTGATTGATTTGGTCATGCCCCGGTTGACGGAAGCATTGCAAGGAAAAATCGCCGAAACCACGGCGGAAAGGCTGAAGAAGGGCATGCCGGGGCTCAAGGAGCGCGCCAAGACTGTTCTCGAATTGTCTGAAAACGCGGAAATTTACGCCCGTCTTCGCCCCCTGTCCCTGGATGAAAAGGCATCGAAGCTGCTTGATACGGAAGGCCTGGGGCATTTGGGCCGGTTACGGGACCTGTTTTCGGACCTCGGCCAATGGACGCTCAAGAATATAGAGGAAGCCACCCGCGCCTATGGGGAAAAGGCCGAAATCAAGCTCGGAAAGGCGGCTCAGCCCTTGCGCGCGGCGCTAACCGGACGGGCGGCATCGCCGGGCATCTTCGAGGTTATGGAGGCCCTTGGCCGGGAGGAAACCCTGGGGCGCCTTGACGACGCCCTTAACGGCCAAAAATAAGCTATAAATAAGCTATAATGAGCGAAAGAGAGATTTCGGGAAATTTATGCGACGGACCCTCCCTCTCAATGGCCGCCCCGCTCCAAGCGTGAGAAAAAGGTGATAATGAACGACAAATCAAAAACGCAGGTATCCTCCGACACCTTTACCCTGATCGACAACAGGTCCGGGGAATCCCATGAATTGCCGGTGCTCAAGGGCACCCTCGGCCCCGACGTCATAGATGTCAGGAAGCTCTACGAGGATACCCGCTGTTTCACCTATGACCCCGGGTATACGTCAACGGGCAGCTGCGAATCGAAAATCACCTTCATTGACGGCGAGGAAGGCATCCTTCTTTACCGCGGCTATCCCATTGACGTGCTGGCGGAACAATCCGACTTCATGGAAGTCTGTTATCTGTTGCTGTACGGCGACTTGCCCAGCGCCAAGCAAAAGGAAAAATTCGAAAGCGACATCACCTATCACACCATGCTGCATGAGCAGCTCAATTATTTCTTCCGGGGGTTCCGGCGGGATTCCCATCCCATGGCGGTGATGTGCGGCGTCGTCGGGGCGCTTTCGGCCTTTTATCATGACAGCACCGATATCACCGATCCGCATCATCGCATGGTGGCGTCCTACCGGTTGATTGCCAAGATGCCGACCATTGCCGCCATGGCTTACAAGTTCACCATCGGCCAGCCCTTCCTGTATCCCAGGAACGATCTCGATTACGCGGAAAACTTCCTGTACATGATGTTCGGCACGCCGTGCGAGGAATACAAGGTCAAGCCGGTGCTGTCCAAGGCCATGGACCGAATTCTCATCCTCCATGCCGACCACGAACAGAATGCGTCCACGTCCACCGTCCGCTTGGCCGGCTCCAGCGGCGCCAATCCCTTCGCCTGTATCGCCGCCGGAATTGCCTCTCTCTGGGGGCCTGCCCACGGCGGCGCCAACGAGGCGGTCCTCAATATGTTGGCCGAGATCGGCGATAAGAAAAACATTCCGGATTTCATCAAGCGCGCCAAGGACAAGAACGACCCGTTCCGGTTGATGGGGTTCGGCCACCGGGTCTATAAGAATTTCGATCCCCGGGCCCGGGTTCTGGAAAAGACCTGCCACGAAGTCCTTAACGAACTGGGCATCAAGGATGAACCGCTCCTGGATATCGCTGTCGAACTGGAAAGGATCGCGCTGGATGACGATTATTTCGTCTCGAAGAAGCTCTATCCCAACGTTGATTTCTATTCCGGCATCATTTTCAAGGCGATGGGCATTCCCACCAGCCTGTTCACCGTGTTGTTCGCGGTTGCCAGGACCGTCGGCTGGGTTGCCCAATGGAACGAGATGATCGAAGACCCTGCCCAGAAGATCGGCCGCCCCCGCCAGTTATTCACGGGCGAGAAGGAGCGGAAATACACACCGCTTCATAAGCGCAAATAAAGGCCCCGTTTCCTATTCGCCATCCTGGTTCGCGGCAATGACGTCAAGCACGACCTTCGCCGCCCGCGACGCCGGCGGCGAGCCCTTAAGCCCGAGTTTCTTGAGCGCCTCCTCATAGGCTAAAATCTGTTTTTCGCGGCGCCCCTCATCCATCAGCAAGTCCTCCAGGGCGGCGGCCAGGAAATCGCCGCGACACGCATCCTGCAGGAATTCCGGTATCGCTTCACGGTCCAGGATCAGATTGACCAGATGGACGAATCGAACCTTTATCAATTGTTTCACGACCAGAGCCGAAACAGGATTGATCCTGTAAGTGATCACCGCCGGAGTCTTGGCCATGGCCAGTTCCAGCGCGACCGTTCCCGATGCCGCCAGCGCCACGTTCGAAGCGGCGAAAGCGTCATATTTCTCCGGATCGCCCTCGACGATCAACGTCGGAACGGGCCACCCCGCCGTCAGGCGGCGGACGGTTGCGGCAACGGTGTTCGTGGTCGGCACGACAGCCTGTAAATTGGGATGTTTTTTCTTCAGCAAAAACAAGGCTTCGCTAAATATGGGGTGAAGCCGCGTCACCTCGCTCATGCGGCTGCCGAGAAGAACGGAGATCACCTCGTCGTCTTCGGAAAGGCCGTGACGGTTGCGAAAACCGGCGCCATCACCCTTGCCAGAGTCGCTTTCCAGCACCGGATGGCCGACGAACGTGGTCGAAAGGCCTTCGCTCTCGAAATAGGGTGGCTCGAAAGGCAGAAGAGCCAACAGGTGATCAAGGAACCTGGAAATCTTTCGCGCCCGGCCGGGCCGCCAGGCCCATACCGTGGGTGCGACATAATGAATGAGCGGAATACCCTTCCCCCTTAACCGTTTGGCGACACGAAAGGAGAAATCCGGGGAATCAATGGTCACCAGGGCCGCCGGGCGCAACCGTTTGATGGCGGCGGCGGTTTCGTGAATATGCCCGAGAATTAATGGAATCTTCGGCAAAACCTCGGCGGCGCCCATTACCGATATGTCGGCCATGGGAAACAGGCTTTTCAGGCCCTGTTCCTCCATCCGGGTACCGCCGACCCCGGAAAAGCTTATCTGGTTTTTGGTTTTCTTTTTGAGTGAGGCCATAAGCCTTGCCCCCAACACGTCGCCGGAGGGTTCGCCGGCGACGATATAAACCAAGGGCTTGGCGTTTTGATCTTCGTCACCATCTTCGGCCGCTTCCCGGTGGCGTTGCGACGGGCTGATTTTTACGCCGACAACGAACAAACCGGCCTTGTCCGCTTTTTCGACCATCCTTTGGCGGTCGAGAACAAGGGCGCCGCCGGCTTCAACGGCGATGCCCCGGAGTCCGGCGTCGGACGCCGCCTCAATGGTTCTAGGCCCGATCGTCGGTAAATCCACACGCTGTTCCTGCCCGGGTTTTTTGACTTTGACCAGAACGCCCCCGGGGCCGTCCAATCGCAATTTCCGGGCCTCCTTCAAAAGCGCGTCGGTTCCATTCGCGTCTTCGACCGCCAGGATTTCCCCCAGTTGCGCCACCGCCCCCTGGCCGATATCGCGCCGACCGATGTCGAGGGCGGCCTCGATGCCGCTATGGATGTCCGCTTCGGCCTGCCAGTCGGGTTCGACCGCGCCATATGTTCCTTCGGGGGCAAGCGAACCGGGCAACAGGGCGTCCGCGCCGATAACCTTAAATCGCTCGTTGTCTTCCAGGGATTGGATCAACGCCTTCAGTAGGTTGCCGTCCCCGAGATGGCGCGCGCCGTATTTAGCGGCAAATTGGGTTAGCCATTTGTCGGGCCGCAGCGCGGAAATGGAAGGCCTGCGAACCGCGCCGGCCATCACCAGCTCCTTGCAGCCAGCTTGGCGAAGGTGCTCGATCGATTTGCCGGCGGCGCCCAGCCGGACCCAAACATGGGGAACGTCGTCAAAGGCCCCCTTCTCCGCCTGCTCCTCAAAGGCGACCACAAAAAAATCCCGGCCGCCATCTTGGCAAGCCTGGATAATTTTGGCGGGAAGCTCGCCCCCGCCTGCAAGAATGCCGAGTTTAGGCGGCATCTTCCATATTTTTTGGTTGGCAAATGGAGCGCGATGAATCGGCCCTGATGAAATTAACGATGTCCATCACCTGTTCGTTGTCGGGGAAAAGCTCGCCCACGTCCTCAAGCCGTTCCGACAACGTGCCTTCTTCGGCAAAAATCATCCTATAGGCCTTTCGTATGTTGTGGATGTCTTCCCTCGAGAAATTGCGGCGCTTGAGGCCGATGATGTTCAGCCCCGATAAGCGGGCGCGATTGCCCAAAACCGACCCATAGGGGATAACATCCTCGGCAACGCCGGTTTTGCCCCCGACCATGGCGTGCTGGCCGATTCGGACGAATTGATGAACGGCTGAAAGCCCGCCGATGATCGCCCAATCACCGATGGTGACGTGACCGGCCAATGTGGCGTTGTTGACCAAAATGACGTGATCGCCGATCTGGCAATCGTGGGCGGCGTGCGCGCCGATCATGAAAAGGCAATTATTGCCAATTCGGGTGACCATGCCCCCGCCTTCGGTGCCCGGGTTCATGGTCACGTATTCCCTTATCACGTTGTTGCAACCGATAGCCAGGCTGGACGGTTCGCCGTTGTATTTCTGGTCCTGGGGTTGATGGCCGATCGAGGCAAAGGGGAAAATGCGCGTATTGGCGCCGATGGTCGTTCGGCCTTCAACAACGACGTGAGAGATAATGTCGATGCCATCGCCAAGCTCAACATCGGGCCCGATCGTCGAATAAGGCCCGATGCTGACTTTCTTGCCGATCTTGGCGGCCTTATGGACAATTGCGGTTTGATGAATTTCGGTCATTTCGGGTCCACGATCATTGCTGTAAAAACGGCCTCCGCCACCAGATTGCCGTTCACCTTGGCCTCGCCTTTGAATTTCCACACCTTGCCACGGCGGTGCTGTTTTTCAACATACAGGTACAATCGGTCTCCGGGAAAGGCAGGCTTGCGAAAGCGCGCCTGTTCCACAGACATGAAATATACCACGCTTCCGGGTTGTTTTCCGGTGGTGGCGATCACAAGCACCGCCGAGGTCTGGGCCATGGCCTCGATAATCATGACGCCAGGCATAATCGGATAGTCGGGGAAATGGCCCTTAAAGAACGGGTCCTCAACGTCAAGGCTCTTAATTCCAACCGCGCTAACGTCGGGCAAGACATCTTCGACCTTTTCGATCATCAGGAACGGATGACGATGCGGGATCATTTCCTTGATCTGCTCGGTATCAAAGGTCATCGGGGCGCTGGTTGGGGTTTTATCGTCCATGGATTATTCGTTTGCCTTTTCCGCTAATCGTCTTAGTACGGCGACGCCTCGAAGCCATTCACGCATCGGCCGGGCGGGGAACCCGCCAACCGTGGCGCCGGCCTCGATATCCCCCATGACACCGCTTTTCGCGGCGATACGGGCGCCGTCTCCTATTCGCAAATGACCGGCCAATCCGGCTTTGCCCCCCAACATGACGGAATTGCCAATCTCCGTACTTCCCGAAATGCCTACTTGGCTTGCGATCAAGCAGTTTTCGCCGATTTTCACGTTATGGGCGATTTGAACCAGATTATCAATTTTCGTTCCTGCGCCAATGACCGTATCGGGCCCGCTGCCGCGGTCAATCGTCGTATTGGCCCCGATGTCAACATCGTCTTCGATGAGAACACGGCCTAATTGCGGTACTTTGAGGTGTTCTTCCGGCCCTGGGGCAAAGCCGAAACCACCCTGCCCGATTCGGGCGCCCGCCTGTATGGTCACCCGGTTGCCGATCAGGCAATGAGTCAAGCTTGAACAGGGTCCGACCACGCAGTCGTTGCCCAGGACAACGCCTTCCCCAACGACCGCATTGACGCCAATACGGCAATTCTTCCCGATTTCCGCCTTGGCGCCGATAAAAGCGCCCGGATCAATTCTGCCGCCCGTTCCGATTTTGGCCGTTTTATCGATGACGGCCGACTTGGCGGGGTGCTTTTTGATGGCTGTCGGGGGATGGAAGGCGGCGGCGACCCTTGCATAGGCCCGGTAGGGCTCTTCGGTTAGCAGCAGCGCCATGCCCTCGGGCGCATTTGAAGCGTGGTCCGGATGCACCAGACATGCCCCGGCGCGGCTTTTTTCAAAGCTTTCGAGGTATCGCTTGTTATCCAGAAAGCTGACATGGTCCGGTCCGGCTTCGGAAAGCGGCTGGACGTCCACAAATTCAGTCTCAGGATTGGCCCCGTCTCCGATCCTTGCTTCTGCAACCGCTGCCAGTTTTTCCAATTTTATAGGCCCGCCAGCAGAATAAAATCGGGGATCGGCCATGGCCTATTTTCCAGGTTCGGCGACCTTCACCGTAGGCAATTTCTTGTCCAGGCGAGCAAGGACATCATTGGTTACATCAAGGGTTTTAACGGAAAAAGCCGTCTGGTTTTTGCGGATAATCAAGGCTAGGTTTTTTTCATTGGCCAACCCCGAGACGATTCCGGTGTAGGCCTTGTTAACGGCGATCATCGCCTCATTGCGAGATTTATCCAATTGTCGCTGGCGTTGTTGAACCAGCCGCTGGACCTCGACGACCCTTTGCTCGAATTTTCTGCGCTTTTCGGCAAATGCTTCCGGCGCCAGAATTGTTCGCTGGCGTGCCAGTTCCTGGTTCGCCTTGCGGATTTCATTGCGGTCTTTTTCTATTTCTTCCTCGAATTTCGAACCAAACTTGGTGATCTGATCGCGGATACTCTTCACCGCCTTTGCCTCACGCAGGATCCACTGGACATCAATGATGGCTATTGGGATTTCGACCTCAACAATTTTTCCCTGTCGTTGTTTTTGTCCGGCCTTGTCCTTCGTGGGCGTTGCTTGCTGCGCAAGGGCCGGCGAAACAAAAAGCAAAAAACCGATAAATGCGGCTAGGAAGGTTTTGTAAAAATATGTCAATGGAGTCTCCTAAAACCGGGTGCCAAAATTGATTCGGAAGTTTTCCACAATATCAAAATCTTCCTTGATAACCGGGACAGCCACATCGATACCAATGGGGCCAAAGGGCGAAATCCAGCTAACGCCCGTTCCGACGGACATGCGTAAACTGCTTGTATCCCTGACGAAGGAAGCGGTGGGACTCAGTTTGCCGGAACTGCCGAAATCCGTGAAAGCCCGGCCGTTCATACCCCATTCTTCGGGTAGTCCCATCGGAAACTGCAGTTGCACTGTTCCGGTATATTTCCATTCTCCACCAAGGGCGTCTTTCGTGATGATATCCCTGGGGCCGACGCCCCGGGTGGCAAACCCCCTGAGATTATCGCCGCCCACAAAGAATCTCTCCAGAAGGTCGACGTCTTGGCCAATGCCGACGATATAACCCACATCACCGATAAGAGACAACACCCACTGATCGGCCACAGGAAAGAATTTACCCGCTTTGGCGGTATTTCTGAAATGACGGATAGATCCACCCAGGCCTGCGACGCTATTTCCAATACGAATAAAATAACCGCTGGTCGGCGCAAACTTGTCGTCACGCTTGTCGTATGTAAGGGTGTGGCTAATTTCCGATGTGATTTCCGTTCCCACTTCGTTTTGGATCAAGGTTGAGGCATCGTCAGCAACATCTGAAATCCTGGAAACCTTGAATCCATATCTCCAATCCTGCCTAAGGGCTTCGGTGATTGTATAGCCACCGCGCAACCCAAAGCCGGTTCGGTCCATGTCGAAGGAGCTGAAATCTTGAAGATCCTGGCTGACCCGAAAAACATCTATTCCCGCGCGAATATCCCGGTCCAGGAAATAGGGCTCGGTAAAGGATAAATCGATTTCGCTTTTGCGCGCCGCAATCGTGAGCCTCAAGCTCAATTCCTGTCCCTTGCCCAGAAGGTTCCGCTCGGTAATCCCGATATCGCCGAGAAGGCCGTTGGTTGTTGAAAATCCGGCGCCAAAGCTCAATTGGCCGGTGGATTTCTCCTCGACCTCAACCTTAATGACGGCTTTGTCCGCGGCGCTGCCGGGCAGCCTTTCGATGTTTATGGTTTCGAAAAATCCCAGGTTCTGGATACGCTGCCGGGACCGGCGTAACTTGGCCGAATTAAATGCATCCCCCTCAATCAGGCGGAATTCCCGCCGGATGACCCTATCCTGGGTGCGGACGTTGCCGGCAATGTCAATCCGTTCCACGAAAACGCGCGGGCCTTCGTTGATTTCAAAAACCAAGTCAATGGTCTGGTTTTCGCGGTTCCTGCTGATCCGCGGCCTGACGTCAATGAAAGCGTAATTCAGCTCACCTATTTTGTTGGTCAGGTCTATGGTCGTCTTGTTGACCATTTCAATGTCGTACCAATCGCCTTCTTCAAATTCGATGGCATCGACAACGTCTTCTTCCTTCAGGTCGCGCAACCGCACCTCAATATCAACCTTGCCAAATCGGTAACGGGCGCCTTCGTCTACTGTGAAGGTCAGGAAGAAGTCCTTGCGATCGGGGGTCAGTTCCGCAACCGCAGAAATAACACGGAAATCCGCAAAGCCGTCGGTGAGATAAAACCGCCGCAGCAACTCACGGTCGAAGGTCAGGCGGTCGTGATCAAATTTGTCATCGCTCGACAGGAATCGCCACCACACCGTTTCCCTTGTGCGAATAACGCCGCGCAGGCGGCTATCGCTGAACTCTCTGTTTCCGACAAAACGAATGCTGCGGATTTCGGTGGGCTCCCCTTCGTTGATCTCAAAAACCAGATCAATCCTGTTTTGGGGTAACTGAATAACCTTGGGTTCTACGGTTGTGGCGAACCGGCCACTTTGTCTGTAAATGCTTAGGATGCGTTTGACGTCGTTCTGAACTTTGGTGCGCGTATAAATGACTCGCGGCCGAAGGGACACTTCGACCTCAAGATCGGCGGTTTCGATTTCGTCGTTCCCTTCAAAGGCGATCCGGTTGATAACCGGATTTTCGACAACGCTGACAACCAGCGAATCACCCTTCCGGCGCAGGGTCACATCGGCAAAAAGCCCGGTGGCGAAAAGGCTTTTCAGGGAACGGTCGATCCTGGCCGCGTCAAAGGCGTCGCCTTCCTGAATAAGCAAATAGGATTTAACGGTCTCGGGTTCTATTCGCTGAGTGCCCTCAACCAGAATTTTCTCAATGACGCCCGTGTTTTGGGCAAGCTCCACCGATTCATGGCCCGGTTGGGCCGTTGCTGACGAAGGCAACAGCCCAAAAGCCATGAAATAAGAAACAACAATTAAGAAGCGATATGGGCGCCTCAAGTAATCCCCCGGGCTTTTCCAAGTTAGGTGACGAGTTCTTTAATAAACTCGATGACTCTTAAGTGGACTAAATCATTCCAAGTTGCGAAAACCATTAGAATCAATACCAGAATCAGTCCAAAACGAAAACCGTATTCTTGGGCACGGGGGCCCAAGGGACGGCCTCTAATGGCCTCGACCATGAGGAAAAGCAGATGTCCGCCGTCCAGCACGGGGATCGGAAAAAGGTTAATAAGGCCAAGGTTGATCGAAAGTAAGGCCATGAAAAATATAAGATTATCCAATCCCCCTTGGGCCATTTGGCCCGAAATTTGGGCAATTCTTAATGGCCCGCCAAGATCCTCCCTACTGCCTTTGCCGGCCAACATATCACCCAAAAAGGAAAGAATTTTTCCGGTAATGGAAACTGTCTGCTGAATACCCATCCAAGTCGCCATTAACGGATTTTGACGTTCGTATTTAACCTGATCCGGGTCGTAACGGATGCCAAGAAGACCGATTTCTTCGATTTGGCCGTCATTATTTGTTTGCCGGTGTCTTTTGGGGGTCGCCGCCAGGGTCAATGTCGTTTTTTGGCGTTGAATTTGTATTTTTAGGGAAACCTCGGGCTTGAGCCTGACGATCCTTACCAGATCGGAAAACCATGTCACGGGCACGCCATCTACGCTGATGATGCGGTCGCCAAGCTCAAACCCTGCCTCCTCGGCCGCTGAGTCCGGTAGAATCTTGCCGACGCCGGCATAAGGCTTGGCGGCGCCGACCGTCATTATCAGCGCCGCGAAAAGAACAATCGCCAGAAGGAAATTAGCGATGGGTCCGGCGACGACGATGGCCGAACGCTGGGCAATGGTTTTGCTTTGAAAGGAAACGGCCAGTTCTTCTTCGCTCAGGGGCGGCTCTTCCTCCTCATCGGAAGGAATATCCGATTGCCCCAACATTTTGACGTATCCTCCCAAGGGAATTGCGCTTATTTTCCAACGGGTTCCCGCCTCGTTGGTCCAGCCATAAATTTCCGGTCCAAAGCCAATGGAAAAAACCTCGACCCGAACATTATTGCGCCTGGCGACCCAGTAATGGCCCCACTCATGGACATAGACCAGCACGGTAATGACGAACAGGAAAAGGACGACGTAATACCAAGTGAATCCAAGTATGCTCATAAAATCGCTTTCGCTGACGGCGTGCCGGGAAGTCCTGCCCGGCGGGATCTAGTTATTGTCCGAAAATTTAACGACCAAATCCTCGGCAATGCGCCTTGCCTCAGCGTCGGCTTCGGCAACATCATCAAGATTTTCAAGAAGGCCCCTAGGCGCGGCGTCCAGGGTTTCGCTCACAATGCGCGCAATGTCAAGAAAACCTATCTTGCGGTCAAGAAAATGATGCACGGCCACTTCGTTGGCGGCGTTCAGCACGGTCGGCGCTGAACCACCTGCCTTTAAGGCTTCCCGGGCTAGCCCAAGCGCCGGAAAACGCTCAATATCCGGGGCCTCGAATGTCAACGTCGCCACTTCCTCCAGGTTCAGCCTGGGGGCGGAAGCCGCCATCCGCTTAGGCCAAGCCAAGGCATAGGCAATGGGGGTCCGCATGTCCGGCATGCCGAGTTGCGCCAGCATAGAACCATCGACATAATCCACCATGCTGTGAATCACCGACTGGGGATGCACCAGAATTTCTATCTGTTCTTCGCTGACGGGGAAAAGGTGAAAGGCTTCAATCAGTTCAAGCCCTTTGTTCATCATGGTGGCTGAATCAATTGAAATTTTATCCCCCATGTCCCAATTGGGGTGGGCCACCGCCTGTTCAGGCGTCACCTTCTTCATTTCTTTCAAGGAAAGTTCCCTGAACGGGCCGCCGGAAGCGGTCAAAACGATCCGGTGAACCCGATCGGCGTTTTCAAAATCGAAGACCTGAAAAATGGCGCTGTGTTCGGAATCCACCGGCAGCAATGTCGCGCCATTAGAGGTTACCTCCTTGACGAACACGTCCCCTGCCGAAACCAGGCACTCCTTATTGGCCAAACCGACCGTGGCGCCTCTTCGGATTGCCGTCAAAGTAGGCTTTAAACCGGCCGCGCCAACGATAGAAGCCATCACCCAATCGGCCGGCTGGCCAGCCGCCTCGATGACGGCTTCGGGACCCGCGGTGACGGTGATGCCGGTGCCTGCCAACGATTCTTTTAATTCGTTATATCCGTCGGGGTCCGCAAGGACGGCTGTTTGTGGTTTAAGCCGTTTTGCCTGTTCGGCGAGAAGCTTGACGTTGCGGTTTGCCGTGAGGGCCTCGACGACGAAGGAATTGAGGTTCTTTTCAATAAGTTCGACCGTACTGGACCCGACTGATCCGGTGGACCCCAACACGGTGACACTGCGGGGGGCGGTGGTGGTTTCTGTGGCGATATTTGCCGGGTTTATGTCCATGTTAAGATACTGCTTTTGCGGGCGACCCCGATCGCTGCCACGACAACGGCCGCTGCCAATAGTCCGTCAACACGGTCAAACAGGCCACCGTGTCCAGGGACTATTATGCCCGAATCCTTTACTCCAAAATACCGCTTTACCCAAGATTCAAGCAAATCCCCCGCTTGACAGGCGATGCCGATAATGGCGCTCCACCCGGCAAGGGCTAAAAAACTGTCTTTTTGCAGGACAAAAGCGGTGATCAATCCTGCGAGTCCCGCGGATACTATTCCTCCCATTAAGCCCGACCAAGTTTTTTTAGGGCTGATAACCGGTGACATTTTTGGCCCCCCGATCAAGTTGCCGAAGACATAGGCGCCCGTATCCGACGACCAGACGACAACGAATAACCAGAATAGCGTTTCCTGCCCGGCCACAGGGTCCGAGTGAAGAAGGAGAAGCGCCCAGCAAGGCAAGACGATATAAAATAGTCCGCCGACGAGCCAGAAAAACCTTCCGGCGCAAAGCCGGTTCCATTCCCAGGCCAGAATCAGGGCGGCGGTGAAAACAAGAATCTCAAAAAACGGAGAGCCAAAATACACCGCGATCAAAACGGTGGGTGCAAGAACAACAGCCGTGATCGTTCGCCGGCCCAAGTTGCCCGTATCGGCCTTATCCGCCTGTTGCACCATAGCGGCGTTCACGGCTGTGGTATTCCCTGATGGCGGTTTCGAAGTCTTCGTTGGAAAATTCGGGCCAAAGAATTTCCATGAAAATCAATTCGGCATAAGCCAGTTGCCAAAGAAGGAAGTTGCTGATCCTTTCCTCGCCGCTGGTGCGGATCAGGATGTCCGGGTCCGGTATATCCACGGTAAAAAGACGCTGGGCAAATTCCGTTTCGTCAATGTCATCAACGTCCAATCGGCCCAGGGCGACGTCTTCTGCGATCCTGCGCGCGGCCTCGGTGATTTCGGCCCGTCCTCCGTAGCTAAGCGCAATGATCAACGTCAGGCGCGTGTTGTTCGCCGTTAAGGACTCGGCGTCTTCGATCAACGATACGATATCCGGGGCCAGCCGGTTACGGTCTCCGATGGCCCGGAAGCGTATCCCCTCGCTATTGAGTTCGTTGATCTCCTTCTTGAGATAAAACCTGAGCAGCCCCATGAGATCCTTGATCTCGCTCTCCGGGCGCTTCCAGTTTTCCGATGAAAACCCGAATAGCGTCAAATAAGACACGCCCATGGCGATAGCAGATTTAACGGCGTTTTTTACCGCCTCGGCGCCCTTCTGATGGCCGGCGATGCGGGCCAGGCCCTGGGCTTCCGCCCAGCGGCCGTTGCCGTCCATGATGATGGCGACATGGACGGGCGGGGGTAGCTCCGTTCCCTTTTTCTGCAGGGAAGCCGCTTTCATTTTCTTACACCTGTTTAATTTCTTGTTCTTTGTTTGCCAGAGTCTCGTCTATCCTGCCAACGTATTTATCGGTCAATTCCTGGATATCGCTGCCGTAATCGTGGTGTTCGTCCTTTGAAACCTTTCCGTCTTTTTCAGAATGTTTCAGGTCGTCCATGGCATGCCGTCGCACGTTGCGGATGGCGATGCGGGCATCCTCGGCATATTTGGCCGCGACCTTTGCCAGTTCAGCTCGCCGCTCTTCCGTCAATGAAGGGATCGGAACCCTGACCAATTGACCGTCAGAAGAGGGATTCAGCCCCAAGCCGGAATCCAAGATTGCCTTTTCGACGGCCGATACCAAGCCCTTGTCCCACACCTGAACGGTCAACATCCGGGGTTCCGGGGCGCCGATGGTGCCGACTTGGTTTAAGGGCATTTCCGATCCATAGGCCTCGACAACCAGGGGGTCCAAAAGGGATGTGTTCGCCCGCCCGGTACGCAGGCCGCTAAATTCCTGGAGCAATACCTCCACGGCACCTTCCATGCGCCTGGTAATGTCCTTTTTAATGGCCTCAATATCGACGTTCACGATAACACCCCCGGATGCGAAATCCGTCAATTGATCGTCGTGAATGTTCCCTTGCCAAAAACCACATCAGCCAAGCACCCGGGATTGTGAATGGAAAACACAAGGATTGGAACCTCGTTCTCACGCGCCAGCGCGATGGCCGAAGTATCCATGACTTTGAGATTCTGCGTTAAAACGTCTTGATAGCTCAGCTTATCGAATCGCTTTGCCTTTTTGTCCGTTTTTGGGTCCGCGTCATAAACGCCGTCCACTTGTGTCCCCTTCAAAAGAGCGTCGCAATTCATTTCCACCGCGCGAAGGGCGGCGGCGGTGTCCGTGGTGAAAAAGGGGTTTCCCGTCCCGGCGGCGAATATCACCACCCTCTCCTTTTCCAGGTGGCGCAGCGCCCGGCGACGGATATAAGGCTCGCAAACCGTAGCCATGGGAATCGCGGATTGTACCCGAGTTTGCACGCCGATGCTTTCGAGGACGCTTTGAACGGCAAGGGCGTTGAGCACGGTCGCCAGCATGCCCATGTAATCGGCGCTGGTGCGCTCTACGCCCTTGGCCGCCGCGGAAATGCCGCGAAAGATGTTGCCGGCCCCTATGACAAGGCAAATCTGGATACCTTTGTCATAAACGGTTTTAATTTCACCGCAAATACGATCGACGGTTTTAGGATCGATGCCGTATTCGCGCTCGCCCATCAGGCCCTCACCCGACAATTTCAAAAGGATGCGCCGGTATTTGGGCTTGGACGGCATGATGGTGTTCCGATCGGTTAATGGGGCCGTTTTGGGTCGGTCAACCGGTTCCCACGCCAAGGCCTTTAAGGCAGTTCCATAACGGCGGAAACGGTCTGCATTCTATACCCATCGAGGGGTCTTTGAGAATTTTCCCAAACCCCCTCTCAATCGCCGATGGCCGCCGCCACCTCGGCGGCGAAGTCCTCTTCGGGCTTCTCTATTCCCTCGCCCAGGACGAACAGTCCGAAAGCCTTAACTGATATGGCTCCCCCGGCTTCTTTGGCGGACGCCTCAAGCGCTTTTCCGACCTTGGTCTCGCCATCGATGACAAAAGTCTGATCAAGCAGGCAAACTTCCTCATAAAACTTTCGCATCCGTCCTTCGAGCATCTTTTCGATAATGTCATCGGGCTTTCCGGTTTCGCGCGCTTGCTCCGCAAGGATGCCCCGTTCGCGTTCGACCTCGGCCGGGTCCAGGCCATCGCGGGAAACCGCCAGGGGCTTGGCCGCCGCCACATGCATGGAAACCTGTTTGCCGATGGTCTCAAGCTTTTCCGGTTCTGCTTCCGATTCAAGCGCCACCAGCACCCCGATCTTTCCCAGGCCCGGGCCAAGGGCGTTATGTATGTAGGAAGCCAGAATTCCTTGATCCACCTGAAGAACCTGGACCCGGCGAAGGGTCATGTTTTCGCCGATTGTGGCGATCAGTTGAATCAATTGCTCTTCCACCGTCCGGTCGGCCCCGGGGTAGGGCATGGCTTTCAAGGCTTCCAGGTCGCCTCCTGATTCCCTGGCCAGGCCGGCCACTGTTATGACGAATGCCTGAAAATCCTCGTTGCGGGCGACAAAATCGGTTTCCGAGTTTACTTCGACAAGGGCGCCGCCACCGCCTTTGACCGAGAGGCCGACAAGTCCTTCGGAAGCCAAACGGCCGGCCTTTTTTTCAGCCACCGACAAGCCCTTGGTCCTGAGCCAATCCACGGCGGCTTCAAGATCACCGTCTTTTTCCAGGAGTGCTTTCTTACAGTCCATCATGCCGGCGCCGGTTTTTTCGCGCAGTTCTTTGACAAGGGCGGCGGTGATTTCTACCATCTTAATCCTCTCGTTTAGGATATTTATTTAATATATTGAAAATACATGGTTTATTATGCTATTTAAGCGGAAAAATCAGGACTTTTCCTTGGCGTTGCTTTCTTCCTCTTCCCTCTTTTTATCGCTGTCCTTGTCCTCCTTGGCCGCCTTTTCGACGGGTTTGGCGGTGTCTGGTTTCTTGGCTTTCACCGTATCTTTTTTCTTGGATTCAGCCGACGGCTTCTTTTTCTCGGCCGGTTCTTCTTTCTTGGCGGCAGGCTTCAGAGCGGCAGGCTTCGGAGCGGCGGGTTTCTTTTCTTCCTTCGGTTTTTTCGCAGCACTTTCCTTGGGCTTAGCTTTCGGCGGCGCCGCTTTTTCGGCCTTCTCGGCGGCCGTTTCCTTCGGCAAGGCCTCTCCGGGGCCTTCGGCCGCCTCGCCCACATCGCCGCCGCTGCTTGTAATTTCCTGTTTGATGCCGTCGAGCACCGCCCCCACCATCAACTCGCAATAAAGGTCGATGGCCCGGATGGCGTCGTCATTGCCCGGCACGGGAAAATCAATCCCATCGGGTTGGCTGTTGGAATCGATGACTCCGACCACCGGAATACCCAGTTTGTTGGCCTCGGCGACGGCAATGGATTCCTTGTTGGTGTCGATGACAACCAGAATGTCGGGCAGCGCGCCCATTTCCTTGATGCCGCCGAGGGCCCGCTCCAGCTTTGCCTGTTCGCGGGTCAGGCCCAACATCTCCTTTTTCGTCAGGCCCACCGTTTCCCCGCCCAACTGCTCGTCCAAATCGCGGAGACGCTTGATGGAATTGGAGATCGTCCGCCAATTGGTCATCATGCCGCCGAGCCAGCGATGGTTGACGTAATACTGTCCGCAACGTTTGGCGGCTTCGGCAATCCTCTCGGTGGCCTGGCGCTTGGTGCCGACGAACAGCACCCGGCCGCCGCCGGCGGCAACGCCTCTGACGGCAACCATCGCCTGATGCAGGAGCGGCACCGTTTGTTGCAGGTCAATGATGTGAATGTTGTTGCGGACCCCGAACAGATACGGGGCCATTTTCGGGTTCCAACGCCGCGTGTTGTGTCCGAAATGAACGCCAGCCTCCAGGAGCTGACGCATGGTAAAGGTGGGAAGCGCCATGGGTTTATCCTTCTCCGGTTCTGCCTCCGCGGGGTTGGTCCCGGCCAGGGGCCGGAACACCGGAACGGCGTGGTGACGAATTTGCGCCAAACACCGCATGCCCGCGTGTGAAATCGGTCGGTTAAATAGCCCCTGGACCGCCGGAATGCAAGGGGAAAAGGCGCCGTTCCAAGGCTCAGATTTCCCGCGCCTCGACGACGCCGGGAATGGCGCGGACGGTATCGACGATTTCCGCCGAAACGCTGTAACCGCCCTTGAGCTCAAGCTCGACCTCGCTTCCTTCCTCCAGCCTGGAGATCACCCGGACCTGTCCTTCGCCCTGACGGCGCCCGCCGAGAACGTCCCGGAGAGCCCCGAGGGGTTTGGGCGAGTCGATGACCACCGCCAGCCCGGGGGCGGCGTTCAAGGCGGCCTGTTGCAGCGGTTCCAGGGCCTGCACGGTGAAGCGGGCCTCGTCTTCGAACTGCGCGTTGGCGCGGATGAAGAACGAATTTCCGATTTCTAGAAGGGCCCTTTTTTCCGAGAGAATTTCCGAAAAAACGATAACCTCGAAAACGCCCGACATGTCCATGAACTTCATAAAGGCGTAGCGGTTGCCCTTGCGCGACGTGCGCTCGGATATCTCCATCAGGGTCCCCGCCATCCTACTCGGTCCCGGCTTTGCGGCGGCGATGATGTCGGCTGCCGTTTTCACCTTCAGCCGCTTAAGGCTTTTGCCAAAGTCGTCAAGGGGATGGCCGGAAAGATAGAGACCGGTGGCGTCGAACTCCTCCTGCAGGCGTTCGATTTTCGGCCAATCGGGGGTTTCCGGCAAAGTCGGCACACCCGTTTCCACCTCGCCGCCGAACAGGCCCATCTGGCCGCTGTCGCGTTCGTTATGGGCGACGCTGGCGTGCCTGAGCAGCGTCTCGATGCCTGAAAACACATGCCTGCGGTTGGGGTTGAGGCTGTCAAAGGCGCCGGCCCTGGCCAGGCTTTCCATCTGGCGCTTGTTGACCACGTGGGGATCGAGGCGGCCGGCGAAATCGAAGATGTCCTTGAAGGGGCCGTTTTGATCACGCTCATGGACGACGCTTTTCATGGCCGCTTCGCCGACGTTCTTTATGGCCGCAAGGGCGTAGCGGATGGCCGCCCCACCGGGATGATCCCGGTCAACCGTGAACCGATAACTCGACTCGTTGATGTCCGGTCCCAAAAGCGCGATTCCCATTTCCCTGAGCTTTTGGTGGAAGACGCCCAGCTTGTCCGTGTTGCTCAATTCCAGGGTCATCGACGCGGCCATGAATTCGACCGGATGGTTGGCCTTCATATAGGCCGTCTGGTAGGCGACCAGCGCATAGGCCGCGGCATGGGACTTGTTGAAGCCGTAACCGGCGAATTTGCTGACTTGTTCGAAGATGTCGTTGGCCTTGGCCTCGGGCACGCCCTTGGAGATGGCGCCCTCGATGAAGGTCTGGCGCTGTTCGGCCATCTCGGCGCGAATCTTCTTGCCCATGGCGCGCCTGAGGATATCGGCGCCGCCTAGCGAATAGCCCGAAAGCTCCTGGGCGATCTGCATCACCTGTTCCTGGTAGATCATGATGCCGAAGGTTTCCTTGAGGATCCCTTCCAGCGTCGGATAGAGATAATCGGGCAACTCTTCGCCGTGCTTGCGCTTGATATAGCTGGGGATGTTGTCCATCGGCCCCGGCCGGTAAAGGGCGACGACGGCGATAATGTCCTCGAAGGTATCGGGCTTGAGCTTCTTCAAAACGTTGTCGCGCATGCCCTGTGATTCCAATTGGAAGACTCCGGTGGTGTCGCCGCGCCCTATCATTTCGTAGGTCTTCTGGTCATCGAGGGGAATATTGGCGATGGCGATGTCGGCCCCCCCCGCCTCGCGGACCAGCTCTTCGGCCCGGCTGAGGACGGTCAGGGTCTTGAGCCCCAGGAAATCGAACTTCACCAGTCCCGCCATTTCAACGTATTTCATTGAGAAGCCGGTCACCGGCATGTCGGACCGGGGATCGCGGTAAAGCGGAATCAGTTCGCCCAGCGGCCGGTCGCCGATGACGACGCCGGCGGCGTGGGTAGACGCGTGCCGGTAAAGGCCCTCCAGTTTCCTGGCGATATCGATCAGCTTTTCCACCGTCGGGTCGTCCTGGGCCATTTTTCTCAGTTGCGGTTCGGCCTTCAGCGCCTCGTCCAGGGTCGGCGGGTTGGCCGGATTGAACGGCACCAGCTTGCAGATCTTGTCGACGTAGCCGTAGGGCATTTCCAGCACCCGGCCGACGTCGCGTAGCACGGCGCGCGCCTGCAATTTGCCGAAGGTGATGATCTGGGCGACGTGATCGCGCCCGTACTTGTCCTGGACGTAACGGATAACCTCGTCGCGGCGGTCCTGGCAGAAATCGATGTCGAAATCCGGCATGGAAACGCGCTCCGGGTTGAGGAACCGCTCGAACAGCAGCCCGAACCTGAGCGGGTCCAGGTCGGTGATCAGCAACGCCCAGGAGACCACCGAACCGGCGCCCGAACCGCGGCCGGGGCCGACGGGAATGCCGTGCTCTTTGGCCCAGTGGATGAAGTCGGCAACGATCAGGAAATACCCCGGATAGCCCATGTCGACGATGATCTGCAGTTCATAGTCCAGGCGCTTCAGGTAGGGATCGGCCGCGTGCTTTTTTTCATCGGCCGACATCTCGATCATGTAAACCCGGGTTTCCAGGCGATTCTCCAGGCCCGCCATGGCCTGGGCCCGAAGCTCCTCTTCCTCGCTGCGTCCCTCGCCGCAGTCGTAAGGCGGCAGGATCGGGTCTCGGGGTTCGACCATGAAGGCGGTGCGCCTGGCGACGACCAGGGTATTGTCCACGGCCTCCGGCAGATCGGCGAACAGCGCCCGCATTTCGTTCGCCGACTTGAAGCCGTGGTCCGGCGTCAGCCGCCGCCGGTCGGAAGACGAAATATAGGTCCCTTCGGCGATGCAGATCAGCGCGTCATGGGCCTCGTGCATGGTGGCGTCGGAGAAAAAGGCCTCGTTGGTGGCGACCAACGGCAACCCCATCTCGTAGGCCAGGTCCAGAAAATGAGGCTCGGTATCCTTTTCGGTTTGCAGGCCGTGGCGCATGAGCTCCACGTAAAGTCGGCCCGGGAAGATGCCTGCCAGTTTTTCCATAAGCGTCCGGGCGGCGTCCATCTGCCCATCCAGCAGTTGCCGCCCCACTGGCCCCTCGGGCCCGCCGCTGAGCGCAATCAGGCCGTCAGCATATTCCATTAACGCCGATAACGGCACCCGCGGATCGGCGGCTTCGGCGTCTTCCAGATAGGCGTAGCGGATCAGCTTCAGGAGATTGTGGTAGCCGGCTTCGTTTTGAACCAGAAGAACCAACGGGTCGGAACAGACCTCCCGGGCGGAACCGCCGTTCAGGCCGCCGTTCAGGCCGCCGGGGCCGTCCTTCCCTGTTTCGCGGGTAATGCTGAGCTGGCATCCGATGATCGGCTGCACCCCGGCCTTGGCGCAGGCGGTGGCGAACTCCAGGGTGCCAAACAGGTTGTTGGTGTCGGTCATGGCTACCGCCGGCATTTTCTTGTCGCGGCACAGATCGGTCAGCCCCTTGACGGTGATGGCGCCTTCCGAAAGCGAATAGGCGGTATGGACGCGAAGGTGGACAAAATCGGCGTAGGGCATGGCCAAGGATTCCATAACCAGGGGCCGAAGTCACCATATCTTGTGCCGTGGCTTCAAGTTATCCACAAGAATTGCCGATCACTGTGGATAATCGAAGGCCGCGGGCCATGCCGTCATTAAGGGGCGGCGGCCGGGTCGGTCAAGACGAAGGAATCCCGTTCCGCCAGCACATCATACCAAGTGGCAAGGTTGGGAAGATCGCCACGCCAATCAACGTCGGAAAAACGGAATTCCAGATAACCGAGGACGCACCCCAAACCCAATTGGGCAAGGCTGAGCGGCTCTTCTAGGGACTGAGGGGTGCCTTCGAAAAAGTTGAGGCCGCTCCAAATCTTGTCCCACTGGTCGTCTACCCATGTCGGCCATCGGGACTCTTCGGGCCTGAGAAACGTCTCATAACGGATCAGGACGGCCGCCTCGCACATGCCCTGGGCCAGGGCATTCAGGGTAAGCACGCGCCAACGGTCGTCGCCTGAGGCCGGGATGAGCCGGCCGCCGCCGGCCCGCGCGTCGAGGTATTCGCAGATGACGGTGGAATCGTAAAGGACGGTTCCGTCGTCGGTCACCAGGGCGGGAATTTTGCGAAGCGGGTTGTAGTCTTTTGAATAGGCCCCATTCGGCTTGCCCGGCGCCACCTCGGTAGGAACCAGTTCGATTTCGCCGTCGAGGCCAAGCTCCATCGCCGTCACTCGCACTTTGCGGACGAAAGGAGACGCCGGCGCGTACATCAACTTCATCATTTTGTTGCTCTCCAGTTTTGATCCTTAAGCCTCAACCAGCCGGCCGTCGTCCAACTTAACGATTCTATCCATGCGGCTGGCCAGATCCGGGTTGTGGGTGGCGACCAGCGCTGCCAGCCCGGCGCCGCGGACCAGCTTCAACAACACCTCGAAGACGTCGGCCGCCGTCCCCGGATCGAGATTTCCCGTCGGTTCGTCAGCCAACAACAGCGCCGGTTTCGAGGCGAGCGCCCGGGCGATGGCGACCCGTTGCTGCTCGCCGCCAGAAAGCCTGGCCGGGCGGTGTTTTTCGCGGGCCTCCAGGCCCATCCAGCCCAACAGCTCCCTCGCCTTGTCCTTGGCCTCGCGCCTCCCGCCGCCGGCGATGATCACCGGGATGGCGACGTTCTCCAGCGCCGAAAACTCCGGCAGCAGGTGGTGATATTGATAGACGAAACCGAGGTGCTGGCGGCGCATGGTGGTGCGCCCGTCGTCATCCATGCCGTTGCATGACAGCCCGGTGATCGCCACGTCGCCTGTGTCGGGCGCCTCGAGAAGGCCCGCGATATACAGCAGCGTTGATTTTCCGGCCCCGGACGGCCCGACCAGGGCGACAATTTCACCTTCATGGATATTGAGGTCAATACCCTTGAGAACCTCTAGCTTATCCGGCCCCTGGTGAAAGGTGCGTTTGACGCCGGTCAGTTGGAGAACTTGCCTGCCGTCACTCATAGCGAAGCGCCTCCGCCGGGTCCAGCCGCGCCGCCCGCCACGACGGATAAAGGGTGGCCAGGAACGACAGCCCCAACCCCATCAATACCACGGCGAAGACCTCCGCCGGGTCGACCTCGGCCGGCAGTTTCGACAGGAAATAGATTTCGGCGGCGAAAAGCTCGGTCCCCGTCAACCCTTGAATCCACTGGCGGATGGTTTCGATGTTTTGGGCAAATGCCAGCCCCAGGCCGAACCCGGCAAAGGTGCCGATGGTGCCGATCGACGCGCCGGCGATAAAGAAGATGCGCATGATCGTGCCCCTGGTCGCGCCCATGGTGCGCAGGATGGCGATGTCCTTGCCCTTGTCCTTGACCAGCATGATCATGCTGGAGATGACGTTGAAGGCGGCGACCACGATGATCAGCGTCAGGATCAGGAACATGACGTTGCGTTCGACCTGGATGGCGTTGAAGAAGCTGGCGTTGAGCCGCTGCCAGTCGTGAATGCGCGCCGGGGCCCCTATGGTGCGCCTGAGGCGGCCGGCAACGTCGGCGGCGTCGTCCGGGTCGGTGATGAAGACCTCCAGGTTCGAGACCGCGCCCGGCAGCCTGAAATAGACCTGGGCGGCGGAAAGCGGCATGAAGATGAAGCTGGAGTCGTATTCGTACATGCCGATCTTGAAGGTGGCGGCGATGGTATAGGCGCGCATCCGGGGGACGGAGCCGAGTGCGGTGGCGGTTCCCTTAGGCGAGATCAGCGTGATCCGGGCGCCGGGGCCGACCCTCAGCTTGTCGGCCAGGCGTGCGCCGATGACGATGGCCTTGCCCTGGTTGAAACCGTCTAGCGAGCCTGTCTGGATGTTGTCGGCGACGATCTTGCGGGCCGCCAGGTCGGAAGGCCGGATGCCGCGCACCACGGCGCCCTGGGCAATGCCCCGCGCCGTCACCATCACCTGGCCCTCGATCATGGGCGTGACCTGGACGACGCCATCGACCTTGCGCAGCTTTTCGGCCAGGGGGTCGAAGTTACGCAGCTGATTGGTCTGGCCATAGACGCTCAAGTGGCCGTTGATTCCCAATATCCGGGTTAACAGTTCCTGGCGGAACCCGTTCATTACCGCCATGACGATAATCAGCGTGGCGACGCCCAAGGCGATCCCCAGAAGCGAGAACCACGCGATCACCGAGATGAAGCCCTCCTGGCGCCGGGCCCGGAGGTAGCGCATGGCGACCATCCATTCGAAAAATGAAAACAAGGCTGTTCCCTTTAGTCTCGGGTCGGGTTGGTCCGGGTCAAATTGGCAAGGACGGATTCGGCGCTGATTTCTTCACGTTCGCCCGAGGCCCGGTTCTTGAACTCGACGACGCCCGATTTCAGCCCCTTGGGCCCGACGACGATCTGCCACGGCAGGCCGATCAGGTCCATGTCGGCGAACTTGGCGCCGGCGCGCGCATCGCGGTCGTCCAGCAGGACCTCGACGCCGGCGTCCAGGAGCTGCCCGTAAAGCTCTTCCGAGGCCTCGTCGCAGGCCTTATCGCCCGGCTTCAGGTTGATAAGCCCGGCCTTGAAGGGCGCCACCGCACTCGGCCAGATGATGCCGTCATCGTCGTGGCTGGCCTCGATGATGCCGCCGACGAGCCTGGATACGCCGATCCCGTACGATCCCATTTCGACGGTCACGTCGTCGCCCTTGGGGCCGGCGACGACGGCGCCCATGGCTTCGGAATACTTTTTGCCGAAATAGAAGATGTGGCCGACCTCGATGCCGCGGGCGATCACCAGGTCGTCGCCCAGCGCCTTTTCGGCTTCCGGATCGCGCTTTTCGTCGGTGGCGGCGTATTTTTCGGTATACGAATCGATGAACGGCTGCAAATCGCCCTCCAGATCCACTTCCATGCTCTTCCCATCGACGCCGATCAGATCCTTGTGACAGGCGACTTCGCTTTCGCCGGTGTCGGCGAGAATAAGAAATTCGTGGCTCATGTCGCCGCCGATGGGGCCGCTTTCGGCCTGCATGGGGATGGCCG
>CAZVFL010000025.1:0-30236 GCA_964626025.1 uncultured Thalassospiraceae bacterium
GGGTCCAGCTTGCGCCGGGCCGCCGCCACCGCCTTTTGGAAGGCCCGGGGTTTTGCCACCTGGACACCCAGGGTGCCGCGCACCGCCACCGCCTTCAGCCGCTTCGAGCCCATCACCGCGCCGACGCCGGACCGGCCCGCAGCCCGGTCGCGGTCGTTGATGATGCAAGCGAAACGGACGCATTTCTCCCCGGCGATGCCGATGGAGGCGATGCGCAGTTGCGGGTCCTGGTGGCGGGCCTTGATCCGGTCCTCGGTCTCCCAGACGGACCGGCCCCAGATGAATCTGCCGGCGCTTATCAGTTCCGCCTGGTCGTCCCGGATCAGCAGATAAACGGGTTTTTTCGCCCGGCCCTCGACGATGACCATGTCCCAGCCGGCCATTTTCAGCTCGGCGCCGAAGTAACCGCCGGAATTGGAAGCCGCGATGGCGTCGGTGAGCGCCCCCTTGGTGACGGCGGAATAGCGCCCGCCGGTCGACGCCATGGTGCCGGTCAACGGCCCGGTGGCGAAGATAAGCTTGTTGCCGGGCGAGAGAGAATCGACCTTGGGGTCTATTTCGTCTGCCAGGTAGCGGGTGGCAAGGCCGCGCTGACCCAGGTAATCCTGGGCCCATTCCATGTTGAGCGCCTCGGGGACGCACGTCCCCGCCGTTAGATTGACGCGCAGCAACTTGCCTTGCCAAGCCATGGCCGTCTCCATCGCCGTTAGAGGTGGTGTAGGGGAAGCTTACAACGGCTTAGCGTTCACGCAAGGCCGTTTGGAAGGAACCGAGGAACGGGTCCGTAAGATAAGCCAGCACGGAACGCTGGCCGGTGCGGATCGAGCACATCACCTGGACCCCCGGCACCAGCCGGTATTTGACGCCGTTGCGCTCGAAAAAGTCCCGTTCCGTCGTGATGCGGACCCTGTAGAACGGCACGCCGTCGTTATTTTCGATGGCGTCGGGGCTGACGTGAACCACGTTGCCCTTGAGGCTGCCGAAACGGATGGCATCCGAAGACGCCAGCATGACCAGCGCCTTTTGCCCGGGACGCACATAGCCGATGTCCTGGGTCGGCAATTGGGCCTCGATGATAAGCTTGTCGCCGGCCGGCACTACGTCGGCGACGGTGGCGCCTGGGGCCACGACGCCCCCGATGGTAGCCACGTAAAGGGACTTCACGATGCCGTCGACGGGTGAGCGGAGAACCGTCCGTTCAAGGGAATCCGCATATTTTTTCTGGCGGTTGGAATATTCCTCATAGGACCGCCGGGCCTTTTCCAGGTCTTCCTGGATTTTTTCCTGAAAGGCGTCGCGGGTCGCGCCGAATCTTTCCCGCGCCGAGGCGGCATTTTTCGCCCCCCGGCCGAAAATGCCGAGCCGGTTTATCGTCGCGGGCCTTTGGAAAATATAATTATTTCAATTAGTTATACGGAAACAGGGTGCTCCGGAATGGTGTGGCATGGGAATTGCAAATTACCTGGTGGGACGAGATTGGCTCGACCCGGCTAATACGGGAGAACACCCATGCAAATGGATTTTGGACCGAAGGACGATTTCGAAAATATTCTGCTGTCGGAGTTCAACACCATGAGTGGTGCTCCGGCACCGGCACATGACCGTTTCGAGGCCGGTATGCGCATCGTTAACGCGCTTTCCGACGATCTGACGTTGGATATGGCCGAAATTGACCTCGACGACCTCTACTAAGCATACGGCGTTCTTATATTTGTCACCGGATAATTCCGCTTTTCGAAAGCGGTTAACGGAAGGGGATTGGCCCCATGCAATCCCAACAGGAATATCACCGGGAACTGGCCATAAGCTTGATCAAATCCGTCGGCTTTGACGACGCCATCGATTGTGCCCGGGAAAATCAATGGGAGGGAGTTTTGGCGCAGCTCCTCAGATTGCCCGCCCGGGCCTTTCCCGAACAACCGGAAACCTTGCCGGCATAAACTTAAAACGCCGTTCCCGGGTGACATGGCCAGCCGACGGCCAGGGACGACCAGGGGCATCATCGCCCCCCACCGAAACCTCCCCATTATCGAAAAGCGCCCGTGCAAAGGGCGGGAAACGGAAAGTTCGGGTCCTTACCCGGTTTTGCGTGATTGGACGTCGACGACGGCGAGCGCGCTCATATTGACGATGCCCCTGGCCGTCACCGAACGCGTCAGGATATGCGCCGGTTGGGCGGCGCCAATCAGCATCGGCCCCACGGGCAGGCCGCCGCCCAAGGATTTCAGGAAATTAAAGGCGCTGTTGGCGGCATCCAGATTGGGCAGGATCAGCAAGTTGGCCTGGCCGCTGAGCCGGGAATTGGGAAACGCCCGATGGCGGAGTTCCTCGTCCAGGGCGATGTCGGCCTGCATTTCCCCTTCCACCTCAAGCTCCGGCGCTTGTTCCCTCAACATATCAACCGCCCGCCGCATCTTTTGCGCCGACGGCGTATCGGCGGTGCCGAAGTTCGAATGTGAAATCAGCGCGACTCTCGGCGTCTCGCCGAAACAGCGGATGGCCTCGGCGCTGAGGATTGTCATTTCGACCAGTTCTTCCGCCGTCGGCTCGTAGGTCACGTGGGTGTCGCAAAGGAAGAAGGTCCCGGCGGGCATGATCAACGTGCTGAGCGCCGAAACGCCCAGGATGCCGTCGGCCTTGCCGATGATGTCCAGCACATGGTCAAGGTGCTCGCGGTATTGGCCGTAGGTGCCGCAGATCATGGCGTCGGCTTCTCCGCGTTTGAGCATCATCGCCGCGATTACCGTGGAATTTGTGCGGATGATGGTGCGCGCAACGTCCGGCGACACGCCCTTGCGCTGCATCAGGTCGTGATAGCCCTGCCAATAATCGTCATAGCGGGGGTCGCTTTCCGGGTTGACGATCTCGAAATTCTTGCCGAGTTCCAACCTCAGGCCGAGTTTTTCAGCCCGCCGGGCGATCACGTCCGGCCGCCCCACCAGGATGGGCCGGGCCAAGTCGTCATCAATCAGCACCTGGGTGGCGCGCAGCACCCTTTCGTCCTCGCCTTCGGCCAGGACCAGCCGCTTGGGATCCTGGCGGGCGCTGTCGAAGATGGGTTTCATCAACATGCCGGACCGGAACACGAATTGCGCCAGTTTTTCGTGATAGGCCTCGAAGTCCTCGATCGGGCGCGTGGCGACGCCGCTGTCCATCGCCGCACGGGCCACCGCCGGCGCGATTTCGACGATCAGGCGCAAATCGAACGGCCTGGGGATCAGGTATTCGGGTCCGAACTTCAAGTCTTCACCACCGTAGGCCTTGGCCACGATCTCGGAACTTTCCGCCATTGCCAGGTCGGCCAGCGCATGGACCGCCGCCAGCTTCATTTCCTCGTTGATGGTGGTGGCGCCGACGTCCAAGGCGCCGCGGAAGATAAACGGGAAACACAGCACGTTGTTGACCTGGTTCGGATAATCGGACCGCCCGGTGGCGATGACGGCGTCCGGCTTGGCATTCTTGGCTTCTTTAGGGGCGATCTCGGGGTCCGGGTTGGCAAGCGCCAGGATGAAGGGCTTGGTCGCCATTTTCTTGACCATTTCGGGCGTTAGAATCCCAGGCGCCGACAGGCCGAGAAAGACATCGGCGCCTTCGATCACCGCATCCAGGTCGCGGGCCTTGGTGTCTTGGGCGTAGCGGGCCTTTTCCGGGTTCATGTCCTTTTTCCGGCCCTTGTAGACGACGCCCTCGACGTCGACGAGGGTGATGTTCTTCTTGTTCACGCCCATGTGGACCAACAGGTCCAGACACGCGATACCGGCGGCGCCGCCGCCGGTGGATACCAGTTTCACCTTTTCCATTTTCTTGCCGACGACGCGCAGCCCGTTCATCAGGGCCGCCGCGGCAACGATCGCCGTGCCGTGCTGGTCGTCGTGGAAGACCGGGATATTCATTCGCTCCCGCAGCTTGCTTTCGACGATGAAGCATTCGGGCGCCTTGATGTCTTCGAGATTGATGGCGCCGAAAGTCGGCTCCAGGCTGGCGATGATGTCGACCAGCTTGTCGGGGTCGGTTTCGTTTATTTCGATGTCGAAGACGTCGATGCCGGCGAACTTCTTGAACAGTACCGCTTTGCCTTCCATGACCGGTTTGGCGGCCAAGGCCCCGATGTTGCCGAGTCCCAAAACGGCGGACCCGTTGGTAATGACCGCGACCAGATTCTGCCGGGCGGTCAGGGACGCTGCTTCCAAGGGGTCGGCCACGATGGCGTCGCAGGCCGCGGCAACGCCCGGCGAATAGGCCAGCGCCAGGTCGCGCTGATTGCCCAGCGGTTTGGTCGCCGTGATCGCCAGCTTTCCCGGCTGCGGATGGCGGTGGTAATGCAGCGCCATTTGTCTGAGGGTTTCGTCGGGCATCTGCCTTTCCTAATGCCGAGCGTTCGCTTGGCCTATCTCGCGGCGGGTCATTTCATATCCCAATAGGCCGGTAGGTTGATCGGTAAACCGCGCCGGGGCAACCCGTTTTAGGGGAAGCACCTTTTCCTTCGCCTTTGAGGGGACGAACGTGGTATCAGCTTTTTTACGCAAAACCTGCTGACGACCGACGGATTTTTCCTTGAACGCCATTTTTTTCGCCATTGTCCTGATTGCCTTTGTCGTTGCCGGGTTCCGGGAACTGACCTGGACCTCGCCGCCAACAGGCGCCGGCGACGCCGCCCAGGCGGTGGGGCCGATGCAGGAACTGGCCACGGCCATGATCGACGCGGCGGCGGGCTCGGTGACGCTGGCGTTGGGGCTTGTCGGCGTCATGGCCTTGTTCCTGGGCCTAATGAAGGTGGCCGAAGAAGGCGGGCTGTTGGTCATCATTGCCCGGACCGTCAGGCCGCTGATGGTGCGTCTGTTTCCAGACGTGCCGGCCGACCATCCGGCCATGGGGGCAATGATTCTCAACATGGCGGCCAATGCGCTGGGGTTGGGCAACGCGGCGACGCCGTTCGGCATCCGCGCCATGCAGAAGTTGGAAGACCTGAACCCGGTCCGGGGCACGGCGTCCAACGCCATGGTTTTGTTCTTGGCCATCAACACGTCGAGCGTGACGATTTTGCCGACAGGCGTGATCGCGCTGCGTGCCGCTGCCGGCTCCGTCGATCCTGCCGGGATTCTGCCGACGACGCTGTTCGCGACCATTTGCTCGACCACGGTGGCGATCATCATGGCCAAGCTTTGCCAGAATTTATGGCCCGTGGCGCCGCCGGCCTCGTCGGTGGCCCCATCGGTGGCGAACGCCGATTGGGAGGAACTGATGCCCGGTGGCGCCGGCAGTCTCGAAGACGACGAACCAGTGGCCATTCCCGCGGGCGCCGGCGACGCCTATCCGGTCTGGGTGTCATGGCTGGCGCTGGCCGGGATTGCCGCCCTGGTTCCCTTGACCATTTTTTACGGCCGCGCCATCGCGCCCTGGATCATCCCGGGGCTGATGGTCGGGCTTCTGGGGTTCGGCGCGATGCGCCGGGTCAACGTCTACGAGGTCTTCGTCGAGGGCGCCAAAGATGGCTTTCGGGTGGCGCTCAAGATCATTCCCTATCTGGTGGCGATCCTGGTGGCCGTCGCCATGTTCCGGTCGTCCGGCGCCATGGATCTGTTGATCCGGCCCTTGGGCGCCGTCACCAGTCTTGTCGGGCTGCCGGCCGACGCGCTTCCGATGGCGTTGCTGAGGCCGCTCAGCGGGTCGGGGGCCTATGGGGTGCTGGCCTCGATCATCCAGAATCCCGCCATCGGCCCGGACAGCTATACCGGTTATCTGGTCTCCACCTTCCAGGGTTCCACCGAGACGACCTTCTACGTTCTGGCCGTCTATTTCGGCGCCGTCCATATCCGGCGCATTCGTCATGCGCTGGTTGCGGCGCTGACCGCCGACATCGCCGGTATCGCCGGCGCCGTGTTCATCGTTTCGTATCTTTACGGGTCATGAGAACCGAGACCACCACCGTGTCGGTTGCCCCCGGCCGGGGCATCGCCCTTACGATCCTGGGCGGCTTGCTTCTGACCACGAATGATGCGGTGTTGAAGTGGCTGACCGGCGATTATCCGGTGGGGCAGCTTTTGTTTATGCGTGGCCTGTTCGTGTTTCTGGCGGTGACCGTCATTGCATGGCGCACCGGCGGCCTTGCCGCCGTCCGCATCAACAGTTTCCGCAATCAATCCCTTCGCGCCGGGTTCGCCTTCACCAGCGGCTTTTGTTTCATCACCGGGATCAGTTTCCTGCCGCTGGCCGACGCCATCGCCATCACCTTTGCCGGGCCCTTGTTCATCACCGCCTTGGCGCCGTCGTTTCTGGGCGAACAGGTAGGATGGCGGCGTTGGACCGCCGTGCTTATTGGTTTTGCCGGGGTCCTGGTTATGATCCGGCCAAGCAGCGAAGCCATGCAGTGGGCGGCGCTGTTCCCGTTGGCGGCAAGTCTTGCAGGGGCGTTTAGGGATTTGACGACGCGCAAGATAGCGGCCAGCGAAACGACTTTGTCCACATTGTACTTTTCGACCGTGGCTATCGCCCTTTTGGGCCTCGGCACGTGGCCTTTCGGCTGGGCGCCGCTGGTTCTGGACGACGTCGGCCTGATGGCCCTTAGCGGCATGCTGGTCGGCGGCGCCCATTTTTTTCTTATTGAACGGTTTCGCTGGGCCGAGGCGGCGCTGTTGGCGCCGTTCAAATACATCAGCATGATCTGGGCGGTGATTTTCGGCTTCGTCATCTGGGGCGACCTGCCCGATGCTTGGACAATGGCCGGCGCCGCCTTCGTGATCGTTAGCGGGATTTACATCTTCCAGAGAGAGGCCTTGCAGAAAAGACTGGGGAAACAGGATGCCGATCCGCCCAGCTTGAGCGATTATTAGGCGGCTTCAGGATTCGACAACGGCCCTTTGACCGTGACGGGAACCGTCCGCTCCGGGGGAAAGCGGATTGTTACGGTCGTTCCCTTTCCGGCGGCGCTCGTCAACTCCATGGTTGCCCCATGGAGCTCAACAAGTGATTTGGCCAAAGGCAGGCCAAGCCCGGTGCCTTCGAACGTTCGGGAATAAATATTGCCGACCTGCCCGAAAGGCTCGAGCACCTTGCCGATATTTTTTTCCTCGATGCCGACGCCAGTGTCTTTGACGACAAGGCTGATGGCCTGTCGTTCGTCCAGGGAAACCTCAAGTGAAATCTTGCCGCCCGTCGGCGTGAACTTGACGGCGTTGGAAACCAGGTTGATGACGATTTGCTTGATATGGCGGGGGTCGGCGTGAAGCATGGGACAGTCATGGGGGAAGACCCGGGAAAGGGTGATGCCCTGGTTCTCGGCCTGTTCGCGAAGCATCTTGATGCCCGATTCCACCAGGCCCTGAAGGTCCACGTTCTCTTCGGAGAGGTCCAGCTCTCCCGCTTCGATCTTGGAGATGTCGAGAATATCGGTGATCACTTCCAGAAGGTGGGTACCCGAGGCATTGATGTCCTCGGCGTACTCCCGGTACTTGGCGTCTCCGAGCGGGCCGAATAATTGTGTCTTCAGGGTTTCCGAAAACCCGATAATCGAATTTAGCGGCGTGCGCAGTTCGTGGCTCATGGTGGCCAGGAACACGGACTTGGCCTGGCTTGCCTCCTCGGCCCGGACCAGGGCTTGGCGAAGGTCTTCTTCCACCTTTTTGCGTTCCGTGATGTCGGTAAAAATCGCCACAGTCCCGCCGTCCCGCGTCTTGCGTTCGGAAATCTGCATCCACCGGTCGTTTTCCTGCCTTTGTTCGAGGATGTCTTTGGGGTTGCGGAAATGCGTCAGCCGTTCGGCGATCCATTCCTCTTCATGGCCTTCGCTCTCGGGATGCCATCCGTTTTCGACGCCGAAGCGGATAATGTCCTCGAAGTTCGCCCCCGGAAAAATCGCCTCGCGCGCCTTTTCGTTGATGACGTAGCGGCTGTTGGCCATGACCAGCCGTTCGTTGGCGTCATAGAAGGCGAAACCGTCTGAAATGGTCTCGATGGCGTCCTGCAGGCGCTCTTCGGCCCGTTTGCGCTGGGTGATGTCGTTGGAAATTGTGACGATGGAGCCATCGGGCATGCGCTGTTCGTGAACGGAAAGCCAGATTCCGTCCTGGCGGAGGACTTCAAAAGGTCCGGTGGGGTTCCGGTGGCGGGCCACGCGCTCTTCGATCCACTCTTCCTCGCGCCCGACCGCCTCTGGGACGAGCTTCTTTTCGACCAGCGTCCGCATGTGGTCCTCGAAAAGAACGCCGGGCCTGTTGGCTTCCGGGACTCCCTTGTTCAGACGGCGGTATCTTTCATTGCACATGATCAGCCGGTCGTCGGCGCCGTAAAGGGCGAAGGTCTCGGAAAGCCCTTCGATCGCCGCGGCAAGACGGCGAACGTCCTCTTCGACCCGTTTGCGCTGGGTGATGTCCTGGACCGTACCGCTGATACGCACAGGTTTTCCCGTCGCGTCAGGGCGCCAGGTACCGCGGCCGTATATGGTCCGTTGTGTCCCGTCGGGCCTGAGGATGCGGTACTCGATGGAATAGGGTTCTTTCCCGGCCATGCAGCGGTCAATGGCCGATTTGACCATTTCCCGGTCCTCGGGGTGGATCCCGCTGTAGAACGCCGACAAGGTAGGCGGGGTCTTCTCCGGTTCCAGGCCGAAGATGCGATAGGTTTCGTCCGACCACCAGCCCTGGCCGGCTTGGATGTTCCTTTCCCAGTTCCCCAACCGGGCGACCCGCTGGGCTTCGGTCAACCGTTGAACGGCCTTTTCCAGGTTTTCGACCAGGGGTGAGCTGATGCGGCGGAACAACGCCATGCCGAAGATAATGATGAGGACGCCGCCGGCGCTCGAGATAACGGCGGCGCGGATGAAGGGCTGGCGCAATTCCGCCGTGTCGATCTTGGCGACGATCCCGAGGTTCAGGCGACTGACCGGTTGATAGGCGGCCAACACTTCGGCGCCTTTGTAATCGGGGCCGATGATGGTACCCGACTGTCCTTCAAGCGCCCGGCGCATGGGCACGGCGAGACCGGAGTCGAAAGAGAGAAGGGCCTTCCCCCCCTTTTCCTTGAAAAGCGTGCCGCCATGCAGAAATTTAATCTTGTCCCCCTCAAGCCGGCCTACCATCAATTCCCCGGTTTTTCCGAAAGGCTTCAAATTCCGGTGGATTGCCGAAACCTGTTTAAGCGTGATGGACAACACCTCTTCCGGTGACCTTCCCATGTCGGCGAAGTGATCGGCCATAACCTCTATGGTGCGCGCTTCGCTTTGTACCAGATGGGATAATTTTTCGCGTTGTTCGGTAAAGGCCGTTTGATAGAGCGACCACATGGACAGCCCGGCGACGGCCATGGCCACGAGGGCCATGATCCCCAAAAGCACAAGCAATCGTCTGCGGTCCGTCACTCAGTGTCCCCCGACTTTTTAGCCGGTATAAAAACCGCGGTCATGCGGAATTTAGCGGGTTTTCCCCATTTACCGGGGGAATCTGCTAAGCCAATGAAAACACTAAGATTAAAATAATTCAGCCTTGTGTCGTGAAGATGACAAAACATGTCTTTATGTTTCAGTTTATGAAGGGTGCCTGATGGCCCGATTCCAGGAAAAAGAGGCGCTCCCGGCGGCTAATTGAAAATTTCCCTGGGCAGCGCCTTTTGCAGGGTGTCCCGCGCCCGGATCGCCTTTTCGTCGCCCAGGTTGGCGGAACGGTCGATCCACATGAAGGCCTGCAAATTGTCTTTTTCCACGCCCTTTCCTTCGTAATAAAGAAAACCGAGATTATATTGGGCGGCTGCATGGTCCTGTTCGCCTGCCCTTTGGAACCACAACGCCGCCTTGGCGAAATCCTGCTCCATGCCCTGGCCCAGATAACTCATGATCCCCAAAAGGTATTGGGCGCCGGCATGGCCCTTGTTGGCGGCGCGCCGGAACCATTGGCCCGCCTTTTTGAAATCCTTGTCGACACCGATACCCTTGTAGAAAAGAAGCCCGCGCTTGTGATCCTGGTCGGCGGTAGGATCTTTTTTGACCGGCCTTTTCTTTTTCTTTGCCGCCGGCAGACGGGCCACCTTGCGGGGAGCCGCCGGTTTGGCTGCCGCTTTCGGCCGGTCAGCCCTGGTCATCCGGGGAGGCGTCTTATGGACGACCTGTTTGGGGGCCGACACGGGCGATGGCGGTGGGGATGGCGTCAGGCCGCCGGCGGGCGGCGGCGGCGGAGGCGCCACCGCCCTGGCGGGCGTTGCCGTCCGGGGCGGCGGGAGCGGCAGGTCGATCACCACTTTTGTCGCCGGGCGTGGGGCGGAAAAACCCAAGACGTCGAAATAGAGCGTTTCAAGATTATTGAAGGCATCGCCGACGTGCTCGGCAAGGGTGATGCTGATGCCTTGCTTTTGCTTAAGGATCGCTTCGCTGTAATCGCCGGCGATAGGCAGCCCTTCCAGGGCGGAAGAAAGCGTTTCGTCGTCAACAAGCAAGGCGATGGCCGGGATCACCAACACGGCAACTGCGACCAGCAGGGCGAGTGACTTTATGAACCTCTTTATCATCGCCGCTTGTTCCGCAATTCAATAGCCGTCCGTTGTCTAATTTTTCGCCTTGTTCAGTGCCGCTTCACGGAGCCCCGAAAGCGTCGCCTGGGGGGTGATGGCTTCGGGGTCGAGACGGATTTCCAGAACCGCCGGCTTCTCCGACGTCAATGCTTCTTCGAAAGCGGGGGCGAAATCTTCGGTTTTTTCCACGACCGCGCCAAAGGCGCCATAGGCTCGGGCCAGTTGGGCGAAGTCCGGGTTGACGAGATCGGTGCCGGAAATCCGGCCGGGATATTCCTGTTCCTGGTGCATGCGGATGGTCCCAAGCATGTTGTTGTTGCCGACCACCACGATGATATTGGCGCCGTATTGGACGGCGGTCGCCAGTTCCTGGCCGGTCATCAGGAAATCACCGTCGCCGGTAAAGGAGACGACGGTGCGCTCCGGATAGACCAGCTTTGCGGCCACCGCCGCCGGAACCCCGTATCCCATGGAGCCGCTCGTTGACCCCATCAACGTGCCGTATCCGCGGTAACGGTAAAACCGATTGACCCAGACCGAGAAATTACCGGCGCCGTTGCAGACAATGGAGTCCCCGTTGAGCCGTTGATTGAGCCAGGCCATGATCTCGCCCATCTGTACCGGTCCGGGAATCTGCAGCGGCTCGGTCCAGGCCAGGTAATCGTCATGGGCGGCTTTGGTCCAGGCACCCCATTTTCCCTTTACCGGCTTCATGGCGCTGAGCGCCCGGGCAAAGGCCTTCATGCCAGCGTTGACGCCGAGCCGAGGCTGGTAGACCCGGCCCAATTCTTCCGCCCCCTGATGGACATGGACCAGGGTTTGCGCAGGCTTCGGAATATCAATCAGGGTATAGCCGCTGGTCGACATTTCGCCGAGCCGGGGGCCCACCACCAAAAGCAGGTCGGCCTGGCGGACGCGCTCGGCCAATTTCGGGTTGGGGGCGACACCCAGGTCTCCCGCATAGCACGCGTGTGTATTGTCGAACTTGTCCTGGCAGCGGAAGGTCACGGCTACCGGCAGGGCGCTCGCCTCGGCAAAGGTTTGGAAATCCCGGCAGGCTTCTTCGTTCCATCCGCCGCCGCCGATGATCGCCAGCGGTCTTTCGGCTTTCTTCAAAAGCCCGGCCAGCGTTTCCATGTCATCGGCCCCTGGATGGGCTTGGACTTCCGCCGCTGGCGCCAACCTGGCAGGCGCACTGCGGGCGCGAAGCATGTCCTCGGGTAAGGCCAGGACCACCGGCCCGGGCCGGCCGGCCTGGGCCAGTTGAAAGGCATGGTTCACGTATTCCGCGACCCGGGATTCGTCATCCACCTGGCCCACCCATTTGGCCATTTCTCCGAACATGCGGCGGTAGTCGATTTCCTGGAAGGCCTCGCGCTCCGTATGGGCGCGCGGGATCTGGCCGATCAGCAGGATCAGCGGCGTCGAATCCTGGAAGGCGACGTGGACGCCGCTGGACGCATTGGTGGCGCCGGGCCCGCGGGTGACGAAGCAGACGCCGGGCCGTCCCGTCAATTGCGCGTGGGCGTCGGCCATCATCGCCGCGCCGCCTTCATGGCGGCAGGCGATAAGTTGAATTTCTGGAACGTCCACGAAAGCGTCAAGGGCGGCGAGATAGCTTTCGCCGGGAACGCAAAAGACCCTGTCGACGCCGTTGGTCCGAAGCCTCTCGACAAGAATTTCGCCGCCCGTCCTGAGGTTGTCTTTGGCTGCCATCCCGATTTACTCCCTGGCCCTTCCGGGTCAACGATGACGATATCCCATTCTGTCCGGCGGGACACCTTTCACTTTGAACTTTCCCCTTTTGGCCCGGCCCCAGCCTTCCATGCGGGGGGAGAGGAAAAAAAGGGTGGAAAAGTGGCGGATTTCAGCGACAAACAATTTTTTTGCCCGGTGTGACGGCGATCACAGCGCATTTATCGGAAATTTTGTATTAATTATCTCGATAATCGCTTCACTCTCTCCTTCACCGGGCCACGAACGGCCCGGTTTTTTTTATCCACGATTCCCGTGGATGGTCCGTCCTTCGGTCCGGCGGACAACAAATCGCCCCGAATTTGTCCAAATTTCGCCTTGCTGTTCCGGCACCCTGAACACGGTTGAAACCCCTGGTCGGAGGAAAACTTGAATGTTTGCCCTAATCTTCGTCCCGTTTATGTTGCTGTGGACCGCCGATAATCACGAATTTTTTGAAATGATGACAGAGGCCGAATGGGAATACGTCGCCTATCAGGAGCGCGTTCCCGGCCCGCAACCGGACGGTTCCTACGCCGTGACCCTGGAATCGGACGGCAAGACGTTCATTCTTTTCAAACAGCGGCCCCTTGAAAAAGAAGTCCAACTGGCCGGCGTCTCGGAATAGCCGGTGGCCCGGCCCCGGCGCGGTGACTCGCATTCTCCTTCGTGGTAAAATTACATCCATGACGGTAGCGATGGCCGCCCATCCGGCCCGGCCGCCGTCCGGGAGGTATGGAAATGCCCGCTATTATGGATGCGGCCCAGCCCGCGGGGAAAGCAGTCAATGGGGCCGTGGATGAAAACAGCCGTTTCAGCCCGACGATCCTCGATTTCGACCGCGTCGAAGAACGGGTTGAAAAGTCTCTCCTCAAGAAAGTCCAGAAACTGGCCGAGGAATTCCCCGAGCGCGCGCTCGAAGTCATCCGCGGCTGGATGGCCGAAGGTGCCTGAGCAAGACCGCAACAACAATGACCGAGCGAACCGGACCCCTATCGCGCTTTACCGTCCTTGACGTCACCCGTGTGCGGTCCGGGCCGACGGCGGTGCGGCAACTCGCCGATTGGGGCGCCAATGTCATTAAGATTGAAGCGCCGGAGAAAATAGACCCGGCCAAGGGCATGGGTGGCGATCGCGACGGGCCGGACTTCCAGAACATTCACCGCAACAAACGGGGCATGACCCTTAATTTGAAAGACCCGGCGGGCCTGGACGTTTTCATGCGTCTTCTTGAAAAAGCCGACGTGGTGGTGGAGAACTTCCGGCCCGACGTTAAAAACCGCCTCGGCGTCGATTACGAAAGCCTGAAAAAGGTCAATCCCGGCATCGTACTGGCCAGTATTTCCGGCTTCGGCCAGGACGGCCCGTACGCCCAGCGCCCCGGCTTCGACCAGATCGCCCAGGGCATGGGGGGGCTAATGTCGATCACCGGCCTTCCGGGACAGGGGCCGGTCCGCGCCGGCATTCCCGTCGCCGATCTCACCGCCGGCCTTTATGCGGCGATTGGCATTCTGATCGCGCTGTTGGAGCGCGAGGAAACAGGCGAGGGCCAATGGGTCCACACCTCCTTGTTGGAATCGCAGATCGCGATGCTGGACTTCCAGGCGGCGCGCTGGCTGGTCAAGGGTGAAGTCCCCCCCCAGGCCGGCAACAACCACCCGACGTCCATCCCCACCGGCGTCTTCAAGACGTCCGATGGGCACATCAACATCGCCGCCACTGGCGACGTTATCTGGGGGCGCCTGTGCCAGGTATTGGATGCCGCCGACTTGGCGGAGAACCCGGATTTCGCCACCGGCAAAGATCGCTCGAAAAACCGCGACGCCATCAACGCCGAAATCGAAAAACGCACGGTCACGAAAACCAGCGCCGAATGGATCGAGTTGATGAACGAAGCGGGCATTCCTTGCGGGCCCATCTATTCCATCGACGAGGTGTTCGACGACCCGCAGGTCAAGCACGTCGGCATGGAACATCCCGTAGACCACCCGGACCTGGGCAAGTTCAACGTCCTTGGCCAGGCGCTGAAAATGAGCCGCCATAAGCCGCAAACCGGCATGCCCACGCCCAATCGCGGCCAGCATACGGACGAGGTGCTGGCCGAATTCGGGTTCGGGGCGGAAGAGATCGCCGAGCTCAGGGGCCGCGAGATCATATGACCGGGAACGACAAAGACGCGAACGCGGCTCCGGACCTGACCGACGCCGGGACTTTCCGCCATTGGACCCGGGTCAGCCTTCGGTTTTCCGACGAGGACAGCATGGGCCACATCAACAACGTCGCTTACGCGGCCTACGTGGAACAGGCGCGGGTCGCCTTCGTTGACGCCTTGCTGAAATCCGGGGGGAATGGCGGCATCGACTATATCCTGGTCAACGTCAACATCAATTTCCGCCGCGAAATGCATTTTCCCGGCACCGTCGACATCGGCGCCCGGTTGATCCGCATCGGCAACAAGTCCATCACTACCAGCTACGGCCTGTTCAAGGATTCGGAAAATGTCGCCACCGCCGGCAGCGTCAACGTCTTCTTCGATACCAAATCCAGCAAAACCGTGCCGATCCCCGACCATCTGAGGAAGATTCTGGAAGACGAGCTGGCGAAGGGCTGATCCGGCCCTTCCGGCGGTTTTCTCAGTCCCCCGGCTCGACGATCTGAAGGTCAATGGCGTCGGCGTTGATGATGATCTTGCCAGCGTTCTCGAAATTGACGGTGATCTTCGAGCCGACGACCGTCTGCACCCGCCCGAGGCCGAGCCGGTGTTCCGTCGGGTGGCGGACGAACATGCCCGGCACGATAAACATCGTCCCTTCGGTCATTTCCTTGCCTGTCAAAACCGCCGCATTCGTTGATCCCTAGTGCAGCCTGGGCACCTTGTAATAGTCCGAACGGCTGGCCGAGGTCACCTGGATTTCCATGACGCTGCGGTCGCGGAAAACAATCAGCGGCACCTCGATGCCGGCTTCGCCCAGCGACCAGATATGGCGAAGCATGTTGGCCATGCCGGTAACGGGGGTGTTGTCCACTTCCAGCACCAGGTCGCCGATCTCGATGCCGGCCTGCTCGGCCGGGCCGCCGCTCCACAGCCCGGCGACGACGACCTTGCCGACGGCTTCGGCGGTGAACAGGCCCAGCCACGGGCGCCTGGGCCTGTTGGCGCGGCCCGTTGACGCCAGGTCGTCGAGGATCGGTTCCAGTAAATCAATGGGCACCACCATGTTTCCGTCCTGGGGTTGTTCGCTTGAGGCCGCTTCCTGGATGAACAGCGAACCGATGCCGCGAAGCGTGCCGTCGGTCCCGATCAGCGCCCCGCCGCCCCAAAACGGATGCGGCGGCGAGGTGAAGATAGCTTCGTCCAACAGGTATTCCCAGTAACCGGCGAACTCGCGGATCGAGACGACACTGGTGTTCAGGGCCCGGGTGCGGCCGCCGGCGCCGGCGAAAATAACCGGCTCGCCTTCGCTGAGGTCGCCGGAACGTCCGATTTCCACGGGCATCAATCCGGTGGGGTCCAGCGCTTGCACCAGGCCGAAACCGGTTTCCTGGTCGTAGCCGAGAACGTGTCCGGCGATGGCGCGCCCCGAGGCATCCATCATCCACAGCGATTCCGCTTCGACGACCAGGTAGCCGATGGTCAACACCAGGCCGCCGTCGCGGATGACGATGCCGTGACCCTGCCGCTCGGTGCCCAGCGTCCCGGCGGTGAAGGCGTCGTCCGGGATCTCGGTGCGGATGGAAACCACCGACGCCAGAACCCGGTCCAGGTCGAAGGAAACCTTGGCCGGGTCGGGCTGCAGGTCGGGGCGGATTTCGGGGATCGGCTCGTTCATCACTTTAATTGTCCAACACTGGGGGGGCGAAGGGAAGGGGGATGTGGCTTGGCCGCCGGGCGTCTGGCTTGGCCTTACCCCGGCCGGGCCATGGTGATGATCGTTTCGACCGCCGTGTAGTCCCGGTACCCGAGCCGGGCCAGGGGCTTGATGCGGGCGATATCGACCTTGCCATCGGTCAGGAACTCGTCGCGGATATGGACGCCGACGACCCGACCGACGCAGATGGCGTTGCGTGCACCCTCCCTCTCGCTCGGCAATTCCAAGGTCGCGTGATAGAGGCATTCCAGGTGCACCGGCGATTCCTTGACCCGGGGGGGCGTGACCAGTTCCGAGGGTTCCGTCTCCAGCCCGGCCAGCTCGAACTCATCCGTCTCAGGCGGCGCCGGGGCGCTGGTCTGGTTCATCTGGTCGCGGAGCTCCCAGGTCGCCATGTTGCAGACGAACTCGCCGGTGGCCTCGGCGTTGGCGACGCTGTCCTTGGGGCCATGGGGTTGCTTGCCGTTGGTGGCGAACATCACCATCGGCGGGTTGCCGGCAACGCCGTTGAAGAAGCTGTAGGGCGCCAGGTTGACCACGCCCTCGGGGCTGAGGGTCGAAACCCAGCCGATGGGCCGGGGCACGATGCAGCTCAAAAAGGGATTAAGGGGAAGCCCGTGCGGGCCGTCGGTCTTGTAGAACATGAGCTGGATCCTCATCGGTTTTGCCGTTGCCGGTGAGACCATGATAGCAACTGCCACGGAGCCGTTATAGGGTGATTCGCGTCCGGCTGGTGTTGGGTGCCGGCGGCAACGTCAGCCGGCGCCGGGGCCGCCCACCGGCGAAAAGCGCCTGGGCGCCATAACCTTCCACAGTATGGTCAGCGCCAGCCGCCAATGCTTCCGGGCCATCCGAACCAGATCGCCGGCCCGGAAGTTGAGGACGAAGATCAGGATATAGGTCGCAATCTGGAAAAATTCAAGCTGCCGGCGGGAGACGTTCTCAAGTTCCACGGCGTTGCCGAGCTGCTTGTTGAAATCGCGCCAGTTGCCCGACAGTTTCTTGTAGCCGCCCTCGCCCTTTGTCGCCATTTCCCAAATTTCGGTCCCGGGATAGGGGACCATGATGCCGATGGCCGTTTCCTCGGCATTCATGCGGACCGCGAACCGAAGCGTGTCGAAAAGGCTCTTTTTGGTCTCGAAAGGGTGCCCCATCAGGAAAAACGCCTGCGTCGGGATGCCCGCTTCCTTGAAGTATCCCCGGGCGGCCATGGTCCGTTCCTTGGTCACGCCTTTTTGCATTTGCTTCATGATTTCCTCGTTCCCCGTCTCGACGCCGAAGCCGATCAGGTCGCAGCCGGCCTTTTTCATCAGATGGGAAAGTTCGAGGTCGACGGTGTTGGCGTGGGCCATGCATTTCCATCGAAGGGTTTTCCCCCAATCCCCGGTCGATAAGCCCTTGGCAAATGCCGGCGGTATGGGGTTTGTTGACGGTGAAGGTTTCGTCGAAAAAATCGACATAGGCGGCGCCGTAACGGCGGCAGTTGCGCTCGATTTCGTCGACCACCAGCCGGGGCGTGCGCAAGCGGAGGGTGCGGCCATAGGGCCGGCTGCAGAAATTGCAGAAAAACGGGCAACCCCGTTGCGACATCACCGGAATGACCCGGCAATGTTCGGCGAGTGCTTCCGGGTCGAAAAGGTGCCAGGCCGGTTCGCCCAGTTCATCCAGGGTCTCGGGCACTTCGCCGCGGCCGAAGGTGACGATCTCGCCGCCGGCCTCGTAACAAAGGCCGCTGATGCCCTCGGGGCTGTCACCGGCCAGCAGCCTTTGAACCAGCGCCGAAAAGGCCATTTCCCCTTCGCCGACGACGATGTAGTCGAAGACCGGGTATTCCCGCTTGGTGCGCTCCGGCAGGAAGCTGCCGTGAAACCCGCCGAGCACCGCCCGGGCGTCGGGAAGCTCGGCCTTGATTCGCTCCGCCATGACGGCGGCGCCGTCGATCATGTGGGTCATGGCGCTGATGCCGATGACGCGAGGGCGAAGCCGAACGATCCGTTCCACCGTTTCGTCCATGCTCAGGCGCGCCAGGCGCGCGTCCACCGCTGCCGCCGTGATGCCCGCGTCTTTTTCCAGGTAGGCCCCGATATAGCCGATGCCGATGGCCGGAAAATCGGGCTTGTCCCATTGTTCGCGGATGTTTTCGGCGGGCGGCTGAACCAGCACGACGTCGTAATGGTCTTTTTCAAAAGCCATGGCTATTTCAGACATCTATGTTGGGGTGGGAGTACCATACAATACGTTGGGATGGAGGTTAATACAACCAACCCCAAAAAAAGTCTTAAAGCCGAAATCGCCGCCTAACCCCTTGAAAGAATTGGCGTCCCCTACGGGAATCGAACCCGTGTTTTCGGCGTGAGAGGCCGATGTCCTGGACCGCTAGACGAAGGGGACGTCGGGGGCCTTGGGGGTAAGTCTTACCCAACGCCGGCCTGGCGGCAAGCCCCTCAGGCGCCGGCGTGTTTCTTGGCCGCCGCGATAAAGCCGTCGACGTCTTCCTCGGTGGTGGAGAAGGCGAAGACCAGGCGAATGGTATTTTCGCCGCCGCGCTCGTAAAACAGAAAGCCGTCTGATTTCAGTCTCTCGATAACGGCGGCGGGCAGGCGGGGGAACAGGATGTTGGCCTGGGCGGGGTTGGAAAGTTCGACGCCGGGAATGTCTTTCAAACCGTCGGCCATGCGCGCCGCCATGGCGTTGGCGTGGGTTGCATTTTTAAGCCACAGATCGTCGGTCACATAGGCGTCGAACTGTACCGCCAAAAGCCGCATCTTGGAAAACAGGTGGCCGCCCCGTTTGCGCCTATAAGCAAAATCCTGGGCCAGGTCCTGGTCGAAAATCACCACCGCCTCGGCGGCCAGCGCCCCGTTCTTGGTGGCGCCGAAGCTGAGCATGTCAACGCCGGCCTTCCAGGTGACGTCGGCCGCTGAACAGCCTAGTGCCGCCACGGCATTGGAAAACCGCGCGCCGTCCATGTGCAGCTTCAGCCCGTTCGAGCGCGAGACCTTGGAGATGGCGGCGATTTCATCCACGGCGTAAAGGGTGCCGGCCTCGGTCGCCTGGGTAATGGAAACCGCCGCCGGTTGCACGTGATGGACGTTGCCGACCTCGGCGCCGGCGATGGCGGCTTCTAGTGCCTCTGCGGTGAACTTGCCGCCGCCGCCCGCCAGCGTCACCACCTTGGCGCCGCCGGAATAGAACTCGGGCGCCGCGCATTCGGTGTCGTTCAGGTGCGCGCCAGCGTGGCAGAAGACCGCGCCCCAGGGCGGCGTCACCGCCGACAGCGCCAGCGCGTTGGCCGCGGTGCCGGTGGCGACGAAGAATACTTGCGCGTCGGTTTCGAAGACGCCTGCCACCTTGACCTCGGCGGCGCGGGTGACGTCGTCGTTGCCATAGGGCATCAACGCACCGGTATTGCCGGCCCCGAGGGCGGCGAGGATTTCCGGCGCCGCGCCGGTGACGTTGTCGGAAGCGAAGTTCACTTTTTTCTCCTGTCCTTAAGCCTCGTCCGGTTCGGCCAGGCCGACCTCGCGGAAATTATCATCATCGGGGTCAAACACATAGGCCGCGATCTCGCCGGCGAGTCCGTCCTCGACGGCGACGATGACCCAAACATGGTCCGGGTAATAAACCGATTTACGGTCGTGCTCGGAAGGCCGGGCCGGGGTGCCCGGGTGTGAATGGTAGTTGCCGACAATGCGTTCCGGCCCGTCGCCGAGTTCGCGCATCAGGTCGAATTGAACCTTTGCATCGACAAGAAAGCTTTTTCGCCGGTCTCCCTCGGCGACGTTGGGGCTGGGTGCGAGGCGGGTGACAAGGACATCGCCGGCCTCGTTCCCGCGGCCGACCAGCAACCCGCAGCATTCTTCGGGGTCGGCGCGCTCGGCGGCGCCGGTGATTTCGGCAAGAAGATTTGACCCAATCCGGATCACGGGCCGGGCTTAAACGCGCCGAGGACGCGGCCCCGGACGGTATCGACGACGATGACGCGGTTGCACGGCCCATTGGGGCCGATGGTCAGGTAGACAAGCCCATCCTCCGGACTGACTCCGATTATGGCGCAGCCTTCGGGTAGGCGCAGGTCAAGGGTCCCGAACGGTTTCAGGGCGGAAAGATCGGTTTCGGACTGCGGATCGCCAACCTTTTGGATGAAGCCGTAGGTCAACAGCGTTAGACCCAGCAAAATCAAAACGCCCAAGCCGATAACGAGGCTCTTCAGCAATTGCATGGTATTCTCTTAAGTCCCCGTCGTTGGGTTCAAACAAGGATTTGCCGCGTGAGCAAGGCCACCACATATACCGTCACCGTGCCCGAAAACAAGGCCCGGCTCCGCCTCGACCGGTTTCTCGCCGAATCGTTTCCGGCGTTTTCCCGAAGCCGCCTCCAGGGCCTGATCGTGGCCGGCCAGGTCGCCCGGGACGGCGCCCATATGGTCAGGACCGTATCGGCCAAGGTCAAGGCGGGCGAGGTCTATGTCCTGGACGTGCCGGCGGCCAAACCGGCAACGCCCCGGCCTGAGGCGATTCCGCTCAGCGTGGTTCTGGAGGACGACGATTTGATCGTCATCGACAAGCCCGCCGGTCTGGTGGTGCATCCGGCGGCGGGACACCCGGACGGAACGCTGGTCAATGCACTTCTGGCCCATTGCGGCCGGAGTCTCTCGGGCATCGGCGGCGTCACCCGGCCGGGCATCGTGCACCGCCTGGACAAGGGCACCAGCGGCCTGATGATCGCCGCCAAAAACGATGCCGCTCATCGCCACCTGGCCCGGCAGCTAGAGGCTCGGAAACTGGAACGCCGCTACAAAGCCCTGGTCTGGGGCATACCCAGCCCGCGTGAAGGCGTTATCGAAGGCGCCATCGGGCGCAACCCCGCCAACCGCAAAAAGATGGCGGTGGTCAAAAAGGGCGGCAAGCATGCCTTGACCCACTACCGGGTGCTGCAACCCCTGGGCGTCGCTGCCAGCCTGGTAGAGTGCCGGCTGACGACGGGCCGGACGCACCAGATTCGCGTGCACATGGCGGAACTGGGCCATCCGGTTATCGGCGACCCTATTTACGGCGGCGGTCAGAAAGGCAGGCTGAAGGACAGGCCGGAAACCGTAAGGCAAATATTAAAGGCCCTTGATCACCAAGTATTACACGCTTTTTCATTGGCTTTTAACCATCCGTCCCATGGGGTTAAAATTAAACTGGAATCTGAATTACCTAGTTATTTCAATAGAGTACTCGACGCGCTCTCAATCCCCCCGTCTCTTTCAGATACTTGAGCTTTTTGATTAGGTATTGTAGGATTCTCTCACCTGTCACCCGGTAAACGGGGACGACGACCAAGGAGAGATAAAGAGAGACGAGCTGATGGGGCCGGCCGCTTACACTATGGAAATCTCGCCGGAACGTAACCTGTCCCGGTATCTTCAACGCATCCGTAAATACCCGATGCTTGAGTTGGAGGAGGAGCGCCTGCTGGCCAAACGCTGGCGCGACGACGAAGACACCGAGGCGGCCGATCTTTTGGTCACCAGCCATCTTCGCCTGGTCGCCAAAATCGCCAAGGGATACCGGGGATACGGCTTGCCGTTGGGCGAGCTGATTAGCGAAGGCAATGTCGGCATGATGCAGGCGCTCAGGCGCTTCGACCCGGAGCGTGGATTCCGCCTATCCACCTATGCCATGTGGTGGATCCGGGCCGCCATTCAGGAGTACATCCTTCATTCCTGGTCATTGGTCAAAATGGGCACCACGGCGGCGCAAAAAAAGCTGTTCTTCAACCTCCGCAAGCTGAAGGGCGAGATCAAGGCGCTTGAGGACGGTGACATGCACCCCGATAACGTCACCACCATCGCCGATCGGCTTAAGGTGCCGGAGACCGAAGTCATCAATATGAACCGCCGCTTGACCGGACCCGACCAGTCCCTGAATGCGCCGCTCCGTGAAGAAGGCGAAGGGGAATGGCAGGACTGGCTGGTTGAGGCCCGCGAAAACCAGGAGGCGGTCCTTGCTGAAAACCAGGAACTGGGCAGCCGCCGCCGGCTTCTGGCCACGGCGCTCAGTGGTTTATCCGCGCGCGAGCGCCATATCCTGTCGGAGCGCCGTCTCTCAGAGGCGCCGGCGACGCTGCAGGATCTGAGCGAACGGTACGGGATATCCCGTGAACGTATCCGCCAGATTGAAGTCCGGGCTTTCGAAAAGATTCAGAAATCGGTGAAAAATGCCGTGATCGAACAGCACATAAACGGCTGACGCCTGTTTAGCGGTTCTCCCGGTCCGGCAAATCGTGTGAGAGAGATACTTCAGCCGGGTTCCTATTTCGGGGACCCGGCCTTTTTTAACGTCAACCCCTGGGCAAGCCCTTTGGGAGGTTCTGTTAGGGAGACGGCGCGGCGCCGGTTTCGGCCGCGGGTTCCTGGTCCGCGGTTTCCAGGACACTGGCGACGCTGTCGCCCCACTCCTCGATGATTTTGCTTTGGTTGTCGCGGAGCGTGGTGACGCGCCGTTCCGACATGACCGAAATAAAGGTAAGAATGAACGGCGGGACGGCCACGTAAATCAGCCATCCAAAGGCCGCGGCCCCGTAAATGACCATCAAGTCGAAGGGGTCGGTCATGATGCGCACCGCGGCATCAATGGTGTGGTCATCGAACCAGACATCAGTGAGATAAGGAAAGACGCCGGAAAAATTCATTCCGAGAACGCAGAACATCGCGTACTTCCCCTCCGTGCGGTCGATGATCACGGCCACAAACGAAGGCAGCAGGCCGAAAAACAACAGCATCATCGTGGGCGGCGAAAGAATGACCATGGCAATGGAAATCAGGATAAACCAGATAAACCGGCTAAGCCTTTGCCCGGGCACCGCCTGACCAGGGGCAGGCGCGGCCCGAGGAGTCTTGGCTACGGGGATCGACGGAATTTCGGTTTTCGTTTTATCCCGATCGGGGATTGGAGGTGTCGCCATGGGTTATGTCTCTGGTTGAATTTTGATGATGTCTAAAGCATTTCCGCGATGAAAAGGATGGAGATGACGATCATGGAGATGATGATCGAAAGCACCGCGGCGGCCTGTTTGGCGGTGTTCTCGGCCTTCGTCTGCAATTCCATGCCGGACCCTTCGATGTCCCGGATCTCAACCTCGGCGTCGGCGTATTCGGCGCAGGCCGTCTCGTAGCCTTGGGCATCGATTCTCCGGTTTTCGGCGTTATCGATCAGGTCAAAAAGTTCCGGCAAGCTGCCCTTTCGCACAAGCCGGGGAATTTCCTTCTCGATTTCGCGTCGCGTGGTGCGGCTGTGATAAGTGCCGATGGCCGGGCCCAGAAGGCCACCCACCCAACTGGAAAGACCGAACAAGGAGGGAACCCGGAGCTTCCATTGCAGAAAGGCAAGCAGGCTCAACATGCCGATGGCGGCGGTTTCCTCGTTGGGCGCGGCCAGCGCCTTCAGGTGGGGAAGGATATCCTCGTCGAAACGCGCCGCTATGAAGCCCGCGATGTGTCTGTCCATAGGCTTGGTTTTGGTGTCGACCCGGCTGGCCGCGGCGTCCAGGGCAGGCAGCAGATCATCGATATGGTAAGCGTAATCCTTGATGATGATTTCGCTTTGGCAAGGGAGCGACGGGTTGAGTTCATAAAGGCACCGTTCATACCCGTAACCCATGCCACCGACGCTCAGGTGTCCCCTTAACTGGGCATACTCGACCTGCTGGATCGAAGCGCCGGCAAAAACTGTCTTTTGAACCGCGTACCAGTTTAACGGAATTTCATAATCCAAAACCTCCGTCGCCACTGTCGCGTCGCCATGGCGCAGAAGCTCGACGGCCATGGCCGGCCCAAATCCATCCGGCATGAACGCGAGACCCTTGTATCGAATAGGGGCCTGTGGATCCAAGGCCATGCAGACCTTGGAAATGACGTACTCGTCAGAGCCTTGCGGTTCGTCTTTATGAAGCGCCGCCGTTTCGATTGCCGCCCTCACGCCGTCGGCGCGGCCTGCTTCTCCCACGCCTTTCCTCAGCCAGCCAACCAGCGCGTCGTCTTTTATAGCCTGCATTGCCGTTTCCCGGTGCCGCGAAAGATAGCGGGCCAGCGTACGGGGCGAGAGGTGATTGTGGCCTTCAAATAAGTAAGAAAAATCCGACTTGATCACGGGAACCTGTTTCAACGGCGGCGGCTTTTGGCCGCTGAGCCAGCCCGTCAATTCCTCCAGCATCCAGCGATCCTCGATGGAATCGTTCAACATGCCGCGGAGCGCTTCCAGAAGCGCGACGGGAAGGCGGGCTTCGCTGCAAATGGCGGCATAGCTGCCCTGTTCCATCTTGGCAAACAGCATGTTTTCTTCGCTTATATTGACGTTCGGGTTGTACCCCAACATCAACACCACAAAAGTCGCTCCCAAGGCATACATATCTTCGGGCAACCCCCCCAGACCGCGCCCGCCAGGTTGCGCCATGCTCCGGTCAATGGGCTCAAACAGCGGCGGTTGGTCGAAGCCGGGCGGTACCGTCACACAATCGCCCAGCACCACCACCTGCATGTCCTTGTCCATGAAGAACACATTGTCGGGCCGGATCGACCGGTGAGGAATGTTAAGCGCCGCTACGTTCTTCAGGCCGTTGACCAGGGGATCCATGATGCGGCGGGGGAATTCGTATTCGTTTGGCTTGAAGAAGCCGGCTTCCATGGCGGCCAAAACGCGCCCGCCCAAAGGCTGTTCATAGATGACAATCATCGAGCGCTGGCCCAGCAACGGCCAGTCCACCTTGTCCCATTCGACCAAGGGCAAGAGCCCTTTAAGATCCATGTCCTTGAGTTCGTCCATGACATCGATGCGCGTCGGCAAGCCCGGCGTGCAGACAAGGCTGAACAGCGCGCGCCCCAGGTCCCGGCGGTCTTCCACCTTATAGGCCTTGGCGGACGGCGTATCCAACTCGGGGATCGGGGCGGCGGTATCAATCGAATATCGGTCGTGAAGCAAAACCAGCCCACTGCCTGCCTCGGCGGGTGGCGGTGCGGGTTCCGCTTCGGAGGGTGATTCCGATTCCAGATCGGGCAAGGCGTCGAGGGGGGGCATGTCCTGCCCGGCCTCGTTTTCAATAGGCGCTTCTGCCATAATGTCGATTCCCATCCGGCGTTATGCCGGTCACGGTCCGGATTCTAGACGCCAACCCATTGAAAAACAAGTAAAGTTTTCAAACCCTCTTGGGCAAGAGAAAACAAAGGGATAATGCCGGCTTAATCGGCGAAGGGATCCTGAACCAGGACCACGTCGTCGCGTTCCGGGCTGGTGGATAAAAGCGCCACCGGCGCGTCGATGATTTCTTCGATTCGGCGAATGTATTTGACCGTCGTTGCCGGCAGATCGGCCCAGGAACGCGCCCCCCGGGTGCTTTCCGACCACCCTTCCATGACCTCGAAAACGGGCTCGACCCGGGTTTGGCGAGCCGACGAGGCGGGCAGGTGGTCGAGTTCCTCGCCGTCGATGCGGTATCCGGTGCAAACCCGGAGTTCCTCCATCCCATCCAGCACGTCCAGCTTGGTCAAGGCGATGCCGTTGATGCCGTTGATCTTCACGGCCTGACGGACCAACACCCCGTCGAACCAGCCGCAACGCCGGGGACGGCCGGTGACGGTGCCGAACTCGTTTCCCCGTTCGCCGAGCTGTTGCCCGACCTCGTTATCAAGCTCGGTCGGAAACGGCCCGCTGCCGACCCGGGTGGTATAGGCCTTGGCAATGCCGAGCACGTAATCTATGGCGCCCGGGCCTTGGCCTGATCCCACGGCGGCCTCGCCGGCGACCGTGTTGGACGAGGTGACGAACGGATAGGTCCCATGATCGACGTCGAGCATGGTGCCTTGGGCGCCTTCGAACAGGATGCGCTTGCCATCCCGCCGGGCGGCATCCAACGTCTGCCAGACGACGCCGGCGTAAGGCAGGATTTGGGGCGCCACCTCTTCAAGTGCCGCCTTCAAGGCTTCGGCGTCGATCTCCGGCTCCCCGAGGCCGCGCCGGAGCGCGTCGTGATGGTGCAACAGCGCCCCGATCCGTTCCGAGAGAACCTCCGGATCAGCCAGATCGCCGACGCGGATAGCCCGGCGCGCGGTCTTGTCCTCGTAGGCCGGTCCGATGCCGCGGCCGGTGGTGCCGATTTTCCTGTCGCCCAGGGCCTTTTCCCGGAGCTGGTCGAGTTCACGGTGCAGGGGCAGGATCAGCACCGCGCTTTCGGAGATACGGACGTTTTCCGGCGTTACCTCGACGCCCTGGCCGCGGACGGTTTCAACCTCGTCCAGAAATGCCCAGGGGTCGAGGGCGACGCCGTTGCCGATGATCGACAATTTACCCGGACGCACAACGCCCGACGGCAGCAGGCTCAACTTGTAGGTGACGCCGTCGATGACCAACGTGTGCCCGGCGTTATGGCCGCCCTGGAAGCGGACCACGACATCGGCCCGTTCCGACAGCCAATCGACGATTTTTCCCTTGCCCTCGTCGCCCCATTGCGACCCGATGACCACCACATTGGCCATGGTGTTCTATTCCTTTTTCTTTTTTCCGGTTTCTATGATTTTGCCGCCCACGAGCAAGTGACGGCAACCCAGCCGTTTCGCCTCGGCTTTGGCATCGGCGCCGTCTTCCAGGCCGGCAACGGCAACCCATCCCTGGCTGCGAAGGTCCGCCGCTTGCTCTGCTCCGGTGCCTGCCGGCAAGTAAATCCTGGGCGCCGGCTCGGGCGGTGGCAATGCGCGCAAAACGGTATCCATGAACAGGGTGAACCCGGTTGCCGGTTCTCCGCCGCCGTCCTCTCCACTGGCGATGTAACGTCCGCCGTTGCCTAGCTCGCCGCGCACGCCTTTGGCGAAAAACGTGAAGGTGACACCGGTGTGGTATTCGAACCCCCGGTTTTCCACCGGGTCTATGGTCAGGGTCAGGTCCGGACGGTCGGCCCGGACCCGGCCGACCACGTCGGCCAAAAGGTCTTTTCCGGCGGCGGCGTCGCCCTTGAGGCCAAGGCCGTCCAGAGCATCGAGGGTTTCATCCGCCGGCCCGGCGGCCGCCAACATGGCCGAAAGATTTTTGGCGACGTCCTTGCCCAATTCACCACCGAGACCGGCGACGGCGGCGGCATCCTTGGCTTCGAGCGCCCGGCTGAGCCGCGTCTCTATTTCGGGGGTTTTGGCGGCATTTTTTTTGGCCTCCCCGCAAACGGCCCGGACCAGCGTCGGCAGACCAAGATCGCAGGACAAGTCCTGGACGCCAAGATCGGCCAACGCGCCCGCCGCCATGACGACGACTTCGGCGTCGGCCGCCGGTTCGGCGGCGCCGATCAATTCCGCGCCGACTTGCGTGAACTGACGCTCGGGCCTGAGTTGCGATCCCTTGACCCTGAGCACCTGCCCGGCATAGCTAAGGCGCAGCGGACGCGGCGACTTGGCCAGACGGGCGGCGGCGATGCGGGCCACCTGCGGCGTCATGTCGGCGCGCACCCCCATCATCCTTTGCGATTCCGGGTCCATCACGCGGAAGGTCTGTTCGGTCAGCCCGGCGCCGATGCCGGTCAGCAAGGCTTCCTCGAACTCGATCAAGGGGGGCTCCACCCGGTCATAGCCGTACCCGGCAAACCACGCCAGAAGCTGCCCCAGAACCGCCGCCTCGAACCCGGCGTCGGGCGCCAGAACGTCTGACATGCCGGCCGGCAAAAGGGCCTTGTCTGCTTTGTCGGTCATCGTCGGGTGCAATCTGGATAAGCGCCAATTTCACACTATACGGGGCCGTGGCGGGTTCCCACCACAGCCCCTGAACCGAAAATTAGCAGAACCGCAAGGGACGCGCCAGACCTGCCCGCGCCGGGGCCGGTTTAGCCGGAAACGGACAGTTGATACAGGAACCCGGCGGCCATGGAGCCGGTCAACGCCAAGGTCACGTACCACACGAACACTTGCCGCCGGACCAGGGCGAAAACCGCCACCGCCGCCGGAATAGAGGTCACGCCGCCGCCGACCATGAAGGCCATGGCAGCGCCTTTGGCCATGCCCAGGTCGATCAGCCCTTCCATCAGCGGAATGGCGGCGAAACCGTTCATATAGGCGGGCACCCCGACCATAACGGCGGCGGGAATGGTCCACCAGGCGCCGCCGCCCAACCATTCGACGATTATCTCCGCGGGGATATAGGCGACCATCAGGCTTTCAATGACGAACGCCAGGGTCAGCCACTTGCCCAGGAACCAGCCGGTTTCAGCCAAGGCCATGCGGAACTGCCGGCGGCGTTCCGGTTCCCGCCAGAAAGGCCAGAGAACGCCGTCCTTGCCCTTTTTTGAATCCGCCGTACCCGAACCGCCGCAAAATTCGCCGATGCTGCTGGACAGCGGATTGCGGAAAAAGCCGGCATGAAGCGCTGCCAGGGTGGCAAAGCCGCCCAGCAAGCCCAGCCCGAAAGCGGCCAGCGTCTTGCCGAGGGTGAAGTGAAGGCCAAGCTTGGCGGTGCTGAGGATGAACATTTCAGGATCCATCAGCGGCGATGAAATCCAGAACGCCATGACCGGGGCCAGCGGCACGCCGGCGGCCAGCAGGCCGGCGACGATGGGGATGACCCCGCACGAACAGAACGGCGACAGGCTACCGAAGGCTGCCGCCAAAACGACCATCCTCATGGGATTGCCGGAAAACACGCGGGCGATCAGTTTTTCCGACCCGGTCGCCTTGGCCGCCGCGGCCATGGCGACGGATAGCACCAGGAAGGGCGAGATCTGCACCAGGGAAAGGCCGGTGAATTTCAGACTTTCAGGGACCTGCGCCGGGGCCAGCAGCAAAATTGCCCCGAAAAGAGCCACCATCGCCAACACCACGGGATCGGCCCGGTTCAACAGGGAAACGGGGGAAAATCTGGCAGGGAATCCGAAAATCCGCCTAAGCGCGCGTGTCGGGGTTTCGCCGGTCATCGGTCAGGCCGCCGGCTGGCCGGATTTCTTATCGTCGAAACCGACACAGCATTCCGCGGTCAGAAACATCACCAAGCCGTCCATCACATCGTGACGGTTAAAGCAGAGAAGCTTCCGGCCCTGGCGGCGCTGTTCAACCAACCCGGCCCAGGTCAGCCGCGCGATATGGTGCGAAAGGGTGGAAGCAGGAATTGCAAGCCGGCGTTGAATGTCGCCGACCATCATGCCGCCGGGTCCGGCCCGGACCAGCAACCGGAATACGGCCAACCGGGTCGGGCTGCCCAGTTCGGCCAAGCATTTTGCCGCAGTATCCTCGTTCATTGGGGGACTTGTAACCCCCGGATTTCCTATAGTCAACTGTATTTCTAGAAATATCGAAATGATATTGGGACAAGACGTCAGGGCACAACGTCGGGGCATGACGGTTGAACGGCCATGCGGACGGTCCCTCGGGGGTCGTTGATTATTGCAGGGGGGTTATTGCAGCGGGAAAGACTTCTGCTTAACGGTTTTGCCGAGGCCGTCGACGATCACCGGAATCATCACCCGGGTCATGGCGCGGTTGTTGCGGAGGCCGATATCGGCGCTGCTCCAACCCTGCCAAAGGCGCTTGCCGTTGGTTTTGTCGTCGAGGGTGACGTCAATCTGGAAACGGCTTGGCGTTACCGTCCGGGTTTTTTCCTTGCGCGCCGAATTCAAAATGCCGCCACGGGTCGAGTTGAAAAGATTGAAGCGGACCCTCGGCGCGTTAACGCCCGACTGGTCATGGTTGTTGCTCAATTCGACAAACCGGTTAGGGCCCCCTCCGCTCCAGGAACCGCCCGAATCCAGGGTTTCGAAAGAGAGTATCAGGGTCGCGTCCTTGGAAACGTTATAGCCCTTCTTCTTCAGCGCCCGTTCGAAGTCTTCCTGCAGAACAAGATTGTGGTCGGAATTATCCAGCGGCCGCACGAAAATCGTCGAACCGGCAGGCAGGGGCTGGAAGGAAACCGCGCTCAGCAAGCCGTCAGCGTAGACCGCCGATGCGGTCAACAAGGCTGAAATAAAGGCGGCGGGGAAGCTTAAGCGGTTCACGGCAAAACCCTTTCAAAACCATCACCCCCGAGGCAAAAACATCCCCGTTGGTGGCGGGAACGAAGCCTCAGTCTATACACAGGTCTTGGGATATAGGAATCTTTCTTTCAGGTTTCTTTGAAAGGGTTGGTTTTCGACCGC
>CAZVFL010000026.1:0-29290 GCA_964626025.1 uncultured Thalassospiraceae bacterium
TCACCGCCGCCAAGGCGCTGGCCGACGCCGGCGAGATCGTCATCACCACCTCCGAAGAGGAAGGCGAACTCGTTTATTGATCTAAACCATTGAAAAACGGCAAAAACAGGCGAAGAATCCGTGAATACCGATACTCAAAACACTAATGACAGAGAGGACCCGTCGCCGATGAGCGCGGTCAGAAAATTTCTTTTTGATAGATCCTTCGACGAGGAAGAAGAGCTTGATGAGGAGGAAATCGAGGAGGAAGTCGAAGAGGCCGAGCCGGAAGTGATCGTACCCACTTTCAGCGAAGAGGAAATGAAGGCCGCCCGCGAGGAAGCCTTTGCGTCCGGAAAAGAAGAGGGAATCAACGAAGCGGCCGCCGCGACGGAAAGGGAAATTGTCGGGGCCCTGGAGAAGCTGGGCGGAAAGTTCGGTGAGCTTTTCAAATCCCAGGAAGAGGCCGACTCTTCGATTTTGGAAAGCGCCATATCCGTCGCCGTGGCCATTACCCGAAAGGTCTTTCCCACCCTCAACGAGCAAAACGCGCTGAAGGAAATCGAAAGAATGGTGACGTTGACTATGGAAAAGATCCTGGAAGAGCCCCGGATCATCGTTTACGTCAATCCTGAACTCACTGGCCCTCTCACCGAACGCCTGGGCGGGCTCGCCGAAAAGGCCGACTACAAGGGCGAGGTCGAGGTCGCCGCGGCCGACGATATGCCCCCTGGGGACTGCCGGGTTGAATGGAGTGGCGGCGGCGCCAAGCGAAACATGGATGAGCTTTGGCAGGAAATCGACGGGGTCGTCGAGCGCAATCTTTCAGAGGTCTTGGAAGCCGACGAAACCGTTGAACAAGCACCCGAACTGGAGGCCCCCTCCCCGGCCGCCGAACTTCCTTCCGAACCGCCTTCCGAATCGCCTTCCGGGCCGGGCCCGGACGGCAGTAGCGAAACCGAGGCCGGCGGCATTGACCCCAAGGACCCCGCCCCCGGCACGGCAGACGTGGAACCGGCGCCCGAGGAGGTTATATTGGACACAGATCAAGATGAAACGGCGGGAACGCCGGACGCACCTGGCCCCGAAGATACGACAACCGATCCTGAGGATGCCTGATCCTCTGATCCAAGGAGGCCGTCATGGCTGAAGAGACTGATACACCTACTGATACCCCTGAAGAGAAAAATTTGGAACTCACCGATTTGGAAGCCCCCGAGGGCGAGGACGCTCCTGCTGAAGGGGCTGGCGACGCCGGTGCGGAAGGCGCGGGCGATAACGCCGAAGGCGCGGGCGATGACGCCGAAGGCGCGGCCGACGCGCCGTCGGTCCCCGCGCCAACGGGTGAATCCGATGGTTTGCCGGATATTAGAGATCTTCCCCGTTCGGCCAAGGACCTGGAGGCCGTTTACGACATCCCCGTCCAGGTTTCAGCCGTTCTTGGCAAGACCACCATGCAGGTCAGCCAGCTGTTGAAGCTGGGCCGGGGCGCGGTCATCGAGCTGGACCGGAAAGTCGGCGAAGCCATTGATATCTACGTTAACAACCGATTGGTCGCCCGCGGCGAAGTGGTCGTCGTCGAAGACCGGCTTGGGGTGACGATGACGGAAATCATCAAGACCGAATCGGGGTCTTAGGGAAGTTCAGATGGCCGAAGAAGCAGCGACACTGCATATCCGCCAGGTCAAGTCCACCATGGACATGGCGACCATCACCGGTTTGGTTTGCGGCTTCGGCCTGATCATCACGGCGATCATCCTGGGCGGTTCGCCGGAAAGCTTCGTCAACCCGCCGGCCGTCCTTATCGTCATTGGCGGCACGCTGGCGGTCACCACGGTATGTTTTTCCCTTGCCGAAATGAGCCGCACCCTCCGGGTGGTGATGAAAACGATCTTTTATTCGTCCCGCGATCCATCCGATGCCGCTATTCAGGTCCTCAAGATCGCGGAAATGGCCCGCAAGGAAGGCGTTCTGGCGTTGCAGAACATTCTCGGCTCCGTTCAAGCCGAACCGTTTCTCCATAAGGGCGTTTCCATGGTCGTCGACGGTACGCCCGGGGGCGAAGTGGAAACGATCATGCGGCGTGATCTGTATTCCACCGTTCAGCGCCATGCCAAAAGCACAAACGTGCTTCGCAAAATGGGAGAGTTCTCTCCCGCCATGGGCCTGATCGGAACCCTGATCGGCTTGGTGCAGATGCTGGGAAACCTCGAGGACCCCTCGACCATCGGCCCTTCCATGGCCATCGCCCTTCTGACGACGTTTTACGGCGCGGTGCTGGCCAACATGGTGTTTTTGCCGTTGGCCGCGAAACTTGAGCGCAACTCGACGGAAGAGGCCCTGGTCAACAACGTTTATATGATGGGCGCGGCCTCGATCGGCCGTCAGGAAAACCCGCGCCGGCTTGAAATGCTTTTGAACAGCCTGTTGCCCCCGTCGCAACGGGTTCGTTACTTCGATTGAGCGGAAGCCGCGGCTTTCCTTAGGAGATTTAATAGATGCGCTTTCTCATTATTGGCACCCTGGAAGGACAGATCGGCGCCGCCAGCCAGATCGCCATTCAACGCGGTGCCAAGGTCCAGCAGGTAGATACCGCCGAGGCCGGCCTGGAGTCGCTGAGGAGCGGCCAAGGCGCTGATTTGGCCATGATCGACGTGACGCTGGATATCGGGAGATTTATTAAGTCATTGGAATCAGAGAGAATTTCCATCCCCGTGGTGGCCTGCGGCATCGGCAACGACACCAAGGCCGCGGTCGCCGCCATCCGCGCCGGGGCAAAGGAATACGTACCGCTGCCGCCGAGTACGGACCTTATCGCCGCCGTGCTGGAGGCCGTCGCCGAGGAAAACTTCGCCATCATCCATAAAGATCCCCGTATGGCCGAGATCCTGAAGCTGGCCGGTCAGATCGCGCCCAGCAACGCCGGAATCCTGATCACCGGTCCGTCCGGCACCGGCAAGGAACTTTTTGCCCGCTTCGTGCACGGCAAGAGCGGCCGCAAATCGGGCCGTTTCGTTGCCGTCAACTGTGCGGCGATCCCCGAGAGCCTCATGGAATCGGAATTGTTCGGCCATGAAAAAGGCGCCTTTACCGGCGCCGTCGCCCGAAGGATCGGCAAATTCGAGGAAGCGAACGGCGGCACCCTGTTGCTCGATGAAATCAGCGAAATGGACCGCCATCTTCAATCCAAGCTGTTGCGCGCCATCCAGGAGAAGGAAATCGACCGGGTCGGCGGCTCGAAGCCGATCTCGGTGGATGCCCGTATCCTCGCCACCTCCAACCGCAACATGGAGGAAGAGGTCGCCAACGGCAATTTTCGTGAAGACCTTTATTTCCGCCTCAACGTCATGAATTTGAAAATCCCGCCCCTGAGCGAACGGCCCAAGGATATTCCCGTGCTGGCCGAGCATTTCGTCAAGAAACACGCCAAGGCCAACGGCATGGACGCGCTTCCGATCTCCAAGGAGACCGGGAAAATTCTTGCCGCCCATGCCTGGCCGGGGAACGTCCGTGAGTTGGAGAACACCATGCACCGGGCGGTTCTGCTGTCCACCGGCGACGAGATCGACGTCAACGCCATCATGCTGGGCGCTCCCGAAACGGGCAGCCAGGATGCAGCCGCCGCCCCGGACGACGCCGACGGGTCAGTCGCCGGCCTGGTCGGGCGGACCGTCGCCGACGTCGAGCGTGAATTGATCATCGATACCCTGGAACACTGCCTCGGCAACCGGACCCATGCGGCCAATATTCTGGGGATATCGATCCGCACGCTCAGAAACAAATTGAAGCAGTACAACGAGAAGGGTTTCGCCGTACCGACGCCCGGGGATACCGACCGGCCATCAGCGTGACTGGGGCCATTCGTGAACACCGTAATCTGACGAAAAAGAAAACCACCAAGGGCAATTAACCGATATGGCCGAAGCCGCTCCCGCTACTCCCGCCCCTACCGGCGCGACTCCCCCGGCGCTCACGGACGCCGAACAGCCGCTCACCACTAAATTCCGAGAAATCCTGATTTCCGTTGCCAAGCGGACCGACATCATGCTGGCGCTCGGCGTGGTGTCGATCCTGGTGGTGCTGATCCTGCCGATGCCCAAATGGGGCATGGACATCAGCCTGGCTTTTTCGATCACCTTTTCCGTATTGATTCTGATGGTTGCGCTGTTCGTTGAAAGGCCCCTGGATTTTAACGCTTTCCCGACGATCCTGTTACTGGCGACGATGATCCGGCTGGCCCTCAACCTGGCGTCGACGCGGCTTATCCTTGCCAACGGCCACGAAGGAACCGATGCCGCCGGTCAGGTCATCCAGGCCTTCGGCGGGTTCGTCATGGGCAACAACTTCGTCATCGGCATCATCGTTTTCGGCATTCTGGTGATCGTCAACTTCATCGTCATCACCAAGGGTTCGGGCCGCATCGCCGAGGTATCGGCCCGGTTTACGCTGGATGCCATGCCCGGCAAGCAGATGGCCATCGACGCCGACCTTTCGACCGGTTTGATCGACGAGGACGAAGCCCGCACCCGGCGCCGGGACCTGGAGGACGAAAGCACCTTCTTCGGCGCCATGGACGGCGCCGCCAAGTTCGTTCGCGGCGACGCCATCGCCGGCATCCTGATTACCTTTATCAACATCATCGGCGGCATGATTATCGGTGTCATTCAGAAAGACCTGTCCTTCGCCGAGGCCGCCGACCTATATACGCGCCTGACCGTGGGCGACGGCCTGGTATCGCAGATTCCGGCGCTGATCGTATCGACCTCGGCCGGCTTGGTGGTAACCAAGGCCGGCATTACAGGCTCCACGGAAGGCGCCTTGTTCAAGCAATTGGGAGGGCAACCGAGAGCATTGGGCCTGGTGTCCTTCCTTTCTTTCGGCCTGGCGGTGTTGCCGGGAATGCCGATGGCGCCGTTCATAATCCTTTCGGCCCTCACCGGCGGCGCGGCCTGGTTGGTGAACTACCGGGCACGGCGCGCCAAGGAAGATGAAATCCGGGAGATCGAGGCAAAGGCGGTCGACCCGGCGGCGATTGCCGAGGAACCGATCTCGACGGCGCTCAGAATCGATTATCTCAGGCTGGAACTGGGATACGGCCTGTTGTCCCTGATCTCGGCGCCCCAAGAGGGCCAGAAGCTGACCGACCAGATCAAGGCGCTCCGACGCCAGATGGCGTCCGACGTCGGCTTCGTCATGCCCAGCGTGCGCATCCAGGACAACATGCAATTGCCCGCCAACACGTACTGCATCCGGGTCAAGGAAATCGAGGCCGGAACCGGGGACTTGCGCCCCAACATGTTGCTGGTGATGGACCCCCGGGGCGAGGACATCACTCTTCCCGGCGAAAAAACGACGGAACCGACGTTTGGGCTCCCGGCCATGTGGATCGAGGAAGCCAACAGGGAAGAGGCGCTTTTCCGCGGCTACACGGTCGTCGACCCGGCAACGGTGATCACCACGCACCTTACGGAAGTGATCAAGGACAACATGGCGGAACTCTTGTCCTACGCCGAAACCCAGAAGCTCCTGGACGAGCTGGACAAGGAACATCAGAAGCTGGTTGCCGACATGATCCCGGCCCAGATATCGCTGGGCGGCGTACAACGGGTGTTGCAGAACCTGCTGACCGAAAGGATTTCGGTCCGCGACATGCCGACCATCCTGGAGGGCATTTCAGAGGCCTGTGGACATACCCGCAACGTGATGATGATTACCGAACACGTGCGCGCCCGGCTGGCCCGGCAGATCAGCGACATGAACGTCAACGAGCAGGCCTTCATCCCGCTGATTACGCTGTCGCCGCAATGGGAGCAGGCGTTCGCCGAATCGCTGGTCGGCACCGACGACGACAAGCAGCTCTCCATGCAGCCTTCGCGCCTGCAGGAATTCCTTACCGCCGTCCGCAATATCTTCGAACGTCAGGCGATGATGGGCGAGGCCCCGGTCCTGTTGACCAGCCCCGGTATTCGCCCCTTCGTCCGCTCCATCATCGAAAGGTTCCGGCCCATGACCGTGGTCATGTCCCAGAACGAGATTCACCCGAAGGTGAAAATCAAAACCGTGGGAAGCATTTAACTGAAAGGGCGCCCAGAAAAAAACGGGGAGCAACAGCCAGCCATGCAACTTAGAACATTCACCGCCGAGACGACCGTAGAAGCCATGAACCTGGTCCGGAACGAGCTAGGCGAAGACGCCATCATCGTCTCGACCCAGCAGGCCCAGGACGGCGAGGGCGCGCACATCGTCGCTTCCCTGGGGGCTTTCCCTGGGTCCGGCCAGGGGACCGACAAGAACAAACCCTCAAACCCCGGCATTCGCCGCCCGGCCGCCGACAATGGGCCGGACCTCACCCAAGTTTCGGGTCTCGACGTTGATGAGATCCTGTTCCAGGCGCTTTCCCATCACGGCACGCCCGGACCGTTGTGCGAACGCCTGGTGCACGCCGCGGCGCTTGTCGCCAACGACCCTTTGGCCGGCCTGGCAGCCGCCCTTGACGCCGAATTCACGTTCGCCCCCATTCCGTCGTCCCGGGACGCAAAGCCGGTAATGCTGATCGGGCCGCCCGGCGCCGGCAAGACCGTGACCACGGTCAAGCTTGCGGCCCGTGCGTCGCTGGCTGGATATTCCGTCGGCGTCGTTTCAACGGACACCCAGCGCGCCGGGGCCAACGAGCAATTGACCGCTTTTACGCGCCTGATGAAGGTCGATCTTAAAATCGCCAGAACGCCTAACGCGCTTTCGGACGCCTTATCCTTCTTCGGCCAGGAGGGTCTGGACGCCGTTTACGTCGATACACACGCGGTCAATCCGTTCCTGGACGGCGACCTGGCGGGTTTGGGCGAATGGATCGCCGCCTCGGGGGCCGATCCCTTATTGGTCCTGGCGGCCGGCGGAGACACCTCGGAAGCCGGCGACATAGCCTCGGCCTTCGCCGATGCCGGCGCGCACAGGATGATCGCCACCCGCCTTGACGTGACCCGGCACTACGGCGGCCTGCTGGCAACGGCGCACAAATCGCGGCTTGGCTTTTCGGGCGTCAGCATAACCCCCCGCATCGCCAATGGGCTAAGGCCCATTAATGCGGTTTCGCTGGCCCGCCTGATCATACCCAGAGGAGCTATCAAAAGGAGTCGCAAGACCGCCCCGGCCGGCGGTGCCGACCATATGCCCGAGCCCGAGCCCGAGCCCCAGCCCCGGGCCGCATCGTGACGGTGGAAACAAGTTCCCGGCCGCCGCCAAAAGCCAGTGCCCCGGCCAATTCGGCAAAGACCGGCAAGGGGCTACGCTCAAAAGGCCGCAACATTATCGCCATCGCGTCCGGCAAGGGTGGCGTCGGTAAAACATGGTTTTCGATCACCCTGGCGCATGCGATCGCCAAGAACGAAGTCAAAACGCTGTTGTTCGACGGAGACTTAGGCCTGGCCAACCTGGACATCCAGTTGGGCTTGATGGCAAAGCAGGATTTGGGCGGTGTTATCGGCGGGCGCTTGACGCTCAACCAGGCGGTCATCAATCACGATGCCTACGGCTTCGACATCATCGCCGGCCGGTCCGGTTCCGGCGGGCTGGTCAACATCACCACCAACCGCCTGAAGATGCTGGGCGACGACCTCAAGGTGCTGGCCGACGGATACGACATGGTCCTGATGGATCTCGGCGCCGGGGTCGAGCGCACGGTTCAGCAACTGACCCATGCCGCCGGGCAGGTCATCGTCGTCATCACCGACGAGCCGACCTCGCTGACGGACGCCTATGCCTTTATCAAGGTGATCCACACGGAAACCCCCGGCGCCGACATCCAGGTCGTCGCCAACATCGTCAATTCGACGCGCGAGGGCGAACGCACCTATAATACGTTGCTCAAGGCCTGCGAAGGGTTTCTGAAGATTTCGCCGCCGCTGCTGGGCGTGATCCGCCGCGATACAAAGGTGCCGGAGGCGATCCGCAGCCAAACCTCGATCTTGACCCGTTCGCCCAATTCGGAGGCCGCCAGGGACGTTGAGACCATCGCCCAAAAGCTTTTGACCTAAGGTCATTCAGGCCCAGGGAAGGCATCATGTCCGAAGTCACGCCGCCAACGCCACCGACGCCGCCAATCCCGACGGCGGCCCAACCGACGGCGACCGTCGCCAACCCGCCCGACGCCCTGGTCCAGCAACTGGCCCTGGGCGCCCGGCTGGAAGCCGTCATCGCCGCCACCGCGCCCAGGGGACAATTCGAGATCGAGACCGCCTTCGGCCGCATCATCATTCACACCGGTTTTCCCCTGCCCGCCGCCGGCCCGCTGCAATTGCAGCTTTTGGCCAAGGGGCCGCAGCTGCAGTTTTTGATTACCGCCATTCACGGCCTACCTCCCCAGGCGGCGCTCCGGGCGCTCGGACTCGGCCAGGCCGGTCCCGCGGCGGCAGGCGGCGAGGCGGGAACACCTCAGGCAGGAGCGCCACAAGCGGGAACGCCGCAAGCAGCATCACCCCAGGCAGCCTCCCCTCAGGCGGGCGGCGGCGCTACCCCGGCAGCAGTCTCCGGCGCACCGGCGGTGGGCGCACCGTCGGTGGGCGAACCGGCGGCGGTCAACCTGACCGTCGGCGCCACTCTTGCCGCAACCCTGTTAAGGGCGGGGCCGGCCCTCGGGGCGGGAACGTCGCAAGCCCAGGCGGCACCTGGCCCGTCCGGCGCACCCTCTCAGGCGGCTCCGCCCAGGGCGGCATCCGGGGCGGCAACGCCGCAAGCCGCGCAGGCGGGCGGCCGTGGCCCGGGAAGCGGGCTCCAGGCGCCACCCGGCACGTTGTTCGGCGTCCGCATCGCCGCCTTCCAGCCAGCCACCCAGGCCCCAGGGACAGGGGCGGGCGCTGGCCTGCCGCCTGAACCGGCGGCGCCCGGGGGTACCGGCAATCTGGCCCCTGGGAACACCCTAACGGGCGTCGTTACCGGCAAGGCGGCCTCTTCGGGCCACCCCATCGTTCAGACCCACGGCGGGTCGCTGGTCATCGCCACGCGCACGCCGCTTCCCCCCGGCAGCACGGTGACGTTTGAAATCCTCAGCCAGGTGGCGCCCGTCGCCGAAGCGGGAAAGCCGGCAGGCGTCCATCCCACCGCCCTGCCGGTGCTTTTGACGGAACGCTGGTCCGGCCTGGAAGAAGCCATCAACACCCTCCATGCGGTCAACCCGGCCCTGGCCCAACAGTTGACCCACGCCGTCCTGCCACGGCCGGGGGCGACGCTGGCCGCCAACGTCCTGTTTTTCATGGTGGCGCTTGCCGGCGGCGATCTCAGGGGTTGGATCGGTGATGGACCGGCGCGCATACTGCAAAGGGTAAAACCGGATCTGCTCAGCCGTCTTGTCGACGATTTCGGCCGGATCAGGGCCGTCGCCGAGGAACCGAGGCCCGGCGGCGAATGGCGGGCGCACTTTATCCCCTTTATGAGCGGCGCCGAGATTGAACAAATCCGCCTTTTCATGCGGCCAGCGGGCGAAGACCCCGAAGACGACAATGAAGAAGGCAGGAAAGGCACCCGTTTCATCATCGAACTGGACCTCAGCCGCATGGAACGTTTTCAATTAGACGGCCTGGTCTATCAAAAGGACAAACACATGGATTTGATCGTGCGTACGGAAAACAAGCTGCCGCAAAAAATCCAGGGCGACATCCGCGATATTTTCCAGGAGGCGGGCGACGTTACCGGCCTCAAGGGCGGTATCTCGTTTCAGGCGGCGCCGCCCCATTTTATCGAGATTCTCGGCGCCGGGCCGCCCGAGGACCATCTCGGCCTGACCGTTTGACGGACGCTTGAAAAGCGAGGATTTGAACCCATGGCCGCCCAGGAAAGACGCGCGCTTTTGAAGACCCGCGATAACCCGGACAGCGCGCTGGACTACGTCACCGGCCTTGAGGGCGCCTTGCAGGCCTTCGGCCAAGGGATGGCGACGCGCATCAGGGTTAAGTACGTTCCGGACCGGGCCATCGTCGAGCCCGCCGGGTTCGGGCGTTACCTGGAGACGCTTACGGCCGTCGAATGGGGTTCGCTGGAAGAGCTGGCGACGACCATCCTAAGCGATTTCAATAACCAATTGGTCGCCCGTTGGGTGCGGGTGGAGGTGATGGCACCGGAGGAGGCTTATCCCGGCATCGGCACACATCAGGTAATGATCGAGGACCGCCAGCCTGACTGGGACAACCCGGCGTTGCTGTCGAGGTTGCCCGTCTAGCCGTGTTTGAGCCGGTAAGCCTGTAATCCCAACTCGTCGAGGGTAATCTGCTCTTCCCGCGCCCGTTCCTGGGCTTCGCGAAGGTCGCGGGTTTCCTGGGCGACTTCGTACTTTTTCAGATCCCGGTAGGCGTCGTTCAGCTTTTCGCGCGCCAAGGCCACTTCTTCCTCCATGCGGGCAATGCCCTGGTTCAGGTGATCGCGGCGGTTGATCACGGCGTTGGCGTAATTGCCGTAAATAAACCCGGCCTCCTCGGGCGACGCCTGGGCGACCTGTTGCTCCCTGACCAACTCCTCGCGGAGCCGGCGAAGGCCGTCTTCAAGCTCGGCAAGGGATTGCAAAACACTGCCGAGCTCGCGCCGTCTTTCGTCGACGGTCCACTCGTTCAGGCGAATCAGGGTGTGGAGGTTCTTGGCCATTTTCAAAGTGCTCCCAGGTTACACGAGCCCAGGATCATCGGGCTCAGCATCGGCTTCCGCATCGGGCTCATCCGGGGCTTCGTCTTTCCCCTCGTCCTTGGCGCCGTTTTTCGCCTCGGTCCCGGGCGGTGGCGGCGGATCGGGCAGGGTTTGGAAAACGGGCCCGGCAGGGGCCAACATTGGGTCAAACGGTTCCGGCGGTTCCGCCGGTTCCTCGCCCGAGGTCCCTTGCCCCGGTTCAGGTAAAAGGCCAGGGGAAGGACCAGGGGCCGGTTCAGGGGTGGGCACCGGCGCTTCGCCGATGGGTTCCGGCGACGGTTCCGGGGATGGCGGCTCGGGCGTTTTCGCGGCTTCCGTGGTTTCCGGGAGCTTCGGCGCCTCGCCAGGGGATTCCCCCGCCGGCGGAGCTTGGGATGCCTCTATGTCGCCCATGCCGAGAATCTCGCTCAACATCCGGTAGCACGTCGCAAGGTCCGTGCGGTCAGTGATTTCCTGGGCCATGAAGTCGTCAAGGGCCTGATAATACTGCAACGCCTCGTCCACCTGTGGGTCGCTGCCGTGGCGATAGGCGCCGAGCCGGATCAGTTCCGCCATGTCCTCGTAAACGGCGATCAATTTCTTGGCCCGGTCGACGACGGCGTTTTCCTCGGGCGTATTGCAGGCCGGCATGGTCCGGGAAATGCTGCGCAAAATGTTGATCGGCGGATAGCGGCCGCGTTCGGCGATGGCGCGGTCGAGAACCACATGCCCGTCCAGAATGCCCCTGACGGCGTCGGCAATGGGTTCGTTATGGTCGTCGCCTTCCACCAGCACCGTGAACAGGCCCGAGATGGTGCCCTGGTCCTCGGTGCCCGGGCCGGCGCGCTCCAGAAGCCTGGGCAGTTCGGCAAAAACGGATGGCGTGTACCCTTTGCTGGCCGGCGGCTCACCCGCCGACAAACTGATTTCCCGCTGCGCCATGGCAAAGCGGGTGATTGAGTCCATCAGGCAAAGAACGTCTTTTTTCTTGTCGCGGAAGTATTCCGCCACCGTCATGGTGACATAGGCGGCCTGGCGGCGGACCAGGGGGCTTTCATCCGACGTGGCGACGACGATGACGCTGCGCGCCAGGCCTTCGGGGCCGAGATGATCCTCGATGAATTCCCTGGCCTCGCGCGAGCGTTCGCCGATCATGCCGACGACGCTGACCTCGGCCGACGTGTGGCGTGCCATCATCGACAGCAGCGTTGATTTGCCGATGCCGGAACCGGCGAAAATGCCCATCCGTTGGCCCTTGCAGCAGGTCAGGAAGGCGTTCATCGTCCTGACGCCAAGGTCTATTTTTTCCCCGACGCGCTTGCGTTCGTGGGCCGGCGGCGGCGTTGCGAGGATGGGATAGGCCTTGTTCCCCGCCGGCAACGGCCCCTTGCCGTCCACCGGTTCGCCAAAGGCATTGATGACACGGCCAAGCCAACTTTCGTCGGGGTAGATCACCGGGTCCGACGCGCTGATTTCAACACGGCAGCCCATGCCGATCCCGTCGGTGGAGCCGAACGGCATCAACAGCGCCCGGGCATTGGAAAAGCCGATGACCTCGCAGGTTATCCGGCGGTCGTCGCGGACGATGATGTCACAATGGTCACCGACCGCAAGGCTGCCCTGGACGCCGCCGACCTCGATCAGCAGGCCGACCACATCCGTTACCTGCCCGAAAACCTTGTAATCGGGAAGGCGGTTTACTTCTTTGCTTATGTTTGTTCCGAAAACGGTCAACCCAAGCCCCCTCGGAGGCGAATCACAACCCAGCCGGTTCCCTACCCATAAGGATAACCGGCTTGGCCAGTATGAAATAAGACTATTTAAGGTTTATTAAAAAAAACGCCTGAAATGGCCTTTTTCCGCCTCAAAATACCCTTCCGGGGCGGCTGAAACCTTGCGTCGGAAGTGCTCTGCGAATATGGTTAACGAATTCGTTAACAAAGGTTCTCCCCCCTCATGCGCATTCTTCTTGTCGAGGATGATCCCACCACCCAGCAAAGCATCAAAATAATGCTGGAATCGGAAGGAATGGTCGTCGATGCCACCGATCTGGGCGAGGATGGGTTGGAAATCGGCAAGATCTACGATTACGACCTTATCATCCTCGACATCATGCTGCCGGACATGGACGGCTTTGAGGTTCTTCGCCGGCTTCGCGACGGCCGGGTGGATACCCCGGTTTTGATCCTCTCAGGGCTGATCGAGGCCGATAACAAGGTCAAGGGGCTGAGCATCGGCGCCGACGACTATCTGACCAAGCCGTTTGACAAGAAGGAGCTTCTGGCACGGATTCAGGCCATCGTCAGGCGCTCCCAGGGGCATTCGCAGTCCCTCATCACCACCGGTCTGCTGACCGTGAACCTGGATTCCCACACCGTCGAAGTGAAGGGCCAGCCCATCCATTTGACCGGCAAGGAATATGGCATCCTGGAGCTGTTGAGCCTCAGGAAGGGAACCACCCTGACCAAGGAAATGTTCCTTAATCATCTTTATGGCGGCATGGACGAGCCCGAATTGAAGATCATTGACGTCTTCATCTGCAAGCTCAGGAAGAAACTGTCCACCGCCACCGGCGGCGACAACTACATCGAAACCGTCTGGGGCCGCGGCTACGTGCTCAGGGATCCGGACGATGAAGGTGAAAGCAAAAAGGTCGCGGCGAAAGCCTGACGTCTCCCCCTCATCACGGAACCTGTCTCAGGCGTCGGCCTTGGCCGGAACAAGGCCGTATATGCCCCGTTGGCCGGCGACCGGCTGGAACCTTTTGGAAATACCGAACACCGTTTCGGCGCCGCCCAGGAAAAGCGTGCCGTCATCGGGCATCAGGTCGGCGATGCCATCAAGGACCAGGCTCTTGGTTGCCTGGTCAAAATAAATCAGCACGTTGCGGCAGAACACCACGTCGAAGCGGCCCAAGGGCGTCAAGTCATCCAGCAGGTTGAATTGCTTGTAGGTGACCATATCGCGCAAGTCCTTGCTGATCAGCCACTGGTCGTCCTGCTTTTCGAAATATTTCATCAACAATTGGATCGGCAGGCCGCGCTGAACCTCGAACTGGGAATAGAGCCCGGATTGGGCCTTTTCCAGGATTTCAAGCGAAATGTCGGTGCCGATGATTTCGTACTTCCAGCCCCGCAGCTTGTCGGCTTCCTCTTTCAGGACCATGGCCAACGAATAGGGCTCTTGACCGCTGGAAGCGGCGGCACAGAAGATGCGGAAGGACTTCTTGTCGGCCCGGGATTCCAACAGCGGCGGCAGAACCTGTTCGCGAAACAATTCAAACGGCTTGGTATCGCGGAAAAAGAAGGATTCGTTGGTGGTCATGGCTTCGGTAACGTCCACCACCAACTGACCTTCATTGGATTCACGGATCGAGGCAATCAGTTCGTCCAGCCCTTTCAGGCCGTGCTTGCGGGCCACGGGCATCAGCCGGCTTTCAAGCAGATAGGCCTTGTCGCTGGTAACCACCAAGCCGGACCTTTGCTTCAACAGGTTACTGAGCAATTCAAAGTCGGCCGGCTTCATCCCTTGCCCTTCCCCATGAAATCCATGATATGGGTTGCAAGTTTTTCGATTGGCAGAACGGCGCTGCAAAGGCCGGCCGATGCCACCGCGCCGGGCATTCCCCAGACAACGCTGGTCTTTTCGTCCTGGGCCAGAACCGTGCCCCCGGCTTCGGTGACCATGGTCCCGCCCTTCAGGCCATCGGCGCCCATGCCGGTCAAGATGACCGCCAAGACGCGGTTCCCATAGTTCTTGGCAAGGCTTCTCAGCATCGGATCGACGGCGGGCCGGCAGAAATTTTCGGGCGGGTTCTGGTTTATGCGGATGGTGCCGCCTTTGGGCGATTTCTTGATTTCCATATGGAAATCCCCGGGCGCAACGTAGACATGGTTGGGCTCAAGAGCCTCGCCATCCTTGGCTTCGGTGCAAACCCAGTCCGAAGCGGTGTCGAGGTGTTCGGCAAGAATCCGGGTAAACATCGGCGGCATGTGTTGGGTAATGACCACCGGCACGTCGATATTGGGCTTCAGCTCGCCGAACAGGGTAATCAACGCCTGGGGGCCGCCCGTGGAACAACCGACGGCAAGGATTTCCGGTTTCAATGCCTTGGCCGCCTTGCGCAGCTTGACCGGCTCCGAATAAAGCGACGATGGGAGGGCGGCCTCTCCTGGTTTCTCGGCCGCCTTGGGCACAGGCCGTCCGGCTTGCCGCCGGCTAGCGGCGCCAAGGGTTTTGATTTTTTCCAGGAGCTCGCGTCGGAATTCGCTGGCGCCGGTGATTTTGGTCGTTGACGTCGGTTTCGGCACGTAATCGGCGGCGCCGGCCTCCATGGCCCGGAGGCTGACATCGGCGTTTCTTTCCGTCAGCGTCGAGGCCATGATGACCTTGACGTTGGGGTCCAGTTCCACAAGTTTCGGCAGGGCCGTCAGCCCGTCCATGACCGGCATTTCGATGTCCAGCACGATGACGTCGATATCGCGCTTTTCCATCCTTTTAACGGCTTGGGCGCCGTCGCCGACCGAGGCGACGACGATGATGCCCGGGTCCGGGGCGACCATCTTTGCGATCAGGCCCCGGATGACCGCAGAATCGTCCACCAGCATCACGCGGATACCATCATCTGCCGCTTTTCGGGCCTTGCCCATTGCGGATTCTTTTATATGGGTCACCAACGGACCTGCTCCCGCAACAACTACAAAAGACCCACTTGCACGAATTTGGCTTGGATGATCTCGCTATCGAAGGGCTTCATGATGTATTCGTTGGCGCCCGCTTCGATCGCTCTCTGAATGTGCTCCATATCGTTCTCGGTCGTGCAAAACACCACGACCGGAGCATCGCCCCCGGGCAGAATTCTCAATTCCCTAAGGAATTCAAGCCCGTCCATCACCGGCATGTTCCAATCCAGCAACACGGCCTCCGGAAGTTTTTTCTTACAGGCCTCCAGGGCCTCGTTTCCATCGGCGGCTTCTATGACTTCAAATTCGAGGTCTTCGAGTATCTTCCTGGCCACCATGCGGATGACTTTGGAATCATCGACGATGAGACAAGTTTTCATGGCTTTTTTCGTACTTATTCCTAAAAAGATGCCCCGGTCTGCCCCTCGAAGGAGGCAACGGCAACCGAGGCAACATCAATTAGACCTCAATTTTCCAAAGGCGAATTTCGCCTGATGGTTTTGTAAGGCGGGACCCGTTTGGCGTCAACGTCTTCTTGATGCCCGGGGCATGTCGGATGGGATCACCCGGCGCCCGCCGATGGAAGCGGCCGGCCTGGAGCCACTTTCGTAACCTGAAACGGTCCCCCCGAGAAGGGGAAACAGGTTTCTATTCTGCCGCCTCGGTGACGCCATCGTCACCGCCTCTCGCCGCGCTGGTGACCTTCTGCGCCAATCCGCTGACCAGGGCCTCGCGGTCGAACTTGGCGATGTAATCGTCAAAACCCGCCTCGCGGCCACGCTTGAAGTCATCGTCCGTCGAGTGGGCGGAAAGAGCCACCAACGGAACGTCCTTCCACCTTGGGTCGTTGCGGATATCCTGGGCAAACTCAAAACCGTTCATTCCCGGCATTTCGATGTCCGAGATGATGACATCGAAGGTGGTGCCGTGTTCCCGCATCTGCAGCGCCTCGTCGGCGGTTTCGGCGGTGGTGACCTCCCACCCGGCCACCGACAGCAGCGGCGAAAGCAGGTTACGGAAGAACGGGTTGTCGTCGACCAGAAGCGCCCGCCGGGTGCCATCCTTGTTCTGGAAAGAGCCCTGCGCGGCGGAACCGAACCAATTGGGGAAGCCCTTGGTCAGGAAATAACCGGCATCGATCAGGTCGGTGGCCTTGCCGTCGATGACGGCGCTGCCGATCAAGCCAGGCGAATCCGAGGCCAGTTCGATCTTGAGGTGGTCTTCGACAATATCGACGATTTCATCCACCGCGAGCCCTAAGGAGTGGTCGGCGTCGGAGAAAACCAGGACCGGCTGGCGGCCTTCGGTCTTGAACTCGTGGCCGGGATCGCACGGAATCAACGGCATCAGGTGCCCGCGGTACTGGACCATGATCTGGTCGTGTGACTTTTCGGTATCGGCCATGTTGATTTCTTCCAGCCTGGCGATAAGGGCCAGGGGCACCGCCTTCAGATCCTCTCCGCCGGCCTTGAAAATCAGGAGAGAGGTGATCTCGCTTTCCTTGCCGGCCGTGGTGACGGCGGTTTCCTCGACCTCTTCTTCCGAGCCCATCTGGCCAGCAGCCGACGCGAGGCCGTTCGGATCGAGGATCATGATGACGCTGCCGTCGCCCAGGATGGTGTTGCCCGAATAGAACGGAAGGTCGCGCAGGATCGGGGCCACCGGCTTGACGACGATTTCCTCGGTATCGAAGACCTGATCGACGATGATGCCGAAGGTGATGGTGCCGACCTGGGTGACGACGATGAACATTTCGTCGAGGTCGGCGGCTTCGGGCGAACCTTTGGCCTTATCTTTGACCGCTTCCTGGGCCGTCAGTTCGGCCGCCGCCTTGTCTTCGGCCGCCGCTTTTTCGGCCGCCGCTTTTTCGTCAATGGCCGCTTTTTCAGCCGTGGCCTTTTCGTCAATGGCGGACTTTTCATCGGCCGCCGCCTTCTCGGCTGCCGCCTTGGCCTCGGCTTCATCAACAGCCGCAACCTTCTCGTCGATGGCCGCCTTGTCGGCCGTTGCCTTATGGTCAATGGCCGCCTTGTCGGCGGTCACCTTTTCAGCAGCCGCTTTGTCAGCCTCGGCTTTTTCAACGGAAGCCTTTTCCTTGGCCTTCTTCTCTTCGGCCTGTTTCAGATCTTCGGCCTTCTTCACTTCTTCAGCCTTTTTCTGCTTTCCCCTGAAGTCTTCGAGGACGGCCGTTTCTTCACCGTTCTTGATTTCCAGAAGGTTCTCAAGCGACACCAATGGCAACAGGCGGTTGCGCAGCCTCAAGACCGGCGATTCATTGATCATCTCGACCGTGTTTTCGGACCGGCTGGAGGCCCGCACCAGTTCCAGCACGCTGATCTGCGGGATGGCGAAGCGCTCCTTTGCGCTCTCGACGATGAGCGCCGAAACGATGGCCAGTGTCAGCGGAATCTTGATGGTAAAGGTCGAGCCCTTGCCGGCAACGGACTTCAGTTCGACGTTGCCGCCGATTTTTTCGATGTTGGTGCGCACCACGTCCATGCCGACGCCGCGGCCGGAAATGCTGGTGACATTCTCGGCCGTCGAAAAACCAGCGGCGAAAATGAACTGCTGGATTTGCTGGTCGGTCATGCCGTCAAGTTCGGCCTCCGTGACCAGTTTGCTTTCGACGCATTTGGCGCGGATGCGGTCCATGTTGAGGCCGCGGCCGTCATCGGTGATCTCGATAATGATGTGGCCACCTTCATGGAAGGCGTTGAGGGTGATTGTGCCCTTTTCCGGCTTGCCTGCCTTGACGCGGTCGGCCGGCGTTTCCAGCCCGTGATCGGCGGAGTTGCGGACCATGTGGGTCAGCGGGTCCTTGATCATCTCCAGAACCTGGCGGTCGAGCTCGGTGTCGGCGCCCAGCATTTGCAAATCGATCTGCTTGTCCTGTTCCAGCGCCAGATCGCGGACGATACGCGGCAGCTTTGCCCAGGCGTTGCCGATGGGCTGCATGCGCGTCTTCATCACGCCTTCCTGCAGGTCGGACGTGATATGGCTGAGACGCTGCAACGGCGCCGTCAACTCGTCGTCCTGTTCGAGGCCGCGGACCATCTGCAGAAGCTGGTTGCGGGTCAGCACCAGTTCGCTGACCTGGGTCATCAGGTCTTCCAGCACGTCAACGTTGACGCGGATGGACGATTGGGCGATGGAAGATTCTTTCAGCGCTTTGCCGTTTCCTTCTTCCTGGGCGTCCGTGGCGGGTCCTTCGTTAGCAGGGGCTTGTTCCTCGACTTGGGCCGGAATCTTTGATTCCTCCATGGGTTCCTCCTTGGATTCCTCTTCGGGTTTCTCGGGTGCGGTTTGGGGCGCCGGGGCGCCGCCACCGCTTTCGGCGGCGCGTTCGGTCGCCATTTCGGCGTTCATTTGTTCTTGGGTGGCGGCTTTTACACCATCGCCCTCGGCGGCCAGAACCTCATCCAGAAGTTCCTGCGCCACCGGGGCGCCGAATTCGTTGGACGGCGGTGCGTCGGCGTCGGCCTCATCATTGGCGACATTTATCATGACGGTGGCCAAAAGGGTGTAGAACGCCGTCCACGCGCCCTTGACCTCGTCCGTGAAATCGTCGCCGAAGCCCTTTTCCAGGGTCCATAGCAACGCCTCGGCAACGGTGTCGTAGTCTTCTTCCTTGATGCTGTAGTCCACGTACCGGCGGCCCAAATCCTGGATCGCGGGTGTGATGGCGTCCAGGTCGTTCAATCCCTCGACGGCGGTCTTGAGCATCGCCATCAGATGTTCGCCCTGAACCTTCATGTCGCCCTTGAACAGATCCTTGAACGCCGGCTTGATCTCGAAAAGCCGGTTGTAGAACATCTCGGCGATGCCGGCGGCGTTGGGCTCGACCTTCTTGAAGGTGTCCTGGACAATTTTGATCTCGTCGGCGGTGGGAAGGCTCAGCTCGACGCCATCGCTCTCCGCCGGGGCCTTCTCGGGTTCGGGCTCGGGTTCGGACGGGGCGGTGTCGCCGTCGGCCATGGCATTCAGCTCGGCGATCAGGGCGCCGTCTTCGCCTTCCGGTTCCTCGCCCGTTTCTTCCAGTTTGCCCAGCAACTCGCGGATGGTGTCCAGGCACTTGAGGATAAGGGTCACCGCTTCCGGGGTGACATCGACGACGCCGTCGCGGAACTTGCCAAGCACGTTCTCACCGGCATGAGCGACCGATTCCAGCCTCGGCAGGCCGAGGAAACCGCAGGTGCCCTTGATGGTGTGCACAAGCCGGAAAATGTTGCCGAGAATTTCCGAATCGCTTGGGTCCTGCTCGAACTTGACCAGTTCTACGTCCAGGATAGCAAGGGCTTCCGAGGTTTCCGTTAAAAATTCGCTTAGAAGGTCGTCCATGTCGATACTCCGTCGATTTTCCCGATTTTCCCTGGTATTCCGCCTTTTCAAGCAGTCCGGGGCTGCCAGGCAAATTGGTTAAAACGCCTAGGCAGTTTAGAGAAAATTCAGTGACGGGAATGTGTCGAAATGTTTCGTTTATCGGCTGAATATTATCGGTCTGTAGCGTCCGGAAACAATACCGCCAGCCGGATTTCGCCCTCCTTGCCTGCGCTATGTTCAACCCGGGCCCCCAATTCCCCGGCCAAGGACTGGGCAAAATGGGCATGAACGTTGTGCGCCGTAAGTTCGCCCGGCGTCTCGGCCATGGCTTGGTGCATATCGTCCTTGAGGGCCGCGCCTTCGCCGTTGGCGGTGACGGCAACGCCCAACCCTTCGTCCAGGGCGGCGAAATTTATGCCGACGGCGCCCCCCCGGGGCAGCGATTCCGACGCCATCAGCACCATGTTGAGAACCACCTTGACCAGCAACGGCGGAACCGGGCCGCCCGGCTGTGACGAGGACCGGGCCTCGGCATCGTCGGGCCAGTCGAGGGCGATCTTGCCGTCTTTGAGGAATCCCGCCGCGAGATCACGCGCCTCGGTCAGGGTCGCCTCCCCGCCTTCACCGGCGCCGAAACCGAAGGCGATCCGGAAAAAGGCCAGACGCCGGGTGGCTTCGGAAGCGCTTTTGGCCATCAGCTCAAGGGCGGGGCCGGTCTCCTCCATACCCTCTTCCATCAGCTCCAGCCCGCCGTTAATGGCGCCGACGGGACCGGCAAGGTCGTGACAAACCCGCGAAACCAGAAGCTGCGCCACTTTTAAATCAACCTGAACCATGGTCCCTTTTACTCCGCCGGACTTAAAGATACCGAAAAGCGCCAAGGAAACCCATAAGGGAAACCATAGGAGTCTTCACGTTCCCCCATACCGGGGAAATCCCTTGATTCCCGGTCCATTCCTTGCTTTTAGAGGCCCCAGGGCCATGATATACGTCATTCCAAACGGACGGTGTGATCCGTTTTACCTTTGGGCCAACCGCCATAAATTACAAAATACCGGCCCGTAGAGGCCCGGGAGTCGACGCCTAAATGCCTGTCACAGACACCAGCAAAATCCGCGGAAGCACCAAGGGGAAAGGACCATCGCTGTTTTTCCCCAAGGGCCGCCAAGTCGAGCCGGCGGCCCAGGAAGACGTACGGACGCTTGTCGGCGACAAGCCGCGCCGCCCGGACCTGCTGATCGAGCATCTGCACCTGATACAGGACCATTACGGGCACCTTTCGGCCCGGCACCTGGCGGCCCTCGCCCAGGAGATGAAGCTGGCAATGACAGAAGTCTACGAGGTCGCCACCTTTTACGCCCATTTCGACGTCGTCCGCGAGGACGAGACGCCGCCGCCGGAATTGACGATCAGGGTTTGCGACAGCCTGACTTGCGAGATGATGGGCGCGCAAAAGATGTTGAAAGGGCTTCAGAAGAAATACGGCAAAAAGGTCCGGGTGGTGCCGGCACCCTGCATGGGCCGCTGCGAGACAGCACCCGTGGCCGAGGTCGGCCATTATCACGTCGTCAACGCCAGCACCAAAACGGTGGCCGAGGCGGTGGACGGTGGCCACATCCACCCGGTCAACCCGGCCTATGTGGATTTCGACGCCTATGGGACCGATGGCGGCTATGAATTGCTGAGGGACTGCCTAGAGGCCAAGCGCACCGCCGATGACCTGATTGAGCTGATGAGCGAATCCGGCCTGCGCGGCCTCGGCGGCGCCGGTTTCCCGGCCGGGCAGAAATGGAAGATCGTCCGCGGTTATCCCGGCCCGCGGCTGATGGCGGTTAACGCCGACGAGGGCGAACCCGGCACCTTCAAGGACCGCTTCTATATGGAAACGGACCCGCACCGCTTTTTGGAGGGCATGCTGGTCGCCGCCTGGGTAGTCGAAGCCACCGACGTTTATATCTATCTCCGCGACGAGTATCCGGGGCTGAGACAGGTGCTTTTGGACGAAATCGCCAAGATCGAGACGGCGGGGCTGAACAAGGCCACCGCCATCCACCTGCGCCGGGGCGCCGGCGCCTACATCTGCGGCGAGGAAGCGGCGATGATCGAGAGCATCGAGGGCAAGCGCGGCCTGCCCCGCCACCGACCGCCCTATGTGGCCGAGGTCGGGCTTTTCGGGCGCCCGACCCTTGTCCAGAACGTCGAGACGCTTCATTGGATTCGCGACATAGTCGAAAAAGGCCCGGAATGGTTTTCCGGCCAAGGCCGCAACGGGCGGGCGGGCCTGCGCAGTTTCTCCGTCTCGGGCCGGGTCAAGGAACCGGGGGTCAAGCTGGCGCCCGCCGGCATCACCATCAGGGAGCTGATCGACGAGTTTTGCGGCGGCATGGCCGACGGCCACGAATTCAAGGGGTATCTTCCCGGCGGCGCGTCGGGCGGCATCCTGCCGGCCTCCATGGGCGACATCCCGCTCGATTTCGGCACCCTGGAGGAGTTCGGCTGCTTCATCGGCTCGGCGGCGGTGATGGTGCTGTCGGACAAGGACAGCGCCAAGGACGCGGCGCTCAACCTGATGCGGTTTTTCGAGGACGAAAGCTGCGGCCAATGCACGCCATGCCGGGTCGGCTGCGAAAAGGCCGCCGCTTTGATGGCGGAAAAGGAATGGGACGAGGCCCTGTTGCAGGATTTGAGCCAGGCCATGACCGACGCGTCCATCTGCGGGTTGGGCCAGGCGGCGGCGAATCCGTTGAAAATGGTGTTGGCGCACTTCCGTGATGATATTATCTGTAAGTAACGACAAACCCGCAAGGGCAGGGAAAAGGCGGACATGAGCGATAAAATCAAATTCACCCTGAACGGCAAGAAGGTCGAGGCCGGACCGGACGAAACCATCTGGCAGGTGGCCCAGCGGGAGGGCACGGAAATCCCGCACCTTTGCTATTTGCCTGAGCCCGGCTACCGGGCCGACGGCAACTGCCGCGCCTGCATGGTCGAGATCGAGGGCGAACGGGTGCTGGCCGCATCCTGCATCCGCATGCCCACCGAGGGCATGACGGTCCTGACCGCGTCGGAACGCGCCAAATCGGCCCGCGACATGGTCTTCGAAATGCTGCTCGCCGACCAGCCGGACCGGTCGAAGGCCCACGCGCCGGATTCCCTGTTCTGGTCCTGGGCCGGAAAAATGGGTGTCGAGACCAGCCGCTTCCCCGCCCGCAAGGCGCCCAAGGCGGACACCAGCCATCCCGCCATGACCGTCAACCTGGACGCCTGCATTCATTGCACGCTCTGTGTCCGCGCCTGCCGTGAGGTCCAGGTCAACGACGTCATCGGCATGGCCGGGCGCGGCATCGGGTCTGAAATCGTCTTCGACATGGGCGATGAGATGGGGATGAGCACCTGCGTCGCCTGCGGCGAATGCGTGCAGGCGTGCCCCACCGGGGCGCTGATGGAAACCACCCTGCTCGACGATCAAGGCGTCGGCCTGACCGATGACCTGGACGAGGTGCACAGCGTCTGCCCCTATTGCGGCGTCGGCTGCCAGATGACCTATCAGATCAAGTCGGGCCGGAACGGCTCGGGCGAAATCGCCGCCGTCAAGGGCCGGGCCGGGCCTTCCAACCTGAACCGGCTGTGCGTCAAGGGCCGCTTCGGCTTCGACTACGTGACCCATGCCCACCGGCTGACGGTGCCCCTGATCCGCCGGGACTCAGCCCCCAAGGCCGTCGATCACGGCATCGACCCCGCTCACCCCGAAAGCCATTTCCGCGAAGCCACCTGGGAAGAGGCCCTGGCCCGGGCGTCTGGCGGCCTGAAGACCATCATCGAGCGCGATGGCGGCAAGGCCATGGCCGGCTTCGGCTCGGCCAAGGGTTCCAACGAGGAAGCCTACATGTTCCAGAAGCTGGTGCGCACCGGATTCCGCACCAACACCGTCGATCACTGCACCCGCCTCTGCCACGCTTCATCCGTGATGACGCTCTTGGAAACCATCGGCTCGGCGGCGGTGACGGCGCCTTTCATGGCGGCATCCGATTCCGACGTGATCATCGTCATCGGCGCCAATCCGACGGAAAACCATCCCGTCGCGGCCACCTTCTTCAAGAACGCCGCCAAAGCGGGCAAGGTCCTGATCGTCATGGACCCCCGGGAACAGGCCCTGTCGCGCCACGCCACCCACATGCTCCAGTTCAAGCCGGGCACCGACGTGGCCCTGCTCAACGCCCTCATCAACGTGATCATCGAGGAAGGACTCTACGACAAGCAGTACGTGGCCGCCCACACCGAAGGCTTCGAGGCCCTGAAGGATCACATCAAGCCCTTCACGCCCGAAGTCATGGAAGCGGTCTGCGGAATCCCGGCCGACACCCTCAGGACCGTGGCCCGCCTTTACGCCGGCGCCAAGGCGTCGATCATCTTCTGGGGCATGGGCATATCCCAAAGCGTCCACGGCACCGACAACGCCCGCTGCCTGATCAGCCTGGCGCTGATTACCGGCCAGGTGGGCCGGCCGGGCACGGGCCTCCACCCCCTGCGCGGCCAGAACAACGTCCAGGGGGCGTCCGACGTCGGGCTCATCCCCATGGCCTTTCCAGACTACCAGTCGGTGGAGGACCCCGACATCCGCGCCCGCTTCGAGGACTTCTGGGGCACGACGCTGGACCCCGAGAAGGGCCTGACCGTGGTCGAGATCATGGACGCGGTCCATGCCGGCGTCATCAAGGGCATGTACATCATGGGCGAGAATCCGGCGATGTCGGACCCGGACGCCAGCCATGCCCAGGAGGCCCTGGCCAAGCTCGAGCACCTGGTGGTCCAGGACCTGTTCCTGACCGAAACCGCGTGTTTCGCCGACGTGGTGCTGCCGGCCTCCGCCTGGCCGGAAAAGGACGGCACCGTCACCAACACCAACCGCCAGGTGCAGATGGGCCGCAAGGCCCTGGACATGCCCGGCGACGCGCGCCAGGACTGGTGGATCATCCAGGAAATCGCCCGCGGCATCGGCCTCGATTGGACCTACGGCCATCCCCGGGACGTGTTCGCCGAGATGGCCGCCGTCATGCCGTCGCTCGCCAACATCACCTGGGAGCGGGTGGACCGGGAAAGCTCCGTCACCTATCCCTGCCCGGCCCCGGACGAGCCCGGCAGCGACATCGTCTTCGGCGACGGCTTCCCGACCCCGAGTACGCGGGGCAAGCTGGTGCCGGCTGAGATTCTCCCCGCCGATGAGATGCCCGACGATGAATACCCCATGATCCTGACCACGGGGACCCATCTCGAGCACTGGCACACGGGCGCCATGAGCCGCCGTTCCCTGGTGCTCGACACCATCGAGCCCGACGCCGTGGCCTCCGTCAATCCCGACGATCTCGGCGAAATCGGTGTCGAGCCCGGTGACATGATCCGGGTCATGACCCGGCGCGGCGCCATCGAGATGAAGGCCCGGGCCGACGTCGCCGTCCCCCGCGGCGTCGTCTTCATCGCCTTTTGCTTTGTCGAGGCCTCGGCCAACCTGCTCACCAACCCGGCCCTGGACCCCATCGGCAAGATCCCCGACTTCAAGTTCTGCGCCACCAAGGTCGAAAGCGCCGGCACCGGCAAGAGGGCGGCCGCCGAATAATCAACTTTTCGCCCTGTCCAGAATGCTCTGGGCCAGGGCATGCACTATTGGGCTTCCTTTGGCGTTGCCCGAAGTGGCGGCGGTCCTGTCCTTGATTTCGGCATCCAGTTCGTCGGCGGAAATGGGATATTTCTTCAGCATTACGGCCAGGATCGATTCCATGGCCAGCACATGGGTCGCCAGGTTTTCGGTTTCCTCCATGCTCTTGACCGTGCCCTCGCCGAAGGACTTCAACTCGCCGGTGATGACATTGAGGCTTTCTTGCAAGATGTTGATCTGTTGAAAAAAGCCGGCATTCTCCAGCAGGTCGAGGAGCATCTGACCCTCTTTCTGTGTTCCGTCCTGGTTCTTTGGATCCGGTTTTTCGGCTTTTTTATCGGACATTTTACCCCTCGCTCCTGTCCCGGGCCTGGGGCACCACCATACCTTCATGCGCCGCCCCCTGTCATGGAAAAGCCGGGGCAAATGCGGCGTTTGCAACCCGTTGGCGTTGGTTTAAAATAGTTTTTTCCGGTTTTGCCGGGGAAAAGTTTTGGGAGGGACAAAATTATGAAATCGTTTTGGATCGGGAGCCTCGCCGCCGTCTTAATCGCCATCGTCGCCGGTGTTGTTTTATCCGGCAGCGCGGTGTCGACGGCCGAGCAGTTCTCCAGCGCCGACACCAGGCTTTAAACGCTTTATCGGTTCCAGCCCGCCCGTAAGGCAGCCCTTACGGGCGCGTTTCAGCGGCTGTCGCCCAATCGGGCAAGAAAAGGGCGGCTCCCTGATGGAAGCCGCCCTTGACGTTTGGTGAACCAATTTCGCGGGTCGTTTTATTCCGCCGGCTGTTTTCCGCCTTCGCCGCCTTCGATTTCGGCGGCCCACAGGCTGTGGTGTTCCTTGGCCCAATTGACATCGACCTGCCCCGAGCCGACGGCGCCGATGGCGCCTTCCATGCCGACAGGGGAGCCGATATAGATATGGGCGATGATGACGGCGATCATGATCACCGCCGTCAAGCCGTGCCACAGCACCGAAAGCTGCACCTCCTGCAACGCCGTCAGGTCGGTCGGCAGGCCGAAACCGACGATGTTCATGATGGCGAAGGTTTCCCCCCAAGGCGTGATCTGGTAGGGAAACAGAAGCGCCAGTCCGGACCAGGAAAGCGACGCGCCGCCGAGGATGACGATCCAGAAGATCATCTTCTGGCCGAAATTGAATCTTTTCGCCGGCGGATGGACGCCCTTGGAGAACATGCCGCCGCCCTTGGCGATCCAGTTGAAGTCGGTCGAGTCGGGGATGTTGTCCTTAACCCACAGCACCAGCATCGTGACGATGCCGAGGATGAAGGCGAAGGCGATGTAGTTGTGGGCGATCTTGCCATAGTAGGTCAGCGCCGCGAAGGCATCCGGACCGATGGCCGGCAGCAACCAGTAGCGGCCATACATGATGTTGAGGCCGGTGAGCGCCAGAATAATGAAGCTCGACGCCGTCAGCCAGTGGGTGGCGCGCTCAAGCCCGTTGAAGCGCTCGATCGTCTGTCCCGAAAGCCCGGCATCGACCTTGATCTGGCCACGCAAGCCCCGGAACAGCGCCAGCACCACGATCACGGCCAGCAGCAACCAGCCGCCGAGTTGCGACAAGGGGCCGTTCTTGAAGTTGCGCCAGCTTTCGCCTTCCGACTGGACCATGACGGCGCCTTTCTTGTCGGCAAGGCTGACGGTTCCCTCAGCGCCCTTGCGGATGGCACGCCAGAGTTCGGCGTCGCTGAGGTTGCCCGACCAGTTGCCCGGCACGGCCCCGCCCGTTTGGGCTTGGGCCGGCGAATCCAGGACCAGCGAGCCGGTGAGCCCCGCCGCCGCCCCATAGGCGACGACCAGGGCGATTGCCAAAGGTCCCAGGATTTGGCGGAGATTTGACCAAGTCATAAAACTATTCCTTGTTTCGTTTGCCTCAACGAATTCAGTTAAGTCCCACGGGCCCGGACCCTATTGGATACGCCGCTGTATACGGGCGCGGTCTTTCAATTTGTCCAGATCGATGGTGGATTCGCTGATGATGGAGCCGCCGCCGGACCGGTACACGGCGCTGCCTTGATTTGCCGCGCGCCGGAGCAACTGGCGCCTAACATCCGAACCGAGCTGGGTGTCCTTCTTGCCGAGATAGACGCCGGGCTTGAATTGGGTGATCCGACCCTGCTCCTCGGCCCGGCAAGCGGCCAGGACGAAGGCAGACACGGCGATAGCACCCAAGACTGTGAAAACTCTTCGGGTTGTCATAATAGTCTCCTCCCGCTTGGATTTCCCAGGACAGCGTAAACGAGGGAGGCGACGCCGTAAAATACGGCGCCGCCAGCCCTCAGATTACCTGCCTAGGATCAGGAACCCGCCTTCAATTGATAGGCGGTGCCCCATCCCCAAGCCCCGGAGCCGAAGCCACGGGCGACAACGCGTTCGCGGTAGATGTCGGCGATCTTATCGCCATCGCCGCCCAAGAGTGCCTTCGTCGAGCACATCTCGGCGCACAACGGCAACTTGCCTTCCGCGAGACGGTTGCGGCCGTACTTCTGGAACTCCGCAGAGGAGTTGTCTTCTTCCGGACCACCAGCGCAGAAAGTGCACTTGTCCATCTTTCCACGGCTACCGAAGTTGCCGGCCTGCGGGTATTGCGGCGCCCCGAAGGGACACGCGAAGAAGCAATAGCCACAGCCGATGCAGAGGTCCTTGGAGTGCAGGACCACGCCTTCCTCGGTCTGGTAGATGCAGTCCACCGGACAGACCGCGATGCACGGCGCGTCAGAGCAGTGCATGCAGGCGACCGAGATGGACCGCTCACCGGGCTTACCATCGTTGATGGTGACGACCCGGCGACGGTTGATGCCCCACGGCACCTCGTGCTCGTTTTTGCACGCGGTAACGCACGCGTTGCACTCGATGCAGCGCTCGGCGTCACACAGGAACTTCATTCGTGCCATAGTTTTTTCTCCTTACCTTACGCTGCTTCAATGCGACACAGGGTAGTTTTCGTCTCCTGCATCTGGGTTACCGAGTCATAGCCGTAGGTGCCACAAGTGTTGGAAGAATCACCGATGACATACGGATCGGTCCCCTTCGGATACTTGTGGCGAAGGCTCTCGCCTTCCCAACGGCCACCGAAGTGGAACGGCATGAAGACCACGCCCGGCGCGACGCGTTCGGTGTGCATGGCCTTAACCAGCACCTTGGCGCCTTCCGGAGAGTGGACCCACATGTCTGCGCCATCCCTGATGCCATTGTTGTTGGCATCCTCGGGATTGACCTCGCAGAACATGTCAGGCTGCAGTTCGGCCAGCCACGGGTTGGACCGGGTTTCGTCGCCACCGCCCTGATACTCCACGATCCGTCCCTGCGTAAGGATGGTCGGGAACTTCTTGGAGAAGTCATTCTTCTGAATGGACCAGTACTTGACCGGCAGGCGATAGGTTTTGCCGCTCGCCTTGAAGTCGTCGTAGGTCCTGTACTTGGGCAGTAGGTCACGTCTCGGCGTGTAGAGCGGCTCGCGGTGCAAGGGCACCGGATCCGGGAAGTTCCACACGACCGCCCGCGCCTTGGCGTTGCCGAAGGGCGCGCAACCGTGCTTGATGGCGACCCGCTGGATGCCGCCGGAAAGGTCGGTCTTCCAGTTGGTCTTGTCGCCGGCGACCTTCTTGATGACCGCCATCTCCTTGGCCGTAAGATCCTTGTCCCAGCCGAGTTTCTTCAGCAACTTCATGTCGAACTGGGGATAGCCGTCCTTGATCTCGGAGCCGACTGGATAGGAGCCCTCGGCAAGGAGGTTTACGCCGTTGCGTTGGACGCCAAACCGGGCGCGGAAGCAAAGTCCGCCCTCGGCCAACGGCATGGAGGTGTCGTAAAGGACTTGCGTTCCCGGGTGCTTTAACTCGGGCGTCCCCCAGCACGGCCACGGCAGGCCGTAGAACTCGCCGTCGGCGGGGCCACCCTTGGCCCGAAGCGTCGACTTGTCGAAGGTGTGCTGGTACTTCATGTGCATCTTCAGCCGTTCCGGCGATTGGCCGGTGTAGCCGATGGTCCAC
>CAZVFL010000027.1:0-29114 GCA_964626025.1 uncultured Thalassospiraceae bacterium
CAGCGGTGAACAGCAGTTTCTGAATGCTGAATCCCAACATGGCCGCCTTTCTAGGGCGGGCGGGAGTCCGGGTCAAGGACGCCTATAAGTATAAGGCCTTTGGTTGTTTTCCGGTGGCGGTGGCGGTGGCGGTTTCCGGCTAGCAGGTTGCCGAAAAAGTGGATATGCGGCAACAATCCTTCGACAACGCTCGCTTACGCTCGCTGCTCATCCTTCGAGACGCCCGCGCTGCGGGCTCCTCAGGATGAGGCTTCGAGACGCCCGCGCTGCGGGCTCCTCAGGATGAGGCGTTACTATATTCTTCCCTCACGCCTTAAGGAGGACCGGAGGTCCGTCTCGAAGGGTGATTGCTCTAAATTATGGGTTTTTCAGCAGCCTGCTAAAGCCCGAACCGGTTCCAGAGCAGGCGCTCCTCGATGGCGGCGATGGCCGCCCCGGCCCAGTCCTCGGGACCGAAGTCCTGTTTCCGGGACCCGGCGACTCCTATCCGGCGGCGCCACAAAGGTTTTCTCATGCCGATTTCCTTGAGCTTCACCCGGTCGCCGAACTTGGCGCGCATGACGCTCCTCATGTCGCCGAGGCCGTCGATCAGCCCCATCTCCAAGGCCCGCGTCCCGGTCCAGAAAGCGCCGCTGAAGAGCTCCTTCTTCTTCCCCTTGAGCCGTTTGCCCCGGCGTTCACGGACCATCGCCTGGAAGTGCCCGTGAATATCGGCCTGAAGGCCTTTCAGGTGCCGGACGTCGGAGGGTTTTTCAGGCTGGAAGGGGTCCAGCATGGCCTTCTTGTCGCCGGCCGTGTGGAGCCGCCGTTCGACGCCTAAGCGCTTGATCATGTCGTTGAATCCGAAGCCGCCCGAGACGACGCCGATGGAGCCAATAATCGAGCTTTCGTTGGCATAGATCTCGTCGGCCGCCAACGCCAGCCAGTAGCCGCCCGAGGCCGCCACGTCCTCGGCAAAGGCGTAAACGGGAACGTCATTTTCCTCCGCCAGATCGCGGATGCGCCTGGCGATCAGGGCCGACTGCACCGCAGAGCCGCCTGGTGAATTGACGGCCAGCGCCACCGCCTCCAGGCGCCGGAGTTTGAACAGGCGTTCGATGGCGTCGGCCATGCCGGAAAGGGTCATGCCGCGCCGAACCGGGCCGAGACGGCCGATGAGACCGGCGAGCCTGAGCACGCCGACCACCGGCGGAGGATTGCGGAAGCGCTCCAATAAAGAAAATTTCGCCATTAATCCGATTTTCCCAGTTTACCGCCCGTCTTTTCCCCGGGGCCTGCCGGTGGCGGTATCCGGGAATCATAGCCAATGACGGCGCTACCGGCAAACAGCGCCGAACAAAAAGCGCCTAAAGGGAAAGCGCCCCCGCACCGCGGAGCACGGCTTCGGCCTCAGGCGTATAGGCGCCGTCATCCTGGTGCAGGACCAGGCCCGGCGCCTGCCGCGTTTCTGCGTTTTCGCCCTTCCGGCCCTGCACGATCACCCTTTTGGCGCCTTCGCCTTGTTTTTTAGGCCACAGGGGAAAAACCACAATTCCGCCCGTTTCCTCGGAAAGCCCCGCGACCACCTCGTCCCTGCGGTCGAAGCGGTGGACGACGGTGACGGTGCCGCCATCCAGGACCATGGCCAGCGAAAACCGGAGCCAGTCGCCGAGAACGGCCGCGCCCTCCACCGTTGCCTTCAGTTTGGCTTGATCGGAGGGCAGATTGCCGCTGCCGGCCGCCAGATGGGGCGGGTTGGCCATGACGTGATCGAAGCGGCCGGGCTCGAAATCAGGCGGCGGCGTCAGAAGGTCGCCTTCGATGAACGCCACCCGGTCCGAAAGGCCGCTTTCCCTGGCGCTTTCCCCGGCCAGCGCGACAAGCCCTTCGGCCGCCTCAAGCCCCGTAACCCGCACCCCTTCAAGGCGCGCCGCCAACGCCAGCGCCGCGGCGCCGGTGCCGGAACCCGCATCCAGCACCGTTTCACCCGGTTTTGCGGGGACCGCGGCGGCCAGCAGCACCGGGTCTATGGCGACGCGGTAGCCGGCCGCCGGCTGCAGGATCGTCACCCGCCCGCCGAGCAGGCTGTCGCGGCTGGTCGGGGTTTCAGTCACGCTCGCCCCCCTCGGACCCCCCGGGGACGTCACTGGCCTGGATTTCCTCTGCTTCGGCCAGCAATTTCCTGGCCCGCCAGAGATCCGGGCTTTCGACCATGACGCGGCGGGGAATCGCCGAGATGCTGCCCTCCATGACGCTGGCGTGGGTGTCCAGCACCACGGCCCCGATCTTTTCCTCGGCCAGCCGGGCCATAAGCCAGGACAACAGGACCTGGTCGTTGGTGCGCAGCAATTCCTCCATCGCCGGTCGGCTCCTTGTTCCGGGGGCATCAACGGGCTTGACCGCCAGACGCCGCCGTTCCTATGATTCGGCTCATTCAAAATGTAAGGCGTAATCGCCACGCAACCAAGGAGGCTATGTGTTGGGAATCGTCGTTGATCTGGATGGCGAACGGGGCCTGAGACCGTCCCTGGACACCTTAAGCGAACTGATCGCGGAAGACCTCAAGGCTGTCAATGAGCTGATCGTCCAGCGCATGGCGAGCCCGGTCGAGATGATCCCCGAGCTGGCCGGGCACATTATCGCCGCCGGCGGCAAGCGGATGAGGCCGATGCTGACCCTGGCGTCGGCCCGCATGTGCGGTTATTCGGGCGACCGTCACCTGGCATTGGCGGCGTGCGTCGAATTCATACACACGGCGACGCTTCTCCACGACGACGTGGTCGATGAAAGCAACCTCAGGCGCGGACTGGCGTCCGCCAATACGCTGTGGGGCAACCAGGCCAGTGTATTGGTCGGTGATTTCCTGTTCAGCCGCTCGTTCGAGCTGATGGTCGAGGACGGATCGCTTCGCGTGCTGGGAATTCTGTCGAATGCGTCGGCCATCATCGCCGAGGGCGAGGTGATGCAACTCATCACCACCAACGACACCGAGACCGGCGAAACGGCGTACCTCAACGTTATCAGGGCCAAAACCGCGCAATTGTTCGCCGCCGCGTGCCGGATCGGCGCCGTCGTCGCCGACCGCCCCCCGGTCGAGGAGGAAGCGCTTGATACTTTCGGCACGAATCTCGGCATCGCCTTTCAGATCATTGACGACGTGCTTGATTATTCGGCCAAGCAGGGGACTCTCGGCAAATCCATCGGCGACGACTTCAAGGAAGGCAAAATCACGCTTCCCGTGATCCTGGCGTTCAGGCGCGGCGATGATGAAGACCGGCTGTTCTGGCGCCGCACCCTGGAGGACCAGAAACAGAACGAAGGCGACCTGCAACACGCCATTCACCTGATGGAAAAACACAAGGCGCTTGAGGATTCCATCGAACGGGCCCGCCACTATGGCGCCATCGCCCGCGACGCGCTCGGCATCTTCGCCGAAGGCCCGCACAAAAAGGCCTTTATGGAACTGATCGATTTCTGCATCGAACGGGCGTACTGAGGCCGCCCGAGGCCGTCGCCGGTCCTCCGAGGCCCCCTTGGGTATGGGATTCCTTGCCCCGGCCGCGCCCGGGCGGTATAACCGCCACCGCTTCAGAGGGCCATCTCAGGGCCCTTTGCCGGGGCGTGGCGCAGTCTGGTAGCGCACCTCGTTCGGGACGAGGGGGTCGGAGGTTCAAATCCTCTCGCCCCGACCATTAAAAAAAACCCCGGTGGGTTCCGGCCTGCCGGGGTTTTTCCGCGCGAACCCGCTTGACTGGGCGTAACGCGGAACCCACCCTATGGTGACAAACGAGCCTTAAAAGCAGGAGCCCCCAAGGAGAAACAAGGGGGAAACACGGGGAAAAAATGTTACGCAACGCCATCATCGGCATCGTTATCGGCGTCGTCGTCGGCGTCGTCGTCGGCGCCACCGTCGTCGCCCCCCGGCTGAATCCGGAGGCCGACAAAAAAGCCGCCGGACTACAGCCGGAAGCCCGGGCGAGGTTGCCGCTCGTCAAAAAGATCCAGCCCCCTTTGGAAAACAAGGTCGGAAGGACGCCGGAACGGAATAAACGCCATCCCCCCTTCCCGGAACAGGTCGACATACCGAAGGCGGAACCCAAAGATACGGACAAAACCGCCGAAAGGACCGCCGAGGCCGCAGAACCTTCCCCGGAGACACCGGCCAAAACCGAGGACAAGGGCAAAGCCCCGCCGGCGTCTGATACCTCCGGCGCTGGAGATTCGGATATCCCGGGGGCTGTTTCCGCCGCCGTTAAATTGCCGCTAGCGGAAGCACCGGTCGTCCGCTTCAAAATGGCCAGCGCCTATTCCTCAAGCCTGCCGCAACTGGGGACGATGGCGAAGAAGCTGGACCGGGATATCTGGCGGGTTTCCGCCGGCAGCCTGGAAATTAAGTTTTACGAGCCGGGCGCCCTGGTGCCGCCTCTGGAAATGTTCGACGCGGTTCGCACCGGCGTCATCGACGCCGCTTTTTCGTCGCCAGGGTTCTGGGGCAACAAGGTGCCGGCCCTGCAACTGTTCGCGGCCGTTCCCTTCGGGCCGTCGGCCAAGGAGTTCCTGGCCTGGATATACTTCGGCGGCGGCAAGGAGCTGTTCGATGAAATTTACCACGCCAGCGGCATCCATAGCGTCTTTTGCGGCCTGATCGCGCCCGAGGCGTCGGGCTGGTTCCGCAACCGCATCCGCACCGTCGAAGACCTTAAGGGCCTGAAAATGAGGTTCTTCGGCCTCGGCGCCAAGGTCATGCAGAAGCTGGGCGTTACCACATCCCAACTGACGTCGGGCGACATATTCGTCGCCTTTGAAACCGGCGCCATTGACGCCGCCGAATTCTCCATGCCGGCCATCGACTTGAAACTGGGCCTTCACCGTATGGTCAAGAATTATTATTTTCCCGGCTGGCATCAGCCGTCGACGTTGTTCGAGTTGATGATCAACATGGAAAAATGGAAGGCCCTCTCGCTCTCCGCCAAGGCCCAGATAGAAGCCGTCTGTGGGGATAACATCCGTTACGGGCTGGCCGAAGGCGAAGCCGCCCAATACGCCGCCCTCAAGGAGTTGCAATCCAAGGGCGTCATCATCCGGCGCTGGTCGAGTGAAATCCTGGAGGCCCTGAACAAAGCGTGGGTCGAAGTCGCCAAGGAAGAGGCAAAGGCGGACAGTGATTTCAAGCGTGTCTGGAGGTCGTTGAGCGGTTTTCGCGCCGACTACGCGATCTGGCAGGAACTAAGCCTTACCAAGTAAAAGACGGGCCGAATAAAAGACGGAATATGCCGGGACTTAAGCGGCATCTTCTTCGAGGGCGTCGCTGGGCAATTCGTTCATTTTGGTCAACAGGTAATTCAAATCGTCGGTTTCGAATTCGACGCCGAGATCGTCGTATTGGGTCATCAGCCGTTCGATCATGCGGCGGGAATACCGCTCGCGGTCGTTATCGCGGCCGTCGTAGTCCATTTCCTTCAACAGGTCGATGGCGGCCCGGACGGCAACGAACTGAGGCAGCGGAATTTTGGCCTTCCGGCAAATCGTCCTCAGCCCCAAGGAACCGGAATCGTGGATCAACGTACGGGCGTTCGATAACGACACCCCGGCCAAGGTCGCTATGGCCCATTCGAAAAACGTCAGATCGCCCATACACAATCCACGCAGGATGATCGAGGCGCTCAACCGGCCGTTCTTGTGCAACTGCTTGACCAGGACTTCCACGTCGCCTTCGTCGGAATCCGTTGAAAGGGAAATGACCGCCCGTTCGCGGGCTTGCAAAATCAATTCCGTCACCGCATCTTCGGGCAGCTCGGGACGGTTAAGGAGTTCAAGCTTCAATTTTTCCGAAACCACCGTGACCAGCCGCTCGGCCACGCTGACGGGCAGCTTGACGCGATGCACCATGGCCTTTTGAACCCCTTCCTTGTCGCCGTAATCGGAAAACACATTCTGCATGGATTTTTCGGAGATTTCGGCGCCATCGTTGGAAATCAGGGTGGTGACGGCCTTTTCATTTCCCGCCCCGACCAGGGCGTCGGAGACGCTTTCGGATACGCTTGCCCGCTTGGCGATGGCGACTTGTTTTTCCGGCGACCGGCTGGTGATGATCTCGACCAGGTCGTCATCGGTCAGCACCTCCGAGAACTGCAACATCGGCAGCGCCACCGAGTCCACGTCCTTGGCCAGGCTGACCGCAAGATCATGAGGGAGGCTGGGCGTTTCCTTCAAATTGATCGCCAGGGCTTCTCTGACGCGGACTTCGGCGTCCTTGACCATGATCCGGAAAATTTCCTCGGCGATTTGGCGTTCACTGTCGCTTAACTTGCCGGCATCGAAATCGCCGGCGATTTTGGAAGCGGTCTCTTCGCGGGCTTCAGAAGACGGGTCGCCTAAAAGCCTGGAAACGTCTTCGGAGGTCAGGTTCTTTTTGGTCATGGGCGTTCTTTCGTCTCTTTTTATCTTTGGTGGTGGAACCCCGGCAAATTTTTAACAATTTACTATTAATCAGAGGGCCTTGACTGTGTTCACCATCACATCATATGGGCCCAAACAGGGGTTTTCCAGTTGAAAACCGGGCGATTTCGCCTCGGCCCAGGTAACGGTTGCAAGGCTTGGGCCTAACCCATATATAAAGGCCCAGTTTTTCCAATTCCCGAATTTTACCATCCACTTTTAAGAGGCTCCTCCATGAGAAAAGAAAAAATTGTCGCCGTGGCGCTGGCCGCAGCATTAGCCCTGGCAAGCGGTTCTGCGATGGCCGGCGGCGACGCCGCCAAGGGCGCCAAGGTATTCAAGAAATGCAAGATCTGCCATACCGCCAACAAAGGCGGCAAGAACAGGGTCGGCCCCAATCTGTTCGGTATCGCCGGCGCCAAGGCCGGGGCCGTAAAGGGATTCAGGTATTCCAAGGCGATGAAGGCAAGCGGCCTCATCTGGGACGATGGCACCCTGGACAAGTTCCTGATTAAGCCCAAGAAGTTCCTTAAAGGCACGAAAATGGGCTTCGCCGGCCTCAAGAAAGACGGCCAGCGGGCCGACGTCATCGCCTATCTGAAATCGCTCAAATAGGCCCCTTTGGAATTCAAAAAACGCCGCTTGGCATCCGCCGGCGGCGTTTTTTTGTTGTCCGGTTCAGCACACAGGCTACATCAGCCCCGTTTCCTTGTCGTATCTCACCCAGCCCCGGTGCAGCGGCGCCGACAGGCCGTTTACGATACACCTGTTTCCAACGAACAGGCATCTAACGACGGAACAGGGGCTTTTGGGTGGTCCCCAAAAACCACAATCCCTAATCCCGAACCACCAGCACAGAGCAGTTGGCGTGGCGCACCACGCGGGCGGCATTGGGGCCCAAAAGGTAATCCTTCAATTCCGGCCGGTGCGACCCTATATGGGCAAAGGGCAGCGCGTCGGCCTGGTCCTTGATCGCCTGGATGACGTCCGGGTCCGAATGGCCGAGGCAACTGACGGCGGCGCCGCCCGAAGCGTCGAGATAACGCTTGCCGTCGGCGTCAATGATATAGATACCCTCGCCCTTTACCGCGCTGGGCATATGGGCATGGATCTGGCGCTGGAAGACGCGTGTCATGGATGCCTCGCCTTTCGCCGGACCGGACCGGCCGGCATCGAAAGGGTACAACCGGCGAACGGTTTACGAAAGGCCCGCCAAGGCTCTAGGATGGGGCATGGACCTCAAGGATCACATCCGATCGATACCCGATTTCCCCAAAGAGGGAATCCTGTTTTACGACATCTCGACCCTGCTGGCCGACGCCGACGCCTGGCAGGTGGCGCTGGGGCGGTTGGCCAAGCTGGTCGGGCAATACCAGCCGGACATCCTGGCGGGCATCGAATCCCGCGGTTTCCTGGTGGCGGCGCCACTGGCGTCCCGGTTGGGCCTTGGCTTCACCATGGTCCGCAAGAAGGGGAAATTGCCGGGCGATACCGTCGGCCACGAATACAAGCTGGAGTACGGCACCGACACCATCGAAATCCAGTCCGACGCCGTCGAAAAGGGACAGCGGGTGGTGATCCTGGACGACTTGTTGGCCACCGGCGGCACCATGGCCGCCTCCATAGAGCTTTTCACCAAGGTCGGGGCCAAGGTCGCCGGCACCGCCTGCATTATCGAATTGTCCTTCCTGAACGGCCGCTCGCGCCTTAACGGCGTGCCCTTCGAGTCGCTGATCGCCTACGACGAATAATCGGCCTGGTTATTCCCCCAGCGCGCCGGCAGCGTGGCGGGCGACTTTTTTCATCACCGTCGGCAGGGCGTGATCCGAAAACCGCCCGGGCTGACACCATATCCCGTCTTGGGACTCCCGGCCGTCAACCCGGGCCGCCAGCACCATCAACTCCAATTGAAAATGGGTAAACGTATGGCGGACGACACCGGCCAGCGGCTGCCATTGGGCGGATACGGGCGCGGCCCGGGCGGCTTCGTCCTCCGTCCACGTGCTTTCACGCCATTCGGTCGAGGGAATTTCCATCATCCCGCCTAAAAGCCCCTTTTCCGGCCTTTGCCGCAGCAACACCCGGCCGTCGCCCCTGACCGCCCAGAAAATCATGCCATGACGCACCGGGCGGGCCTTCTTGGGCGGCTTGACCGGAAAACGTTCCGCCTCGCCCGCCGCCAAGGCCTGGCAACCGGCCTTCAACGGACAGGCCCGGCAATCGGGGCTCCGGGCCGTGCACAGGGTGGCGCCCAGGTCCATCATCGCCTCGGCGAAGTCCCCGGGCCGGCCCCGGGGTTTTGAGGCCGGCGTCAGGCCGCGGGCAAATTCCGTTATCCGCCGCCGGCCGGCCGGCAAAGGATCGGAAACGGCATAAAGGCGCGCCGTCACCCGCTCGATATTGCCGTCAACGGGCGTCGCCTTCCGCCCAAAAGCAATGGCGGCGATGGCGGCCGCCGTATAGGCGCCGATACCGGGAAGCTTTATCAACTCAGCCTCGGTTTCGGGAAACCGCCCGCCCAGATCATCGGTGACGAGGCCGGCGCATTTATGGAGGTTGCGGGCGCGGGCATAATAACCGAGTCCCTGCCAGGCATGCAGGACCGCGTCCCGGTCGGCCCGGGCCAAGGCTTCGACGGTCGGAAAACGCGCCACAAATTTGCCGAAATAGGCTTTTACCGTCGCCACCGTGGTCTGCTGCAACATGATTTCGCTCAGCCACACGCGGTAGGGGTCCGGTTTTTCCCCCTTCTTGTATCGCCAAGGCAGGTCGCGGCGCTGGGCGTCATACCAGCGAAGCAACCGGCGGCGGACGGATCGGGGATCGGGATTCGGGCGGTTCACGTTCTTTCCCTATTTATTCCTGGGCATTTTGTCCCGTTGCCCTTGAGGTTCAGTGATCCTAGCATCCCCCCATGGCGTGGCAAACGGCAGGCAAAAAGCAATGACCGCCAAAAAGGTCCGGAGCAGAAAACGAGGCGGCGGTCCACGCGCCATCGCCCAATCGCTTTCCGCCGTCACCAAGAACGTCTTCTCCAAGCGCGGGTTCGCAGACGGCGCCATCCTCAAGGACTGGCCGGTTATCGTCGGCGAGCATTTGGCCCGTCACTCGCAGCCGGAAAAGATCGTCCACCCCAGGGGCGACGGCACCGGCGGCGCGCTTTACCTGACCATCGAAAGCGGCAGCATGGCCATCGAACTGCAACACCTGGAGCCATTGCTGATTGAACGAATCAACGGTTTTTTCGGTTTCAAGGCCGTTGACCGGTTGAAGATCACCCAGGGACCGTTGCCGAAAGCGGAAGAAAAAGCGGGGCGGCAGCCGAGACCGCTGCAACCGGCTGAAGAGGCGAGCCTGGCCGAAAGCCTGATGGACGTTGACGACGAAGAACTGCGCCGGGCCCTGAAGGCGCTGGGCCGGGCGGTGATGGGCCGCCAGGACGGCACGGAAAAGAGCCGCCCGCAATAATGACATTCAAAGAACCTTGTGAAAGGAGTCGACTCGGGCCCTGGAGCGATTCTATTATCCATCAATATATAGTGTTTCGAGAGGCGTATTTGTGCCGTTTTATACCAAGTCTAGCGTCCTTTATGGTCCTGCTGATGGTCCTCATGGTGCCGGTGTTGGCCGCCGGGCCGGTGGCCGCCGGGATTGCCCCCCTCGAAGAGGCCATGTCGGAAATGGCGCTGGGCAAAAGCGACGCGCCGGTAACCATGATCGAATATTCGTCGCTGGGCTGCCCCCATTGCGCCACCTTTCACCTCGACACGCTGCCCCGGATCAAGACCGAATACATCGACACCGGCAAGCTCAGGCTGATCTATCGGGATTTCCCCCTGGGCACGCCGGCGCTGGCGGCTTCGATGATCGCCCGCTGCGCGGGCCCAGACAGGTTCTTCGGCTTCATCGAGATCATCTACCGCAGCCAGGCGCGATGGTCCCGAAGCAACAATCCCCTGGATGCGTTGAGCCAGGTGGCGCGGGTCGGCGGCATGTCGGAAGCCGACGTCGAGGCCTGCCTCAAAACCCAGGCGCTGCTGGACCACATTCGCCGGGTCGCGGCCAAGGCCCAGGAAAAACAAAAAGTCGTTTCGACGCCGACGTTCATCATCGGCAACCAGGTGATCACGGGGGCACAGCCGTTCGAGAACTTCAAAAAGATCATCGACAAGGCGCTGAACAAATGACCGGCTCACATAAGGGAACGGCTGCACCTTGATCAGATTCAACAAGTTAAAGCTTTCCGGCTTCAAATCCTTCGTCGAGGGCACCGAATTCCAGATCGAGCTGGGTTTGACCGGGATCGTCGGCCCCAACGGCTGCGGCAAATCCAACCTGGTCGAGGCGCTGCGCTGGATAATGGGGGAATCATCGGCCAAGCAGATGCGCGGCGATGAAATGGATGACGTTATCTTCGGCGGCACCCAGGACCGGCCGGCCCGCAATATCGCCGAAGTCATCCTCAGCCTGGATAATTCCGCCCGCGTCGCGCCGGCCCAGTTCAACGACTTCGACGAGCTGGAAATCAGCCGCCGCATCGAAAGAGACAAGGGCTCCACCTTCCGGGTCAATGGCCGCGAGGTCCGGGCCCGGGACGTGCAGCTTCTGTTTGCCGATTCCGCCACCGGCGCGCGCTCCACGGCCATGGTCAGCCAGGGCCGCATCGGCGCGGTCATTTCCGCCAAGCCCGAACAACGCCGGCTTCTGCTGGAAGAAGCCGCCGGCATTACCGGGCTGCATTCCCGCCGCCACGAGGCGGAACTGAGGCTCACGGGCGCGGAAACCAACCTCGGCCGCCTGGACGACATCCTGGTGACCCTGGACGCGCAAATAGGGAACCTCAAGAAACAGGCCCGCCAGGCGAACCGCTACCGCAATATCTCGGACCACATCCGCAAGGCCGAGGCAACGCTGTTTTTCCTGCGCTGGACCACCGCCGAGCAAGACCTGGAAGCCGCCAAAAAGGAATTCTCGGAAATGGAGGCCGTCGTCGGGACGCTCACCGGCACCGCCGGCCAGGCGGCCACCGTGCAGGCCGAACACGCCGCCGAGTTGCCGAAGCGCCGCCAGGCCGAGACCGAGGCGGCGGCCGAATTTCAGCGCTTGAACCTGGCCCTGGAAGGCCTCGACGCCGAGGAACAAAGGATCGAAGCGGCGGCCGCCGATTGCCGGGACCGAATCGAACAGAGCAAAACCGACAAGGCCCGTGAAACGGCGTTGATCACCGACGCCGACGCGGCCTTGAAGCGCCTGAAAGAAGAACTGGACAACATCCAGGAGCCTGATGAGGGCGACGAGGACGCCCGCGCCGAGGCCGTCCTGAACCTTGCCGCCGCCAATACCGCCGTCGACGAACTGGACGAAAAGCTGACGGCATTGACCGAAAAAACCGCCAATGACGAGGCCCGCCGCGCCGGCCTGGAGCACAAGATCGAAGACCTGAAAAACCGCAAGGAAAGGCTCCGGGCCCGCAGCCAGGGCCTGGCCGAACAACAAAGCCAACTGGAGAGGGAATCGCCGGAAACCTCGACTCTGGCCGACGCCGAGCAGCACCTGGCCGAAACCCGCGCCGCCTTGGTTGAGGCCCGTGAGACGGCGGAGGGGGCTGAAAAGACCCTTGCCGGCGCCACAGGCAAGACCGCCGAAGCCGGGTCCGGGGCCCAGGCGGCGACCGCCGACGCCACCGGGTTGCAGGCCGAAGCCCGGGCGCTCGCCGATATCCTTGACACCGGCGGCGGACAATGGCCGCCGGTATTTGATTCCCTCGACGTCGAGCCCGGTTACGAGGCGGCGCTGGCCGTGGCCCTCGGCGAAGACCTGATGGCGGCGGACGACGAAGCGGCGCCCAGCCATTGGCGGGCGTTGGGGGCCCTATCCAACCCGCCGGCGCTTCCGAAAGGCGCCAAGCCGTTGAGCGACTTCGTCCGGGGGCCCGACGCGCTTTCTCGGCGGCTTTCACAGATCGGCGTCGTCGCCGGCGAGGATAAAGGCCGTAAATTGGCTGCCGGCCTGGCCCAGGGCCAGCGCCTCGTCAGCCGGTCGGGCGGGCTTTGGCGCTGGGACGGGTTCACCATCGTCGCCGGCGCCGCCACCGCCGCCCAGACAAAGCTGGAACAGCAGAAGCGGCTGAAAGATATCGAGGACGAACTGGCCACGGCCGAGGCCCGGGCCGAGGCCGCCGAGGACGAGCTTGAGGCGGCCAAGGCGTCCGAAAACGACGCCAGGGATGCAGACAGGGCCGCCCGGGAAGCGGCGGCGGCGGCCGATGAGGTCTATGGCCAGGCCCGCGACCGCGTCGCCGAGATCAAGGAGCGTTCCCAGGGCCAGGTTTCCATCCTTGCCTCACTCAAGGAACAGGCCACGGCCGTCGAAGGCGACCGGGAATACCTTGAAAGTGACGAGAGAGAAGCCCTGGAGACCCTGACGGCGATCCCCGAAGCGGCCGGGCCACGCCAGGAAATCGCCTCTCTCCGCGCTGAATTGGCCGGCCTCCGGTCCCATCAGGTGGAATGCCAGAGCCGCCATGACACCCTTGAGCAGGCCCATGAAGAACGGCGCCAGCGCTTATCTGCCATCGAAACCGAGACAACCTCCTGGCGGCAGCGCCGCAATGCGGCGGAAGCACAGCGCCAAGAGCTGGACGAACGCCGCCAAGCCCTCGAGAAGGAACTGGAGCAACTGGCCGTCCGCCCCGGCGAGATCGAGAAGCAGCGCGGCGACCTTCTTAACGCCGTCGGAAAGGCCGAGCAAAAGCGCAAGGGTCTGGCCGACAGGCTGGCCGAAACCGAAACGGCGCTGGCCGAGGCCGACAAGGTGCTGCGCGCCGCCGAGGCCGAACTGGCGGCCGCCCGGGAAGCGATGGTCCGCTCGGAAGGCACTGCCGAACAGGCCAAGCAGGCCTGCCAGGCCATCGCCGAGCGCATCGACGACCGCCTGGAATGCCGCCCCGATGAACTGTTCGAGGTTTCCGGCCTCAAGCCCGACGCCGATCTGCCGGAACTGGAGGCCGTCGAACGCAAGGTGGAAAGGCTCAACCGCGAACGCGAAACCATGGGGCCGGTGAACCTTCGGGCCGACCAGGAAATGGAGGAAATGAAAGAGCAGATCGAGACGCTCAGGAGCGAGCGCGATGACCTGCTCAAGGCCATCGACAAGCTGCGCCGCGGCATTTCCGAACTGAACCGGGAAGGCCGGCAACGGCTGCTGGCGTCGTTCGAGGAAGTGAACAAGCATTTCCAGGCGCTTTTCGTGCAGTTGTTCGGCGGCGGCCGGGCGCACCTGGAACTGACCGATTCCGACGACCCGTTGGAAGCCGGGCTGGAGATCATGGCCAGCCCGCCGGGCAAGCGCCTGCAGGTGCTGTCGCTGCTTTCCGGCGGCGAGCAGACGCTGACGGCCATCGCGCTGCTGTTTGGCGTGTTCCAGACCAACCCGGCGCCGATCTGCGTCCTCGACGAGGTTGACGCACCCCTGGACGACGCCAACGTGGACCGCTTCTGCGCCATGCTCGAAAGCATGGCCAAGACCGAAGAAACCCGTTTTATCATCATTACCCACCACCGCATGACCATGGCCCGGATGGACCGCCTTTACGGCGTCACCATGCCGGAAAGGGGTGTTTCGCAACTGGTGTCGGTGGACCTGCACCGGGCCGAGGAACTCAGGGCAACCGCTTAAGAGGCTGCTGAAAAACTCATGATTTGGAGCAATCACCCTTCGAGACGGACCTTCGGTCCTCCTCAGGGTGAGGCCTAAGGAAATGCAACTCCTCATCCTGAGCAGCGAGCGTAAGCGAGCGTGTCGAAGGATTGTTGCCGCAAATCCACTTTTTCAGCAGCCTTCTAGAGGTTTCCGGGAGAGGTTCCCTGAATGACGGAGGAAAAGCCCGATCAGGAACTCGAGAAGCTGGACCGGCGGCTCAGGCAAGCCAGGGGCGAAGCCCGGGAGCGCCCCCGCGCCGGCGGCGCCGACACCCAGTCGCCGGGGCGCGCACTGGGTCTTGCATTACGCGTCGGTGTCGAGTTAGTTTCTGCCCTCGCCATCGGGCTGGCGATCGGCTGGCTGTTGGATAAGTGGCTCGATACCCGCCCGTGGCTGATGCTGGTGTTTATTTTTTTAGGGGGTGGGGCCGGCATCTTGAACGTGTACCGCATGGCCCGCGGCTTCGGTTACGCCGTCGGCTACAAACAAGACCAGGAAACCGGGGATGACAAGCCCGGCAACAAGGGATCGGGGAACGGAGGATAAGGACGGTGGCCGCAGGTCAGAGCCCCCTTTCGCAATTCGAAATCAAGCGCTGGGTGCCGATGCAGATCGGTGATCTCGACGTTTCGCTCACCAATTCCGCCACTTTCATGTTGCTGACGGTGTTTGCGGTCAGCATCTTCCTGATCCTCGGCATGCGCGGTCACGCCCTGGTGCCGGGGCGCTGGCAATCGATGGTGGAGCTAAGCTACATCTTCATCGCCAACCTGGTGAAAGACACCGTCGGCCCCGAGGGTAGGCCCTATTTCCCGTTCATCTTCACCGTTTTCATGTTCGTGCTGGTGGGCAACCTGTTCGGCATGGTGCCTTACGGTTTTACCTTCACCAGTCACATCATCGTCACCTTCACCATGGCCGTGGTGGTGTTCCTGGGCGTCACGGTGATCGCGCTGATCAAGCACAGGCTCCGTTTCTTCACCTTCTTCATGCCGCCGGGCGTGCCCATGATCATGGCGCCGCTTTTGGTGCCCATCGAGATCATCTCGTATCTGTCGCGCCCCCTCAGCTTGAGCGTGCGGCTGTTCGCCAACATGCTGGCCGGCCATACGCTGCTCAAGGTGTTCGCCGGCTTCGTCGTGACCCTGGGGCTGTTCGGGGTCTTTCCGCTGGCCTTCGTCGTCGCGCTGACGGCGCTGGAGATCGTCATTGCCCTCCTGCAGGCCTTTGTGTTCACCATTCTGACCTGCCTTTATCTCAACGACGCTTTGCATTTGCATTAAAACCGTTAAGCCTGATTCGAAAGAAAGGAAAAACCATGGATATCGAAGCTGCCAAAATGCTGGGTTCCGGCATCGCCGTCATCGGCGTGATCGGCGCCGGCATCGGTATCGGCCACATCTTCGCCGCCTTCATCCAGGCGGTCGGCCGCAACCCGGCCGCCACCGCGGCGGTGTTTCCGATGACCATGTTGGGGTTCGCGCTGGTCGAGGCCATCGCCCTTTACGCCCTGGTCATCGCGCTGGTCATTCTGTTCGGTTAAAACGCGCCGAGCTCGAAGCGGAACAACGCCATGCCGCAACTGGACATCAACACTTACCTGCCCCAGGTCTTCTGGCTGGTCATCACGTTCTCGGCCCTGTTCCTGGTGATGTGGAGGGTGGCGGTGCCGCGCATCGCCGACGTGCTGGAGGCCCGCCAAAAGCGCCTCGACGACCACCTGGACAAGGCCGCCGAAGCCAAGAAGGAGGCCGAGGAGACCTTGGCCACCTATGAGCAAGCCATGTCCGAGGCCCGCGCCGAGGCCGGGGCGCTGATCAACAAGGTTTCGGCAGAGATCTCCGAGGAGGCCCGGAAACGGGAAGCCGAGCTGGCCGAGAAACTGGGCCAAAAAATCGCCGAAAGCGAGAAGGAGATCGAAAAAGCCATCGACGGCGCCATGGAAAACGTCCGCGCCGTGGCGCTTGAGGTGGCGGCGAAAGCCCTCGACAAGCTTATCGGCAAGGCGCCGTCCAAAAAGGACCTTGCCAAGGCCATCGACCAGGCCGGGGAGGGGCACCCATGAGCATGGAATTCCTGCAAGACCCCACGTTCTGGGTGCTGATCGCCTTCGTTATTTTCATCGGCGCCGCCGGCTGGCCGATCACCAAGGCCATCACCGCCGGACTGGACAAGCGCGCCGACAAGATCCGCGCCGACATGGAAGAGGCCGAAAATCTGCGCGAGGAGGCCCAGGACCTGTTGGCTTCCTATCAGCGCAAGCAGCGCGACGCGGTGGCGGAAGCAGAGGCCATCGTCAACCACGCCAAAGAGGAATCACAACGGCTCCTCCGGCACGGCCAGGAACGCCTGGAAGCGGCGCTGGAAAGGCGCAAAAAGCTGGCCATGGAGCGCATCGAACAGGCCGAGGCGCAGGCCCTCGACCGGGTCAGGGCCAACACCGTCGATATCGCCCTTGACGCCACCCGCACTTTCCTCGCCGACAAGTTCACCGGCAAAAAGGCCGACGCCCTTGTCGATGCGGCGATCAAGGAACTGCCGGAAAAGATTCACTAAGCCCCAGCCGCCCCCTGCCCTCTAGCCGATTAACGCCATTCCCGGCGTTATGGCAAATCCCGGCGGAATGTCCGCAAACGTCCGCATATGTCCACATATGTCCACATTTTGCGCTTCCAGCGGTGGCAACGCGTGTTTTCACCGCCGCCATCGTCGGCGGGGAGTGTCTTTCATATTCACAATGTCAAAGAGCCATATTTCCACGCCCAAAGGCGCGCCATGCACCACGCGCCAAAGGCGCGATAGAACAAACATAGAACATAAGCGTGTCGGCCGGTTTTGTCAAGGGGGGTGGCGCCGAGGTGGCGATCGGGAAACTGTTCGTTTAGGGACACCGATGATTGTCGGCTTTCAGAGCCGAAGCGGCGCTTCCTTCATCTTTCCCAAAAGTTAGTATATGATACCTCCCTACACGGTAAAGGGGAGGCCACTATGCGGCGGCGTACGATCCCTCTCTTGCTCGTATTTATCATCACAGCACTTTTGGTAGGGCATAAAACGGCTTCGGCAGTGTATGACGATACGTCTATAACTATTAGGCCATCCCCAGATAGCTATGGCAGTAGTGATGAGTTTGTTCGGGACTCGATCATATATTTGTATCCCCGAGCATGTATTTATTACCAAACGTCTGACGGTATTCGGTCCGAGGAAAATCAAAAACCCGGAAAATTTCACATAAACAGTATCATCGAGGGCGCGGAGAAAGACGGGTGGTATGTGTCATATGTGCAACCAGCACTTGCTGGGTGGGGGGGCGCTTTAAGTTTCTATTTCAACAAAAACACGGGAAAATTCTCGTGCACGGGCGATGGTGTAAAATTCGGAAATGGTCGATGGCTCGACCTTGAAAACTTGTCACCCAGCCCTAAGCAACCAACTCCTGAGGTTGTGGCGGAGAAGACGGCAGACGTTTACGAAAAAGCAAAGGAGTTGCTAGGCTTTAAATGTATAGATAATTTCAAACGTCACCTTGAGCGCACCCCCAAAAAACTAGCTACGATTTTCGCTTACATCCGCAACGGAGTGACGGGCCCATACGCTTGTAGTGGGGGTTGGTCTTCAACCATAGAAAAAGCTAAATCCATAGCCTTCAAATCGTGTGAGAAGGTGAGGAGTAAATATGAACAGCTATCGGACTCTCCATGCGAGGTGTTTGCGATAGGTAACAAGATTCTATGGAAAGGCCCAACATCTGGTACCAAATCACCCCTTCTAATGGCTGAGGGTTCTTTGTGTTCGTTAGCCATTGACAGTAGTAGTGACGCACCAAAGTGGGATAGCCGAACAAGGCTTTCTATGTACGTTAAGGAAGCTAAAGGGCGAAAGCTCACTGTCGCTGACTGCTCGAAACACCTGAACATAAAAGTGGCGACACCAGCGGCACCTGCCGCCAGCGCCACTCCGCCCCGATCACCATCGAAGGCGTCAATGGAGAAACGCCTAAGGGAACTGAAAAAGCTACTCGATGGAGGATTGATTACCCCCGACGAGGCGGCTCAGAAACGCAAAGAAATTCTACAAAGGCTTTAACATGGTTCCCCAATCAATGATTCCTGGTCGTCTGCCACCGCTACTGGTTTTCCCAATCATAGCGCTTGCAAGCTTGACGCAACTATCCCCTAACAGTGCTTTTGCGGATAGCTTTCCGACTCCTCGATACGGCGGGGTGATTGAACCGATTACGACGCCGGTAATAATCCAGTATCGTCCTTTTCCAAAGGTTCCGTTTACCTTGAATCAGATAATGCGGATTTCAACCAACGGGAAGGCGCAATCCAATAAGAAAATTTCGTACGGCACTTATCAGGGGAAGCGATTGAACGAAGGCATCCAGCTGACGTTCTCCCTTGATCGCATCGAAAATATTTCCCACGGAAATAAAGAGACTCAAAAGGTGGCTGGAACGGTGTCGGCCTTTGTAAATGCAAACGGTGATACTCAGGACGTAAAAATCCAGATACCTGGGCTGGACACCAGCAAGTCAAATAATCAATACGCGATAAAGATTTTCGAATCATTTTTAGAAAAAGCGTTCCCGAAATTGCCGAAGGAAGGGGTAGTTGTGGGGGATCGATTGTACGATCTGAACGTTGAGCAAGAGTTCGGTAAGTTCAAAATGAGCCTTTCAGGTGGCGAGTCAATTCGTGGACGTTCTCATTTTGGGGGGAGGCACGTGTTGGTGACTGAGTTGACCGCAACGGTTCAGTTTGAATTTTCTGAAGGGCAAATTGAACTTCCAATGTGGGGCTATTCACTTGTTGATATTGATACCGGCATTCATCTTTTCTCTGACGCCACCTCGGCAGGTTCATTCTCTATCAAAGGAAAAGACATCATCTTGGAGATGAAACAAATTTCCTCGGTTAGCCTCCCCCCAAAATCGGCACAACTTCCAATGAACTCCGCCTCTTCAATTCAGGAACGCTTAAAACAGGTAAAGCGATTGCTCGATGAAGGGTTGATAACGACAGACGAGGCTGCGGCAAAGCGCAAAGAAATCTTGAACTCTCTTTGACCTCCAATCCTTTCCGAATGTCCGCTTCGGGGGCTTTCCCAAAATTACATTTTTCATATCTGGCGGGATGTTCCCTTTCGGGGGCAAAGCGGACCCTATTCGGCGTGTTGGGAGTACGAGTCCCTCCTCCACAACCACCGAGAACATACCATTCAGGCGGTGACGGCTTGGCGGGCCTGGCGTTTGCGTTCGTGGGGACAAAGCGAGCGTTTGCGCAGGCGAATGTGGTTGGGCGTGACTTCCACCAACTCGTCGTCCTGGATATAGGCGATGGTCTGTTCCAAGGACATGCGGCGCGGCGGCGTAAGGCGCACCGCCTCGTCGGTGCCGGACGCCCGGATATTGGTCAACTGCTTGGCCTTCATGGGGTTGACCTCGAGGTCGTTGCCGCGGTTGTTTTCGCCGATAATCATGCCTTCATAGACGGTGATGCCGGAATCGATGAATATCGGGCCCCTGTCTTCAAGGTTCATCAGCGCATAGGCGACGCTGTTGCCCGCGGCGTTGGAAATCAGCACCCCGTTGTTGCGCCCGGCCATGGGGCCGGCGTGGGGGCCGTATTCCCGGAACATACGGTTGATGATGCCGGTGCCCCGCGTTTCGGTCATGAATTCACCGTGATAACCGATCAGGCCCCGGGACGGTGCGACGAAACCGAGCCGCACCTTGCCGCCGCCGGACGGGCGCATTTCCTCCATCCGGCCACGGCGTTTCGAGATCGCCTCGACCACGGCGCCGGAAAATTCCTCGTCCACGTCGACCAGCACGTCTTCGAAAGGCTCCAACGTCTTGCCGGTTTCCGGATCCTCGCGGGTCAGCACCCGGGGCCGGCTGATGGACAGTTCGAACCCTTCGCGGCGCATGGTCTCGATCAAAACGCCCAACTGCAACTCACCGCGGCCCGCCACCTCGAAGCCGTTGCCGTCCTCGGTTTCGCGGATACGGATGGCGACGTTGCCTTCGGCTTCCGCCATCAGCCGCGTCCGGATGGCGCGAGATGTCACCTTGTCGCCGTCGCGTCCGGCCATCGGCGAATCGTTGATGGAAAACACCATCGCCAGGGTCGGCGGGTCGACCGGTTCGGAGGGGATCGGCTCGGTGACACCAAGGTCGCACAGCGTATCGGCGACGGTCGCCGTCGGGAAGCCGGCGACGGAGACGATGTCGCCGGCGCTGGCTGTTTTGACCTCGGTACGGGCCGGCCCCCGGAACACCTGCACCTTGGTGACCCGCGCCTGTTCTATCTTTTGGCCATCCCGGTTCAACGCCTGCAAGGTGGTGTTGGCGGTGAGCGAGCCCGCCTGAATGCGCCCGGTCAGCACCCGGCCGAGGAAGGGATCGCTTTCGAGCGTCGTCACCAGCATTCGGAAGGAGCCGTCGGCGTCGACATCGGGGGCGGGGACGTAGTCCACGACCTTATCGAACAGGCAGGCCATGTCTTTGCCCGGAACGTCCCCATCCTCGGACGCCCAACCCTGCTTTGCAGACGCGAACAGGACGGGGAAATCCAGTTGTTCCTCGTTGGCGTCGAGAATGGCGAACAGGTCGAAGACCTCATCATGGACCTGATCGGGCCTGGCGTCGGGCTTGTCGATCTTGTTGACGACGACGATGGGCTTGAGGCCGAGGGCCAAGGCCTTCTGGGTGACGAACTTGGTCTGCGGCATGGGGCCTTCGGAGGCATCGACCAGCAGTAAAACGCCGTCGACCATACCGAGAATGCGTTCCACCTCGCCGCCGAAATCGGCATGGCCAGGTGTGTCGACGATGTTGATGCGCACGCCCTTCCATTCCACCGACGCACACTTGGCGAGAATAGTGATGCCCCGTTCCCTTTCCAGGTCGTTACTGTCCATGACCCTTTCGGCGACCTGCTGGTTTTCGCGGTAGAGCCCGCTTTGATGCAGGAGCGCGTCTACCAGGGTTGTCTTACCGTGGTCGACGTGGGCGATGATGGCGATATTGCGGATATCCAAGGTCTCAAATCCTTCGGTCGCCATTAGCGGCGCCAAGCCGGGGGAAACGGCGCCCATCCCGGCGGGAATGGTATCGGTGCCAAGGCTGGCGGGGAAACCAGGCCGGCCGAAAGGGGAGCCCAGCCAAGTGAGCGCTTGATATAGGCTTGCGCTCGGCCAAGTCAAGGCGGTTTCCGCCGCCTCCCGGGCGTGTTACATGCCGTGCCATGCTTCGCCTCGATGAGATCACCTATCGCATCGGCCCGCGCACGCTGTTCGACGGCGCCAGCGTAACCATCAATCCGGGCCACCGGGTCGGCTTCGTCGGCCGCAACGGCACCGGCAAGACGACGCTGCTTGGCATGGTGACAGGCGTGACGGAGCCCGATTCCGGCACTATCTCCGTCCCGACGCGCTGGCGGGTCGGTATCACCCGCCAGGAAGCGCCCGACAGCCCCGAAAGCCTGATCGAAACCGTGCTCGCCGCCGATGAAGAACTGGCCCGGCTTAACCGCGAAGCCGAAACCGCCACCGACCCTGAGCGCATTGCCGATATCCATGTCCGCCTGCTGGACAAGGAGGCAAGTCGCGCCCGGGCCAGGGCGGCGCGCTTGCTTGCGGGCCTGGGCTTCGACGAGGCCGCCCAACAGCTCCCGTGCCACAGCTTTTCCGGCGGCTGGCGCATGCGCGTGGGGCTGGCGGCGTTGTTGTTCACCGAACCCGATTTGCTTTTGCTGGACGAGCCTACCAACCATCTCGACCTCGAGGCGTCGCTATGGCTGGAATCCTATCTGCTTAATTATCCAGGCACGGTGCTGCTGGTCAGCCACGACCGCGACCTGCTGAACCGGGTGGCCGAAGAAATCCTGCATCTGGAAAACGGCAAGCTGACCCTTTATTCAGGCAACTATGACCGGTTCGAGGCAACCCGGCGCATGCGTCTAGCCCAGAACGAAAAACTGCGCGCCAAGCAAGATGCGCAAAAACAGCAAATCATGAAGTTCGTCGAGCGTTTCCGCTACAAGGCTACCAAGGCGAAGCAGGCGCAATCACGCCTGAAAATGCTGGAACGGATGGAACCGAGCCCTGAACACCGCGAGGAAGGAACGGTCGCCTTCACCTTTCCGGCGCCGAAACCAGCCCTAGCCTCGCCGTTATATACGACGAAGGACGTTGCCGTCGGCTACGACGCCAAGCCAGTGTTTGAAAACCTGTCCGTACGGTTTGACGCCGACGACCGCATCGCCCTCATCGGGGCCAATGGCAATGGCAAGTCGACTTTGCTGAAGCTGTTGGCCGGGCGGCTCGAACCGATGACCGGGGAGGTCACCAAGTCGGGCAAGCTGCGCGTCGGTTATTTTGCCCAGCATCAGGTGGACGAACTGGACCTCGCCACGACGCCCCTGATCGCCATGAGCCGCAAGCGCCCGGACGAGATCCCGACCCAGGTGCGCGCCCAATTGGGGCGCTTCGGTTTCGGCCAGGAAAGGGCCGAAACAAAAATCGGCGATCTTTCCGGCGGCGAGAAAGCGCGCCTGTTGTTCGCGTTGATGAGCGCCGAGGCGCCGCACATCCTGCTTCTAGACGAACCGACCAACCATCTTGACGTTCATTCCCGCCAGGCGCTGGTGCGCTCGATCAATTCGTTCGAGGGCGCCGTCGTCATCGTCAGCCATGACCCCCACCTGATCGCGCTCACCGCTGACCGTTTCTGGCTCGTTGCCGGGGGCGCGGTGAAGCCCTTCGACGGGGATATGGACGACTACCGGGCGCTTTTGGCGAGCCGGGGCGGGGACGGCGCAAGGGCCCCGAACGGCGGCACGGAAAACGGAAAAAAGGAACGCCGCCGCGAGGCCGCCCTACAGCGCAAAGAGGTTAAGAATCTTAAACTGGGGCTGGCGCGTGCCGTGGCCGAAGTCGAAAAACTGCAAGCGAAAAAGGAAAGCCTCACCCAAGCCATGGCCGACCCGGCGCTTTTTCAGGACCGGGGCGACTGCGCCAAGCTGACCACCCTGCAAAAGGAGTTGAGACAGGTGGAAAAGGACCTGAGCGCAGCCGAAGACCGCTGGGCCGAGGCTCAGGAAACCTGGGAAGCGGCCTCATCTTAATCCCCGGGGATGAAAAACGATCCAGGAGGCGTTTGGGGCAGGTCACATTCAGAGCGGAAATGTCCGCTTTGCCCCCGAAAGCGGACATTTTGGGCAGGCATGAAAAAGGTCTGCTAATGACCCAAAGCGGACATCCCTATTCGGTTTTGCTAGATAGGGATGATTGGGCGGTTCGGCCTTTTCATGACCCGCAAGACTAAATTAAAGAGGCAGGAGGAACGATCCTGATGGCGCCGCTATCATATCGGCCCGCCATCCGCCAGAATACCCCTGTGACGACAAGGAGATGGCACCATGCGTCTGACCGATTACGAGCAAGCCATTCGCGCCGGCCAGATGGGCGAGGCGCGTCGGCGCGCGCTGGAAAGCCAGATCGCCGTCGGCCGGTTCTTTGACGCGGAGGACTTTATCGAGATCCGCCAAGCCCACATCATGGCCGACACGGAATCACTCGGCGAGGCCGGTGTGCGCTGGCTCGAGGACCTGGCGGCCCTTCCGGAGGAGGAAAACCGGGTCGTGATCCCGACGATCACCGATCCCCGCGGCGCCGACTTCCGAATGGCAGAACGCATCAACCACGATCCCGCCTACGTGTCCCTGGAGAAACGCGTGGCCGACGCTTTCCCCGCTCTCGGCGTGTTGATGACCAACACTTGCATCAACTACCAGACCATCATGCCGCCGGTGCGGGGCGAGCACCTTGCGATGGGCGATACCGGGGTGGTGATCTACTGCAATTCGGTTCTGGGCGCGCGGTCCAACTACGAGGGCGGGCCGGCGGCACTGGCCGCGGCGCTCACCGGCCGGACGCCCCGTTACGGCTACCATCTCGACGCGTACCGGCGCGGACGGACCCGATTCGAATTGCGAGATCGGCCACGGAGCCTCGAAGAATGGGGCGCCGTCGGCGCCATCATCGGCCGCCGAATGACGAGCTACTGGGAGGTCCCGGTGATCGACGGCGTCGATGTACCGCCCAGCTCCGACGAAATGAAACACCTGGGCGCGGCCATGGCGAGCTACGGCTCGACCGCGTTGTTCCACATGCTTGGCGTGACTCCGGAGGCGCCGGACTTGGAGAGCGTATTCGACGGTCCGCCACCCGCTGCGATCGAAATCACCTCTGCCGACATCGGCGCCTTCATCGATGACTACATGCCCGCCGACGACGCCCTCGACGTCGTAGTCTTCGCCGCGCCGCAGTTGTCGTTGTTCGAACTCGACCAAGTCGCCACTTTGCTGTCGGGACGCTCGGTCGATCCCGGCGTCTCCTGCATCGTCGTCACCTCGCCGGAAAACAGAAGGGCCGCCGACCGCATGGGTTTAACCGATCGCATCTCCGGCGCCGGTGCCATCGTGCTGGAAGGGGTCTGCTTCTATCAGATGCATGCCCGCGAGCTTGCTGAGGCCAACGGCTGGAAGCGTCTGCTGACCAATTCGGCGAAACTGGTCAACATCATCGGAGGCTACGGCTACGAGCCGACGCTGGCCTCCATGGAGGCATGCATCGATAGCGCCTGCGCCGGCAGGATCGTCCGATGAGCGGCCGCGTGCTTCAGGGGCACACGGGGATCGGCCCGCGAGTCGAAGGCGTGGCGCTGGTCGCCAAGGACAATTTCTCGGCGCGCTACGACCTGGACCGCATCCAAGGCGTCTTCTCGCGGCCGACGCATGCCTTGGCGGGCCGGAGCTATGTCGGCCGCGTGCTTGTGCTGAACATTGCCAAGGGCGGCGTCGCCACGGCCTGGATGCTGAACGAAATGAAAAGCCGCGACATGGCCCCCGCTGCCCTGATCCTCAACTACGCCAATCCGATCATGGCCCAGGGAGCGGCCTTCGCCGACATGGCCCTGATAGACCGCTTCGACGTCGACGTGACGAATGCGATACCGGACGGTGCCACGGTCGACGTCGACCCCGCCGCGGGCACGGTCACGGTTTTCGAATGAAGCGGCCGCTTTCGAAGTTGATGTGGCTCAGCCGTCGGCGATCGCGAACATGATCGACGGTGTCGCACACCGCCTTGGCCTTTTCCAATTCGCAGCGGTCAAGCGCCTGACTTAAGGACGGAATTGTATTAATCGCGTAAGTTTGCTCACCACCAGTTCTTTCGCCATCCGAGTTTGTGGCAACGACTTAGCGACGTTCTTTCTCTCCCTGATTCGATATAGGTAAAGCTTGAAGCGCACAGCCTAGTCATCGCGGGTCGCATCGTCACCGATGCGGCCAAATGTCGATAGATAGATGCGACCATGTCGGAAGAATTGATGGGCGGCCATGATGAACGCCAGACTTATGAGAATGGCGGGAACGGGCCGCGTGAAGAAATTGAGTGGATCGTAGCCCAAGATCACCATGGCCTTGGTAAAGTTGGATTCGCCGATTTGCCCCAGGATCACCCCCAAGACCAAGGCCGGAATGGAGTAGTCGCTGCGGCGCATGAAGTAGCCGACCATGCCGGCGACGAACATGGTGTAGACATCGACGATGTTGTTGCGGAGCGCGTACGCCCCGATGGTTGTGAAGATCAGAATCGCGGGACTGAGAATATTGAAGGGAATCCGCAGCAAATGCACGATGCCCTTGGCCTCGACCACGCCCAATAGGAGAATTGCGAGGCTTGCCCAGAACATGGAGACGAAGAGCACCCATACCAGTTCAGGCGCCTCGACCATAAGAAGCGGGCCCACGTCCATGTCGTGGAGGTTGAAGGCGCCGATCATAATGGCGGTCAGCGCCCCGCCTGGCAGCCCGAGCGCCAGAAGCGGAATCATAGCCGCCCCGGTGGCGGCGTTGTTCGCGGTCTCGGAGGCGACCACACCCTCGGGCTCGCCGTGGCCGAAGCGTTCGGGATGCTTCGACCATCGGACCGCTTCGCTATAGGATAGGAACGCCGCCAGAGTGGCGCCGACGCCCGGCAGGATGCCTGCGAAAAACCCAATCACACTCGAGCGGAGAACCGGAATCCTCATCCGCCAAAACTCCGCCAGAGACGGATAGGCGACCGAGACCTTAGACGCAACATAGGTGCCTGCCGCGATGCGTTGGCCCTGCACGAAGACCTCGGCAACGGCGAAGAAGCCAAGGATCAGCGGCACGAAGTGAATTCCGCCCGCGAGATAGAGGGTACCGAAGGTGAAGCGTGGGATACCGCCCATCGGATCGAACCCAATGGCGCCTATGAAAATCCCGACCAGGACCGAGAGCCACCCCTTGGCGAGCGAACGCGTTCCGATCCCGGTCACTATCGTGAGAGCAAACAGGACAAGCGCAAAGATCTCTGGCGGGCCGAACACGCGTATTGCGAAATCGGCGACCGGCGCCGTGGCCACCATCATGATGACCGCGGCCAGGGTGCCGCCCACCGCGGAGCAGGTGACCGCATAGCCGATCGCCTTGCCCGCCTGCCCCTTCCGGGTCATGGGGTAGCCGTCAAAGGCCGTCGGCGCGTTCTCGACCGACCCGGGGATGTTGAAGAGTATGGCGGTGACCGCTCCGCCGTAGACTCCGGAGCAATAGATGACGCCGAAAAGCATGATGGCGTGCGTCGAGGACATCCACGCGGTGAAGGGGAGGAGGATGGACGCCAGCGTTAGGAGGCTTAGCCCCGGAACGGCGCCGAAGACCAGACCCCCCACGAGTCCTAAGAAGAAAATCAGGATCCCGATGGGATCGCTGAACAGCGTGACGGTGCCGTTGATGAAGTTTTCCATGCCAACGCGGGTCTTACTGCAAGAGGCCGATGAACTGGCCGTTGAGGGTGTAAAAGATCCCGGCGCCCGGCGGGAGTGGGGTGAAAATCAGCTTCACGAAGACGAGCACGATCAGCGCGTAAAGACCGACGGTGACCACGACCATCGTGAACCAGTTGCGCACGCCCAACAAATACATGTAGCCGGCAAGGAAGAAGGGCGTGACGAGGTAGAAGCCGAACTGGTGGATGAAGTAAACGTAAACGATCGGGACAAGGAGGACCGCCAAAGTCTCCAAAGTCACGGTCCGTTCGGCCTTTTCGTGCCGGGAATCAACCGCATCTTCGCGAGCCGGTTCGGCATCTTCGACCTGCTGGCGGACCAGTTGCATAAAGGGCCTAAACAGGAGCCCGATGGCCGCAATAGCGATGCCGATGATCAGCATACGCGGCCAGAATGCAGGGCCGAGCCTATAGGTTGGCAGGGGATCGTCGAAATTGAAGGTCAAGGCGAAGGCGCCCCCGGCAAAGACTAGCCACGCGATCGCCTCGACCACGTTCCACCGCACGCCTGGCCCCTTCGCCGCCGTCTCGTCCGCCATGGTGTCCCTTACGCCCGTTCCGGCTACGACCAAGCGATCCTTCCCGCATCGCATACCTCACGGCCTCTATGGGTACGCGGTCGGTCCGCCCATGCCCTCGTTGCGGGGTTGGCTCCGCCCCTGGGCAGGGCGCGGGCCCTACCACCAGAAAACCCACGGCTCGCCTTTCCACCGCGCGGGCGGTTAGCGGATTCCGTCAAGGCCGCCGCCTCTAACGCAACTCCTCCCGAATTTTCCAACCGAGGTCTTTGAAGGCCTTGATATACGATTTAATGTCGTTCTGCAGAAGCTCCGTCGTTCCCTTACGACTGCGATAGGATGGCACAATATCCATCGCCTTGCGCTTGAGGAAAGCCTGATGAGTATCCGACTCGTAGGCCTTCTTAAAAACCTTCTCAAGGTAATCGACGATCGGCTCAGGCGTACCCTTTCTGACAAACAGCCCACGCCAGCGCACCAGCGGTGTCCATTTTAGACCGTAGTCTTTACCGATGGCCGGCGTATCGGGAAAGACGTCGATACGATCGGGCCAGACAGTCAGGATCGGCGCGAGCTTGCCGGCCCGGACGTACTGCATAACGTCGCCCGGCTGCTCCCACACCGTGTCGAGCCGTCCGCCGATGACAGATCCATAGCGTTCGGCTGGCTTGTCGAACAGCACCTGCTTGGTCTTGATACCGAAGCTCCCCTCAATGAGCGCCACGTTCACCAACTCCATGGGGATGTTGACATTGGCCATCGAAACTCCAGGATTGGCCTTGGCGTATGCCACGAATTTGTCCCAATTCGGCTTGCCGTCCTTCAGGAAGCGCTCATCATCGGCTTTGATGAAGATCGCGTTCGGCGCAATGTTCATGGTCAGGAGCGGTATCAGGTCTTCGAGCGGGTTGAGGTCAATCCGGCCCTCGACGTAACGGGCCGGCAGCGTATCGATATGCTGAAGAATCGTGTAGCCGTCGGCCGGCGTCTGCAGGTAGTCGGGCAAGCAGTTGATGCCGCCCCCACCGGGCTTATTGATCTTGTTGAGCTTGATGCCAAGGATCTCCGAAGCCGGCTTCTGGAGCGCAACCACCGACTGGTCGGAGCCTCCACCTTTACCGTAGCAACTGATCACGGTTATCGGCCGCGTGGGGTAGTTGGCAGGCTTCATGATCTCAGCGGCCGTTGCCTGGACCAAGGCACCGCTGAACAGGACCCCCACAATGCTGGCTACGATAAAACGCGACGGCCGAACTGTCCCTTGCATTGAGCGTTCAGCGTACATGTCTGGTTCCTCCCTTGCTTTGATTAGCGTAAATCTTCCAGATTACCGCTTTTGTTAATCAAGGATGGTAACATAACGGAGTATCGAAAGCCATACTGACACCGACGCTGGAGATGTGAGTCTGATTGCTATCAGGTTGCATATGCGGAGCTTTTTTTTAAGCATTTACGCTTATTGATGGCGATGCCGCCGCTCCGTTGGAATAGCGGAGCCTTACAGGTACGTCGGCCTGTTAACCCTCATCCAGATGTCTGCTTTTGATGCAATGGACGGCTCCCACCCAACGGCATCTCGATGTGCCA
>CAZVFL010000028.1:0-28538 GCA_964626025.1 uncultured Thalassospiraceae bacterium
TGCCATTGTAGCGCTCTCCCAACTGAGCTACGGCCCCTTATGTTGGAAATCGGCGGAGGCACGGCCGGCATTTGCCGAACGGCCGGGACAGGTATAGTCGCCTGATCGCTGTCTGTTACGCTGGACCTTACGACCTTAACGCCAAGATGGTGCGACAGGGCTGGGCGCTGGCATATCGGCGGTATTCGACAGACTACGTTCAAGATGAAAGAGCTGCTAAGGTTGGGCAGAAAGGTATATGGCGGGGCGAGTTTATGTCGCCGTGGGAGTGGCGAAGTATCCGCCACGGCAAAGAGAGCGGAAAAACGGCGGCACCGCCACCGGCCAACAGTTCAGGGGATCAGACTGGCCGTTGTTGCAAGGTGTGTAAGAAGGGAAAACCCTGCGGGAATTCATGTATAGCAACTTCAAAAACTTGCTGGCAGCCGCTAGGATGTGCCTGCTGATTTGCAATGGGGGAAACTAAATGAGGCGATTGGGTCTTGCTGTCTTATGCGTCTTCTTTTTGGTTGGATGCGCCCAGCGCGGCTCGCCTGAGTGGTGTAATACGACCCTTATGGGAACAGCTTTTATCGACGGTTGCGAGGAATCATGTCGCGACTTGGCGTTGATCGACAGGGATCGCCAAGCTTATATTAACTGTCCGCAAAAGTGCCTTCGCGCTTGCCAGACGCAATATGGCAGATGAACCAATGGCGACAGAGCCTGCGGCTAGTGTAACAACTATCCTTACTGGAGCAGAACCGTTATGCCTAAGAGCCAATTTCAGTTAGCGATCATTGTTGGAGGGAGATCATGAAACCAGTTATCGCACCTGTCATCGTAGCTTTAATTACGCTGGTTTTTTCGGAGGCGAGCGCCCAATCCAGAAACCCCTTTGAGACCATTGACCAAGCCCGTCAACGCCACTCATCGGAACGATACCAGCAGCAACAACGCTCCGGCACACCCTTGGGCGGCTACCGGGAAAAGCTTGGCGATGTGGCACCACGAGGCACTGAGCGGCCAGGATATACCAGCCCAAAAGGCTACGGTTACGGCGGTACTTCGCGACAAGGAAGAGGCGATCTTTCCGGGAACCGCAACCTATGGGGAAAATAATGGCGTGAGCACGATAACGCCGGAACGGTTCAATCAATGGCTGGAAGGCCAGGAAACCACCTTACGGATACGGAATTTGATTTCCAGATTGTTCGTCGTATCGATTGCGCCCTAAGCGCCGTTCATAATGTTCCTGGCTTTCTGCCCTGCCGTGGGTGGTGACCGGCGGGCGGCATTCTGGCAATCTGGACATGCGAATTTCCAATTCCCTACGCGATCATCATACCTTGACCTAGGCGCTGTCACCACGTCCACGAGGGCGACACCGATGGGCGCGAAAGGTCCACGAAAACCACACGACCGATTGCTATGCGATTGCTAGGCAAGGAAAAGGGCTTAGCTGGAAACGGCTAAGCCCTTGTTTTAAATGGTGGAGCCGTGGGGAATCGAACCCCAGACCTCTACAATGCCATTGTAGCGCTCTCCCAACTGAGCTACGGCCCCTTATGTTGGAAATCGGCGAGGCACGGCCGGCATTTGCCGAACGGCCGGGACGGGAAAACTAAGGGTGCCGGGCGCCATTAGGCAAGGGAAAATTGAAACCGGCCCGACGGCGTCAGTTCTTGTCTTCGGTGCCGTCATCTATGTGTTCCTTGACCTCGGACATGTCGTCGTCATCCTCGCCAAGGTCAGATGTGTCCTCGATCAATCCGTCGTCCTTGCTCTTGCCGTCCGCGCCATCCCCTTTAGCCTCGGCGCCGTCATCTCCCGTGCCCTTGGCAATGGCTTTATCGGCGACCTTGTCTTTCCCGTCTGTGGCGGTCGTTTCTTCGGCGACGGCATCATCCGTGGCCTCGATGGGTTTTTCCTCAACCTGCAGCGGCTTAACCTCGGGGGGTTTCCCAGGCATCGAACGCTTTGGCTTGGCCGGGGGGTTGGGGTCGAAAGCAGCGCCGCATTTTGGGCATTCGATGTTTTTTTTCTTGAGGTCATAGAACGGCGCGCCACAGCTTTGGCAGGTCCGTTTCTTCCCCCATTCAGGTTTGGCCACTCGTCGCCCTCCTTCGGATAAGTTCTTCGCATGCCAATTGCCATGTTCCTTGGGCTCTGTCAAAAACAAAAAAGAGTTTTGGGAAAAAATTTGTTTTCACGGCATCGATGAGGGACCCCTACCGTCCCCCGGCGGTTTCGTGGTAGAGACGGCCCCTGTAATCGGAAAAGATGACAAGGAAATATTGACGTGACGGCCCTGGTTTCCAGCCCCGCCAAGTCCCTTTCGGGCGAGGCGGTGATTCCCGGTGACAAGTCGATTTCGCACCGGGCCTTGATACTCGGCGCGCTGGCGGTCGGCGAAACCCGGATCACCGGGCTCTTGGAATCCGACGACGTGCTTGGCACCCGGGCGGCCATCGGCGCCCTCGGCGCCCGGGCCGAACGCGAGTCAGACGGCACCTGGCGGGTCTTCGGACGGGGTGTCGGCGGCCTCAATGAGCCTTTGGGCGTGCTTGACCTGGGTAATTCGGGAACGGCGGCAAGGCTGCTGATGGGCGTTGCCGCCACCCATCCGTTCGCGACCACGTTTTCGGGCGACCCATCGCTGTCCCAACGTCCCATGGAACGCGTCATGGCGCCCTTGAGGCAGATGGGGGCGCAGTTTATTTCGCGTTCCGGCGGCTGCCTGCCGATCACCGTGACCGGCGCTGGGTCGCCTGTTCCCATTTCCTATGAGTTGCCGGTGGCCTCGGCCCAGGTCAAATCGGCGGTGTTGCTGGCGGGCCTGAATACGCCAGGCCTGACCACCGTTATCGAACCCCAGCCGACCCGCGACCATACGGAACGGATGCTGGCTCATTTCGGCGCCGAGGTGGCCATCCGGGAAACGCCGGACAAGGGAAAAGAGATTACGCTCACCGGCCAGCCGGAGCTGGAAGGCCACGACGTTGATGTGCCCGGCGACGTCTCATCCGCCGCTTTCCCGCTTGTTGCGGGGCTGCTGGTGCCCGGCGCGGCAGTCATCTTGAAAGGCGTCGGCGTCAACCCCCTGCGAAGCGGCCTTTTAGAGACACTCAAGGAAATGGGGGCCCGGATCGATATCCAAAACCGCCGCGATCAAAGTGGCGAGCCGGTGGCCGACCTCAGCGTCGAAACCTCGGTCCTAAAGGGCGTCACCGTTCCGGGAACGAGAGCCCCCACCATGATTGACGAATATCCGATCCTGGCCGTCGCCGCGTCCCTGGCCGATGGCGAAACGCGGCTTGAGGGGCTCGGCGAGCTTCGCGTCAAGGAAAGCGACCGCCTGGACGCAATCGCCCAGGGGCTGGCGGCGGCCGGTGTCGAGGTCGAAGAATCGGAAGACTCGCTCATTATCAAGGGTACCGGGAAACCGCCCCGGGGCGGCGCCAAGATCGACGTTCGGCTGGACCATCGGATTGCCATGGCCTTTTTGGTTCTGGGCATGGTTTCGGACGGGCCCATCGAGATTGACGATGGGGCGACGATTGATACCAGTTTCCCGGGATTTGCCGGCTTGATGAACGGCTTGGGTGCGGGCATCTCTCCCGCAAACGGAGTTGAGGACCGATGATTATCGCCATAGATGGCCCCGCCGCCGCCGGTAAGGGAACCCTGGCCCGCCGCTTGGCCGATCATTTCGGCCTGGCGTTGCTGGATACCGGACTCCTTTACCGCGCCGTCGGCATGAACCTGGTCCGCGACGGCAAGGATCCAAACGAGACCGAAGACGCAGAGGCCGCGGCGAAGGCCTTGACGCCCGAGGACCTGGAGGCCGCCGACCTGCGCTCCGACAAAGCGGCCGACGCCGCCTCCCGGGTTTCGGCCATTCCCGGCGTCAGGAAGGCGTTATTGGAATTTCAGCGGAAATTCACCGAAAACCCCCCAGGCGGGGCCAAAGGCGCAGTTTTGGACGGCCGCGACATCGGTACCGTCGTTTGCCCGACGGCAGACGCCAAACTGTTTGTCACCGCCAGTGTCGAGGTGCGCGCCGAAAGACGTTTTAAAGAGTTGCGAGAACAGGGGCTCAACGCTATACATGGCCGCGTTCTCGCGGATATGAAGGAACGCGACGCGCGCGACCAAGACCGCCCCGCGTCTCCGCTGGAGCCGGCCAAAGACGCTTATCTACTGGATACAAGTGATTTGGATGCCGACCAGGCTTTTGCCGCGGCGCTCGGCTTTATCAATTCCGGGAACAGTTGAAAGACAACGTTCCCGAACGCCTTTCCAGCGACGGCCGGACGGGAGAAATTTTTAACCCAAGACCGCCGGAACCAACCGGTTGGCCAGGCAAATGAAAAAGTGAAGGAAAAAAGGAACCAATGGCTCCTGAAAAAGTTAACGCCGAACCCGAGGCCGCCGAGACCGAAGCGGCACCCATCATTAAAGAGAATTTCGAAGAACTCCTGGCGGAATCCCTTGGAACGGAAGACCGCTTCGAGGGCCGCGTCGTCAAGGGAACCGTTATTGCCGTCGAAAATGACGATGTGCTGATTGACGTCGGCCTTAAATCGGAAGGCCGAATTCCGTTGAAGGAGTTCGCCACCCCGGGCGAGGATGCCGAGCTCAATACCGGCGACAGTGTCGACGTCTTCGTCGAACGTTACGAGGATCGGGACGGCATCGTCAAGCTGAGCCGTGAAAAGGCACGGCGCGAGGAAGCCTGGACCGAGCTGGAAAAATCCTTTAACAAGTCCGAGCGCGTCAACGGCGTCATTTTCGGCCGCGTCAAGGGTGGGTTCATCGTCGATCTTTCGGGGGCCGTGGCGTTCCTGCCCGGCAGCCAAGTGGACATCCGGCCGGTTCGCGACATCAACCCTTTGATGAACACGCCGCAACCTTTTCAGATTCTGAAAATGGACCCGCAACGCAACAACATTGTTGTTTCGCGCCGCGCCGTTCTCGAGGAAAACCGCACCGAGGTCCGCTCGGAATTAATCTCCAACCTATCGGAAGGCCAAGTCCTGGAGGGCGTCGTCAAAAACATCACCGATTACGGCGCCTTCGTGGACCTAGGCGGGGTGGACGGGCTTTTGCACGTCACCGATATTGCCTGGCGCCGCGTCAACCATCCGTCGGAAGCCTTGCAGATCGGCGAGACCGTGAAGGTACAGGTGATCCGTTTCAATGTCGAAACCCAGCGTATTTCCCTTGGCATGAAACAGTTGGAGACCGATCCCTGGGAAGGGGTCGAAACCAAATATCCCTCTGACACCAAATTCACCGGCCGGGTCACCAACATCACCGATTACGGCGCCTTCGTAGAGCTCGAACCGGGCGTCGAAGGATTGGTCCATGTGTCGGAGATGAGTTGGACCAAGAAAAACATTCATCCCGGCAAGATCGTTTCGACAAGCCAGGAAGTCGAGGTCATGGTGCTCGACACCGATCCCGAAAAACGCCGTATCTCGCTAGGCCTTAAACAGTGCCAATCCAATCCGTGGGAAGGGTTCCTCGAAAAATACAAGGCCGGCTCCGAGGTCGAGGGCGAGATCAAGAACATTACCGAGTTCGGGCTGTTTATCGGACTCGAGGGCAATATCGACGGTATGGCTCACCTGTCGGACCTTAGCTGGAGAAAATCAGGCGAAGAGGCGCTGTCTGAATTCAAGAAAGGCGATATGGTCAAGGCGAAGGTTCTGGACGTGGACGTGGAAAAGGAACGCATCAGCCTTGGCCTCAAGCAGTTGACCGATGATCCCGTGACCGGGGCGCTTGGCAATCTCAAGAAAGGCAGTGTCGTGACCTGTACGGTTTCCGCCATCGTCGACAACGGCATCGAGGTTGTGGTCAATGAATCCGTGCCCGGCTTCATCCGCAAGGCCGATCTTAGCCGCGACCGTTCCGAACAGCGGCCCGACCGCTTCGCCGCCGGTGAAAAAATAGACGCCAAGATCACCCAGATCGACAAATCCGGGCGCAAGCTGACCCTTTCCATCAAGGCCCGCGAAGTCGAAGACGAGAAGAAAGCGATGGCGGCTTTCGGCTCTTCGGATGCGGGGGCGTCCTTGGGTGATATTCTGGGCGCCGCCATCCAAGAGAAAAAGGCCGGCGGCGATAAGGATGCCGATGCCCCTGCCGAAGAGGACAAGGCCAAGGATAAAGCCGAAGACAAGCCCGCCAAAAAGACGGCCAAGAAGGAAGAGGCCGACGATAAAAAGGAAACCAAAAAGGCCGCGGCCAAGCCTAAGAAAAAGGCGGCGGCCAAGAAAAAGGCGCCGGCCAAGGCCAAGGCTTCAGGCGCTGATAAAGACGGGGACGATAAGAAGGAGACCAAGAAAAAAGCCGCTCCGAAAACCAAAAAGGCTGAGAAAAAGTAACTGATCCTAAGGCCGACCAAGGCAAATGAACGGACAGTTTGACCATGTCTCTTGATGCCGACCACGTTGTTGAAAGACGCCGCTTGAAACGAAGCCTCCTGTTCTGGCGGATGTTGGGCATCGCCGCCATTGCCGCCGCCGTGGTGGCGGCGGTAGGCAAGTTCGACCTGGTTCAGCACCAGGACCATGTGGCCCGGATTGTCATCGAAGGACTCATCCTCGAAGACCAGGCAAGAGATGACACGCTCAAGGAAATCGCCGAGGACGACAAGACCAAGGCGCTTCTGGTCAAGATCAACAGCCCCGGTGGAACCTATGTCGGCGGCGAGGCGCTTTATACGTCGCTTCGCCAGGTCGCGGATTCGAAACCGGTGGTGGCGTTGATGGGCACCACGGCAACGTCTGCCGGCTACATGACGGCGCTGGCGTCCGATCACATCGTTGCCCGCGCCTCCACACTCACCGGCTCCATCGGCGTCATCCTGCAGACCGCCGACTTTACGGGGCTTTTGGACAAAATCGGCATCAAGCCGGAAATCGTAAAAAGCGGGGCCTTAAAGGCGCAACCCAATCCCCTTGAAAAATTCTCGCCCGCCGCCCGCAAAGCGACCAAAGCGGTGGTCATGGATTTCTACGACCAGTTCGTGACCCTGGTTTCCGAACGGCGGTCCCTTTCCAGGGACAAGGTGCTGGCCCTTGCCGACGGCCGGGTTTTCTCGGGCCGCCAAGCCAAGGACAATGGCCTGATAGACACCATCGGCGCCGAGCCGGAGGCCCGGAAATGGCTGGCCGAGACCCACAAAATCGCCGATTCCCTGCCGGTTAAGGACGTGAAAGTAAAACACGAGGACCAACTCTGGCGGGACTTGCTGGATTCCATGGTGGGAAAAGTTCTGTTTTCTGAAAGACTTAGTCTTGACGGGGTGATCTCGCTTTGGCACCCTTATGTTTGGTAGGATATCCAAAAAAGAACACGACCTCGCCGAAAATGCCCCGGCGGCCTAAATTTCAATAATCCCAGCGCCCCATGAGGCGCTTAACCAGGGGGGATAGTGGCATGACCAAGTCGGAACTGATTGCGCGTCTTGCCGCGTCAAATCCGCATCTTTTCCAGCGTGATGTTGAGCGCATTGTCAGCACGATTTTCGATGAAATTACCAATGCCCTTGCCGTTGGCGACCGGGTGGAACTCCGCGGTTTTGGCGCGTTTTCGGTAAAACGCCGGGGCGCCAGGATTGGCCGTAATCCACGGACCGGCGAATCGGTGCAGGTGGCCGAAAAATTTATTCCTTACTTCAAGACCGGTAAGCAACTCCGCGAAAGACTGAACAGCGGCGGTGGCGTTTAAGAAAGCGTCCGGTTTTGGTTCGCCCGGCGGGATTCTTAAGTAAGGCTCAACAAGGATAAAACGCCCGTGTCCAAGGTGGTTTTCTGGATCGTCGTCGCGCCCCTGGCGGCGGCGATTATCGTTTTTTCCGTCAACAACCGTGAAGATGTGGTCCTGGATTTGTGGCCGCTGGGCCTGATAACGGTGCCGCTGCCGGTGTTTTCCGTCATGCTGGCCGGCATTGTCGCCGGCTTCCTGGCGGGTGGCCTTGTCGCCTGGATCTCCGCCGGCAAGTCCCGAAAGCGCGCGCGGCTGGAAGCCGAAAGAGCCAAGCGCGCCGAAAATGAACTGACCGAGGCCAAGGACCACATCCGCCGGCTGGAGCGCGATGCCGATGAATTGCGGTCCGCAACGCCCAAGCTCCCCGACACTGCCGCCTAAGCTGGCATTCCCGGGCCCCTGGGGCTATAACACCGCCCGACGATGAGGAGGGCGAAGGCCTTGAAACCATCCGACAGAATTTTCGTTGCCCTGGACACTGCCGACCTGGACCATGCGCTGGCATTGGCCGGCGAGATCAAGGGGCTTATCGGGGGCGTCAAGCTGGGCAAGGAATTCTTCTCCGCCCAGGGCCCAGAGGGCGTCCGCAAGGTTTCGGCGCTCGGCCTGCCGGTTTTCCTGGACCTCAAGTTCCACGACATCCCCGAGACGGTGGCGGGCGCCGTGAAGGCGGTGCTGGCGCTGAAACCCTTCATGCTCAACGTCCATGCGTCCGGCGGCGAAAGGATGATGCGCGCCGCGGTTGATGCCGCCGGAGGCGCCAAAGACAGGCCGTTAGTCCTGGCGGTGACGGTGTTGACGACCATGGGGGATGAGGATCTCGCTGCCATCGGTATCAAGGACACGGCGGAAAAACAGGTTCTGCGTTTGGCCCGGATGGCCAAGGACAGCGGCCTCGACGGCGCCGTCTGTTCGGCGCGCGAGGCCGAGGCGTTGCGCCAGGCGCTCGGCCCGGACTTCAAGCTGGTGACGCCGGGCATCCGCCCCGGTTGGGCCACCGCCGACGACCAGAAACGGATCGCAACGCCGGCGGAAGCCCTGGCCCGCGGCGCCGATTACCTGGTCATCGGCCGCCCCATTACGGCGGCCCCCGACCCGGTGATGGCTGTCAAGCGCATCGCCGATGAGCTGGCCCCATGACCATATCCGTCAAAATCTGCGGGCTGAGCGATGAAGCCGCCGTCGAAGCCGCCGTCGAAGGCGGCGCGGCGATGACGGGCTTCGTCTTCTTCGACGCCTCGCCCCGGCATGTCACCCCCCAACGCGCCCAGGAATTGACCAAACAGGTCCCCAACGGCATCGTCAAGGTCGGCCTGGTGGTCGATGCCCCGGACGCGCTTCTCGATGATATAACCGCTACCGCCGGTATCGACATGTTGCAGCTTCACGGGACCGAAACGCCGGAACGGACGGCCGAAATCCGGGAAAAATTCGGATTTCCGGTGATCAAGGTGCTGCCCGTCCAGGAGGCGGCGGACATGGCCGCCGTCAGGGACTATGAAGACATCGCCGATAGGCTGATGTTCGACGCCAAGCCGCCGGAAGACGCGTCGCGCCCCGGCGGCAACGCGCGGGCCTTTGACTGGGCGTTGTTGAAGGGGCGAATATTTAAATTGCCCTGGCTGTTGGCCGGCGGGCTGACGGCGGAGAACCTTGGCGAAGCCGTTGCCGCCAGCGGGGCGGCGGCCGTCGACGTTTCTTCAGGCGTCGAGGACGCGCCGGGCCGCAAAAATCCCGATAAAATCCGCGCTTTCCTGGCCGCCGCGGCAGCGCTTTAAGGGCCTTTCGTTCCAGGCGCCCAATAACAAAACGCTGTTTTTTCAGGCGCTTTTAAGGTTTATTACCGGAAACCCGGGGAAGACCATGAACAAGTTGAACACCTATCGCGCCGGCCCCGACGAGGCCGGGCATTTCGGCATCTATGGCGGGCGCTTTGTTGCCGAAACCCTGATGCCGCTGATTCTGGAGGTCGAAAAGGCCTACGACGAAGCCAGGGAAGATTCCGGGTTCTGGGACGAGTTCCACCACCTGATGAAGCATTACGTGGGCCGGCCGAGCCCGCTCTATTTCGCCAAGCGCCTGACCGAGCATTTCGGCGGCGCCAAGCTTTATTTTAAGCGCGACGAGCTCAACCACACGGGCGCCCACAAGATCAACAACACCATCGGCCAGATTCTGCTGGCCCGGCGCATGGGCAAGACCCGCGTCATTGCCGAAACCGGCGCCGGCCAGCATGGCGTGGCGGCGGCGACGGTTTGCGCGCTTTTCGGCATTCCCTGCGTCGTCTACATGGGCGAGACCGATATGGAGCGCCAGTCGCCTAATGTCTTCCGCATGAAGCTGCTCGGCGCCGAAGTGCGTCCGGTGACGGCCGGCACCGGCACCCTGAAGGACGCCATGAACGAAGCGCTCCGCGACTGGGTCGCCAACGTGGACGATACCTTTTACATCATCGGCACCGTCGCCGGGCCACACCCCTATCCGGCCATGGTCCGCGACTTCCAGGCCGTCATCGGCAACGAGACCCGCGAACAATTGAACGAGGCCGAAGGCCGGGGACCGGACTCGCTGATCGCCTGCATCGGCGGCGGGTCCAACGCCATGGGGCTTTTCCATCCGTTCCTGGACGACGAGGACGTCACGCTCATCGGCGTCGAAGCGGCCGGTCACGGCATCGAGACCGGCGAGCACTCAGCGTCGCTGACCGGCGGCAAACCGGGCGTGCTGCACGGCAACCGGACTTACCTGCTGCAGACCGACGACGGCCAGATCCTGGATGGCCATTCCATCTCCGCGGGGCTCGATTATCCGGGGATCGGGCCGGAACATTCGTGGCTTTTCGATACCGGCCGGGTCGAATACGTGTCGGTTACGGACACCGAGGCCCTGGAGGCCTTCCAGTTGTGCACCCAAATGGAGGGCATCATCCCGGCGCTGGAACCGGCCCACGCACTCGCCCACGTTGCCAAGATCGCCGGTAGCCTGCCCGCCGGCCACCTGATGGTGATGAACATGTGCGGGCGTGGCGACAAGGACGTGTTCACCGTCGCCCGGCACTTAGGGATAGAGGTCAGCCAATGAGCGCCTCCGAGACCACGCCGAAAACCCGCATCGGCAGCCGTTTCAAGGCGCTGAAGGCGGAAGGCCGGGCCGGGCTTGTCACCTTCGTTACCGCCGGCGACCCGGACCTCAAGACGTCCACGGAAATCCTGTTCGGACTTCCCGCCGCCGGCGCCGACCTGATAGAACTGGGTATGCCGTTCTCGGATCCCATGGCCGACGGCCCGGCAATCCAGGCGAGCTCGTTGCGCGCCCTTAAAGGCGGCATGACCCTCAAAAAGACCCTGAAGCTGGTCGCTGATTTCAGAAAACGGGACGACGCAACACCGGTGGTGCTGATGGGGTATTACAACCCCATCTACATCTACCAGACCGAGGCATTCCTGGCCGACGCCAAGGCCGCCGGCGTCGACGGCCTGATTATCGTCGATCTGCCGCCGGAAGAGGTGGACGAACTGTGGCGGCCGGCCCGCCAAGCCGGAATCGATTTTATCTTCCTGACCACGCCGACGTCGGACGACAAGCGCCTACCCGTGATCGTCCGGCGCGCGTCGGGCTTCGTCTATTACGTTTCGATCGCCGGCATTACCGGGACGCGGTCTGCCGACATTGCCGACGTCAAAGAAGCCGTCGAGCGCATCCGCAGACATACGGATCTTCCCATCGGCGTCGGTTTCGGGATCAAGACGCCGGACCAGGCCGCCGAAATCGCCGCCGTGGCGGACGCCGCCGTCGTTGGTTCGGCCCTGGTCGATATCGTCGCCGGCAACCTGGACAACAACGGCAAGGCCAAGGCGGGACTGGCGGGGAAATTGTTCGGCCTGGTGGCGGAACTGGCGACAGGCGTCGGCGGGGCCGGCGAAAAGGTGGCTTAGGAACTAGTCCCATGAACTGGCTCAAGAACTTCGTCCGGCCGAAGCTGCGAAAACTGGTCGGCGGCGGCAAGGACATCCCGGAAAACCTTTGGAACAAATGTCCCGAGTGCGCGCAGATGATCTTTCACCGGGACCTGGAGAAAAACCTTCACGTCTGCCAGCACTGCGGCCACCACATGCGGATTTCGGCGGCTAAGCGCCTGACCATGTTGTTCGACGGTGGCGAATACCAGATCGCCGAAGTCGCGCCGACCATGGATGACCCGTTGAAGTTCCGCGACCGCAGGAAATACACCGACCGGCTGAAGGAGGCCCGCGAGACGACGGGCGGCAATGACGCGCTGACCGTCGCCCACGGCAAAATGGGCGGCAACGGCGTGGTCATCGCGGCCTTTGACTTCAATTTCATGGGCGGCTCCATGGGCCTCGCCGTCGGCGAGGGGCTGTTGACGGCCGCCAGGCTGGCCGTCGCCCAGAACTCGGGCCTGATCGTGGTGCCGTCATCGGGCGGCGCGCGCATGCAGGAAGGCGTCCACTCGTTAATGCAATTGCCCCGCACCACCATCGCCGTCGAGGAAGTCCGCGACGCCGGCCTGCCGTATATTGTTGTCCTCGCTGATCCGACTACGGGTGGCGTGTCGGCGTCATTCGCCATGCTCGGCGACATTGCCATCGCCGAGCCGGGCGCGGTGATCGGCTTCGCCGGAGCGCGCGTCATCGAACAGACCATCCGAGAAACGCTGCCGGAAGGCTTTCAAAAGGCCGAATACCTGTTGGAGCACGGCATGGTGGACATGGTCGTGCACCGGCATGAACTGCGCGATATGCTGATCCGGATCCTGTCGTTGCTCAAGAACCGGGGTCCGGTGGAGAAGGTGTTGCCGATGCTGAATGCCGACGGCAGCGTGCCGGCGGGTCCGGGGAAGGGCGGCAATTCCCCCGCCAACTGAGCGGACCATGTCCGATCCCCAGCCCATCCTCGAAAGGCTCCAGAGCCTTCACCCGAAACTGATCGACCTTGAACTCGACCGAACGCAAAAGCTGTTGGGTGAACTGGGCGCGCCGCATTTGAAAATGCCGCCCGTCGTCCATGTTTCGGGCACCAACGGCAAGGGCTCGGTGATCGCGTTGATGCGGGCGGCCTTGGAAGCCGCCGGCTACAAGGTCCATGTCTACACCTCGCCCCATCTGGTGCGTTTTAACGAACGCATCCGCTTGGCCGGCGAGGTCATCGGCGACGAAAACCTAAGCGAAACCCTCGAGGCCTGCGAAAAGGCGAACAAGGACCGCCCGATCACCTTTTTCGAAATCACCACGGTAGCGGCGTTTCTGGCCTTTTCCCGGACCCCGGCCGACATCGTGCTGTTGGAAACCGGTCTCGGCGGCCGGTTCGACGCCACCAACACAATCAGAGATGCCGCCTTGACCATCATTACCCCGGTGTCGCTCGATCACCAGCAGTACCTGGGCGACACCTTGGCCGAGATCGCCGCCGAGAAAGCCGGGATTCTCAAACCGGACGTCACCTGCGTCGTCGCCGGGCAGCCGCCGGAGGCCGAACAGGCCATCGCCGAAAAGGCGGCGGCCATCGGCGCGCCGCTGGTCCAAGAGAATTTGGACTGGACCCTGCGCCACGGGCTCGAAACCATCGTCATCAATTCGGCCGGTGTCATCCGCGAACTGGCGAAGCCCGGCCTGGAAGGCCCCCATCAGGCCAAAAACGCCGGCCTTGCGGTGGCCGCCCTGGAGCGGCTGCAAGGGTTCACGCTCACCGACAAGGCGATCTCGGAAGGTCTTCAGAAAGCCGAATGGCCGGCCCGGCTGCAACGGCTGAGAAGCGGGCGGTTGCGCGGCCTGTTGGGTCAGGAATTCGCGTTGTGGCTGGATGGCGGCCATAACCCCGGCGCCGCCGATGCATTGGCGTCATGGCTGGCCGAGCGCGACAGCATGCCGCTGCACCTGGTGCTCGGCATGCTCAACACCAAGGACCCGGCGGCCTTCCTGGAACCGCTCCGGCCCTATCTCACTTCCCTGCAGACAGTGGATATTCCCGGCACCGAGGCGGCCTTCGGCGCCCAGGAACTGGCCGACATCGCCAAAAGTTCCGGATTCGAGGCAACGCCGGCGACAAGCCTGGAGGACGCGCTCAGGGAGATCGCCAAGGACGAGCCCGGCCCCGCCCGGGTGTTGATAGCCGGCTCGCTTTATCTCGCCGGGTTGGTGCTGGTGGAAAACGGCTAGATCGCGCTATCCTCGCGCCAACAACCTTGGGAGGCCCCAATGATCGTCGAACAAATCTGGACCGGAAACGCCTACCGCAACTTCAATTACCTGATCGTCTGCCCCGAGACCGGCGACGCCATGGCCATTGACCCCCTCGACCACCGAAAATGCTTGGCAACCGCCAAGGACAAGGGCTGGGAAATTACCCAAGTGCTCAACACCCACGAACACGGCGACCATACGGGCGGCAACGGGGCGGTCATTTCGGCCACAGACGCGAAGCTGCTGGCCCATGCCGGCGCCAAGGGGAGTATCCCGGGCATCGACCGGGGACTTTCCGCCGGCGACGTCATCAAGGTCGGCAACACGGTCGAGCTGGAATGCCTGGACACCCCCGGCCACACCATGAGCCACATCTGCTTGCTCAGCCGCACCGACCAGCCGTCTCTGTTTTGCGGTGACACGCTTTTCAATGCCGGCGCCGGCAATTGCCATAGCGGCGGCCACCCGGCGGCGCTTTTCGATACCTTCGCTTCCCAGCTCTCGACGCTGCCGGACGACACCCTGGTCTATCCGGGTCATGACTACATCGCCAACAACCTGGAATTCACCCTCGACCGCGAACCCGACAACGAAAAGGCAAAAACACTTTTAGGCGAGATCGAGAACCAAAACCCCGATAAGGCCCTGGTCACCACCCTGGCGCAGGAAAAAGAGGTCAATACCTTCTTCCGGCTGCACAGCCCGTCGGTGATCGCGGCGCTCAGAGAGGCCTTTCCGGACATCCCGGAGAATCCCGACCCGAAAACGGTTTTCCTGAAGCTTCGGCAACTCAGGAACGACTGGTAAGCAAAAACCCCGCCTTTTAAGCGGGGCTCGAACCGTTATGGCGACGGCGTTGGGCTCAGGCTTAGAGCACTTCCTCGATCCATTCCACCAGTTGGCCTTTCGCCACGGCGCCGATCTTGGTCCCTGCCACTTCGCCGTCCTTGAACAGGATCAACGTGGGGATTCCCCGGACCCCGTACTTGGTCGGCGTGGCCGGGTTGTCGTCGATGTTGAGCTTGGCCACGGTCATTTTATCGCGCATTTCTTCGGCCAATTCCTCAAGCGCCGGCGCGATCTGATGGCAAGGCCCGCACCATTCCGCCCAAAAGTCGACGAGAACCGGATTTTGTGATTTCAGGACATCGGCGTCAAAGCTGTCGTCGCTGACGTGTTTCGGCATTTTTTAAATCCTATCAACCCTCAAGAACAAATCACGCATCCCCCGGATCGCGGATTTTTTTTTATTTGTCCTTGGCATGGAATCTAAGGACGGCCCGCCCGCCCGTCAAGGCGCGTGGGTGTCCAAAATGCCGTCGCTCAACGTCATCGGCCTCGGCCCCACCGTCCACAAAAGAACCGAACGAACGGCCCGGCCCGGGTAAATGGCCCGTAGCACTTCGCGGTAGGCTGCCATCTGGCGCAGGTAGGCGGGATCGACGGCGTCTTCGGTTTCCGGCGGCGGCCGGTTGGTCTTGTAATCGATGATGGTGACGGCGTCTTCGGTGACCACAAGCCGGTCAACCTGGCCGGACAGCATATGAACGCCATCCTTGCCTTCGACGGCGCCGGTGACCGGCACTTCGGCCATGCTGCCGGGGCCGAACAGCGCCGCCAGATCGGGATCGGCGAGAACCCCGAGGGCCTCGTCCTTGAGGTCGTTTTGTTCCTCTCGGCTTAGACCCAGGGTCGGCCGGCCCAAAAAAACACGGGCCGCGGCATCGCGCTCTTCCGGCGGCAGGTCGGGAAGGCTTTGCAACAGCCGGTGGACGATGGTTCCCCGCTTGAACCGAACGCCGTCGTCTTTGCCCTCGTCCGTCCCAAGGGGCGACATCACCGGCGGCTCGTCTTCCGCAGGGCGGGACGGCGCCAACGGTTTGGCCGGTTCGGGCTCGGGCGGCGGGGGGCTGAGCGCCCAATGGGGAGGTGGTTCCTTTTCTGCACGGGCCTCGCCCGCGGGTTTTTCCCCATCGGGCTTTGCGGTCTGGGGGCTGGATACGCGCCACAGCTTATCCCCCTTATCCCCCTTATCCCCCATAGGCGTTTCAATCTCATCGCCGATGCTTTTGATTGCCGGTTCCATCAGGTCGTACCAGCACCCCTCGGCGCGGCCCCGTTTGGTTTCCCAGCCGCAAATATAGAGCCGGTCGCGGGCCCGGGTCATGGCGACGTAAAGCAGCCTTCGGTATTCGCGTTTTGCTTCCTCCTTCGCCTGTTCGTGGAGCCTGGCCGTGACGCTTTCCTCGTCGGCCTTGGATATGCGCCAGATCACGGCTTCCGGGCCGTCCGCGCCTTCCAGCCAATGAAGCCGGGGGGCCAATTGCGCACCCTGCATGGTGCAGGTGTCGGGCAGGAACACGATCTCGGACTCCAGTCCCTTGGCGCCGTGGACGGTCAATACGCGAACTTCGTTCAGTCCGCGCTCCATCTCGCGTTTGATCTCGGTTTCGCCGGTTTCAAGCCAGTGCAAAAAACCTTCCAGCGACGGTATGTGGTCGCGTTCGAAATCAAGGGTCAGGGCCAGAAACTCATCAATCGGTTCGCCGGCTTCTGAACCAAGATGCGCCACCAGGCCGGACCGCCCTCCCCGGGGGCCAAGAAGCCAGGCATAGAATTCATACGGCGGCGTCTTGTCGGCCCTCGCCAGCAATCCGGCCAGCACCTCATGGGCGCGGGCGACGTGGGGCTTTTCGTCCTTGCGGGCGGCCAGCGTCCGCCACAGCGATTCCTGGCGCCCATGGGCGAGATCGAAAAGGGCGTCATCGCCGAATTCCACGAACGGGCCCTTGAGCACGACGGCGGTGTTCAGGTCATCATCGGGCAACAACGCGAAGCGCCCGGCCGCCACCAGGTCCATGACCGCCAGGTGGTCCAGAAGCCTAAGCCGGTCGCGGCCGGTGACGGGGATTCCCCGCCGTTCCAGGGCGCGCACCATGACGTCGGCGAAACCGCCCCGGGTACGCACCAAAATCATGATATCGCCGGGCTCGATGGGGCGGCCGGCGGATTCGAGAATTTCCTTGCCCCGCCACATCTGTTCGATCTTTCCGGCAATCCTGTCGGCCAGACGCGCCGGTGGGCTTTCCTGGCCCATTTGGTCCAAGGGGGCGTCCCAAGGCCGGGTCTCGGGCGCTTCCAACGGCGTCAACAACGGCCACAGCTCCACCAGACCCCCCTGACCCTGCCGGTTGGTGTGGTGAAGGATGGGCTTTTCTCCCCAGGTCAGGCCGTTGGCCGCCTCACCCCCTGCAAACACGGCATCGACGGCTTTCAGCACCGCCGCCGACGAACGATAGGATACGGCCAATTCAACTTCGGGAAGGGTGCCGCCCAGCGCCACGGCTTGCTTCCGGAAACGGTCCCGCATGCTTCCGAATCTGGCCGGGTCGGCGCCCTGGAAGCTGTAGATGGACTGTTTTTCGTCGCCGACGGCAAACACCGTGCGGTCGAGTGCCCGGTCCTCATCCCCGGCGCCCCGGCCCGAGAAAAACTCACCGGCCAGGCCGGCGATGATCTCCCACTGGTCGGGGCTGGTGTCCTGGGCCTCATCCACGAGAATATGGTCGATGCCGCCGTCGAGCTTGTAATGGACCCAGGACACCCCGCCGCCGGCGGAAAGCAGGTCACAGGCCTTTTCGATGAGGTCGTCATAATCCAAAAACGCGCGGGCCTGTTTCAAGCCGTCATAGGCCCGAAGCAGGGCTTCGCCGACGATCAAGAGCGATTCCGTCGCTTCCGCCATGGCGCAGGCCTTGAGCCGCTGAACCGCCGCCCCGATTCGGACCTGTTCGACCCTGAGGATGTCCTCCGCCCCCGGGTCGGCTTTATCCGTTCCTTGGGTGGTGATTTTTTTGCGCGGTTCCCGCTCTTTGGTCAGGAACTGATCCGCGTAGCTACCGGCCAGGCCCGCAGCCCGCTGTTCCGCGTTCCCGGCCAGCCAGTCACCGATAATCCCGGCCCGGTCCTTGTCGCTTTGGGTCCCCTCATGGAGGGCTTTGACCGCGCGCTTGAGGCCCGTTTTATCGAAAGCGCCGTCGGCGGCGGCGACTTTCAGAACCTCGGCCCCGGTTTCGCCGGGCCCAAGGCCGAGGGATCGGCGAACGGCGGCCATCAAGCCCGGATGCCCCCCTTGGGCGGCGAAAAGACTCCTCAGTTCATTGCGCTTGTCATCCAGCTCCCTCATGACCTCGGCGAATTGTTCCTGGTTGATCAGCCCCGCCAGATGCCGAAGGGCGGACCTCACGCTTTTCCCGCCCGTGTCCCCGCCGGCAAGCAACCGGTCGCGCGCCTCGGCCCGAAGGTCCGCGGCGCGGCGCTCGTCAATGACGGTAAAATTCGGGGCCAGCCCCGCTTCCACGGGAAAACGGCCCAACAGCGATTCGGCGAAGGAATGAAGGTTGCGCACCCGGATGCCTTCCGGCGTTTCCAGCACCTTGGCGAACAGCGATCTTGCCCGTGTCCTTTCCTCATCGGCCGGCGGCTTGCCCAGAAGCGTCCTCAAGTCCTTATCAAGCGCGCCTAAGTCCGTGGCCGCCCAGTGGCCGAGGCGCGCACTCAGCCGGATTGAGACTTCCGCCGCCGCGGCCTTGGTGAAGGTCAGGCACAGAATGCGGTTTGGCGCGGTGCCGGCAAGAAGCAACCTCAGAATCCGTTCAATCAGAACGTGGGTCTTGCCGGTGCCGGCATTGGCCGACACCCAGACCGATTGGACGGGGTCGGCGGCGGCGACCTGGGCGCCCGTATGGGCGGGTTTTTTGCTCATCACCCGTCCTCCATCCGGCCCCGCCATTCCAGAACCCTGGCCAGATGGTCATAGTCGCCGGCGCGCTCCAGCAGCATGGGCCGGGGCTGGGACAGGTAAGGCATGGCCGCATCGTCATAAGCGGCGATCAGGTCACCGAGGCCCTGAAGCGCGTCATTGACGGTTTTCGCGACGTCGAGCTTGAGCGCCTTTTCCTCGCCGGGCGGGCGTCCTCCGGTGAGGCGGAGGTAAACCAACCCTGCCGTGGTGTCCGGTTTCAATCTGTCGAATCCACCGGCCTCGGCGATGGCGGCTTCCAGCGGCAGTTGGGGCGAAAACCCGGCTTCCACCTGTGGCGTCGTCGGTACGCTGCCGGTCTTGTAGTCCATCACCGAAAGGCCGATATCGGCGCGGTGGTCAATGCGGTCGGCCCGGGCGGTCAACGTGAACGGCCCGGCCGGGCCGTCGAGGACCAGTGTGCCCCGGCATTCCGCCGCCAGGTTCCTAAAACCGGCCTGGCGGCGGTCCCGTTCGTAGTCCACGAACCAGCCGGCGATGCGCTCGAAACGGGGCCACCAGAAGGCATCAACCCCCGGCGGAACCCGGGAGTCATCGAACACCTTGCGTCCGATCTCAAGCAGGCGGCGTTCCGCGTCGGCGGGAAGGTTGTCCCTGTATTGTTCAAGGAATTCATGGAGCACGTGGTGGATAATCATGCCCCTGTCCGCCGCCCCCGGCTCGGCGTCGAGGGGGGGCAGGGGCCCGAGCCCAAGAATGTGAAGGGCATAGACGGCATAGGGGTCGCGAATCCAGTGTTCCACCTGGGTGACGGAAAGCTTGCGGGGCCGGGCGTCTACCGGCGGCGTCGGCCGGGGCTCGGTGACCTGGCGGCTTTCTCCGGGTTGGTCGAGGCCGTCGGCCCAATCCAGCCACGGCTCGGTTGCCTTGAAGCCGCCTTCCACCTCCAGTCCCTCCAGGTGGTTGTCCAGCCTCAACAGCCAGCGCGACGGCACCGTCGGCGTCCCGTCCACCCGTTCGGACCGGGTCAACACCACGTCGGGGGCCGCGAACGCCTGGGCGAAATCATGGGCCTGAAGGCCGGTCAGCCGCTCCGGCGGGGACAAGCCGAATTTCTCCATCATCGGGCGGCTCATCCACGGGCTGGCCTTGGCCTCGGTGGGCCAGGTGTTTTCGTTGAGCCCGCCCAGGATCATCACATGGGCCTGTTGCAGCCGCGCTTCCAAAAGGCCCCAGATATGAAGCCGGGGATGACGGCCGTGGCGGGGCCTGACGAACCGGCCGGCCATCAAGGTTTCCAAAAGCGCCGTGTAATCGCCGGCGGTGACGGGTCCCAAATCCCGGCCCGCGTCCTTGAGCTCGGCGACGAAATTGGCCGCCTGCTCGCCCGCGTCCCGGGCCCAAAGACGCGCCGGGCCGTCTTCTTCGTCGGTGGCGGCGAGCCTCTCGGCCATCCTCACGTGGGCCCGAAGCAGGTCGGAAAGGGGTGCTGGTTTTCCCTCCATCACCTTGGCGAAAGGGGCGATGACGCCTTCCAGTTTTTTCAGGAACGCCCCGAGGTCCCGGGCGGTTTGGTTATCGGGATCATCAAGGGCCTCGAGCGCCGATTGCAGCCCCTTTAGCCCGGGGGCCGGACGGGGGCCTCGCAGAATGGCGATTTCAAATTTCCGCACTTGCGACTTGAAGGCGCCGGGGGCCATCCCCGCCGCCGCCATCGGGTGTTTGAGGGCGGCCAAAAAAGACACCGGCGCCAGGCCATCGGCGACCATCCCCGCCGTCAATCTCAGAAATGCGCCGGGCAGGGTCTGGGCCAGGGGAAGCCCGGCCGAATCGTCGACCTCGATCCCCCATCGCCGCAATTCCGCCGCCACCCGGCGGGCCAGGGCCCGGTCCGGCGTCACCAGGGCGGCGGTCTTTTCAGGGGTTTCCAGGGTCCGGCGCATGATCATGGCGATGACTTGGGCTTCCTCCCGGGGGCTCGGACAGTCCATGCGGGTGATGCCCTTAAGCGCCTTTTTTATCTCCTTCTCGTCCAGGGGCGGCGCTTCAGAGCCGGCCGGCGTCAGCGCTCTATTGACCAGCCGGGCGCGGGCCGACGGTTGAGCCTCGAAACCAGGCGCCTTCCAGGGCTTGACGTCTTCCCTATGGACGCCGAGATGGGCCAACAGGCGGGCCATGCCGAATTGGGGATGATGGTCTTTGAGCGCCGCCCAGGCGTCCGCCGATGCCTCCAGGTCAACGCCGGGAAGCACCACCTGGCCTTGGGAAAGACCGGCGACCACCGCCAACAGATCGGCGGTCGCGGGGATGGAGCCGGTGGACCCGGCGGCGATGACCGAACCCAAGGGCGGGTTGGACCGCCAAGCGTCGGCCTGGGCGTCAAACAGCCGGTTGCGTCTCGCGGCGGCGTCCACCGCGTCTTCATCCGCCAACACCTTCGGCCATTCCCGGGTCAGGATTTTCAGGAAATCGAGCGTCTGCTGCCAGTGATCGGCCAAGGCGTCCGGCGTCAGTCCTTCCAGTCCGTCGAACGTCAGCCGCTCCGTATGGACCTGGTCCAGAAGCCGCGCCAGTTCCAGCCCCAAATTAGCGGCCTGATCGGGGCTGGCGTCGCCGTCGCGGGCGAGCACCAGCCGGGTCAACAGGAGCTGCCGCCTTAATCCCGAAACCGCCTCGGCAACGCCAAGGGAATCGCCGGCGGGCGCCCCCGGTTGCGGTTGAAAGCCGCCGGCAAAGAGGATCTCGTCCTCGTCCAGATCGCCCAAGGCGATCATCCGGGGCAGCAAAAGGGGCCGGCCGCCGCTTTGCCGGAGAAACGCTTCCGCCAGGCTGCGCCGGGCGCGCCTTGTCGGCACCAGGACCGTGACCCCGGCCAGCGCCGCCGGGTCGCCGCCCCAACGGTCCTCGATGCCGGCCGCCAGCACGTCGACAAAAGGCAGTCCCGACGGGATGGTGAAGACTTTCGGCGCCGGGCTCATTGATTTCAGTTCCTAGCGGTGCCTGGTTCCGGCGTAGCGGAGGTGCATGTAATTTTCCGCTTTTTCCAGCCCTTCCGGCGTGCCGACGTGGAACCATTCGCCGTCGTGAACGGCGCCGTAAAGCCGTTTCGCCTCGATCGCCTTGTCGTAGAGAAGATTAAGTGAAAAGGCTCCCTGGGGCGGGTCCGAAAACAGACGCGGGTGCAGTATCTGAATGCCGGTGTAGAGCCACGGCGCGACGCCGGTTTCCGGCCGTCTGGTCAACAGGCCGCCGCTGTCGGCGCAGAAATCACCCTGGCCCGTATAGCCGTAGGCCTCGACGGTGGAATGCAACAGCAACAGCCCGTCCATGGCGTCTTCGTCCCATGTGCCGGCCAAGCGGGTGAGCGCGTCGTAAGGGCCGTTGAGCAAAAAGGCGTCGGCGTTGACGGCGAAAAAGGGCTTATCGCCCAACAGCGGCAACGCCTTGGCGATGCCGCCGCCGGTGTCGAGAAGGTCTTTTTCCGGTGAAAACAGGATTTTCGGTTTCTTGCGCCCGCCTAAATGGTTTTCCACCTGATCGGCCAGATGGTGGGTGTTGACCACGGCGTCGGTAACGCCGGCGGCCTCCAGCCTGTCCAGGGCATGGTCTATGAGGGGCCGGCCGTCAACCTGGATCAGGGGCTTGGGCAGGGTATCGGTGACCGGCTTCATTCGGGTGCCGAGACCGGCCGCCAGCACCATGGCTTTTTTTGGCGTTGCCTTGGCCACTTATTTCACGTCACCGCCGGCGGGCATGGCGGGACTCCTCTTTTATGGGAGGGCAGGTAAGCGTCGAACCATTGAGCCACGGGTGAGAGTTCGGGGTTTTCCAGCGCCGTTTCGAGAAGCCGCCACACCCTGGGAATGTGATCCAAATACCGGGGCTTGCCGTCGCGGACACAAAGCCGGGTGAAAATACCGATAACCTTGGCGTGGCGCTGGGCGGCGAGAACCGCAAACGCCGCTTCAAAAGATTCCCGGTCGAGATCGGCAAAGGCGGCGTAATACCGCCCCCGCATGGCCTGGTAAAGGTCCGGATCGATGTCGCGGCGGGCGTCCTCCAGGAGCGACATCAGGTCATAGGCGGCGGCACCCCGGACCGCGTCCTGGAAATCGAGAAGCCCGCACCGGGCAATGCCTTCCCGTCCCTCGAGGGTCAACAGGTTGTCGACGTGATAATCGCGGAGCACCAGTGTCTCGGGCTGGCGGTGAACGATGGGGAAGACCCGGAGCCAGGCGTCCCGGTAGGCGCCCAGGACCTCTTCGCCCGGCTTCTCGCCGAACACCTGGGGCCAGGTCCAATCGGTGAGCAGGAAGGCTTCGTCCAAAAGCTTTTCATCGTCGTAGGGCTCTATCCCCGGCGGAAATACGTTCTCTGGCGCGATCCCATGCAATTCGATCAATACGTCGACGGCGAGGCCGTAAAGGTCCGTCTCGATGGCGCCGGCGCCGGAATCCGGGGCCCGTTCCAGCATCCGGGTGAAGGTGTCGTCGCCCAGGTCTTCAATCAATAACAAACCGCCTTCCTTGTCCTTGGCGAAAATATCGGGCGAGCTGAAACCCAGCGACCTCAGGTGCCGGGCGACGGCGACAAAGGCATCGACGTTTTCGTGCGGCGGCGGCGCATCCATCAGCATGGCCCGGCGGCTGCCCGATGTCAGGCGTTGGTAACGGCGGAACGAGGCATCCCCCTGCAGCGGCGCCCGCGTCGCGCCGTCCCAGCCGTTGGCCGAGAGGAAGGCCTCGATCAACGCATCGCGCTTAGTCATTGGGGGCGCCGCCGATTGCCTTGATGCGCGGCTCCCAGGAGCCCAGTCCCCGAAGCGCCGCCCGCCGCGAGTCCTCGGTCGGCCCCTGGTCCAGGAACACCTCCAGCCGGTCCGCCGGCAAATGGCCGTTGATCCGCTCGGGCCATTCGATCAGGGAGATTCCGCTGATAAAGGCCTCGTCCATGCCCAATTCCCGGACCTCGGTGGCGTCCTTGATGCGGAACAGATCGAAATGGAAAACCGGGATGGCGCCGCCGCCGGACGGGAATTCATATTCCTGGACCAGGGTATAGGTCGGGCTCGGGACGTCTTCGGGTTGTTCGGCGCGGGCATTGATGAAAGCCCGGGCGAAGACGGTCTTGCCGCTGCCAAGATCGCCGGAAAGCGCCAGCACGTCGCCGGTCCGGGCAATTCCCGCCAACTTTTGGGCGAGCGCCTGGGTTGCCGCCTCGTCGGCCAGTTCGACCATGATCGGCGCGTCCTCTTTCTTAGTCATCTCGGGTTCCGGCGCCGTCCGCCGGCGCGTTCTCGCCGTTCCCTTCACCCTTGTCCTTTCCTTGGATCGGCAGGCGGCAGGTGATGGTGGTGCCGCGGCCCGGCGGCGATTTCACATCGACGGTGCCGCCGTGCAACTGGATGAAGTTGCGGACCAGGCTCAGGCCGAGCCCGGCGCCGCCCTTGTTGGCGCCCGCATCGCCGCCTTGTTCAAAAGGCTGGAAGACCCGGTCACGGTCGGCCTGGGGAATGCCGATGCCGGTGTCGGCGACGGTGATGATGAGATCGTCGTCCTGGCGGCGGGATTCCAGGCGCACCGTGCCGCGCTCGGGCGTAAAGGTAACGGCGTTCGAGAGCAGGTTGAAGACCACCTGTTTCAGGCGTTTTTCGTCCGCCGAGATCCAGCCGATATCGGGCGGGCAATCGAATTCCACCTTCAGGTTCTTTGACCGCGCCCGCTCCTGGATCAGGTTCAGGGCCGAAACCAGAAAACCATGCACGTCGACGGTGTCGCGGTCCAGTTCCATGCTGCCGGCCTCGATGGAGGCCAAGTCAAGAATATCGGCGACCACCGACATCAGGCCCCGGGTGGTATCCAGGATGCCCTGGGCATATTCGCCCTGTCGGGGGTTGAGCTTGCCAAAGTAATCCTGCCCCAGCATGTCGGCGAAGCCGATGATGGTGGTCAGCGGCGTCCGCACCTCATGAGACACGTTGGCGATGAACTTGGATTTCAACCGGTCGGCCTCGGCCAGGACCTCGGCCCGATGACGCAGCACCTGCTCGACCCGGGCCGAATCGGTGACGTCCAGGTAACTGAGCAGCATGGCGCCGTCGGGAAGGGGCACGTTGGCGTAATCGACGACCGTGCCGCTGTCCAACAACAGCCTCCCGGTGCCGGCGTCGCGGCTCATCAGGCGGGCGACGACGCGCTCTTTCTGCACGCCCCAGCTAAGATCGTCCCAACCGCCCTCGATCACCACCTTGCCGCGGGTATGTTCGACGAAATCGGTGAGGTGGCATCCGTCGGCGAGCATTTCTTCGTCCAACCCCCAAAGCGCCCGGAAAACAGGGTTGAAAAGTTTCAGGCGCCCGTCCGAGCCGAACACGGCAATCCCTTCGTGCAGGTTGTCGAGGGTTTCGCGCTGTACGGCGCCCAGCGACGTGACCGAACGTTCCAGGTCAAGCCGGTCCGAGACGTCGTCGAAAACGAACACCAGGCCACCCTTGCCCTGGCGGTTGACCAGGCACTTGAGCGTGCGTCCGTCGGGGAGATGCAGAAGTTCCTCCTTAGGCCCACCCAGGGTCTCGAACTGTTCAAGCTGGCGCATCTTGAAGTCGCGGAAATCGTCGACTTCCGGCAGGCTCCGCTGTACGCGCAGGCGCATCAGAATTTCTCCCAAATCCGGCCCGGTGTTCAGCCAATCCGGGTCCAGGTCCCAAAGCGTTGCATAGGCGGAGTTGAAGAACTTGAGCCCGGCGCCGGAATCAAAGATGGCGACGCCCGTATCCAGGCTTTCCAGGACGGCGTCCCGGGCGGCGGTCAGGCGGTGGAATTCGGTCTCCAGTTCCTCGGACCGGGAATAGTCCACGGCGAAACCGATGGTGCCCCCGGTCCCCCCGTCTTCACCGCCGCCGAGCCCGCCCAGCGGGGTTTCGGTGACCTCAAGCAAGCGGTCTTTGCCGTTGCCTTTCTGGTGGCGGCGTTGGGTCAATGACTTTCCCTGGCTGCGGGCGCTTTTCGCCATGTCGTCGTCGGTCATGGCGACGTCGCGGGCGGCGTGGTTGACGAAGGCCAGGGACAGCTTCGAATCGCGGAGCCACACCGGCAGGGGCATGGCGTCCAGGAGCGCCGTCAAGTGCCTGTCGTCCAGCCCCGATGTGTTGACCGAAGCCATCCGGTTTTCGGCGCCGCCGCCGTCGCCGGTGACGTCGCGCATCCAAACCATGTCGGCCAGCGGCTCGCCCGCGTTGGTCTCGGCGCGCGATCCGATCACCTGAATGTGGCGGCGGCCCAGGCTCAGCATCAGGTCAAACGGCGTGCCGGCGCCGCGAAGCCGCGTCACGCTTTGTTCCAGGGCTTTCAGGGAATCGCCTTCGAAACGCTTGCGGATGTCTTCGTAAGGGGTATGGATGCCGGCGTCCAGGTCCAGCAACACCGCGAGGCGCCGCGAGCACGTGAAGCCGCCGTTGACGTGGTCCCAGAGGAACAGGCCGTCCGGGGCCGCCGCCAGCATCTCGCGCGCCTTCACCGCAACCGCTTCCAGGCGTTGGCGCTCGGCCTCGGTTTCGGCGTGGCGCCTCTGCTGGAGAAGAATAAGGACGAACGAAATCAGCGCCACCACAAGGGCGCCGGCCAAAAAGGCCTGGACCGGGGTTAGTTCCTGAAACACCGGAGAAGATTAAACGGCAGCCGGAGACCTGACAAGAAGGCCCCCGACTGACGGGCCAAAGCGCCCCGGCCAGCTGGTGGAAACGGGGATGGGACGCCCGCCCGGGCGAACACCCGACAAACTCCGCTTCATGCCGCAGTGCAAACCATTGCCGGGATTAACCGTTATGTCTGCTTTTGATGCGAAGCGGACCTTTAATTGGGCTTCGCTTTGGCAGTATCCTTGGGGGATGTGCAAGGGAAGGGAACCAGGGGACTGATATGGCAGATGAACCAGTTGATGGACCGGTTGATGAACCAGAGGAAAGCCTAGGCCAGCTTGAACGTGTTGATCTTCGAGACATCTGGGAGACTGAAGCCCAGGGCTTCACTCCATGGCTGTCTAAGGAGAAGAATCTCAAGATTCTCGCTGATAAGCTCAAGATGGATTTGGAGTTGTTAGAACAAGAGAAGAGCGTCGGGCTTTTTCGGGCGGACATTCTTTGTCGAAATAATGACGACGATTCCATGGTGCTTGTTGAAAATCAGTTGGAGGTGACAGACCATAAACATCTCGGGCAGTTGATGACCTACGCTGCTGGGTTGCATGCGGTAAACATTGTCTGGATATCGGCTGATTTCAACGATGAGCATCAAGCCGCGCTGAACTGGCTTAACGAAATTACCAGCGACAATTTTCGCTTTTTTGGTCTGGAGATTGAACTCTGGCGCATCGGAGAGTCACCACCGGCACCACAATTCAATATTATTTCCAAGCCTAACGATTGGACTCGGTCTATAAGCCAGGCTTCGGAGCTTACTGGGGCGAAAGCCACATATATTCGATTTTGGACCGGCTTGCGGCAGTATCTGATTTCCCACGAGAACCCGCTACGCCCACAAGCGCCACGGGGTCAGCACTGGTATAACTTTGGCATTGGACGAAGCGGCTACAGGCTTGGCGCGGTTGCGAGCGTGAAAGAGAAGTGGATTGGCGTTGAACTCTACATTCGCCATGACCCTAATGGCGCATGCATTCAACAGTTGCTTGAAGATCAAGTGGCTATCGAAGGTGAGGTGGGCGCGGAGTTGGAGTGGAAGGATCTTCCCGAGAGAATTGCCTCTCGTGTCATCCTCTTAAAGACGAATACAGACCCAGAGAATGAACAAGATTGGCCTCAGCAGTTTGCGTGGCTTGATAAAACCTTGCGTGGCTTCAATACAGCTTTCAGGGAGCGGGTTCGTGAATTAGACCCTATGACCGAACCGAGTGATGATGACGAGGAGGCCGCCGAGTGAATAAGGGCCTCTCCAAAGCGGACGTAGATGGCGATATCAATAAATGTCCGCCTCTAGCTAAAAGCTGACCTTTTGAAAGGACCAGCAAAACGTCCGCTCCTGATCCACGCCGCAATGCAGGCTGATGAACAGGATGGCAAACGGAGGCTATGAATGGGTTATATAGACGAGGTTTTGCAACCGGAGGAAGAGATTGTCCACCGTGCCGTTGTTCACTGGATCGTTTATTGGAATGGCTTCATTGTTTTAATAATTGGAGGACTGTGGTGGCTGGCGGACCCTGGTATTGGCGTATGGATCGTAGCGCTTGGAGGGCTTCTTCTAGTGATCGCATTCATAAAACGAGTCAGCACAGAACTCGTTATTACCAGCAAAAGGGTGATCGCCAAAACAGGGTTCATCATGCGTAACTCATCTGAGATTAACCGCAATAAAGTCGAAGGTGTGGATGTAAAACAGGGGATTAATGGCCGAATTTTCGGATTTGGAACGATCACAATTCGAGGGACTGGCGGTGGCTTGGCACCGATGAAAGAAATCGATGATCCCTTAGCGTTCAGGAATAAGGTAACTCTCGAATGATGCTTAGTTCGGGAGGGAGCGTACTGCTCTGCTTTAGGCCCGGCCCCAGGGAGGGCCAGGCGGGGGCCCGGGCTTGACACGCCCTATAAAATGTTCTATATTTGTTCTAATAATTTTCTGCGCTCTTTGACATCGTGAATAGGGAAACCCCTTAACGTCCTTGCGGCGGGCGGTTTTGTGCGCTCGGTTTTGCGTCACCAATCCTTCGACACGCTCGCTAACGCTCGCGGCTCATCCTTCGAGATGCCCGCGCTGCGGGCTCCTCAGGATGAGGCTTCGAGACGCCCGCGCTGCGGGCTC
>CAZVFL010000029.1:0-28227 GCA_964626025.1 uncultured Thalassospiraceae bacterium
CCGGCGGCGGGTTTCGGCTTGGGTTGGGGTTGGGGTTGGGGTTGGGGCTTGGCCTTGGCCTTGGCTTTCTGCTCTTGGACTTCGGTCAGCATGGTCATCAGATCGTCGATGAAAAAGCCCTGGAAGCGACTGACGCCTAGCCCCAGTCCCCATTTAACCGCTTCTTCCGTATCGACCCTGGCCAGGATCACGCTGTCTTTTCCGGTGCTCGCCACCACTTCGCGCATTTGGGCGATCCGGGCAGGATCGGTGGCGCCCTCGAATTCCGGACCCCAGTTGATTTTCACGAAATCGGACCGAAGCAACCCCGGTTCGAAAAATTGCAGGCTGAGCGGGGTGAGGCCATCCACAAGCACCCGATAGCCCCGTTCCTGAAGGGTATCGCGTGCATAGCCATAGGCGTTCATGTCGGCGAAGATGTCGATCACCTGCATTTCCACCACCACCTTCGAGGCAAACTTGCCGACGGCCTTGTGGAATTTCTGGAAATCCCTGGAAAGGACGGTGCCGATGTTCAGGTTAAGGCTGATCGGGTTGGCCAAGCCTTCAATGTCCCGATTTGCCAACACTGCCAGCATTCGCCTGTCGAGCGTCTCGGTCAGGTACTGAAACAACCACGGCGAGGCGAATAGATTGACGTCGGGCGCGATCCGTTTCTTCAGCTCGGCCATAGAAACGAAATTTTCGCGGAACACGATTCCGCTAGGGCCCCCGGGGCCCATCAACAGGCAGGTCTGTTCGCGGATCAAATCGGCGACACGGGTGCCCTGGAGTTTCTGATTGATGGCGGCCAGGTTCATGGCGCCCAAGGGTTCGCCCTTTTCCTTGTCTTCCTTCACCTTTTCTTCGACATGCTGCTGGCGGGTCCGCTGGGCTTCGACCGCCATGTCGTTGGCGGCGGAAATGAAGGTCGAGAAGTCTTCCGGCTGGCTGAGGTCGTACCAGGTGGAAAAGGCGTCCTCGAAAGCGCCTTCTTCGACCGTCAGCAACGGGTCCTCGCCGAACAACGCCCGCACCTTGTCAACGGCGGCGTCCGCGTCGTCGACGGGAACGTTGCGGCAGATCACCACCAGATCCGAGTTGTAGAGCGGAAAAACTGTCGCTTCGAAATTTTCGGTGAGCCCGTCGAACGTCCGGGCGGCGATCTTTAGAAATTGGGGCTGCCGGTTGGCGGCGTTCAATTTCGACAGATAGATGTGAATCACGTAAACGCCTGTCGGATTCGCCTCTATCCTTTTCAGGCGATTCAGCAACAAGCCTTCTTCGCTGGTTTCCGGTTCGCGGTATCCACCGGTCGCGTAACCGAGATCGGCCATGGTCTATCCTGTCGTTTCAGCCCAGACAACCGTTTCGGGGGCCGCCCCTCCGCAGACCTCTTTGGGCGGCGCGCACATGCCTCCAAGCCTGATGCGGACCCTACGATGGAACTCTTAAAATCAGATTACCGCCATTTGGGAACCGGTTTTCCGCAAACCTCCCCTCCAAGCGGTTTTTGGGACCCGTTTTGCCGCTCCTTGCCGGACCGCCGCCGCTGAGCCATCATATTGCCAGAGATGGCCACCATACACCAGAGCACGGGAAACCCCCGGGCGCCGGAAAATAGCCGCCTTTACGCTGTCGGCGATATCCATGGCCGCTTGGACCTGCTTCACCGCCTGCACCGGCAAATCCTCGACGACGCGAAAGATGCCCAGGGCAAGCGCAAGGTTATCATCTACGTCGGCGATTACGTGGATCGGGGGCCCGACAGCTTCGGCGTCATCGATTGGTTGATTAACGAGCCCCTGGAGGGCTTCGAGCACCATTTTCTCAGGGGCAACCACGAGGACATGATGACCGGTTTTCTTGAAACCGGAAGCGGCGGAGAATCGTGGTTGATGAACGGCGGCCGCAACACAATGGATAGTTACGGTATAGGCCTTTGGGACATGATCTTCGACTTCGGCGACCTGGAAAACGCGCGTCAAGGGCTCAGGGATGCCCTGCCGGAAAGCCATTTGAAATTCATGCAGGATCTGGAACTCCATCACCGGGAGGGCGATTATCTGTTCGTGCATGCCGGAATCCGCCCCGGCCGGCCGCTGGAAGAGCAAAGCGAGCACGATCTCCTGTGGATCCGCGGAGAATTTCTGGACTCCGGCACCGATCACGGCTTTGTCGTCGTCCACGGCCATTCGTCCCGCGCCGAGCCGGACGCATACGCCAACCGCATCGGCATCGACACCGGCGCCTGGCGCTCGGGCCGGTTGACGGCGCTGGTGCTGGAAACCGCGAGCCGCCGCTTCTTGCAGACCTGACTTTTTCCCCGTCCCCTCATCCCTCCACCCCCTTTCCGCTTTGAGGTGGCCCTGCCAAAGTGTTAGGTTTTGCGCGGTTTTCCTGGGGGAATGGGGATGTCGGCAAGGAAGAAAGTGCTAGTCACGGGCGGCGCCGGATTCGTCGGGTCGCACCTCTCAGACCGCTTGGTGGAAGGCGGCCATGACGTCCTTTGCGTCGATAACTTCTTCACCGGCTCCCGGGACAACATTATCGGCCTTCTGGAAAAGCCCCATTTCGAACTGATGCGCCACGACGTGACCTTTCCGCTCTACGTCGAGGTCGACGAAATCTACAACTTGGCCTGCCCGGCGTCGCCCATTCATTACCAATACGACCCCGTACAAACGACCAAGACGTCGGTGCACGGCGCCATCAACATGCTGGGCCTGGCAAAACGGACGAAGGCCAAGATTCTACAGGCGTCCACCAGCGAGGTCTATGGCGACCCGGAAGTGCATCCGCAGACCGAGGACTACCGGGGCAACGTCAACGCCATCGGCCCCAGGGGGTGTTACGACGAAGGCAAACGATGCGCCGAGACGCTTTTTTTCGATTATTACCGCCAGTACAAAACCAACATCCGGGTGGCGCGCATATTCAACACCTATGGCCCGCGCATGCATCCTGACGATGGCCGCGTGGTCTCCAATTTCATCGTCCAGGCGCTTAAGGGGGAACCGCTGACCATTTACGGCGACGGCAGCCAGACCCGGTCGTTTTGTTATGTTTCCGACCTGGTCGAGGGTCTGGTCGGCTTGATGGAGGCCTCCGACGACGTCACCGGACCGGTGAACCTGGGCAATCCCAGGGAATCCACCATCCGCGAGCTGGCCGAGTTGATTATCGAGATCACCGGTTCCAAATCGTCCCTGGAGGAACACCCCCTGCCCAGCGACGACCCGACGCAGCGTTGCCCCGACATAAGCCTTGCGGAATCCAAGCTCGGATGGAAGCCGGCGGTGGCTCTCGAGGACGGCCTCGAAAAAACCATCCGCTATTTCAAGGACACCCTTTAGGCCGCGTTTTTTGCAAAAGCCCGGCAAAACGGAGTAAAAAAAAACAAAGCCCATGGATTTAAAAGCCTTTTACGAATCCGAATTCAACGAACACAAAGACGTCGTGGCCGCCACCTCGGATGTTCTTCAGGAGCCGTTTTCACGGCTTGTCGGCGTTTGCGCCGAGGCCATCGGCACGGACAACAAACTGGTGTTGTTCGGAAACGGCGGCAGCGCCGCCGACTGCCAGCACATCGCTACCGAATTGAGTGTCCGCTACATCAAGGACCGCCCGCCCATCGCCGCCATCGCGCTGACCACCGATACGTCCCAGTTGACGGCCATCGCCAACGACTGGTCCTTCGACGAGGTGTTCGCCCGCCAGGTGGAAGCGATCGGCCGGCCCGGCGACGTGGCCATCGCCATTTCGACCTCGGGCAACAGCGAGAACGTCATCCGCGGGCTCAAAAAGGCAAAGGAGCTGGGGCTCGTGCCAACGGGCTTCGGCGGCAAGGGCGGCGGCGGCATGGTCGGCCTTTGTGATCCGTTGCTGTTGGTGCCGTCGGACATCACGTCCCGTATCCAGGAAATGCACATCACCATGGGCCATTTGCTGTGCGGGGCGCTGGAACAGGAGCTGGGACTGATATGACCACCGAACGTGCGCAATTGGTGCCGCTGGTGGGGGCGCTGGCCAATACCAGGGTGCTGGTCGTCGGTGACGTCATGCTCGACCATTTCCATTACGGAACGGTCGATAGAATCTCGCCCGAAGCGCCCATACCGGTGCTCAAGGTGGAACACCAGGCAACCATGCTGGGCGGCGCCGGCAATGTCGTCAGGAACCTTAGCGCGCTCGGCGCCAACCCCCGTTTCGTCACCGTCATCGGCAAGGACCAGGCCGGCAAGGAGGTGACCCGGCAAATCAGGAAACAGGGCGTCAAGGAAACGCCGATCATCGATGACGGCCGCGAGACATCCACCAAAACCCGCTATCTGGCCGGCGGCCAGCAAGTGCTCAGGGCGGACAGGGAAACCGCCGTGCCGTTGACGCCGAACATCGAAACACGGCTGATCAGGGCGGCCCATGCGGCGATGAGGGGCTGCAAGGTCGTGGTGCTGTCGGACTACGGCAAGGGTGTCTTGTCGGCCGGGGCCGCCGGCAAGATCATAAAAAGCGCGAAGAAGGCCAAGAGGACCGTGATCGTCGATCCCAAGGGAACGGATTTCGGGCGCTACCGGGGCGCCGATCTTATCACCCCCAACCGAAAAGAACTGGCCGAGGTCACCGGCCTCGACACGGAAACCGACGCCGGCATCGCCAAGGCCGCCAAGCAACTGATCAAAAAGCACCGCTTCGGCGCCGTGCTGGTCACCCGCAGCGCCGACGGCATGACCGTGGTGCCGGGTTCGGGCCGCGCCATCCACCTGGCCGCCGAGGCGCAGGAGGTCTTCGACGTCTCGGGCGCCGGCGATACCGTGGTCGCCACCGTCGCTGCGGCGCTCGGCGCCGGCATCAGCCTCAAGGACGCCGCGGCGCTTGCCAACGTCGCCGCCGGCATCGTCGTCGGCAAGGTCGGCACGGCGGCGGCCTATGCCGCCGATCTGGTCGGCGCGCTTCACCATCAGGACCTGACGACCGCCGAAGCCAAGGTGCTGTCGGCCGAACAGGTCAGGGACCGGGTGGATTTGTGGCGGCGTTCCGGCCACAAGATCGGCTTCACCAACGGCTGCTTCGATCTTTTGCATCCGGGCCACGTATCGCTCTTGAAACAGGCCAAGAGAGCCTGTGGCCGGTTGGTGGTCGGGCTCAATTCGGACGGCTCGGTCGAAAAGCTGAAGGGCGACGGCAGGCCGGTTCAGTCCGAGGCCGCCCGCGCCGCCATGCTGGCGTCGCTGGAAACCGTTGACGCGGTGGTGATCTTTCCCGAAAAGACGCCCATAACGTTGATCAAGGCGTTGAAGCCGGACGTCCTGGTGAAAGGCGCGGACTATGACCTGAAGGGTGTCGTCGGCGCCGATGTGGTCAAGCGGTATGGCGGCAAGGTCCTGTTGGCCAGGATCGTCCCCGGCCACTCAACGTCGGCGACCATCGCCCGGATGGCCAAATAACCTGCTTAAAAAGGCGTGGAAAACCTTTTATCCCCCCTCACCGCCGTTCAGGCGCATTTGGTCTATGGACTGGCCTGGTTGAGCTTCGGCGCCGTCCATTCATTGCTTGCCGGGCCATGGGCGAAGCAACGAATGGAACCGGCTGTTGGCGCCTATTACCGGCTTTCGTACAACCTGTTCGCCCTTTTTCACATCGGCGCGGTCGGGGGGCTCGGCCTAGCGGCACTGGGCGGGTTTCCCTCCTATGCGCTGGAGCCGCCGGTGGAAAGCGTCCTTTTGGGCGTTTCCATCCTCGGCTGGGTGGTTTTGGTGCTGGCGCTCAGGGAATACGACCTCGGCCTTTTTTCGGGCCTAAGCCAGGTCCGCGCCCACCGGCGGGGCGAGCCTCGGCCCGGCGAGGAAACGCTGGCGACCGGCGGCATGCACCGGTTCGTGCGCCATCCCCTGTATTTGGGCGTTTATCTGATCCTGTGGGCTGGCGCCACGGACGATTTCGGGGTGGCGACGGCGGTTTGGGGGTCTGTGTATCTGGCCCTTGGCACCCATTTCGAGGAGAAAAAGCTGGTCCGGCTTTATGGCGACGCCTACCGGGACTATCGAAACCGGGTGCCGGCCCTGATTCCCTGGAAGGCTCTGGGCAGGGGGCGCGCCTAACCCTCGCCGCCGGAAAGCGTGGCGAAGAAGTTTTTCCAGAAACCGGGCCCTTCATCGGGGTTTTCGGGCGGCGCGGGGGCTTCCAGGCCGGCAAGGGGCCTGGGTGGAAGCCCGGCGTGGGCGGAAACCATGAAATCCCGCCACAAGCGGGCCGGCACGCCGCCGCCGGTGACCTTTTTCATCGGTTTGCCGTTGTCGTTGCCCATCCACACGCCGGCCACCAAGTCGGCGGTGAAGCCTAAGAACCAGGCGTCGCGGAAGTTCTGGCTGGTGCCGGTCTTGCCCGCCTGCGGGCGGCCGATGTTGGCAGCGCGCCCGGTGCCGCCCGCCACCACGCCAGCCAGCATGGCGTTCATGGCCGCGACTTCCGCCGCCGAGACGACGCGCCCGGGGCCGGAACCGCTGCGCCGGTAGAGAAGGTTGCCGTCGCGGTCGAGAATTTCCTCGATGCCGTAGGCCCACACCCCGGTGCCGCCGTTGGCGAAGGTCGCGTAGCCTTGGGTCAACTCCAAAAGCGTCACCTCCTGGGCGCCGAGCGCCAGGCTGGGTGTCCTTTTGAAGTCGCCGGAAAGCCCCAAGCGCCGGGCAACGCCGATGACGTTGTCGCGGCCGGCATGTTCCGCCACCTTGACGGCCACGGTATTGATCGAGCGCGCCATGGCGTCGCTGAGGCTCACCGGGCCCTCGTGGGTTTTAGAGAAATTGCGGGGCCGCCATTGGCCGATCACCACCGGTTCGTCCACTAAAACAGTGCCCGGGCGAAGCCCGGCTTCCAGCCCGGCCAGATAGACGAAGGGCTTGAATGCCGATCCCGGCTGACGGCGGGCCTGGGTGGCGCGGTTGAACTGGCTTTTGGCGTGGTTGCGGCCACCGACCATGGCGCGGACCGCGCCTCCGGGCGCGATGGCGACCAGGGCGGCCTCGGAAATCCCGGCCTTGGTGCCGTGTTTATAGAGCGCCTTGTCGACGCCGGCTTCGGCCAGCCGTTGCAGTGTGGGATCGAGGGTCGTCTTGACGATAATGTCCCGATCCCCCGGGTTGACGTAGCCGGGGACCTGCCCCAACACCCAGTCGGTGAAATGACGGGCCAGCCGGGACCGGTCCGGAGTCTTGGCCAGGCGTCTGGCGTTGAGGGCCGTTTTGCCCGCTTTCAGGGCGTCTTGGGGCTTTATATAGCCGGCCGCGGCCATGTTTTTGAGCACTTGGCGGGCCCTCGCCCCGGCGCGGTCGGGGTGGGCCAGGGGGTTATAGCGGCTGGGCGCCTTCAAAAGCCCGGCCAGCATCGCCGCCTCATAGGTCGAGAGCGTCGCCGCCGGGCGGCCGAAATACCTGGCCGCCGCCGCCTCGATTCCATAGGTGCCGGCGCCCATGTAAACCCGGTTGAGATAGATGGTGAGGATCTGGTCCTTGGTGAATTTGTGTTCCAGCCACAAGGCCAGCAGCAGTTCCTGAATTTTGCGCTTTATGGTGCGCTCGGGCGTCAAAAACAGGTTCTTGGCCACCTGCTGGGTAATGGTGGAGCCCCCCTGGACGATGCGCCGGGCCCTGATATTGGCCATCATCGCCCGCGCCAGGCCGATGACATCAACGCCGAAGTGGCTGTAGAACCGCCGGTCTTCGGTGGCCAGTACGGCCTGGGACAACGCCGGCGGCAGGTTCCGGAGCTTAACCGGCGCGCCATAGACGTCGCCGATGGTCGTCAGCCGGGAGCCGTCGGCCGCCAGCAACGTCACCGTCGGCCGGCGGGTGGCGTTGAAGGCCTCCTCCACGTCGGGAAGCTCGCTCGCGTACCAAGCGGCGGCAAGGGAAAAGGCGATCACCGCCCAAACGGCGGCAACGGTGCCCCATTTCAACGTCTTTTTGAACATCCAGGCGAAGGCGCGCCACGGCCACGGCCGGAGGGCCGGTTTGGTGGCCCTTGTGGCCGCCTTTTTGGGTGCTTTGGCCCTGGTTTTACGGACTTTTCCCATGCCGGCCATAATCGGGCCGGGCGGTTAGCATTGGGTTAACAAGAAGGCGGATTAAACGTCCAGGTTGGCGACCTTGAGGGCGTTTTCCTGGATGAATTCACGCCTCGGCTCGACCACGTCGCCCATCAGCGTCGAGAACACGTCTTCGGCGTCGTCGGCGTGGGCCACCTTGACCTGCAACAAGGACCGGGCCTCCGGATCGAGGGTCGTTTCCCAAAGCTGGTCCGGGTTCATCTCGCCCAACCCCTTATAGCGCTGTATACCAACACCCTTGCGCCCCAGGTCCATGATTCGGTCAACCAGGGTCACGGGGCCGGTGATGGGGAACTCGCTCTCCTTGGTCGTGAGAACGCCGTGACGAGCATAAAGCTTCTGTAACTGGCCGGCCTTTTCATCGAGCCTATGCGCGCCGGTGGAATTGATGAGCGCGCTGTCGATGGCGTGGTGTTCGGTGACGCCCCTAAGCGTGCGGGTAAATTCCAGCCCGCCGTCATCCAGCTGCATTCCCTTCCAGCCTCTTTCGGCGGGTTGTTCCAGCGCGTCCAGGCGCTTGGCGATGACGTCCGCCGTTTGGCCGGCAAGTTTCGAATCGGAAAGGATGTCCGGGTTGAGCGCGCCCAGGATCGCCGCCTGTTCGACGATGGCGAGCGGCACATTCTGGGCAATGGAGGCCAACAGCGCCTTGAACTTGCGGGCCTCCTCGACCAGCTTGCGCAGATCCTTGCCCGCCGTTTGCTGGCCATTGTGAGGCACTAAGACGACGCCTTCATCGATGGCGGCGTTGAAAAGATAGTCCTCCAAGGCCGGATCGTCCTTGAGATAGACCTCCGATCCGCCGCGCTTGGCCCGGTAAAGCGGCGGTTGGGCTATATAGAGATAGCCGTGCTCGATGACCTCCGCCATGTGGCGGAAGAAAAACGTCAACAGCAGCGTGCGGATGTGCGAGCCATCCACGTCGGCGTCGGTCATGACGATGATCTTGTGGTAGCGGCATTTTTCGATATCGAAGTCCTCGCGCCCGATGCTGGTGCCGAGCGCCGCGATCAAGGTGCCGATTTCGGCCGATGACAGCATCTTGTCGAAACGCGCCCTTTCGACGTTCAAAATCTTGCCGCGAAGCGGCAGAATCGCCTGATTGGACCGATCGCGGCCTTGTTTGGCCGAACCGCCGGCGCTGTCGCCCTCGACGATGAACAGCTCGCTCAACGCCGGGTCCCGCTCCTGGCAATCGGCGAGCTTGCCCGGCAGGGATGAGATGTCCAGCGCCCCCTTGCGGCGGGTCAGTTCGCGAGCCTTGCGGGCGGCTTCGCGGGCGGCCGCGGCCTCGAAGATCTTTCCGATCACCCGCTTGGCATCGGCCGGGTGTTCTCCGAACCAGCGGTCCAGCCCCTCGCCGATGATGCCTTCGACCACCGGGCGCACTTCCGACGACACCAGCTTGTCCTTGGTCTGGGACGAAAACTTGGGATCCGCGAGCTTGACAGACAGCACGCAGGTCAGGCCTTCCCTGGCGTCGTCGCCGGTGATCGCGATCTTTTCCTTCTTGGCGATGCCTTGAGACGACGCATAGGCGTTAATGGTCCGGGTCAAGGCGCCGCGGAACCCGGCAAGGTGCGTGCCACCGTCCCGTTGCGGGACGTTGTTGGTGAAGCACAGCATGGATTCGTGGTAGCTGTCGTTCCATTGCATGGCCAGTTGCACGGTAACCCCCTTGCGTTCGCCGATAATCAAGATCGGCGGCTCCAAAAGGGCCGTCTTGGCGCGGTCCACGTAATTGACGAAGGCTCCCAGGCCCCCTTCGTAGTGCAGCTCCACGGTCTTGGCCTCGACGCTGCGGGCGTCGGTGAGCGTCAACCGGACGCCTGAATTGAGGAACGCCAGTTCCCTGAGCCGGTGTTCCAGCGTCGCGAAGTCGAAATCGGTCATGGTGAACACGTTTTTCGACGCCATGAACGTACACTCGGTGCCGGACAGGGGCATACCGTCTTCGCCCTTGGGCGCATCGCCGATCACGTTAAGCGGGTTTTCCGCATCGCCGTCCTTGAAACGAATGTAATGCTCCTTGCCGTTCCGCCAGATCTTCAATTCCAGCCATTCCGAAAGCGCGTTGACCACCGAAACGCCGACGCCATGAAGCCCACCGGATACCTTGTACGAGTTCTGATCGAACTTACCGCCGGCGTGGAGATGGGTCATGATGACCTCGGCCGCCGAAACCCCCTCCTCGGCATGGATGTCGACGGGAATGCCACGGCCGTTGTCGGAAACCGTGACCGAGCCGTCGCCGTTGAGCGTCACTTGGACGCTGTCGCAAAAACCGGCCATGGCTTCGTCGATGGCGTTGTCGACCACTTCGGTAATCATGTGATGCAGCCCGGAGCCGTCATCGGTGTCGCCGATATACATGCCCGGCCGCTTGCGCACCGCCTCCAACCCACGCAGGACCTTGATGGATTCGGCGTCATAGGCATCTCCGTCGCCGTTCACCGGCATCACCCCCTTGTCGTCCGGGGTGGCGGCGGCTTTCTTCGAGGGCTTCGGCGCGGCCTTCTTGGAAGGCTTCGGCGCAGCCTTTTTCGCGGCCTTTTTAGCGGTTTTCTTGGTCGTTGCCTTTGCCATGTTTCGCTCTTTACCTCGTCTTAGCCCGGTCTTGAGGGGTCACCTTGCCATCGGCGACATTGAAAAACTGCGCCCGTCCGGCCAGGCCCCCGAACAGCCCGGCATCGGTGCCGGTCAGCCATACCTGGGCGCCGAGGCTTGAAATTTCATCGTAGAGCGCGTCTCGGCGGATATCGTCCAAATGGGCCACCACCTCGTCCAGAAGCAACAGCGGCGCCGTTCCCTGCTCGTATGCCCGCAATCGGGCAGTGCCCAGCACCAGGGCGACGAGAAGCGCCTTCTGTTCGCCGGTGGAGCACAGCGCCGCCGGGCGGCCGTTGCCCAGGTGACGAACCTTCAAATCGCTCTTGTGCGGCCCGATGGCGGTGTGGCCGTCTTCCGCGTCCTGGCCACGCGCTTGTTTAAGGGCGTCCCTGAACCGATCTTCCACCGCCAACGCCGGCCCTTCGGCAAGCCAGCCCTCGACGGTGCCGGCGGCCTCGACGGCGGCCGCGGGGAAAGCGCCCGTTTCTTCGGTCAATTGGCCGCCCAGGCAGCGGATGATGTCGATGCGCGCGGCAGCCACCGCCACGCCCTTGGTGGCCATGGTGTCCTCAAGCGTCGTCAGCCAGTCACCGTCGGCCGGGGCACCGCGAAGCAGCCGCAGGCGTTCCCGCATGGCGTGCTCATAAGCGTTGACGCGGCCCAGGTGCGCCGGGTCGGAATTGAACACCAAGCGGTCCAGGAACCGCCGCCGCGATCCGGGACCTTCCATAAACAGCCGGTCCATTTGCGGCGTCAGCCAATGACAGGAAAGGTGCTGGGCGAGCACCGCCTGGTTTTTGACCGCCTCGCCGTCGACCCGGACGATCCGCTTGTCGCGGCCTCCCGCAGCGCCGGCCTGGTAGCCGGTGCCGATCTCGACCTTGCCATGGGGTGTGACGACGGTCGCCGCGACCCCCCAAGGGCGGGGCGAGGGAGGGGGCGATTCTGGGGCGGCGGTGTCTTCGCGGCGGATGAGGTCGGCCAGCCTGGCGCGGCGGAGCCCCCGTCCCGGAACCAGGAACGACAGCCCCTCCAAAATGTTGGTCTTGCCGGCGCCGTTGACACCCGTCAGCACCACGGGCCGTGAATCGGTCTCTATCCGTTGCTGGCGGTAGCAACGAAAATCGGTCAACGTCAGCCGCCTGACCGAAAACGCACCTTTTTCTCCATCTTTCCCGGCGCCCGGGGCAAGCGTTTCCCGGTCGTTTGCCGGAATATCCAATGCGGCCAATCTTTGTGATCCCAAAGGAGGCACCCCTACACTCGCATGGGCATCAGCACGTAAAGCCCACTGCTGTCCCCGGCCTCGCTGAGGATCGTCGGCGAGGCGGCGTCAGCCAGCAGTAACTGGGCGGAAGAGCCCTCGATCTGGCGGGTGATGTCGAGGAGATAGCCCGCATTGAAACCGATCTCCATGGCTTCGCCCTCATAAGACACCTCCAACTCCTCGGTGGCGCTGCCGTCGTCGGGGCTTGACGCCGAAAGGACCAGGCTTCCGCTTGTAAGACTCAGTTTCACCGCCCGCGATTTTTCGCTGGAAATGGCTGAAACGCGGTCGACGGCATCGGCCAAGACCTTGGCGTCCACCTCCAGTTTCTTGTCGTTGCCCTCGGGGATAACCCGCTGGTAATCGGGAAAGGTGCCGTCGATCAGCTTCGAGGTCAGCTGGGCGCCGTTAAACGAGAAGCGGATCTTGCTTTCCGACAGCCCGATGGCGACGTCATCGGTGGTTTCGTCGACCAGTTTGCGCAGTTCGCCAACGGTTTTGCGGGGCACGATCACGCCGGGCAGCCCTTTCGCGCCTTTCGGCAAGGGAAAATCCACCCTGGCCAGCCGGTGTCCGTCGGTAGCGACGGCGCGCAATACGGCGGTTCCGTCCCGCTCGCCGGCATGGAGATAAATCCCGTTCAGGTAATAACGGGTTTCCTCGGTGGAGATGGCGAACCGGGTCTTGTCAATCAGCGCTTTGATTTCCTCAACCGGCAGAGAGAATTCATGGTCCATGTCGCCGCTCGACAACACCGGAAAGTCCTCCGTCGGCAGGCAGGTCAACGTAAAACGCGACCGCCCGGACGACAGCACCAGTTGGCTTTCGTCATCGGCGTCGAATTCCACCTGCGAGCCTTCGGGCAGCTTGCGGACGATGTCGTAAAGGGTGTGGGCCGGCGCCGTCGTCGCCCCCGGTGAAGCGATTTCGGCGTCCACGGATTCGATGATATCGATGTCCATATCGGTGGCGTTTAAGGCCAGTTTTCCGTCGCTCGCGTCAAGCTTCAAATTCGAGAGAATCGGGATGGTATTGCGGCGCTCGACAACGCTTTGCACATGCCCCAGGGACTTCAACAAAGCGGCCCGCTCAATCGTCAATTTCATTTGTTATTTCAAGCCTTTAGTATTATTTCCCGGCGGTTTTTTTAGGTCTTTCGATGACCGCCGGAAAGGGCCCGGAGAAGGCCCCCCTGAAGAGCTCGTTATTATACCATAGGTCCCTTGAATCGTAACCAATTTCCACCCCCAAACAGGTTTGAAAAAGGCCCCGAAAAGGGTTCGAAAAAAGGGTCTGAAAAAGGCCTCAAAAAGGCCTAGCCCTCGAGCATCCGGCGCAGCAGTTCCACGTCCTCGGCAAACGATGAATCATGCTCGCGCAGTTCATCGACTTTCTTGACCGCGTGCATCACCGTGGTGTGATCGCGGCCGCCGAATTTACGTCCGATTTCGGGAAGCGAACGGGCCGTCAACTGCTTGGCCAGATACATGGCCACCTGACGGGGGCGGGCGACGGAGCGCGCCCGCCTAGCCGAATGCATGTCGGAAATGCGTATGTTGAAATGCGCCGCCACCTGCTTTTGGATTTCCTCGATGGTGACCCTGCGGTCGTTGGCGCGGAGAAGGTCGTGCAGAACCTCCTGGGTCGCTTCCAAGGTGATCTCGCGGCCAACCAGCTGAGAATGGGCGACCACCCTGTTGAGACCCCCTTCAAGCTCGCGGACGTTGGCGGTGATCTTGTGGGCCAGGAACTCCAGAACTTTCTGCGGGATCTTGACCGACAGTTGCTCGGCCTTCGACTGCAGAATGCCGAGGCGCAATTCATAGGTGGTGGCGTGAATGTCGGCCACCAGGCCGCAGTTCAAGCGCGAAATCAGTCGTTCCTCCATGCCTTCCAGGTCCGAAGGCGATTTGTCGGCGGAGATTACGATCTGCCGGCCCTGATCGACCAGGGAATTGAAAGTATGGAAGAATTCCTCCTGGGTCGATTCCTTGCCGCTGATGAACTGCACGTCATCAATCATCAACACGCCGACAGAGCGGAACTGGTCTTTGAAATCGACCGTGTTCTGTTCGCGGAGCGCGCGGATAAAACGGTACATGAACTTTTCCGCCGAAAGGTAAATGACGGTGCGGTCCGGGGTGCTTTGGCGGATATGCCAGGCGATGGCGTGCATTAAATGGGTTTTGCCGAGGCCGACACCGCCGTAAAGGAAGAGCGGATTGAACGGTAACTTGGGGGCTTCGGCGACGCGCCGGGCGGCGGCGTAGGCGAATTCGTTGGGCTTGCCGACGACGAAATGCTCAAACGTGAACCGCCGGTCCAGGGGTGCGCTGATATTGACGCTGTAATTTTCCGTATGGCTTTTGTCTTCGCCGCCGGAACCGTCCTCGGACACCCTTATTTTCGGTTGGGTCGGGGCGGTTTCGCGTTCCGACTGAATATAGACCTCGACGCTTTTGGCGGCGGCGGTTTCATCCCCCCAAAGCTGGCAAAGCCGTTCAAGGTAATGGGCGACGATCCAGTCCCGCATAAACCGGGTGGGAACGGAAATTTTGACCTCACCGTCCTCAATCCCGCGAACGGTCATCGGTTTGATCCAGCTTTGGTAAGCGGCTTCCCCGATTTCTGCCCTGAGAAGGCTTGAAACGGCTTCCCACTGGGCGCTCAGACTATCATCGGAATTTTTATTCCCGCCGGTCGCGGTGTCGTCGGTTTCCATGTTTCCCAATTCGCCCCTACAAGGCCCCCCGAAAAAACCAAGGGAGCCTCTGTTCCTCAGTACGGCGAAACCCCGATCCTCAACTGCAGCGTATGTCGCCGCTTGGGCAGTTCCGATCAAAAGGGCCGTTGGTCAGGAACCAACTTTTTCAAATGCCGCGGCAGGAGTATCGGGAAACGACGACATGGAATAGCCGCCAGAATATTTTTACCGATGCAATGGTGGGCCACCTATTTGCCACCCCGCCCGAGTCCATGAAACCGATTGTCCGGATCAAAGACCTCGTTGCCGTTGAATGCCCCCCTTGAGAACAGATTTGGTTTTTTATAATCGGTTTTGGTTTCGCAAAAAAAATCTAACAAATGGCACAAAAAAACCTGGTGGAATTTTCTCCTCCAGATTTCATGGTAAAATTTTATTACTTGACGCCTCTCCTCATGTCCTAATTTTATACTTCGTTTTACTTTGTGAAATAAATTATAAAGGAACCCTGCTTAAATACCAATTTGCGATTTTCTAGGTTAAATATTTCCCGGAGACTCTTTTGTGCCCCATTTCCGAAGAGCGAATATTAGGGCGAGTGTTTGCGTTATGCAACAGGTTCGAACAGGGAACACTAAAAAAAATCGAAAAAATTTTCTTGACAATTTTCCCGGCGGTGAATCCGAGGTGCCTTTGGCCACAAAAAAGCTGCGGACCCGTGAGGCGCGCAGCAATAAGACGGTGGCGGGGAAGCGGAAAAGTTCAGGCGGCCATGTTTTTGATCTGCCTGGAAAGCCTGGAAAGCTTGCGTGACACGGTGTTTCGGCGCATCACCCCCTTGCCGACGGCGCGCATCATGTGCGGCTGCGCGGCCCGAAAGGCGGCTTCGGCTTCCGATTTTTTCCCGGCCTGGATCGCCGCTTCAACCTTATGAACGAAGGTGCGGACCGTCGACAGACGACGGCCGTTCACTTCGCTCCGGCGCTTTGTCTGGCGAATCCGTTTTTTCGCTGAGGCGATATTGGCCATATAAAAAAAACCTTTTATTTACTTGGTCCTCTGAAACAGAAGGCAGGCTTATATAGGGGCCCCGGCGGGCCGTCAAGGCCCGGGATGTGGTTTTTCCGGACCCGGTTATTGGGGCGCCGGCGACAGAGAAAAACCGACCGTCAGCGGCGGCGCCGCACCCGGCCCACCCGGAAATTCCACCCTCAGAATTTCACTCTCGCGTTGATAAACGTTGATGCCCAACGGCCGCCATCCCAGTTGCGGCAGGGTTTCGCCATAAAAAGCCCGGACCTCCCCTTCGCTGACTTCTCCGGTGGCGAACGCTTCGACAATCCGGCCGCCGGGGGAATCAAAAACCATGCCCCCCGCTTCCTCGACCAGGCCGGGCATCAACGGCAGATCCTCGATGGTGCTGACGAAGGCGCCCTTGTCCTGGGCCAGAACGGGGGCCAGGGCAGGAGTCATGGCAACCGTTCCCCAGAAAAGCAAAACGGTAACGGCGGCAGTGAATCGTCCCATGGCTCCGCTTATAGCATCAGCGCTGCTTTTTGGCGCAATAGAATGTGGACCGCCCCGACTGCGTAATCCGCTGAATGCCGCCGCCCGGCGCGGGGTCGCAGACGCACCCGGGACAAGGCTCTCCGGCGCGGCCGTAAACGGCGAAGGAATGCTGGAAGTAGCCCAGTTCGCCATCGGGCCGGCGATGGTCCCTGAGGGACGACCCGCCGGCGGCGATCGCTTCGGTCAACACCGTCCTGATCGCCAGGGCCAACTTCTCTGCGCGCCCGCCCTGGACGGTCGCCGCTTTCCGTTTCGGCGACAAACCGGCCCGGAATAAAGCTTCGCAGGCATAAATGTTTCCCAGGCCGGCAATCACGGATTGATCCAAAAGCGCCGCCTTGACCGGTGCCTTGCGGCCCTTCAGGGCACCGGCCAGGGCCGGTCCGTCGAAGTCGCCGGCCAACGGTTCGGGCCCTAATTTTTTCAACATCGGGTGGCTTGCGAGCTCATCCGTGTCGACTAAATCCATAAAGCCGAAACGGCGGGGGTCATTGAATCTGACGGTATCGCCGTTTTCGGTTTCAAAAATCACGTGGTCGTGCGGTTCCAAAACAGGCGCCGTTCCGGGAAATATCCTGAACCGCCCCGACATGCCCAAATGCGCGATCAGCGTCAGCCCGCCTTCAAGTCCGAAAAGAAGAAATTTCCCACGCCGCCCGATGGCCGTCACCCGCCGGCCCTTGAGCCGGCAGCCGAAATCCCGGGGCAAGGGGAACCGGAGATCCGGCCGAAGCGCCTCGATGCGGACCAGACGCCGGCCCTCGAGGACGCCGGCCAGGCCCCGGCGTACGGTTTCGACTTCGGGAAGTTCGGGCATCGGCCTTATTCCGTCTTGTCCCCGGCTTATTGGCGTCCGGGAAAGTGGCGCGGCGGCGAAGCTTAGGCTATGTTGCCGGCCATGTCCAAGCACCGGCCCAAAAACCGGCGAGAGAAAGCCCGAACCACCCATTTCGGCTATCGCACCGTGAACGAAAACGAAAAAGCGTCCCTTGTCCGAGACGTTTTCGATTCCGTCGCGCCCCGTTATGACCTGATGAACGACCTGATGAGCCTGGGCGTCCACCGGCTATGGAAATCGGCAATGATGGATTGGTTGGCGCCGAGGCCGGACATACGGCTCCTGGATGTCGGCGGTGGCACCGGGGACATTGCGTTTCTGTTCCGCGACCGGGGTGGCGGCCCGGTCACCGTTGTCGATATCAACGAGGAAATGCTGAAGGTCGGGCGCGACAGAGCCTTGAACAAAGGCATTACGGGCGACATCGAGTGGCTTGAGGGCGACGCCGAGAACCTGCCGGTCGCCGATGCCTCGGCCGACGTCTATACCACCGCCTTCTGCCTCCGTAACGTCACCCGCATCGACCGTGCGCTCAACGAAGCGCAAAGGGTGCTTAAGCCCGGCGGCCGTTTCATGTGCCTGGAGTTCAGCCGGGTGTCGCTGCCGATGCTGGAAAAACTTTACCAAGCCTATTCCTTCAAGGTGCTGCCGTTTTTAGGCGATAAAGTGGCCGGCGACGGCGAAGCTTATCGGTATCTGGCCGAAAGCATCCGCCGGTTTCCCGCCCAGGAACCGTTTGCCAAGATGATCGCCGGGGCTGGCCTGACCCAGGTCAAATACCGTAACCTTTCGGGCGGTATCGCGGCCATTCATTCGGCTTGGCGGACCTAGGCGGGCTTTCAAAAACGAGGGCTTGCACCCGTCCTGGCGCGGCACTATCTTAATCACACATTTTTTGCGTTAAATTCTGGAAAACCCCCAATGCTTGAAGGTAAACGAATTCTATTAATCGTTTCGGGCGGCATCGCCGCCTACAAAAGCCCCGATCTGGTGCGCCGGCTCGGCGAACGTGGCGCCCGGGTCCGTTGCCTCCTGACCACCGGTGGCGCCGAGTTCGTCACCCCGCTTGCCTTGGGCGCGGTTAGCGAGGACAAGGTCTACCAGGATATGTTCTCGCTCACCGACGAGAACGAAATGGGCCATATCCGGCTTTCCCGCGAGGCTGATCTTTTGTTGGTGGCGCCGGCGACTGCCAACATCCTGGCCAAGATGGCGGGCGGCATCGCCGATGATCTGGCGACGACGGCGCTTTTGGCCACCGACAAGCCGATCCTGGCGGCGCCGGCCATGAACGTCCGCATGTGGGAGAACCCGGCAACCCAAGAAAACCTGAAGACCCTCGCCCGGCGCGGCATCGGCTTTATCGGCCCGGAAGAAGGCGACATGGCCTGCGGCGAGTGGGGGCTTGGCCGCATGTCGGAGCCGGTTGAGATCGCCCAAGCCTGCGAGGATTTTTTCCGCCAGGGCCTGCCCTTGAGCGGTACCCGGGCACTGGTCACCAGTGGCCCGACGGTCGAGGCCATCGACCCCGTCCGCTACATCGCCAACCGGTCGTCGGGCAAACAGGGCCACGCCATCGCCGGCGCCTTGGCCCGGCTTGGTTCCGCCACGACCCTGGTTTCCGGACCCAGCCACCGGCCCGACCCGCCGGGCGTCGAGATGGTCAAGGTGGAATCGGCCGTTGAAATGTTGGCCGCCTGCGAGAAAACGTTGCCGGTGGATGTCGCCGTCCTGGTGGCGGCGGTTTCCGATTGGCGGGCCGAGAAGGTGTCGGACGAAAAGATGAAGAAGACCGGCCGGGAAAAACCGCCCCGGCTGAAACTGGTTGAAAACCCCGATATCCTGGCGACTCTTAGCGCCGCCGGCAACAAGAGACCCCGTTTGGTCATCGGTTTCGCCGCCGAAACCGAAAATCTGATCGCCAATGCCTCCGAAAAGCGCACCGAAAAAGGCTGCGATTGGATCGTCGCCAACGACGTATCCCCGGAAACCGGCACCTTTTCCGGCAATGACAATACCGTGCACCTGATCACCGGGGAAGGCGTCGAGGACTGGCCGACTCTCTCCAAGACCCAGGTCGCCGAGCGCCTGGCCCGGAGAGTCGCCGAAACCCTGGCCCCCGGATCCTGAGACAAGAAATAAAACCGATTTTAGGACATTGGGCATGAACGACGTCGCCATTGCCATTCAACGTTTGCCTCACGGGGCGGACTTGGCCCTGCCGGCACCCGCCACCGATTTCAGCGCCGGCGCCGATTTGGTGGCGGCGGTGACGGAACCCGTGGTGCTGGCGCCGGGCCAGCACGCCCTGATTCCGACCGGGTTCGTCATCCAGCTTCCCGGCGGCTACGAAGCCCAGGTCCGGCCACGTTCGGGCCTGGCCATCGAGCATGGCGTGACCATCCTCAACAGCCCGGGCACCATCGACGCGGACTACCGCGGCGAAGTCGGCGTCGTGCTGATCAATCATGGCGCCGAGCCCTTCAACGTCACCCGCGGCATGCGCATTGCCCAGATGGTGGTCGCGCCCGTCAACAGGCCCCAGTGGCGGGAAGTCGACACCTTGGACGAAACTCGGCGCGGCGAAGGCGGGTTCGGCTCCACCGGAACGGACAGTTAGACGATGTTAAGGTTGTCGAAAAAGATGCTGTTCGCCATCGAGGCCGTGCTCGACATCGCCTATCACGCCGGGTCCGAACCGGTCCAGAGCCGCGACATCACCCGCCGCCAGGACATTCCCAGGCGCTATCTGGAACAAGCGCTTCAGCATCTTGTCCGCCGGGGCATTCTGATCGGCGTTCGTGGACCCCGCGGCGGCTACCGTCTGGCCCGGGAAAGGCGCCGCATCTCCGTCGGCGATATCGTCCGCGTGGTGCGCGACATGGAGGCCAACAACAACCTGATCGATGACACCCCCGGATCGGACCTGGGCCAAAAGGTGGTGCGGCCGTTATGGGCGGCGTTGCAAAACGAGATGATGGAACGGCTCAACCATATGTCCATCGACGATCTTTATAACCGCGCCAACCAGACCGGAATCGCCAGCGAAGGCCGGGAACCCCTGGACTTCAGCATTTAAAGGCATCACTGTCAGATGAACGACAAGCCCCAGACCACGATGACCAGCGGGCCCGAATTCCGGGGCCGCGTTTACGACAGCATTGTCGATACCATCGGCGCGACGCCGTTGGTGCGGCTCCGGAAACTGGCGGCGGAAGAGGGGGTAAAGGCCGAAATCCTGGCGAAATGCGAATTTTTCAACCCCCTGGGTTCGGTCAAGGACCGGATCGGGGTTTCCATGGTCGAGGCCGCCGAGCGCTCGGGCCAAATCGGCGCCGGGGCGACCCTGGTCGAACCGACCTCGGGCAACACCGGCATAGCCCTTGCCTTCGTCTGTGCCGCCAAGGGCTACCGGCTGATCCTGACCATGCCCGACAGCATGTCCGTGGAACGCCGCAAGATTCTTGATCTGTTGGGGGCGGAAATCGAATTGACGCCCGCCGAGGAGGGCATGACGGGCGCCGTCAAGCGGGCGGAAGAGCTGATCAAAAAGATGCCGGATGCGATCATGTTGCAGCAGTTCAAAAACCCCGCCAATCCGGAAATCCACTGCCGCACCACGGCCGAGGAAATCTGGCGCGACACCGAAGGCAACGTTGACGCCATCGTCTGCGGGGTGGGCACCGGCGGCACCATTACCGGTTGTGCCCAGGTCCTGAAACCGCGCAATCCCGACCTCAAGATCATCGCGCTGGAGCCCGAGGACAGCCCGGTGCTGTCCGGTGGCGTGCCCGGGCCGCACAAGATTCAGGGCATGGGGCCCGGTTTTATTCCCGATGTCCTGGATATGGACGCCATTGACGAAATCCTGAAAATCGGCAACGAACCCGCGTTTGCCATGGCCCGCAAGCTGGCCCGGCTGGAAGGAATCGCCGTCGGCATGTCGTCGGGCGCGTCCGTGGCGGCGGCCTTGGAAGTCGGCGCCAGGGAGGAAATGGCCGGCAAGGTCATCGTTACTTTCCTTCCCGACTTCGCCGACCGCTATCTTTCGACCGCGCTTTTCGACGGCTTGGGCTAGGACCGGCCCGGACGAGACCCCTGGTGAATTTCTCAGAAGCCCAGATCAACCGTTACGCCCGGCATATCCTGCTGGAAGAGGTCGGCGGCGAAGGCCAGGAGCGGCTCTTGAAGGCCCGCGTTCTGGTCGTCGGGGCCGGCGGATTGGGCTCTCCGGTGTTGCTGTATCTCGCCGCCGCCGGGGTCGGGACGCTCGGCATCGTCGACGATGACGTTGTCGATCTGTCGAATTTGCAGCGCCAGATCGTTCATTCCACCGAGGCCATTGGAACGCCCAAAGTGGAAAGCGCCCAAAAGACCATCGCCCGCATCAACCCGGATGTCACCGTCAACCCCTTGAACGAGCGCATCGGCCCGGAAAACGCCCTCCCTATGATATCGGACTACGACATCGTCGCCGACGGGTCCGACAACTTCGCCACCCGGTTCCTGGTCAACGATGCGTGCTATTTCGCCAAAAAAATCCTGGTTTCGGCCGCCATTCTCCGCTTCGACGCCCAGGTCTACACCTTCAAGGCCTTCGACGAGACCGACGGCAGCCACGGACCCTGTTACCGCTGCCTGTTCCCGGAACCGCCGCCGGAAGGCCAGATTCCCACCTGCGCCGAGGCCGGCGTCCTGGGCGCGCTCTGCGGCATGGCGGGATCATTGCAGGCGACGGAAATCCTCAAGGAGCTGCTGGGCATCGGCGACAGCCTTTCCGGGGCCCTTCTGATCTGCGAGAGCCTGGGAACGACGTTCAGGAAAATCTCGGTCAAGCCCGACCCGGGCTGCCCCCTTTGCGGCGACGATCCGACAATCACCGACCTTTCCATACACAAGGATTGAGCCCCATGGCCGACGACAGCACTTTTCCCGACAAGCTTTCCATCGTCATTTACGCCGGCCACTTCGACAAGGTGCACTATGCGCTGGTGATGGCGGCGGCGGCGGCGGCCATTGGCCGGCCGGTGACGCTGTTTTTCACCATGGGCGCCTGCAACGCGCTCAAACGGGTCGACAAGGGCGCCGAACCCGCCTGGCGGCAAATGCCGCTCAGTGAAGAAAAGGGGAAAGGCGGAAAGAAGGACGACAGTTTCGCCAAGATGGGCGTCGCCACCTTCGAGGAGCTTTTGAGTTCCTGCGCCCAACTGGGGGTCCGGTTCATGGTCTGTGAGATGGGGCTCAGGGCCATGGGCCTGGAGGGTGAGCCGCTTAGGGACGACATTCCGCTTGAGGAAGGCGGTCTCGTCACCTTCCTCAGCGACGCGTCCAAGGACGGCGCGGTGATCTTTATCTAGCTTCAGACTATTTTCTGCGCTTCCGCGGTCACCGGCCCCGGCTTGCCGTCGCCGATAGGCGCGCCCTCCACGGCCACCAGGGGCCGGACGCTTAAGCTGTTGGTCAAAAAGGCCTCGGTGGCGTCTTCCAGGTCGGCGGGCCGAAGCGTCCTTTCCGCCGCCCTCAGCTTCCCGATCACGTCGGCCCGCATGACGCCCGGGAGCGCGCCATCCGTCTGGGGCGGCGTTACCGCCTGGCCGCCCAGCACCAGAAACAGGTTGGCCGAGGCGGCTTCGGCCAAGTTGCCGGCGCCATTCAGCAACAAGGCCTCATGGGCGCCCTTCTCCTGGGCTTCCCGGGCCGCCAGGACGTTGTTCAGGTTCGACGTGGCCTTGACCCCGGAAAGCTGGGAATGTTCGTTCACCCGGGTGTGGGCGGCAATGACGGCCGTCGCCGGTTTCCCCGGCCCCAGGGCCTGGGACGACCCGGTGATCAGAAGGCTGGGCTCGCCCGGCCGCGGCGGCAACAGCCCCTGGGGCGCCGGGCCACGGGTCAGGGTCAGCCTGAGCACCCCTTCGGTGATGCCGTTGGCCTCGATGACGTCGGCCATGGCGCCCGTCAGTTGGTCCGCGCCATAAGGGATGTTGATTCCTAAGACCCGGGCGCCGGCGCCAAGCCGGGCCAGATGGGCGTCCGTGCGCGCCGCCTGGCGGTTGCGGACGGCGATGGTTTCGAACAAGCCGTCGCCGAGCGTCAGCCCCCGGTCGGCGGGATCGATGCGGGCGTCCGCCGCCGCCATCAGGTTGCCGTTGAGATAGACCTTCACGACGCCCGTTCCTGGCCGACGTCGCCGGGATCGAGGCTGTGTAAAAGGGCCCACGCCTTGTCCATGGCTTCGTCGTATTCCGCCGCCGGGTCCGAATCGGCGACGATGCCGCTACCGGCCTGGGCCGCCACCAGCCCGTCCTTGATGACCAGGGTGCGGATGACGATGGAGGAATCCATGGCGCCGTTAAAACCAATCCAGGCGATGGCCCCGCAGTAGGGCCCGCGCCGGGCCGGTTCCAGTTCGTTGATGATTTCCATGGCCCTGATCTTGGGTGCGCCGGTGATGGAGCCGCCCGGGAACGTCGCCCTCAGCAGGTCCACAGGGCCCAGGTTGGGGAAAAGCGTTCCCTCAACTTCCGAAACCAGGTGATGGACGTTGGCGAAGCTTTCAAGCACCGCCAGCTCGCTGACCTCGACACTGCCCAGCCTGGAAACCCGGCTCAGGTCGTTGCGCAGGAGATCCACGATCATCAGGTTCTCGGCCCGGTCCTTTTCGCTGGCCATCAGTTCGCGGGCGAGAGCGGAGTCTTCTTCGGGCGTCCGGCCGCGGGGCCGGGTTCCCTTGATGGGGCGCGTCGAAACACGGCCTTCGGGCGTCAGTTCAAGGAACCGCTCCGGCGACGCCGACGCGATGGCCATGCCTTCGCCGGTGTTCAGATAACAGGCAAAAGGCGCCGGCGACAGCGTCCGCAAGCGCCGGTAAAGGGTGAAGGGGGTCAGGCCCTGGGGCATGTCAGCCAAGAGTCTCAGCGTCAGGTTGGCCTGGAAGATGTCGCCGGCATGGATGTAGTCGATGGCGCGGGCAACTTTTTCCTCGAACTCGTCGCGTCGGAGTTCCGCCGTCCAGGCGCCCGCCGGCGACCAGCCGACAGGGGCCAGCGGCCCGGCGGCGGCGATGCGGGCGGCCATGGCCTCGGCCCTGGCTTCGGCACGGGCCCGAGGCGGGCGCGAGGCAACGTCGAGGGCGATAATCCAGGCTTTTTGGGTGCGGGCGTCGAAGGCGGCGATGGTGTCGTAGAACCCGAAAACCATATCGGGCACGTCGAGCCCGGCCGCCGGTTGGGGCGGCAGCCTTTCCAGGTGGCGGCCCAGTTCATAGCCCAGATACCCGACTGAGCCGCCCTGAAACGGCGGCAAGGCAGGATCATTTTGCCTGGGAAACCGTTTGAGCGCGCCCGCCAAAGCATGAAAGGGATCAGGCGCCTCCCGCCCGGCCCGGATGACCTGAAATGGATCGGCGGCAATGTAGGAATACCGCCCCCGGCCGCCGGCTTCGGCGGCGCTGTCGAGAAGCGCCGCCACCGGGTCATCGGCAAAGGGCTGGAACGCGCCAACGGGATCACGGTAGGGAATGGGGAGGGCGTAAGGCCGGTCATTCATGGCGTTAACGGGGAACCCTTAACCAGAGGTGCTGGGCGCCGGGGGCCGGATTAAACCGCGTCGCCGATCACCAGGTCCGGCGGCGTGTGGTTATCGACGAAAGTCTGGATGTTGACCACCACTTTTTCGCCCATGTCCACCCGGCCTTCGAAGGTGGCGGAACTCATATGGGGAAGCAAAATGACATTGTCGAGCGCCAACAGCTTCGGGTTGACGGCGGGCTCATGTTCGAACACGTCGAGCCCGGCCCCGGCGATTTCGCCGGCCGCCAGAATCTGGGTCAACGCGTTTTCGTCGATGACCTCGCCCCTGGACGTGTTGACGACGACGGCATGGGGCTGCAACAGCTTCAGCCGCCGGGCCGACAGCAAGTGATAGGTGGCCGGCGTATGGGGGCAGTTGACGGAAATGAAGTCCATGTGCGCCAGCATCTGGTCCAGGCTCTCCCAATAGGTGGCTTCAAGCTCGTTTTCGATGTCTTGGTGGACCCGGTTGCGGTTGTGGTAATGGATGGAGAGCCCGAAGCCCTTGGCGCGGCGGGCCACCGCCTGGCCGATGCGGCCCATGCCGATGATCCCCAACCGCTTGCCGAAAATACGGTGTCCCAGCATCCACGTCGGCGACCAGCCGGACCAATCGCCGGTCCTCATGGTTTTCTCCCCTTCCACCAGCCGCCGGGGCACCGCCAGGATCAGCGCCATGGTCATGTCGGCGGTGTCCTCGGTCAGTACGTCCGGCGTGTTGGTGACGGCGATGCCTTTTTCACGGGCGGCGTCCAGGTCTATGTGGTCGATGCCGGTGCCGTAATTGGCAATCAGCTTGAGCTTCTTGCCGGCCTTTTCCAGAAGCTTGGCGTCGATGGTGTCGGTGACCGTCGGCACCAGGATGTCGGCGGTTTTCACGGCATCGGCCAGATCGGTTTCGGACATCGGTTGGTCGTCCACGTTCAGCTGGACATCGAACAATTCCATCATCCGCGTTTCGGTGGCGTCGGGCAGTTTGCGGGTGACCACCACTTTCGGTTTTTTCTTGGCCATAGCTCTCCCTCCGAAAGCCCCCCCGTCGGAAGAGGCCGCTTCCCCGTGTCAGGCCATAGCAACCCCGAGACGGGTTGTCCAGCGCCCTATGAAGGCCCCCAGCCCCCGGCGGCCGGCGGTCCCGCTTGACCGGACCCGGCAAGGCGACTTAATAATGCGGCAACGTTTTTTCCCGGCCCAACGAAGCTGATCCCGGTCATGACTTGTTTAAGAATTTTTATTTCCGTCCTGGTCCTGTCGCTCATCTGGGCGGTGGCCCAGCCTGGCCTTCAGGCCGCCAACCACAAGGGGACCGGCCTGCCGTTGCCCCGGTTCGTGAGCCTTCGTGCCCAGGAGGTCAACCTGCGCACCGGCCCGGGGGTGCAGTATCCCGTCGATTGGGTCTATCACCGCCAGCACCTGCCCTTGGAAATCATCGCCGAATACGGCACCTGGCGAAAAGTCAGGGATTGGCAGGGGACCCAGGGCTGGGTCCATCAAAGCATGGTCGCCGCCAAGCGAACCTTCATCGTCACCGGCGATACCCGCGCCATCCGCCGGAAAAACGACTCCAAAAGCCAGATCGTCGCCAGGATCGAGGCCGGGGTCATCGGCAAATTGCTGGCGTGCCCCGACCTCGACGGCTGGTGCCGGGTCGAGGCCGCCAGCTTCGAGGGCTGGCTGAGAAGGGTCGAGTTCTGGGGCGTTCACAAGAACGAAGTGATGGAATAGGCGGGGCGCGCCTCCGCCGGTCGTTCCCCGGTCGTCACCCGGTCGTCCCCAAGTCGTCCGTAAGTCGTCATCGGGTCGTCCTAAAGTCGTCATCCGGTCGTCCTAAAGTCGTCGTTTTTGACACCCGGAATCCACACAACTAATTGATTCCATACGGTTTCTGCGCCTGAGGCGGGCGAAAAGGTCGTCAAAGGTCGTCAAAAGTCGTCATCTCCGGTCCCCCTCACCCTTCCACCCTTCGCAGCGGCAGCGCCGCTGCTGCGGAGGACGGGTCGAGACGGGTCTTCGACCTCCTTAAGGCGTGAGGGAAGAATATAGTGGCTCCTCATCCTGAGGAGCCCGCAGCGCGGGCGTCTCGAAGGATCGGTGACGCAAAACCGAACGCACAAAACCGCCCGCCGCGAGGAACGTTAAGGGGTTTCCCTATTCACGATGTCAAAGAGCGATATTCAACAAAAGAACAAAAATAGAACATATGCCTGTGGGAGCGTGCTGTCAAGGGCGGAGAGTTGAATTTTGACAGGTTGGACGATTTCGGACTATTTCCTCTCGGTGACGTCGCGGATGATGCCGGTGAAAACGGTCCTGTAATCAAGACGAAGTTCGCTGATGGACAAGTCCATGGGAAATGTCGAACCATCCTTACGTTGTCCTACCACCTCACGCCTAATCCCGATGATCTGGGCCTCGCCACCGCGAACATAGTTGTTGATATAATTATCGTGCTGTTGGGCATCCGGTTCCGGCATCAGCATCTTGACGTTCTCATCAATCACCTCCTTGGCGGTGTAACCGAATATGACTTCGGCAGCGGCGTTGAAGGACTGGACAAGGCCCCTTCTGTCGATGGTGATGATGCCATCAACGGCCGTTTTCATGATCCCACGTAATTGTTCCTCGCTATCGCGCAGTTTGTGTTCGAGCTCCTTCAGGTCCGTGATGTCGGTGCGCACGCCGACGATGCCGCCTCCGGGCGTTTTTTTCTCCTCGACCCTGATGCAGCGCCCATCTGAGAGGGTGACTTCGTAGGACCCCTTGGGATCGTGGTGTTTGGCGAGCCTTTCCTGGATCCATTCCTCTTCATCTTGGTCGTCACTGGGGCCAAACTGTCCCTTCTTAATGCCCAAGCGCAATCCCTCCTCGAACGAAGTTCCAAGCACAAAGGTGTCGGCGATCAGAGGATAGATTTCCGCCATCTTGCTGTTGACCACGGCGAGCCGGTCGTTCTCATCGTAATAGGCAAAGCCTTCCGATATTCCCTCGATTGCTTTCTTGAGCAAATTGTCGGCTATTATCTTGTCGTGGCGTTCGGCCAACCTTTTCAGAGCGGCACCGATAATGTTGGGCAGCAGTTCCAGGAAAACCTTTTCGCTGTCCTTGATGACGTAGTTATAGACCCCGAGCGCCAAGGCTTCGGCGGCAATCTGTTCGTTGCCTTTCCCCGTTACCATGATGATGGGAATGTCGGGATCGTCGATGAGAAGTTTCCGGGCAATGTCGATCCCGGTCATGTCTGGAAGTTGATAGTCAGTCGCAATCAAGTCGTAAGGTTGCGTGGCGTGAAGGCCCAAACCGTCTTCGCCGTTGTAGGCGACATCGACGGAATGCCCATGCGCTTCAATCACCACTTTGAACAGGTCACAAAGCGGTTCGTCATCTTCGATATAGAGGATGCGGATATCAGAAGGTTCGGCCATCACGCATTGAAGGGTGAAGCGTTTCCGAATTACAGTCAATGTCCGCTATTGGCTAGGAGCGGACCTTCTGCCAAGTCGTGATTTAGGTCCGCTTCTGGCCCAAAGCGGACACGCGATTATCCCTTTACAGCAAGTAGTCCTTATGGTACGCTATCCCTTGTAAGCA
>CAZVFL010000030.1:0-27934 GCA_964626025.1 uncultured Thalassospiraceae bacterium
CCCCGGCATCGGGAGTCGCCTGTTCCGAGATTGCCTGGTCCGGCGCCCCGGCATCAGGGGCCGCCTGTTCCGGGGCTCCATTTTCCGCTTGTTCCGGCGCCCCGGCGGTCTGGCTGGGGGTTACACCCTCGCCTTCGCCGCCGCCGTTCCACACCACCTCGTAGAGGACGATTTCGTCGCTGAAACCTTTCATTTCAAAGCCGCCGCAGCTGGTGAAACTGTAATCCTTGCCGGCGCAAAGTCCTCTCACGATTTCCGAAACGTAAATCTGGTCGGGCGAGGCCTTGTCAACGATCCGGGCCGACATCTGAACCACCGTACCGAACAGGTCGTTGTCCTCGGCGATGGGTTCGCCGGCATTAAGGCCGATTTTCAGGTGCAGGGGCAGGTTCGGATTCTGCTGATTATGCATCACCGTTCCCATTTGCATATCAATGGAGGCTTGAACGCCGTCGGTGGTCTTGTCGAAAGACGCCATGATGCCGTCGCCGGTGTGCTTGACTTCCTTGCCGGCGTTGCTGCTGAGCGCTTCGCGGACGATCCGGTTATGCACGCGCACCACCTGTTGCGCGCCTTCATCGCCAAGCGCCTGGGTCATCGCCGTTGATCCGGCAATGTCGGTGAACAGCACGGTAACGGGTCCGGTCTGCTGCTCCTTGGGCTTGGGTTGGTTCCACTGCTCCATGGCGCTATTCAGAAGTTTGGGCCCGGCGTCTTCGTCGGCAAGGTATGTGTTTATGGCGTTGCGCCCGGTCTGGAACATCTGCATGTAGCGGGAATCGGCCATAAGATATTCTTCGTACTTTTCAGCGAATGACGCGGCGTGGGATTTCTTGAAACCCAGGAGCTGGACGCTTTCGCAGAGAATCTTGAGACTGGATTGAATTTCCATCTGCCCTTGCTGAGTGAGGATTTCACAAGCGCCAGCCATATAAATACTGAGCCCGAATTTGTTGAAGCTGTCCAATTTCGACTGATCTATCTCGGATCCCTGCAAAGATTTGGCGAGAAAAGTCATCATGTAGATCTTCAGCTTTTCGGCCGTCGGCGACAGGGCGTCGGGATCCTCGGGTTCGGCCTCTTCTCCTTTTTCGGGCTCTTCTTCGGGCTCGGCCTTTTCTTCTTCGGCCTTTTCCAATGTTTCATCGCTAGGCTGGGGCGCGTCTTTTTCGGCCGCCGCCGTGGCCTCGGCGGCGGCTTTGGCGTCTGCCTGCGCCCTCTTTATGGCTGCCTGCTTGGCTGCTCCTTTGACTTTTAACTGTTCCGCAGACGTCCGCTTCGCCTGATTGGCCAACAAGCCAATAAGCGTCAGGATCAACGGGTTGCGGCTTGAGGTCTGCAGTTGCACGTTCCGCATGACGGCGAAAGTCGTGCCGAGGGCGGTGATAATGAAGGTGAGGATGAAAACGCCGGCAAACAAATTGGACTGTCCCTGGCCGTGGATGCGAGTCCCGAATAATTTTTTACCGGCCAGGACTTCGGTTACCCCTGTCGATAGGAGACCGGCCAGGGCCAAACTGAACAAAACCACCAGCGCCAACTTGCCAAGGACGTTGGAGAGGCTCGCAGGGCCCTTTTTTTTGACCGTAGTCTGCGCCCTGGCTCCGCCGCCGCTTCGGGACTTGTCTCCCTGTCCCCCGGGATGGGCAATCCTCGTTCGGACCTTGGCCTTGGTGATGATGAATTGGTTTTCTTTATCGCGTTTGAAAATGATATTGTCGTTAAAGATTCCGGTTTCAGGGTCATATTTTTCCATGACGACCCTGACGGCATCGAAAGAATTCAATTCACCAAGCTGTTTCGCGGCTTCCTCCAGGGCCTCATCTTTTTGGTCGCCCGCGAAAGTATCTTGAATGATCCACTCGCCCTCTTGGCGGAGTTGAACTTCGTAATTTTTGTCGTCGCTCATTGATCGCCCAATGTGTGGATTCCCCTGGTAAACCTTGGAATCCTAACTCATTTCCCTCAATGGTGATAGACATCCCCTTATTGCCCTGTGAACCCTCAGGGTTGAATTCCGGCTATTTTCCTTCACCGTCTCGGTTTCGGCAAGGGGACTTTGGTATATGGGATGATGGTTTTTTTAGAAGGGGAATTTTTACCCGGTGGCGCTTTCCTCGCCATCGGAATCAGCCCACACCACCTCGAAAAGGGTGACGCTTTCGCCAAAACCCTTCATTTCAAAGCCGCCGAGGTTGGCGAAGTTGTATTGCTTGCCGGCGCAGATTCCCCGGACGATTTCCGAAACGTAAATCTGGTCGGCCGAGGCCTTGTCAACGATCCGGGCCGACATCTGAACCACCGTACCGAACAGGTCGTTGTCTTCGGCGATGGGTTCGCCGGCATTGAGGCCGATTTTCAGGTGCAAGGGCAGGTTCGGATTTTGTTGATTATGCATCGCCGTTCCCATTTGCATCTCAATGGCCGCATCAACCCCATCCGAGGTCCTGGCAAAGGACGCCATGATGCCGTCGCCGGTGTGTTTGACTTCCTTGCCGGCGCTGCTGCTGAGCGCTTCGCGGACGATCCGGTTATGCGCGCGCACCACCTGTTGCGCGCCTTCATCGCCAAGCGCCTGGGTCATCGCTATTGATCCGGCAATGTCGGTAAACAACACCGTGATCGGGCCGGTCTGCTCCTGCCGTTCCTTGGGTTTGTTCCAGTCCTCCAAGGCGCTGTCCAGGAGCTTCGGCGCGGCGCTTTCGTCGGTGAGGCAAATGTTCATGGCGTTGCGCCCGGCTTGGAACATCTGCATGTAGCGGGAATCGGCCATCAAGTATTCTTCGTACCGATCGGCGAACGACGCGGCATGGGATTTCTTGAAGCCTATGCCTTGGACGGCATCGGCCAGGATTTTTGAACTGGCCCGTACATCCAGATTCCGTTTTTGCGAAAGGATCTCGCAGGCCCCGGCAATATACAGGTTGATCCCGAACTTGTTGAAGTTGTCCATTTTCTTTTGGTCGGTCTGGCTTCCCTCCAGGCCCTTGCCGAGGAATCCCAACATGAAAGTTTTCTGTTTTTCCTCTGCGGGCGTCATGGTTTCGACCTGAGGCGCCTTGCCATGGGTTTCCGCATCAAGCACAACGCCCCGCCCGGTTTGTCCGCTCGCCGGGTCCGGCTTTCCCTGGCTGATCTCCGTTTTCAGGCGTTCGTTAAGATCCTGGCCAACGGCTTCTTTTGTCTCCGAAGCCTGTTGGCTGATCCCGGGCCTCTCGCCTCCCTTCACGGCCTGGTCCAAACCGGCCAGGGTTTCGGTAGAGGGGCTGAGAGAGGATTCGTTCAGAATTTGGGCGCTCGGGCCCGCCGCGGCGCCAGGGCCGGCGGCAAGGTTCTTTTTGGCGGGGGCCATGGCCTGGGCCCGAGCAACTTTTTTCTGGGCCTTCTGTTTGGCGATTTTGGCCTGTTTAGCCAATTTTGTCTGTTGTTTGAGGGGACGCCGCCGTCGGGAGTCTTCCAACGTCTCACCACGCATGACGGTAACGGTCATGCTTAAGGCGCTGAGAAGGAAGGTGACGATGAAAACCCCGATCAGAAGGTTTGATTGGGCGTTGCCGACAAAGTGAACCCCGAAAAGCCTGGTGCCGCCCAGGAGTTCATCGATCAACGCCGAAAGAGCGCTGGCAAGGCCAATGCTGAAAAGAACCACCATCAACAGCTTGACCATAACCATCGTCAACGTTGAGGTTTTCTTTTTCCCGACCGGCCGCCGGCGGCTTCTGGGCTTCGCTCGGTCCTGGTTATCGTCTTCGTCATATCTGATCCAGGTCTCTTTCTGGAAAGAGCCGCCGCCCGTGAAGTCGCCGCCCTTACCAGCGGCGGATTTCATGGTCGAGCTTTTGAAGATGATGAATTCGTTATGGCGGTCTTTTTGGGCGTCATAGACCTCTTTGATGACTTTGACGGCATCGATCGTGGTCAACCTGTCGAGTTCCTTGCCCTCATTGATGGCGTCATTTCCTTGATGGCCCAGGAAAGTCGCATGGATGCTCCACCGGCCTCCCTGCTGAACATGGACTTCGTAGGTTGTGTTTTCTGTCATTGATCGCCCAATAGACGGCTTTCCTTAAAATCGGAGGGACCCGCTATATCCATTTTCTGAAAATGGAAGATGTGCCACCACCCCGTCACCCGGGAGCGCAGAATCATCCAAATTTAAAACACCAGCTTCCTGTCGGCATATTCTATCAAACCCAAAAAAAGGGGCAAACCTGCCAGAAGGGATATAAAGCCGGTTTCAAGAATGCCTGCCGATGGCCGGACCTCAACCGAAAAGCAAAAGGGCACCTGGCTCGTCCGGTGCCCTTTCCAAATTGGAAGAAAAACGAATTACTGGGATAGGCCCTAGATTTTCAAGCCCAAATTCTTGAACCGTTTGTTAAATTTTGCCAATTGCCCACCGCTGTCAACCAGGCGGTGAACTCCGGTCCAGGCGGGGTGGGTCTTCGGATCGATATCCAGTTTCAGGGTATCGCCTTCCTTTCCCCATGTTGAACGCGTGGTAAAGGTGGTGCCGTCGGTCAACTGGATGGTGATCTCGTGATAGTCGGGATGCGTATCTTTTCTCATGGCTCTCATTACCCTTGAAGGCGCCCTATATAAGGGAAGGCCAGACCGGTTTCAAGCATCCCGGGGGCTTTCCGGGGATTCCAGCGACTTGAGCGCATGGATACTCAAGAGCACAACCGCAACCATCACCAAGGCGCCGCCGAAATAAGGCCAGTCGCGCCCCAACACGCCGAAAAGGAGCCCGGCCCAAGCCGGGCCCAGGAACCGCGCCATGGTAGAGGCCGACCGGGTGACCCCCATGATGCCGCCTTGTTCCTCGTCACTTGCCTGAAGCGATATCAAGCTGTTCAGTGAAGGCGAGATAACGGAAAAACCATAGCCAGCGATGGTCATCGCCACCATCAGCACCGCCAGATTTTGGCTGAACGGAATCAAAAAGACGCCAATCGCCAACGCCAGAGAACCCTGGATGATCAACTGGGCCTCGCCGAAACGGCGCGCCAAGCGGCCGATAAAACCGCCCTGAATGACGGCGCTGAGCACCCCGACATAGGCGAACAGATAGCCGTTTTGTTCCGGCCCCCAACCGAACTGCCGCCGGGACCACATGGCGAAAGTGGATTCCAGGCCGGCAAAGACGAAAGTGGCAAGGAACGTAAGCAAAATCAGCAAACCGATGTTGCGGCGCCCGAGGGCTTCGCGGAACATCGCCAGGCGTTTTTTCGGCGGCTCCTTTGCCAGCTTCTGCCGGATTTCAAGAGGCAGCGATTCCTTCAGCATGACCACAGCCATGACCAGCGCCAGAATCGAAAGCCCGGCGGCGGCAAACGCCGGGCTCTGGAAATCGGCGTTGACCGGATCGGCACCGGCCAGTATGCCGCCGAGGGCAGGCCCGGCGATGAACCCAAGCCCAAAGGCGGCGCCGATGGTGCCCATGCCCTTGGCGCGGGTTTCCCGGGTCGTGATATCGGCGACATAGGCAAAGGCGGCGGAGATGTTTCCGGCCATCGCGCCGCCGACGGCGCGCGCCGCAAACAGCATCCACAGACTGTCGGCCAACCCCAGCCAGATATAGGCTGCCGCTGCACCGGCGAGGCTGACCAAAAGGACCGGACGCCGCCCGATCCGGTCCGAGAGCCGCCCCCAGAACGGCGCCGCCAGGAACTGGGTGAACGAATAGGTGGCCATCACCAATCCGACCGTTTCCGGCGACGCCTGATAGAACTCGGCATAAAACGGCAGCAGCGGAATAATCACGCCGAAACCGATAAGGTCGATGAAGACGATGAAAAAGAGAATCAGCATGGAGGCATAGACTTTCCCGGTGTGGCGGCCGGCGCCTTTTGAAAACGCACCTAAGGGGAATGGGTCAGCGTTGGGTCAATTTCAACTCAATTCGGCGGTTTCGGCGTTTGGCGATTTCATCCGCTCCGCCGTCAAGGGGTTGAAATTCCCCAAAACCCGCCGCTGCAAACCGGTTTGGCGGAAGTCCTTGTTCGATCAGGAAGCGAACCACCGAAAGCGCCCTGGCCGACGACAATTCCCAATTTGACGGGAAGCGGGCGGTTTTGATGGGGTCGCGGTCCGTGTGCCCGTCGACCCTGAGCACCCAATCGATATCGGCGGGAATCTCCTTTGCGATCAGTTTTAATGTCCGGGCCAGTTGGTTGAGCTGGCCCCTGCCGGCGTTGCCGAGCTCGGCCGAGCCTTTGGCGAACAGCACCTCGGATTGGAAAACGAAACGATCGCCGACGATACGTACGCCCTTTTGGCCGCCCAACAGGTCCCGGAGCCGGCCGAAAAATTCCGACCGGTAACGGCCCAATTGATGAACCTTGCTGGCCAGCGCCGCATTCAGGCGTTTGCCCAGGGACGCGATCTGGATTTTTTTCTCGGTGGCCAGTTTTTCCGAAGCCTCCAGGGCGGCGGAAATCTTCGATAGCGTCTCGCGAAGGGCCGCCATCTGCTTATTCAAAAGCGCCACCTGGGCCCGGGCGCTTGCGGAAATCTCTTGTTCGGCCAGAAGGTTTTTGCCCGATTGTTCAACCTTGCCCGCCATCTCTGCGATCTTGGCCTGCAATTCCTCGCGCAACGCCCGAAGCGCCGCAACGTCCTTGGTCAAGCTGACCATTTCCTCAAGCTGGGCGGCGATCTTGGTTTTGTCGGTTTCGATGGTTTCGAGGGCGGTTGCCAGATTCCGCTCGGTTTCCTCCGAGCGTTGGCGAAGCTGGCGGAGGGACGTTTTCAGATCGTCGCGAAGCGCCACGGAAATCTGCAGCTCCTGGGACAGTTGCGCGACGTTCTTGCGCAAATCTTCGTTGGCGAGCCGTTCCAACGACAAAATATCGGCAAGCTCGCTGATCTGGCTTTGCAGCCTCAACAGCGCCTGGTCGCGCCCGGAGAGGGCCTGACCCAGGAAAAACTGCGCCAGCACGAAGACCATCAACAAAAACATGACGACCATCAACAACGTTGCCAGGGCATCGACGAACCCTGGCCAGATGTTGGTGGCGCGTTGATGGCGGCGGGCGATGGCGGCCATGGTCCGAGAAGCCCGGCCCTAGTCGTTGCCCGAGGCAGCGATGGTGCGGGCAAGCAATTTGATTTCGCTGCGTAGTTGCTGGATCAACTCCTCGCGACCGCTCGACAGTTCCTCGGTCAATCGCGTCAGGTGGGCATCCAGGTTGCGGATATGCTTTCGCGACGCATCGTCAAGGCCGCCCGAGGACGATCCCCCGGCAAGCTGGGCGAGGATCGGTTTCATTTCCGTTTGCGTTTCGGCCATGCTTTTCATCAGCGCCTGCCCGGTTTGCATATGGTCGGTGAGCGTCTCCAGCTTATCGCTAAGCACCATCACGTTGTTGTTGACCGAAATCCGGCTTTCCTCGCCCCGGGCAATGGTCCGTTGCAGGTTCTCCAGGCTTTCGGCCGTTTGTTCCAAAAGCGCCTGCACATAAGCCGGAATAGGCTGGTCGGTTTCCAGGGCGAGCGCGCTGGTAGCCAGCCGGGTGACGGTGGAAAGCCATTCCTCCAGGTCGTTATAAAAACGGTTCTGCGCCTGATTGGCCTGCAAATCCAGAAAGCCGAGGACCAGCGACCCGGCAAGCCCGAAAAGCGAAGACGAAAACGCCGTTCCCATGCCGGCCATCGGCGCCATCAAGCCCCGTTTCAGGTCGGCGAAAACGGTGACGCCGTCGCCGCCTTCGATGCTGAGGCCGCCGATCACGGTGCTGATCGAAGATACGGTTTCCAACAGCCCCCAAAACGTGCCGAGCAACCCTAAGAAAATCAACAGCCCAATGGTGTAACGCGAAATGTCCCGCGATTCATCCAGGCGCGAGACGATCCCGTCCAACAAAGACCGCATGCCGAGCGTGGTGAGGCTAAGCCGGTCCTTGTGTTCGCCAACCATGGTTGCCATCGTCGCCAACAGCCTTGGCGGATGGGTTTCGGAAAGGGAGTTTGGGGCCTGGCGGAAGTTCTCTATCCAGGCGACTTCCGGATAAAGCATCATCACCAGGCGGAAATTATAGATGATACCAAGAAGGAGGACGCCGACGATCAGGCCGTTCAGGGGCGCGTTGGCCATGAAGGCATCGCGAAGCGGCAAAAACAAAACTCCGGACAAAACCATGATCGCGAGCACGAAAAGGATCATCCGGATAAGGTATTTGCGTGGCCGGGTCATGGGCGGGCCCTCGGTGATTGCCGGTGGTTAACAAATTATGCAGTCAAGGGCGCAACCGGATGAACCTTGGAACAAAAGGCGTGGATCATCGCTCGACGATGTTCACGTCAACCCTGTTGACGGGGTCTTCCGTCGTCTTGCTTCCCAATGCCCGAACATCGATGCGGGTACTGCGCATCCCGCTTTCGATCAGAAATGAACGGACCGACAGAGCACGAGACAAGGACATTCGCCGCGCCTTGCTGGGCGACAACTCCTTACCGCCGGCAAAGGCCATAAGCTGCAAACGCAGGTTTTCCTTATCCTTCAGTTTCTTGGCCAACGCCTTCAAGTCGTCCTTGGCGTCGGCCGGTAACTTGGATGCCTTCGGGCCGAACTTGACCTGCAGGGCGCGCCCGGTCTTCAGGATTTCCGCGGGCGGCGGCAATGCGGCTTGTTCCTTGGCGGCCGGTTCCGGTTTTGGCTTCTCTGCCGTTGCCGTTGCCGGAGGCGCCGCCGGGGGCGTAGACGCAGGGGGAGGCGGGGGCGCCGCTTTCTTCACGACAGGCTTGGCGACTGCCGGAGGTGGCGCCGGGGGTTCCCCCTTGGCAACGGGCTTTGCTGGTTCGGCCGGCTTGGGTGTTTCCTTTGCCATCGCCGGGGACTCGGGTGGCTTGGCCTTGGTGACGGCGGGGACGGAAGGCTTTTTCACCGCAGGCTTAGCTTTCCGGGGTTTTTTCCTGGCGACGCGTCGCGCCGGTTTTTTCTTCTTTGCCCCCGGCGGCCTCAGCTTGATCCGGCCCTTGACGGCGCCCCGGGGAACCGTGACATGAAGCTTCGATTTAGGACTTTTACGTCCCGGCACCAAAAGGCCATAGCCGGGGCCACTCCTTGACGGGGGGACCGAATACCCCCACCCCGGCGCCGGCCCGACGCCGGAGTCCTCAATGACGCTAAGATCAACCGTCACGTTATTGGTGCTGAGATCAAAGTTTTGCGCGCCAACGCCATCGGCACTCGTCGCCAGGGCAAGAGCCGCAAAAAACGCCGCCGCCAAAAGCCGGCGAACCGGTGCCAGGAGGATGCCTGGAAAGGTTCTCATTGATGTCATATCCCCCATCAATACTGACGGCCTGCTCGTTGTCCCCGGGCAGGTTCCCTCCGCTTTGCGATTCACCATAACCTTGGGGCGGCTTTCAGACAACCGGTTTGCCGCTTCCAAGCCGCTGGAGCCGATGCAAACAAAGGCGACCAATGTGGTGATTTTGTGGCCACCTCGGCAATGATTTGCGACCGGGGCGCTCTCAGCCGGCGAGAATCTTCTTAAGCGGCCCATGCAAAAGGTCGTTGGCGGCGATTATTTCGCCGTTTTCAAGCATTTCGCTGCCGCCGGTCATATCGGTGACGAACCCGCCGGCTTCGCGGATCAAGACGATTCCGGCCGCCATGTCCCATGGATTGAGGCCGATCTCCCAAAACCCTTCGAAGCGTCCGGCGGCGACATAGGCCAGGTCAAGCGCCGCGGAGCCAAAACGCCTGACGCCCGAGGATACCGCCATGACCGACTTCAACTGTCCGAGGAAACGGTCGTGGTCTTCCTTTCCAGCGAACGGGATGCCGGTGGCGAAAAGCGACTCTTCGAGCGACCGGCGCGCCGAAACCCTGATCCGGTTGTCGTTGAGATAGGCGCCCTGGCCCTTTTCGGCCGAAAACATCTGGTCGCTAACAGGTTCATAAATGACGCCAGCGGCTAACTTGCCGTCCCGTTCCAACGCGATAGAGATCGAGAAGTGCGGGATCCCGTGGAGCAGGTTGGTGGTGCCGTCCAGGGGATCGATGATCCACCGGTTCGACGTGTCGGTGCCTTCGATCACGCCCTGTTCCTCAAGCAGGAAGCCAAAGTTGGGCCGCGCCTTCGTCAACTCGGCGACCAGCGTTTCTTCCGCTTTTCTGTCGGCGGCGCTGACGAAATCGCCGGCGCCTTTTTTTGAAACCTGAAGATTTTCAATTTCGCCGAAGTCGCGAACCAGCCCCCGCGCCGCCTTGCTCGCGGCGGCCATCATGACATTCAATAAAGCGGACCGTTGTGCCATCTGAAACCCCTCAGGGAGATGGTCAGCCCTTGGCCCGTTCCACGTACGAACCGTCGGCGGTGTTAACCACGATACGGGTGCCGGCCTCGATGTGGGGCGGAACCATGCAGCGGATGCCGTTTTCCAACATTGCCGGTTTGTATGACGAAGACGCCGTCTGACCTTTGACCACGGCGTCGGCTTCGGTGACCTTCAGGGCCACCGTATCGGGAAGCTGCACGGCGAGCGGCTGGCCTTCGTAGCTTTCGATGGTGACATTCATGGTGTCCTGGAGGAACGGCGTCTGGTCCTCGCCCAATAAATCCTGGGGGAGGGTAATCTGTTCGTAGCTTTCGGTGTCCATGAAGGTCAACATGCCGCCGTCCCCGTAAAGATATTGGTATTCCTTTTGGTCCAGCCTCGCCCTTTCCACCGTTTCCGACGAGCGGAACCGCTCGTTGAGCTTGGTCCCGGTGCGGATATCCTTGAGCTCCACCTGCAGGTACGCTCCCCCCTTGCCGGGCTGGGTATGTTGGATTTTGACCGCCCGCCAAAGGCCGCCTTGGTGTTCGATCACCATGCCGGGACGGATGGCGTTACCGTTGATTTTCATTGTTTGTGACTCAGTTCCGGATTGGCCAAGCAGGCCCAAGGCGCGGAAGCTAACAGTTTGCCTTGCCCTAGGCAATCACCCGCTCAGCGGGCCTCGGCGATGGTTTCGTTAAACGCCAGAACCGCCGCTGCCGGACCTTCCGGGTGGTCCCAGACGCTGGACACGACGGCAAGGAAATCGGCCCCCGCCCTGACCAGGGGGGCGCAGTTTCCGGGCGTGATGCCGCCGATGGCGACCACGGGAATCACCATCAGGCCGCCCCACCATTCCAGGATTTCGATGGCGGCTTCGGTCTTGGCCTGTTTGGTGGTGGTGGGGAAGAAGGCGCCGAAGGCGACATAATCAGCGCCCCTTTCCGCCGCCTCGATGCCAAGATGCCGCGAATCATGGCAAGTGACGCCGACGATACCTTCCGGGCCCATGGTCTCGCGGGCCTCGGCATAGGAGGCGTCCTGCTGGCCGATATGGACGCCGTCACAGCCGGTTTCGGCGGCCAGGTCCGGGCGGTCGTTCATGATCAGGGGAATGTCCCGGTCACGGCATGCCGGCAGCAACGCTTCCGCCGCCCGGCGGACGGCGTCGTCATCGGTGTCCTTCAGGCGTAGCTGGACGGCAGCCACATCGCCGGCGCCCAAGGCTTCCATCAAGGCGTCCGGGAACGAAGCCAAGTCCAGCTTCGGCGGCGTAATTAGGTATAGGCGGCAGGGGACGTCATCCATTTCAATCTCCCTCCGACAGCCAGGTTCTGAGGGCGGCTTCCGGATCATCCAAATCCAGGAGGTCCAACGCCGTGCCTTTCTTTTCCCCGCCTTCTCCGACGGCTTCCAACCGGGCGCCGGTTTCAGCCGCGATGTCGGCGATGCGGTCTAAGGCGTTGCCGGAAACACTGAGGCGAATCACCTTCAGCCCATCACGGAGCGCGCCCAAGGCCAGGCCGGGATCATCGCCACAATCGAAAACGGAGGTCACGTCAAGATCCAGATGTTTCCTTGAAGCCTCTGCGATCATCTCCCTGAACACGGCGGCGCCCAGATACCGGGCGGCGCCCGGCGCGCTTCGGAGCGTCACCGCAACGCCGAGCTCGGCGGCAACGGTAACGGCCGCCTGGGCGTCCTTCAGGCTGTGAACGATGATCGGGCGGTCTTTCATGGCAGTTTCCAAATTTCCGCCTGGGTTGCGGTCCCCATGGCCATCCACCGGCGGGCGGGTAAGGAAATTTATACCGAAAACCAATAAATGCACTTAAAAACAGCAACTTAGTTTGATATTAACGGCTCTTTTCCTTGCTCTGGCAGGGGCTTTGCTAGTAAAACCGGACTTCAAGGCCGCCGTCCATCCAGGCGGCCCCTCATTCAGCGGCAGTTTTACCTGGGAGACTGCAAGTGGACATAGCGACCCTTCTTGGATTGATCATCGGCGTTTCCGTCGTGACGCTGGCCATCATGACTGGGTCCGAGTTGTCGATTTTCCTCAATCTCCCGGGATTCCTCATCGTCATCGGCGGCACCTTCGCCGCGACACTGATGAAGTTCCCGATCTCCGGCGTATTCGTTGCCTTTTTCGTCGGCATCAAGGCGGCCTTTGTCCACGAACATGAAAGCCCCCGTGAAATTGTTGACCTGACGATGCGTCTGATCAAGCGGGCCCGCAAGGTGGGGCTTTTGGGGCTGGAGAAGGTCAGGGTCAAGAACAGCTTCTTCCGCAAGGGGGTCGAGCTTTGTGTCGACGGCCGCGACGTCGACGTCATCCGCAAGATGATGACCCGCGAGATGGAACTGGCCATCCAACGCCAGGAAGTCGGCGAAAAGGTTTTCAGGGCGATCGGTGAATCGGCGCCGGCCTTCGGCATGGTCGGCACCTTGGTCGGCCTGGTCCAGATGCTGAGCTCCATGAGCGACCCGACGTCCATCGGCCGCGCCATGGCCGTTGCCCTGTTGACGACGCTTTACGGGGTTTTGATCGCGCAACTGATCGCGCTGCCGATTTCCGATAAGCTGGAAGCCAAGAACGAGATTGAACGGGGCAACAGGGTCCTCATCATCGAGGCAATTGTTCAAATCCACGATCGCAACAATCCTACGGCCGTTTTGGATATACTTGAGGCTTACCTGCCGGAGAAACAGAGAAACCGCCGGGCAGACGATCCCCAACCGGGGGACAGCATGAGCCGCCGGGGCACCGACAGGCCCGGCGCCGAACCGACCCCGAAACGGCGGGCGACGGACAGAAACTGATGAGCAACGGGCAAAAACTGAAAATTTCGGCGCTTGATAGAAGAAAAATCGTGGGCGCCCCCCGGTGGATGGTGACCTTCGCCGACCTGATGGCCCTGTTGTTTGCCTTGTTCGTGTTGCTGCTGTCTTTTGCCGAGGTCGACAGCGACAGTTTCAAGAGAAACGCCGGTCCCATGCGCGATGCCTTTGGGCTTGGCGACAAGGTCATGCGCACCACCTCTCAACCGCAGGCCCAGGTTGGTCAAGCGGGACCGGGTGAAAGCAAACCCGAGGAACAGGCCCGGACCATGCCGACCGCCCGAATTGTCCAGTTCGACAACCGCCAGAAGGCCCGGAGAAGCTTCATGTGGCAATTCCGGCGGACCCTGGAAAGGGAGCTTGCGGAATCCCGGATCATTTTGATCGACCAGGGCGACCGCATCATCATCCGCTTTCCCGACGCCACCGCCTTTGTTCCCGGCAGCGCCCAACTGGCGCCTAACGTCGGGCCGACCCTTAACCGGGTCGCTAGCATACTCAGGGCGACCAGGGGCCAGATACTGGTCTCCGGGCACACCGACGACATTCCCATTTCGACGGCCCGGTTCCGTTCCAACTGGGACCTGTCATCGGCGCGCGCCGTTACCGTTGTCCATTACCTGATCGAAAAGGCCGGCATCAAACCGGCGCGGGTCACCGCCCAGGGGTTTGCTTCAAGCCGCCCGCTGGCGAAAAACAATACGCCCGAAAACCGGTCCAAAAACCGGCGCGTCGAAATTTCGATCGAAATTACCTCTTTCGATGGCTAGGCCGGCCCTCGGACCTGTCCTGATTCCGCTCTAGCCGACGTTGTGCATGGCTACCGCGGTATCGGACATGCGGTTGGAAAACGCCCATTCATTGTCGTACCAGCTGAGCACACGCACGAAGGTGCCTTCGATGACCTGTGTCTGGGTGGAATCGAAGATGGAACTATCCGGATTGTGGTTGAAATCGATGGAAACCAATTCGTCCGACACATAGCCCAAAATACCCTTTAGCGGGCCTTCCGAAGCCTCCCTGATGGCGTCGTTGATCTCTTCCACCGTGGTTTCCCGGCTGGTCGTAAACGTTAGATCAATCAACGACACGTTGGGCGTCGGCACCCGGATGGCGGTGCCGTCCAGTTTGCCGTCCAGTTCCGGCAACACCAGGCCGATGGCGCGTGCCGCACCGGTCGAGGTCGGGATCAGGGAAACCGCGCAGGCCCGGGCCCGCCGGAGGTCCGAATGTAACGTATCAAGCGGCCGCTGGTCGCCGGTGTAGGAATGGATGGTGGTCATGAAGCCCTTTTCGATGCCAACGGCCTTGTTCAACACGTCGACGACGGGGGCTAGGCAATTGGTCGTGCACGACGCGTTGGAAACGACGGTATGGTGGGATTCCAGCTTGTCGTGATTGACGCCGTAAACGACGGTCAAATCGACTTCCTTGGCGGGGGCCGAGATCAACACCTTGGCGGCGCCGGCGTCCAGGTGCTTGGAAGCTGATTCCCGGTCGGCGAACAAACCGGTGCATTCCAACGCCACGTCCACGCCCAATTCCTTCCATGGCAGCTTTGCCGGATCGCGTTCCTGGGTCACCTTGATGGGGCCGGTGCCGGGGTCCATGGTGCCGCTGTCGATGACGATTTCATTGGGTATGGTGCCGTGAACCGAATCGTACTTCAAAAGGTGGGCGTTGATTTCCGCCGAGCCGAGATCGTTGATGCCGACGACCTCAACGTCATTGCGCCGGGATTCCATAATCCCCCTGAGCACCAACCGGCCGATCCGGCCAAAGCCGTTAATTCCAAGACGTACAGCCATATTAGCCTCCCTCAAAAACATCCGGTTCGGTTTTTCTTTGGCCGCACCATCCAAGGAAAGGGCGCCCCCGTCAATGGGGATTTTATACTGGCCGGCACCTTGGCCGGCTTGCCGCCGGTAGGGTTTTTTTTGTTTTGCGTTAACAGGTTGCACAAATTTTCTGCGGCAATGATTGACGTAAATAAGGGGGCCGTCTTATCCTGCCGATAGGTCCGCTAGATAACCGGCGGCGGGAAAACAGGGACCAACAGGGGGGCTCTAAAATTCCGACTAAGAAACCCAATTTGCAAAAACCGTCCAAGATGGAACGCGCCCGCGCCCGTCTTGATAGCGCGGTGGCGCGGCTGGAAACGGCGATAAACAGACGCGCCGACGCGGCCGTCGGCGATGATGCGCTGAGCCAGCCTTCCGGCGCCATCCTCAAGGAACTCGAAGGGCTGCGCGTTGAAAATTCTCAGCTTAAGGACTTGGGCAAAACCGTTTCCGGCCGCCTGGATGCCGCCATTGGGCGGCTCCGCTCGGTGATCGGGGAGTAACCGCCATGGCGCAAGTTACCGTCACCATCAACGGCCGTGATTATCAGGTCATCTGCGACGATGGCCAAGAGGCGCATCTCGCCCGCCTGGGCTCGTACGTGGACAACCGGGCCGGCGAACTGGCGGCCGCCGTCGGCAAGGTGGACGAGGGCCGGCTGCTGGTGATGGTAGCGCTTTTGCTGGCGGATGAATTATCGGATGCTTATTCCGAATTGGACGTCGCCCGCTCCGCCGACGAGGGCGTTGCCGCCATGATGAACGCCGAGGAAAGCCTCAGCGCCAAAATCGAGGATCTGGCCGATCGCATAGAGAATATTGCCGAAAGCCTGGAACAAGCTTAGATTCATCCATAGGGCGGTTGCTGCCCGGTCCGTTAGGCTGTTATCCCTGGGGCTTTCAATACCTCGGGAGCTGTCCCTGCCATGCCCGTGGGCTTGGTATATGGCGCCCAACCTGCACAAGCAGGCCACAGAGGATACCCTGGCCAACGGCTGGTGTGGCGCCGTCCTAACTTCTCTTTCTTAACCCCCCTTTTCGGCGAACGCCCGGCATGGCCGTAGATGACGAAAAACAGGAGTTGCGCCTAAAGGCGAAAGCAAGCCGCCCGGTCTGGGCCGCCGAGGCCGGGCCGGAAGCCGGAGAAAAGCTGGCCGCCAACTATGCCAAGGCGGCCGAGGGTTTTCCCGAACATTCCCCGGTGATTGCCGGTTACTGGCCGATGGCCGATGAGATCAACGTTCGCCCCTTGTTGGGCCAGCTCCATGATCAAGGTCGGACCCTTGCGCTGCCGGTCGTCGTGGCCGCCGGCAAGTCGTTGGTCTTCCGCCGTTGGCAACCCGGCATGGCGTTGGAGGAAGGGAGCTTCGGCACCCAGCATCCGGGGTCCCATGAGCCGCAAGAAACCCCCGGCTGTCTCCTTGTTCCGCTGCTCGCTTTCGATAGCCGGGGCTACCGGTTAGGGTGGGGCGCCGGATTTTATGACCGCACCCTTGCCGGTCTCCGGGAGGCAGGCCCGGTCATCGCGGTGGGCATCGCCTTTCATGCCCAGCAGGTGGACCGGGTGCCTGAAACGCCCAAGGACGGGCAACTCAATTGGATCGTCACCGACCAGGCAGTATTAGGACCTATGCAACAATGAAAATCCTGATTTGCGGCGATGTCGTCGGCAAGGCCGGCCGGCAGGTGATCGACAAGAACCTTCCCGACCTGCGCCGGCGCCTGGAGTTGGACTTCGTCATCGTCAACGGCGAAAACGCCGCCCACGGCTTCGGCATCACCGACAAGATGTGCGAAGGGTTCTATGCCGCCGGCGCCGACGTGATCACCAGCGGCAACCACATCTGGGACCAGCGCGAGATCATCAACTATATTGACGGCGACCCCAAACTGCTGAGGCCGATGAACTATCCGGAAGGCACCCCCGGCGTCGGCACCGGCATTTTCCATACCAAGGACGGACGCAAGGTAATGGTCGTCCACCCTATGTGCCGGTTGTTTATGGATCCCCTGGACGATCCGTTCGCCGCCGTTGAGGATGCGCTCAAAAATCACCGGCTCGGCGCCACCGTGGACGCCATCGTCGTCGATGTTCATGGCGAGGCGACCAGCGAGAAACAGGCCATGGGCCATTTTCTCGACGGCCGGGTGTCGGCGGTCGTCGGCACCCATACCCACGTGCCGACCGCGGACACGCAGATCCTTCCCAAGGGCACCGCCTATCAATCCGACATCGGCATGACCGGTGATTATGATTCGGTGATCGGCATGCAGAAGGAACTGGCGACCAGCCGCTTCACCACCAAGATGCCGCAGGGGCGGCTTGAGCCGGCCGAAGGCGAAGCGACGTTGTGCGCCGTCTATGTGGAAACCGACGACGCCACCGGGTTAGCCAAGTACGTCGCGCCGCTGCGTCTTGGCGGCCGCCTGGCCGAGACTTGGCCGGTTTCCTAAAACGGCCATCCACCGCCCCATTATTGACATATTGGTCTGACATTAAGGTGGACGGCAGCCGTGTGTTCACCTACTACATGTGGTATAAGCCGTCCTAAATGTTAAAGTATCTTGGGGGTTGAAGGGGAAGTGGCTGGTCATTCGAAATTCAAGAACATCATGCACCGCAAAGGCCGCCAGGACGCCAAGCGAGGAAAGGTTTTTTCAAAATTGATCAGGGAACTGACCGTTGCCGCCAAATCGGGCCAGCCCGACCCGGACATGAACCCGCGGCTTCGCACCGCCATTGCCGCGGCGAAAGCCGCCAACATGCCCAGCGATACCATGAACCGGGCGATCAAGAAGGCCAGCGGCGGCGAAGACGACACCAATTACGAGGAAATCCGTTACGAGGGCTACGGGCCGGGCGGTGTTGCCGTCATCGTCGAGGCGTTGACCGACAACCGCAACCGCACGGCCGGCGAGGTGCGCGCCGCCTTTACCAAGCACGGCGGCCATCTGGGCGAGTCGGGCTCCGTCAGCTTCATGTTCGATCGCGTCGGCCTGGTCGTCTATGGCCCTGGCGCGGCGAGCGCCGACGACATGTTCGAAGCCGCACTGGAGGCCGGCGCCATGGACGTGGACTCGTCCGATTCCGGCCACGAGGTGGCCTGCGCGCCGGACGATTTCTCGGCCGTCCGCGAAGCGCTGGAAGCGAAATTCGGCGCCGCCGAGGATGCGCGGCTGGAATGGAAACCGCAAAGCACCGTCGCCGTGGACGAAAACGTCGCCGGCACGCTCTTGAAGATGCTGGACGTGCTTGAAGACAGCGACGACGTGCAGCGGGTGGCCGCTAATTTCGACGTCGCCGATGACGTTCTTGAACGCCTGAGCGCCTAAGCGGCGATGCTGGCAAACAGGAGGAAACCATTCGACTGATCGGTTTTGATCCGGGACTTAGGAACACCGGCTGGGGCGTGATCGAGGCCGACGGCAACCGCCTCAGCCACGTTGCCGACGGCGTCGTCAGCACCGATGCGTCGTTGCCGTTGGCGGCGCGCCTGGTGCAGTTGCAGGACGGCCTGAGCCGGGTCATCGAACAGTTCAAACCCGAAGAGGCGGCGGTGGAGGAGACCTTCGTCAACAAAAACGCCGCCTCGACGCTGAAACTGTGCCAAGCCCGCGCCATTGCGCTTCTGGTGCCGGCCAACGCCGGGCTCAGCGTTGCCGAATATCCGCCGAACCTGATCAAGAAGTCGGTGGTCGGGGCCGGTCATGCCGCCAAGCAGCAGATTCAAATGATGGTCAAAACCCTGCTTCCCGGATCGGCCCTGGAAAGCGCCGACGCGGCGGACGCGCTGGCGGTCGCCATCTGCCACGCCCATCACCGCCTGAGCCCCCTGGTGGCAATGGAAAAGGAGGCCCTGGCCCGATGATTGCGAAGCTCAAGGGCCTGATTGACAGCCTCAGCGACGGCTGGGCCATCATTGACGTCGGCGGCGTCGGGTACCTGACGTTCTGTTCCGGCCGCACGCTGGCCTGCCTCGGTGCCGGCGAAGTCGCCGAGGTTCTGGTCGAAACCCATGTCCGCGAGGATCACATCCATCTCTATGGCTTTATTGACGCTACCGAACGCGACTGGTTCCGGCTGTTGACCACGGTTCAGGGCGTTGGCGCCAAGGTGGCCTTGGGCCTGTTGTCGGTGTTGGCGCCCGACGAGTTGATGCAGGCGGTGGCCGCCCAGGACAAGGCGGTGATCACCCAGGCGCCCGGCGTCGGCCCGAAACTGGCGGCCCGGATATTGAGCGAACTGAAAGACAAGGTCGGAGACATGGCCTTGGCCGCCCCGCCGGGGGTCGTCAGGGTCGCGGCGCTTGGCGGCGAGGCGGAAAAAACCGGCGAAGGCGTCGTCGGCCCCCTTCAGGACGCTGCCTCGGCCCTGGTCAATCTAGGTTATCAGCCGTCCGAGGCGTTGGGCGCCGTCAGCCGCGCCGCCGGCAGACTTGGCGATGGCGCCAGTGTCGAAGCCCTGATCCGCGCCGGATTGGGCGAACTGGCTCCGGCCGACGCCCGGTCGACGACAGTGGGGAGCGCCTAAAGGATGACCGACGATAACCGCATGGTCGTCACCGCCGGGGTGGACGAAGACACTGCCGAAACCGGGCTCCGGCCCCACCGTCTTGATGACTTCGTCGGCCAGGAACAAGTCTGCGAGAACCTGTCGGTCTTCATCGCCGCGGCTGCCAAGCGTTCGGAATCCATGGACCATGTACTGTTTTACGGACCGCCGGGGCTCGGCAAGACGACGCTGGCGCAGATCGTCGCCCATGAGCTGGCCGTCGGGTTCCGCGCCACCTCGGGGCCGGTCATTTCCAAGGCCGGCGACTTGGCGGCGATCCTGACCAACCTGCAGCCCCGGGACGTTTTGTTCATCGACGAAATTCACCGGCTTAATCCCGTCGTTGAGGAAATTCTCTACCCGGCGATGGAGGATTTTCAGCTTGATTTGATCATCGGCGAGGGCCCGGCGGCGCGGTCCGTGCGCATTGACCTGCCGCCGTTCACCCTGGTCGGGGCGACGACCCGGTCCGGGCTTATCACGTCGCCCTTGCGCGAACGCTTTGGCATCCCGATGCGGGTTTCCTTCTATAACGACGAAGAACTTGAACGCATCGTCAAGCGTGGCGCCGGATTGCTGGATATGGACCTGACGGCCGATGGCGCCGCCGAAATCGCCAAGCGGTCCCGGGGAACGCCCCGGGTTGCCGGAAGGCTGCTTCGCAGGGTTCGTGATTTCGCCGCCGTCGACGGCGCCGGTCGAATAGACGCCAAAATCGCCGATGCAGCACTGCAAAGGCTGGAAGTGGACAAACGCGGCCTGGATGCCATGGACAGGCGCTATCTCGGTTGCATTGCCGACAATTTCGGCGGCGGCCCGGTCGGCGTCGAAACGCTGGCCGCCGCGCTTTCCGAACAGCGCGACACCATCGAAGAGGTGATCGAGCCTTTTCTTATCCAACAGGGCTTTTTGATGCGCACCCCCCGGGGGCGGGCGCTGGCCGGTGAAGCCTACCGGCACCTAGGGCTCAAGGAGCCGAAGGGAATCGCTCAGTTGGAGCTGATTGCCGATACGGACGAGGACGAATGAAAACAACAATACAATTAGGCATTGAATAGGGCTTATCGATGGAAAACCAAGTCATAGAAGCCGCAACACTAGGCGGTTCGGTTGAAAACCTGGACTTTTCGATATGGGCGCTTTTTCTGAGGGCCGATCCGATCGTCAAATCGGTGATCCTCCTGCTGTTGGGGGCTTCGATCTGGTGTTGGGCGATCATCTTCGACAAGTTTATCGGTCTGCGCCGGCTGACGGCCCTTTCCTCGGAATTCGAACAAGCCTTCTGGTCGGGAAATTCCCTCGATGACCTTTACGAAAGGATCGCCAGCCAGCCCCGTGATCCGATGTCGGCTGTTTTCGTCGCCGCCATGCGCGAATGGCGGCGCACGCCGACACGCGGTAGTTCCGAATCGGATTCTCAAGTCGGCGTCGCCGACCGCATTGACCGAGTCATGCAGATTACGCTCACCCGTGAAATGGACCGGGCCGAGCGGAATATCACCTTTCTGGCCACGACCGGCTCGACGGCGCCTTTCGTTGGGTTGTTCGGCACCGTCTGGGGCATCATGAACAGTTTTCAATCCATTGCCATTTCCCAAAACACCAGCCTCGCCGTCGTTGCGCCGGGCATAGCCGAGGCGCTGTTCGCCACGGCGCTGGGGCTGTTGGCGGCGATCCCGGCGGTGGTCGCCTACAACAAATTAACCAAGGCCATGGACCGTTATGCCAGCCGTCTCGACAGTTTCGCCGGCGAGTTTTCGGCGATCCTGTCCCGCGAAATGGAAAGCAAGGAATAGATGGTCGTCCAGCTTCAACGGTCAAACGGGGGCATGCGGGGCAGGGGCCGCACGTCGCCGATGTCGGAAATCAACGTCACCCCGATGGTCGACGTGATGCTGGTGTTGCTGATTATCTTCATGGTGACGGCGCCGCTTCTGACTGTCGGCGTGCAGATAGACTTGCCGAAGACCAAGGCGTCAATCATCCCGGGCCAGGACGAACCGCTGGCAATTACCATCAACGCCGAAGGCCAGCTGTATCTGCAGGAAACGGAAATCGAACTTGAGGGGCTGATCCCGCGCCTTGCCGCCATTACGTCCAACAATCCGGACGTGCGTATTTTCGTGCGCGGCGACGCTACCGTTAACTATGGCCGGGTCATGGAAGTGATGGGGACGATAAACGCCGCCGGATACAAAAAAGTAGCGCTGGTCACCCAGCAACAGAAAAAGCACCGGCACAAGAAAAAAAGGCGCCGTTAATTGGAGCCCCCATGCGTGACTCGTTTGGTTATTCGGTTCTGTTTCATGCCGCGATCCTGGTGGTCGGGTATTTCGGGCTTCCTTATTTCGAGCGCGCGTCGATCATGACCGACACCCCGATCATGGTCGACATCGTCAATGTGGACGAGTTGACCAACGCCCCGCCGCCGGCCCCGAAACCGGAAAAGAAACCGGACCCTAAGCCCAAGGAACCGCCGCCGCCGAAGAAAATATACAAAACGGCGGAACCGCCGCCACCGCCGCCCGAAGATGATCCGGAGGTCGTGGCGCTTCCGGAGAAACCGAAAAAGGCCGAGCCGAAACCGAAGGCCGAGAAAAAACCGAAACTGAAACCCCGGCTAGCCAAGGCCAAGCCCCGGCGCAAACCAGAACCGCCCGACGCCTTCACCTCCGTTTTGAAAACCGTCGAAAAGCTGAAAAATCAGCCGCCGCCCAAGGAAAAGAAAGAGAAGAAAAAAACCAGGAAAAAGGAGACCTTCGAACAACAGATGGCGCAGGCTTTAACGTCCAGGACCGCGCCCCATAACCCCCTCAGGCCGCTCGCGATCAGCGAGATTGATTTAATCCGTCAACAGATCAGGGAGTGCTGGAACCTGCCGGCCGGCGCCAAGGAAGCCGAGAACCTGAGCATAGAAATCAGGATGGTGATGAACCCGGACGGCACCGTCAGGCAGGCCCGGATTCTCGATCAAAGCCGGTTGCAAAGCGACCTGTTCTTCCGCGCCGCCGCCGAAAGCGCCTTAAGGGCGGTCTTGAATCCTCGCTGCAATCCGCTCAAGCTACCACTGGAAAAATATCAACAATGGAAAAACATGATTTTAATCTTCGACCCCAGTCAAATGTTCTGACGATGACGGTTTTCAAGCGACGGATATTTTATGGCGGCGGCTGGGCCGCATTGGCGCTGGTGTTGCTGTTGGCCTCCTCTTGGCCGGCGTTGGCCGAACTACGGATCGACATCACCCAGGGCAAGGTTGAACCGCTTCCCATCGCCGTTACCGATTTCGTCGGCGACAGCGCCGAGGAATCCCGTTACGGGCGGGACATCTCGGGCGTCATTGCCGCCGATCTTGAACGTTCCGGGTTGTTTCGCCCCATCGACAAGGCCGCCTTCATCCAGACCGCCATTGCGCTGCAAACATTGCCCCGTTTCGGGGACTGGCGGGTGATCAATACACAGGCCCTGGTTCAGGGGCGCGCGCAAATGGTCCAAGCCGGCCAGTTGAGGGTCGAGTTCCGGCTTTGGGACGTCTTCGCCGAACAACAAATGGTGGGGTTGGCGTATGTCACCATCAGCGACAATTGGCGCCAGGTCGCCCATATCATTTCCGACGCCGTCTATAAGCGGATCACCGGCGAGGACGGTTACTTCAACACCCGCATCGTTTACATCTCTGAAACGGGCCCACAGAACAGACGGATCAAGCGCCTGGCGATCATGGACCAGGACGGTGAAAATCATAAATTCCTTACCGAGGGTGATTCACTCGTCCTGACGCCCCGGTTTTCCCCCACGCTACAAGAGATCACCTATCTTTCGTTCTACCAGAATCTCCCCCGGGTCTACATTTTCAATATCGATACCGGCCGCCAGGAGGTTCTTGGCGATTTCCCGGGCATGACCTTCGCGCCCAGGTTCTCGCCTGACGGCCAAAAGGTCATCATGAGCATGGCCAAGGAAGGTAATTCGGAGATCTACACCATGGACCTCAGAACCCGAAAGGTGAAACAGCTGACTTTCCATTCCGCCATCGACACCTCGCCCAGCTATTCCCCGGATTCAAGCAAGATCGTCTTCAATTCGGACCGCGGCGGCACCCAGCAGCTCTACATTATGAATGCCTCCGGCCGAAATGTCCGCCGCATCAGTTACGGCAGCGGCAAGGGGCGTTACGCGACGCCGGTGTGGTCCCCCCGGGGCGATTTGATCGCCTTCACCAAAATTTACCGCGGCCGGTTTTTCATCGGCGTCATGCGGACCGACGGCAGCGCCGAGAGGCTCTTGGCCGAGGACTTCCTGGTCGAGGCGCCGACATGGGCGCCAAACGGGCGGGTTTTGATGTATTTTCGTCAGGAAAGAACGACGAAAGACGGCAAAGGCGGCCGATCCCGGCTTTATTCGATTGATTTGACCGGCCATAACGAACGCGAGATGGTCACACCGGTAGATGCCTCCGACCCGGCCTGGTCACCCACCATCCGTTAGGAAAGTCTTGGAAAAATATGTATAAAATCCGCTCCTGTTAAAAAAAGCTTGGAATTAGCCATTTTTCTCTTTAATACAACGTAATTAGTGGCCGTATTGGCCAAATAGTTTATTCCGCTTCAGTCGTGGTGACTTTGTTATTCACTGTGTTCCGGTGATGGAGATTTAAATGCGCAATAAGATTTTGGGCCTATTTGCTGCTGTGGCACTTCTTGCCGCTTGTGAAACTGGGCCGGACAGCGGTTCCTCGGCCAAGGGCGCCATGATGGTGAAGCCCGGAAGTCAAGAGGATTTAGTGGTCAATGTCGGCGACCGCGTTTTCTTCGGCTTTGACAAGTTCAGTGTCAGGCCCGACGCCCGCAAGACCCTCGAGAAACAGGCGGCCTGGTTGAAGACCTACCCCAAGGTTTTCGTCGTCATCCAAGGTCATGCCGACGAACGCGGCACCCGGGAATACAACTTGGCATTGGGTGACCGGCGCGCCAATTCCGTTAAGGATTATCTGGTTTCCCTGGGCGTCAACCCTGGCCGGGTGAACACCATATCCTATGGCAAGGAACGCCCCGTGGCCACCGGCTCCAACGAGGCGGCATGGACGCAAAACCGCCGTGGCGTGACAAAGGTTTCCAAGGCCGGCAGCTGATCGCCCGCCCTATCACCGGGTAAATTTAGGCGCTTGTCCCTCCGGCGTTGGTCGGTATGGGCAGGCGCCTTAATTTTGCCTAGAATGCCGCCCACAATGTTGACGGTCGGGTACGGAAATAGACCGGCATTGGAATTTTTACACGAGGACCGATAAATGAATTTCTGGCGTAGCCGGATTTACGCTTCTACCAGCCACGGGCCGTGCCGCTTGGTTTTTGCCGGGCTCTTTTTAGTGTTGGTGGCTTCGGTGGCGTCGCCGGCACATGTCCAGGCCCAAGGCTCCGATGATTTGAGGGTGATGCTGGATAGAATGCAGCGTCTGGAAAGGGATATCCGGACCCTCAACCTGCAACTTTCAAGGGGGCGTCCGGTTATCGCCCCGCCGGCCCCGGTCAGCCCCAAGCCGACACCCCCCCCTGCGGTTGAGGAATTCGCCGCTGAAGGCCCGGCATTGGTCCGCATGGGCGTCCGTCTGACGGCGCTGGAAAGCGACCTGCGCACGGCGACCGGGGGCATGGAGGATATCAGCTTCCAGATCGGCAAGATCAGACAACGGCTCGATAAACTAGTGGCCGATATGGACTACCGGTTGAGTGTCCTCGAAGGCCGCCCTCCTGGAAAGCGCCCCGGAAAATCCCCTGGGCCGCCACGGCTTAGCGCCGCGCCGTCGCCGCCGCCGGTTCAAAAGATCATTCCCGGCCAAGGGGGCAATCAGTCGGGCGGGTTCGCCGAAGCGGCGAGCAATTTGGGAACGGTTTCTCAAAAGACGGTCAGCGCCATTACGCCCTCCCAGGGGGACGATAAGGCCGACAACAAAATCTCCGGAGCCGCCAAGAAGCCCGTTCAGGCGGCTCCCGCCCCGGTCCAACAGGCGGCGGCGAACGTTTCCAGAATCCTGCCGCAAGGGACGCCGAGGGAACAATACAACTATGCCTTCGGCCTGCTGCGGCAGGCCAATTACGACAAAGCCGAAATGGCGCTGCAGGAATTCGTCAAACTTCATCCGAAAGAGACCTTGGTCAGCAACGCCCGTTATTGGTTGGGCGAGACCTATTACGTGCGGGCGGCTTATGTGCAGGCGGCCGAGGTGTTTCTGGAAGGTTATCAAACCGATCCCAAAGGGCCAAAGGCCCCGGATTCTCTTTTGAAGCTGGGGATGTCACTGGGCGGGCTCGACAAGAAGCGCGAGGCCTGTGCGGCGTTCGAGAAGTTGATAAAGGATTTCCCGAGCATCTCCGCCGGGGTTAAAAATACCGTCACCCGCGAAAAGCAGAAATACGGCTGTTCCTGATGGTTGAAGGAATTGATCGGCGGTCGCCGGCCGGAACACCAGCGATGCCGCTTTCGAACGACGACTTCGAAAAACTGATGGCCGGCCTGGGCCCGTTCGAGACCCGGCCCCATGTGGCCGTCGCCGTTTCCGGAGGCGCCGACAGCCTCTGCCTGGCTTTTTTGGCGGCCCGCTGGGCCGAACGGCGGGGCGGCCAGGTCCGGGCATTGACGGTCGATCACGGCTTGCGCCCGGGATCGGCCGACGAAGCCAGACGCGTCGGCCAGTGGCTGAAACCGCAAGGCATCGGCCATCACGTTCTTGACTGGCGGGGGCCGAAACCCCGGACAGGCCTGCAGGCGGCGGCGCGCCGGGCGCGTTACGGGCTGATGTCGTCGTGGTGCCGGTCGGCCGGCGTGCTGCATCTGCTTTTGGCCCATACCATGGACGATCAGGCGGAGACGCTTCTCCTAAGGCTTGGCTCCGGCAGCGGCCCCGACGGCCTGGCGGCCATGGCGGCGATCCGCGAGACGCCCGACGTCAGGTTGTTGAGACCCTTGCTCGGCATCCTGAAGGCGTCCCTGGTGGCGTCCCTGAAGGCCCAGGGGCAGGAATGGATCGAAGATCCCTCGAACCGGGACGCTGCCTTCGCCCGCACCCGCATCCGCCGGACCATGGTCGAGGGCGGGCTCGAGGTCGTCGAACTGGCCCGCTCGGCCCGGCGTTTCGGCCGCGCCCGGGTGGTGCTGGAGGCGGCGGCGGCGCAGGTTCTGGCCCGCTCGGCCTCGATTCATCCGGCGGGCTTTGCCCGGCTTGACCGGGCGGCTCTCGGGAAGGCACCTGAAGAGGTGGGCCTGAGGGCTTTTTCGCGGGTTCTGGCGGCCATCGGCGGGCGCGACTATGGGCCCAAGCCGGAAAAACTGGAACGGCTTTACCATGATTTGATGAACCCAGCCGACCCGTCCGGAACCCTGGCCAGGACGCTCGGTGGTTGCCGCGTCATTGCCGCCGGAGACGGGATTCTCACTTGCCGGGAAACCCGTGGACTTCCCGACCCTATTCACGTCCGTCCGGGACTCCGGCTGAATTGGGACCGGCGGTTTTCAATCGCCTTTTCCGGAAGCGAAAGCGGCTCAGGGGAAAAATTCGGGCCGGACTGTTTTCTTGGCGGTCTGGGTGACCGGGGATGGTCGGATATCGTCCAAATCCGGCCCGAATTGCGCCGTACCTCCGTTCCCGGCCCGGCCAGGGCAACCCTACCGGCGGTGTTTGACGATGGCGGCGTCCTTCTGGTGCCGCACCTGGGTTATCGCCGCGATTATCGCCCCCCCGGGGCCTCTGATTTAAGCTCCGATTGTGACCAGGGGGCAGGCCTGGAATTCGCTGAAATCCGTTTTTGTCCGCCAAACACCCTTTCAAGAGTAGGGTTTTTCTTGAATAATGGGCCTGACATACTATCTCATTAGGGCAGGGACGAAGGCCTAACCGGGCCGCCGCCGGGGGCGGGTCCGGGCAAACTCAGGCACCCATGAGCGCGCACCCAAGGAGGGCTGGTACTTGAATTATTCTCGAAATATGGCGCTTTGGATCGTCATCGCGCTTTTGGTGTTTGCTTTATTCAACCTGTTCCAGGGAAGCACGCAACGCAGCCAGCAGATGACGTTGGCGTTTTCCGATTTCCTGACGTCGGTGGAAGCCGGTGAAATCCGCGACGTCACCCTCAAAGGTTCGGAAGTTACCGGCCATTACCGCGACGGGCGCAACTTCTTCACCTATGTGCCCGATGACGCCAATCTTGTGCAGACGTTGACCGAAAGGGGCGTTCGCATCAGCGCTCTGCCTTCGGACGAAAATTCGCCGACCTTGTTCTCGATCCTCATTTCATGGTTCCCGATGCTGCTTCTGATCGGCGTTTGGATATTCTTCATGCGCCAAATGCAGTCGGGCGGCGGCAAGGCCATGGGCTTCGGTAAGTCAAAGGCCCGGCTGTTGACCGAAAACTCCAACCGGGTGACGTTCGAAGACG
>CAZVFL010000031.1:0-27932 GCA_964626025.1 uncultured Thalassospiraceae bacterium
AAGACCGCCAAGCGCAAGACCGCCGCCAAAAAGCGTCCGGTCAAGAGGAAGGCCGCCAAGCGCAAGACCGCAAAAAAGAAGGCCCCCGCCAAAAGAAAAGCGGTGAAAAGAAAGGCCGCAAAAAAACGGCCGGCCCGCAGGAAACGGCGGTAATCAACCGAGAGAAGACCGCGTGCACCTGGGAGCGTATCGGTGAAGGGTTAAGAGGACTCCATGAACATTCACGAATACCAGGCGAAGCAGTTGCTCCGCAAATATGGGGTCGCGGTTCCCGAAGGCGGCGTCGTCCACACCGTTGACGAGGCCGTAAAACAGGCCGAAACGCTGGGCGGTCCGGTTTACGTCGTCAAATCACAAATTCATGCCGGTGGCCGCGGCGCCGGCAAGTTCAAGGACAATCCCAAAGGCCCGGGCGGCGTGCGCGTCGTCAAATCCATCGACGAGGTCCGCGCCAGCGCCGATGAAATGCTGGGCCATGTGCTCATCACCAAACAGACGGGACCGGCGGGCAAGGAAGTGAAGCACATCTACATCGAAGATGGCTGCGACATCGCGCGCGAACTTTATCTCGGCATGCTTCTGGACCGGGAAACATCGCGCCTGACCATGATGGCGTCCACCGAAGGCGGCATGGAGATCGAGGAAGTCGCCGCCGCAACGCCGGAAAAAATCCTAAAAGTTTCCATCGACCCGGCCACCGGCATGCTGCCCGAGAACGCCCGCGAACTCGCCCAAGGGCTTGGTCTGGAAGGCAAGCAGGCCGATTCCGGAGTCGAATTCATGCTCGCCATGTACAAGGCCTTCACCGAGCTGGATGCTTCCATCATCGAGATCAATCCGCTGGTGGTCACCGGCTCGGGCCAGGTCATGGCCTTGGACGCCAAGATGAACTTCGACGATAACGCCCTTTACCGCCATCCGGATGTGGCCGAGCTCCGCGACGAGGACGAAGAAGACCCCGCCGAGCTGGAGGCCTCCAAGCACGAACTCAACTACATCAAGCTGGACGGTTCCATCGGCTGCATGGTCAACGGCGCCGGGCTGGCCATGGCGACCATGGACATCATCAAGCTCAAGGGCGGCGATCCGGCCAATTTCCTGGACGTCGGCGGCGGCGCCACCAAGGAACGCGTCACCGAAGCGTTCAAGCTCATCCTGTCCGACCCCAACGTCGAAGGCATCCTGGTCAACATCTTCGGCGGCATCATGCGCTGTGACGTCATCGCCGAAGGCGTCGTCGCCGCGGCAAAGGAAGTCGACCTTTCCGTGCCCCTGGTGGTGCGGCTGGAAGGCACCAACGTGGATCAAGGGAAAAAGATCATGGCCGATTCCGGCCTACCCATCGTTTCCGCCGACGACCTGGGGGACGCCGCCGAAAAAATCGTCAAAGCCGTGAAAGAGGCCGCGTAATGGCTGTTCTCGTCAACAAGGACACCAAGGTCATCTGTCAGGGTTTGACCGGCTCACAGGGCACCTTTCATTCCGAACAGGCCATTACCTACGGCACCCAAATGGTCGGCGGCGTGACGCCAGGCAAGGGCGGATCAACGCATCTGGACCTTCCGGTATTCGACACGGTCGCCGATGCGATCGAAAAAACCGGCGCCGACGTTTCGGTCATCTATGTGCCGCCGCCGTTCGCCGCCGACGCCATCACGGAAGCCATCGAAGCCGAATTGCCGCTGGTGGTGTGCATCACCGAAGGCATCCCCGTCCTCGACATGGTCAAGGTCAAGAACGCGCTCAATGGCTCGGCGACGCGGCTGATCGGTCCCAACTGCCCCGGTATCATCACGCCTGGTGAGTGTAAAATCGGCATCATGCCCGGCCACATTCACCAACGCGGAAAAATCGGCATCGTTTCGCGCTCCGGCACGTTGACCTACGAAGCCGTCCACCAGACAACAATCGAAGGCCTGGGCCAGACCACCTGCATCGGCATCGGTGGCGACCCGGTCAACGGCACCAATTTCGTCGACTGTATCGAGATGTTCCTGGGCGACGACGAAACGGAAGCCATCGTCATGATCGGCGAGATCGGCGGCTCGGCGGAAGAGGACGCCGCCGATCTCATAAAGTCGTCAAAGACCAAAAAACCGACCGTCGGTTTCATTGCCGGTCTGACGGCGCCGCCGGGAAGGCGCATGGGCCACGCCGGCGCCATCATTTCCGGCGGCAAGGGCGGCGCCCAGGACAAGATCGAGGCCCTGAAAAGCGCCGGCATCCACGTCGCCGATTCGCCCGCCACCATCGGCGCGGCCATGACCGCCGCCTTAAAGGGATGACCGCTTGTTTGCTGAACGCTGATTAACCCACGATAAGAGGGAGGGCGCGCCGGAACGCGCCGAAGGCCATGACAGCACTCGACCTCGACGAATTTCTTTATACCGGTAACCAGATTTACATCGCCGAGATGTACGAGCGCTACCTGGATGATCAGGGCTCGGTCGACCCCCGCTGGCAGGATTTCTTTGCCGGTCTGGCCGACGACGTCCGTGATCTGCTTCAGGAAAAGCAGGGCGCTTCCTGGGCGCCTTCGGACGCCAACATTATAGGCGGGGACAATCTGGCGCTGCTGTCGGGACAAACATCCACGGAAGAGACAGCCGAGGCAGCCCCCCAGGCAGCGCCACGCATGGGCGCCGACAGGGTCCGCGAGGCAACGCTGGATTCCATCCGCGCCCTGATGCTGATCCGGTCCTACCGGGTGCGCGGCCATTTGTTGGCCAAGCTCGACCCCCTGGGGCTTGACGTGCGCACCGACCATCCGGAACTGAACCCGGCGACCTATGGTTTCCAGGACAGCGACATGGACCGGGAAATCTTCATCAATTACGCGCTCGGACTGGAAACGGCGACGGTCCGCGAGATCATGGCGATCCTGCACCAGACTTATTCAGGCCACATCGGCATCGAATTCATGCACATCCAGGACCCGAACGAAAAGGCGTGGCTGCAGGAACGCATGGAAGGCATCCACAACCAGACCCATTTCACCGCCAAGGGAAAACGCGCCATCCTCGACCGGTTGATCGAAACCGAAAGTTTCGAGCAGTACCTGGACAAGAAATTCACCGGCACCAAACGGTTCGGACTGGACGGCGGCGAAAGCCTGGTGCCGGCCATGGAGCAGATCTTCAAGCGCGGCACCCAACTGGGCATCCAGGAAATCGTCATCGGCATGGCCCACCGGGGCCGGCTCAATGTGCTCGCCACCGTCATGGACAAGCCCTTTCAGGCGATTTTTTCTGAATTCCAAAGCGGCACCGTTCACCCGGACGACGTTTTGGGCTCCGGCGACGTCAAATACCACCTGGGCACGTCGTCGGACCGGGTCTTCGACGGCCGCACCGTGCATCTTTCGTTGACCGCCAACCCGTCGCACCTGGAAGTCGTCAACACCGTCTGCCTCGGCAAGGTACGCGGCAAGCAGTTGCAGCGTGGCGATGTCGACCGGGAAAAGGTGATGGCCCTGCTGCTCCACGGCGACGCCGCCTTTTCCGGACAGGGCCTGGTGCCCGAAGCCTTCGACCTGTCCAACCTGATCGGCTATCAGACCGGCGGCACCATTCACATCGTCATCAACAACCAGATCGGATTCACCACGGCGCCTAAATTTTCGCGCTCGTCGACCTATTGCACGGACGTCGGCAAGATCGTCGCCGCGCCCATTTTCCACGTCAATGCCGATGACCCGGAATCCGTCGTCCATTGCGCGCGCATGGCCGTGGAATACCGCCAGAAGTTCAAGAAGGACGTGGTCGTCGACATGATCTGCTACCGCCGCCACGGCCACAACGAAGGCGATGAGCCGATGTTCACCCAGCCGACCATGTACAAGAAGATCGCCGACCATCCGACGACCCGGGACATCTATGCCCAGAAGCTGGTTGACGAAGGCACCCTCACCCGGGAACAGGTCGATCAGGCCATCGCCGAGGTGAAAAAGAGCCTGGACGATGCCTTCGAGGCCGCCGCCAATTACAAGCCCAACAAGGCGGACTGGTTCGACGGCGCCTGGGCCGGCTTTTCGGTGGCCACAGGCGACGCACGGCGCGGCGACACAAGCGTTTCCCTGGATCGCCTGAGGGAGGTCGGCGAGGCGCTGACCCGGGTTCCCGATAATTTTAACCTGAACCCGAAAATCATCCGCCAGCTGGATGCCAAGCGCAAGATGATCGAAACCGGCCAAGGCATCGACTGGGCGACGGCGGAGGCGCTGGCCTTCGGCACGCTGCTGCTGGAAGGCCATCCGGTGCGCCTTTCCGGGCAGGATTCGGGGCGCGGCACGTTTTCGCAGCGCCACTCGGTGCTGGTCGATCAGACCAACGACGAACGCTATATTCCGCTTTCGAACCTGCGTTTCGGACAATCGCTGTTCGAGGTCTTGGACAGCCCCTTGAGCGAGGCCGGGGTGCTCGGCTTCGAGTACGGCTATAGCCTGGCCGAACCGCAGATGCTGATCCTGTGGGAGGCCCAGTTCGGCGACTTCGCCAACGGCGCCCAGGTGGTGATCGACCAGTTCATATCGTCCGGCGAACACAAATGGCTCAGGATGTCGGGCCTGGTCATGCTGCTGCCCCACGGCTTCGAGGGCCAGGGCCCGGAACATTCATCGGCCCGGCTGGAGCGATATCTGCAACTGTGCGCCGAGGACAACATGCAGGTCTGCAACTGCACTTCGCCGGCTAATTATTTCCATGTGCTTCGCCGTCAAATGCGCCGCGATTTTCGAAAGCCCCTGATCCTGATGACTCCGAAATCGCTGCTCAGGCACAAGGGCTGCATATCCGCCCTGGATGACATGGCCGAAGGCACGACCTTCCACAGGGTGCTCTGGGACGATGGCGACGTTTTGCCTGACGACCAGATCAAGAAGTTGGTGCTGTGTTCCGGCAAGGTTTACTTTGACATCGCCGCCGAACGCGCCGAGCGCAAACAGAAAGACGTTTATGTGCTCCGGGTCGAGCAGCTCTTTCCTTTCCCGAAGAAGGCGTTGAGCGAGGAAATCGCCCGCTTCAAGAACGCCGGAGAAATCGTTTGGTGCCAGGAGGAACCCCGCAACATGGGGTCCTGGAGCAGCATTTTCGAGCCGCTGGAAGAAACGTTGAAGGAAATCGGCGCCAAGGTAACCAGGCCCGATTACGTGGGCCGGCCGGCGGCGGCGTCGCCGGCCACGGGCCAGATGAAGCAGCACATCCAGGAACAGGCGCAATTGGTGGACGAAGCCCTCGCCGTCAAGGAGGCGGCAAAGGCGTCGAAGCAACCCGGCAAGAGAAAAAAGAGGTAGAACTATGGCTGTTGAAATCAAGGTTCCCCCGCTGGGTGAATCGGTCACCGAAGCCACCGTCGCCAAGTGGTTCAAGGCCGCCGGTGATGCTGTCGCCGTCGACGAGGCCCTGGTCGAGTTGGAAACGGACAAGGTCACGGTCGAGGTCAACGCGCCCGTTGCCGGCGCGCTGAAAAGCATTTCCGCCGAGGAAGGCGCGGAGGTCCTGGTCGGGGCGTTGTTGGGCGTCATCGACGAAGGCGCCGAAGGCAAGGCCGCCGCCAAGGAAAAGGCCCCCGAAGCCCCCGCGCCCAAAGCCGAGGAAGAGACCCCCGCCCCTGCCCCTGAAACCAAGGAGGAAAAGGCGCCGGAACCAACACCCGCGCCGGCGCCGGCCCCCGCGCCTGCGCCCGCGGCACCCCCCCTGCCTGCGGCCAAGCCGTTGTCGCCGGCGGTCCGCAAGCTGGTTGACGACAACAACCTGGACCCGTCGCAAATCCCGGCCACCGGCAAGAACGGGCGGCTAACCAAGGGCGACGTGAAGGATTTCATTGCCAAGGGCGGCGCCGCCCCAGCGGCCCCCGGCGCCCCCGCAGCGGCACCATCCGGCCCGCTTCCTCCCCGGCCGGAAGACCCCCGCGAGGAACGGGTGCGGATGACCAAGCTCCGCAAAATCATCGCCGGGCGGCTGAAAGAGGCCCAGAACACCGCCGCCATGCTGACCACCTGGAACGAGGTCGACATGAGCGCGGTGATGGACCTCCGCGCCAACTACCGGGACGCCTTTGAGAAGAAGCACGGCGTGCGCCTCGGCTTCATGTCGTCGTTTATCCACGCTGCCTGTATCGCGCTCAAGGAATGGCCGGCGGTCAACGGTGAAATTTATGGCGACGAGATCATCTACAAGAATTATTACAATATCGGCGTCGCCGTCGGCACACCCCAGGGCCTGGTGGTGCCGGTGCTCAAGGACGCCGACAAGATGAGCTTCGCCGACATCGAGGGCTCCATAGCCGATTTCGGCCGCCGGGCGCGCGACGGCAAGCTCGGCATCGACGAGATGACCGGCGGCACCTTCACCATTTCCAACGGCGGCGTCTTCGGGTCGCTTAATTCCATGCCGATCCTGAACGTGCCGCAATCGGCCATCCTCGGCATGCACAAGATCGAAAAGCGCGCCGTTGTCGTCGGCGACGAGGTGGTGGTCCGGCCGATGATGTACCTGGCGCTTTCATATGATCACCGGATCGTTGACGGGCGCGAGGCGGTGTCCTTCCTGGTGCGCATGAAGGAATGCCTCGAGGATCCCGGTCGCATCCTGATTGACGTCTGAGGACCAGGCTTATGAGCGAGAAATATGATCTTGTCGTGATCGGCAGCGGCCCCGGCGGCTACGTCGCCGCCATCCGGGCGGCGCAACTGGGGCTCAGGACCGCCATCGTCGAAAAATACGGCACCCTCGGCGGCACGTGTTTGAACGTCGGCTGCATCCCGTCCAAGGCATTGCTGCAGTCGTCCCACCACTTCGAGATGGCGACGGACGAGTTCAGCCACCACGGCATCAAGGCCCAGGTCACGCTCGACCTCAAGACCATGATGGGCCGCAAGGACCAGGTCGTCCAGGATCTGACCCAGGGCGTCGAGTTCCTGATGAAGAAGAACAAAATCGACCACATCGTCGGCGAGGGCCGGATCACCTCCCCCGGCGCGGTCTCGGTCGAGCCCGCCAAATCCGCTAAGAAGGGCGCCAAGAAAAAGACACTGAAAACCGAAAACATCATGATCGCCACCGGCTCCGAGGTGACGCCGCTTCCCGGCGTCAAGATCGACGAGAAGCAGATCGTCAGCTCCGCCGGCGCCTTGGAACTGAAAAAGGTGCCGAAGACATTGGCCGTGGTCGGCGCCGGGGCCATCGGGCTGGAACTGGGTTCGGTGTGGGGGCGGCTGGGGGCGAAGGTGACGGTGGTCGAGTTCCTCGACTACATCCTGCCCGGCATGGACGGAGAGGTGTCGAAGCAGATGCAGCGCATCCTCGCCAAGCAGGGCATGGACTTCAAGCTGGCGACCAAGGTCACCGCCGCCAAGGCGTCGAAAGCCGGGGTAACCTTAAGCGTCGAGCCGGTCTCCGGTGAAAAGGGGGGCGGCAAGAAGGAAACGCTGAAGGCCGACGTGGTGCTGGTCTCCATCGGGCGGCGTCCCTTTACCGAGGGCCTGGGCCTCAAAAAGCTCGGCGTCGACATGGACGGCCACGGCTTTATCACGGTGGACGAAGACTTCCAGACCAACGTCGAGGGCGTGTTCGCCATCGGCGACGTCATCGGCGGCGCCATGCTGGCCCACAAGGCCGAGGACGAAGGCGTCGTCTGCGTCGAAATCATGGCCGGCCAATCGGGCCACATCGATTACGACGCCATCCCCGGCGTCGTCTACACCTGGCCCGAGGTGGCGAACCTCGGCAAGACCGAAGAGCAACTGAAGGAAGCCGGCATCGCCTATAATGTCGGCAAGTTCCCCTTTAGCGCCAATTCCCGGGCCCGCTGCAACGCCGACGCCGACGGTTTCGTCAAAATCCTGGCCGACGCCAAGACCGACGCGGTGCTGGGCTGCCACATCATCGGCCCCGAGGCCGGCGACCTGATCCAAGAGGTCGCCGTCGCCATGGAATTGAGCGCGTCCGCCGAAGACATCGCCCGCATCAGCCACGGCCACCCGGGATTGTCAGAGGCGGTCAAGGAAGCGGCGCTGGCCGCCGGCGGCCGGGCCATTCATATCTAAGTTCCGTCTGGACAAGCGCGGCGAATCCTACGCCTGGATCGAAGGGGTCTAAGTGTTTGCGGGGGGGCCGGGCTTTTGCCTTAATAGGTAATTATGCCCGCCAGGATTTCCCCCCTCTCCCTGATCGTCGTCCTTTGCACCGCCGAGGTCGTCTCCATGCTGGGGGCCGTCACCTTTCCGGCGCTGTTGCCGACCTTCCTCGCCGAATGGGGCCTCACCAACACCGAAGCCGGGTGGCTCAACGGTATTTATTATATCGGCTATCTGGCCGCCGTGCCGGTCCTGGTCAGCCTCACCGACCGGGCCCCGCCCCGGAAAATCTATTACCTCTCCATGGTGCTGACGGCGATCGGCACCGCCGGGTTCGCTTTTTTGGTAAACGGCTTCTGGACAGCCATGGTGTTTCGCATCGTCGCCGGTGTTGCTCTCGCCGGCACCTACATGCCGGCCCTGAAACTGATGAGCGATCACCTGGGCGTCATCGCCGCCGACAAGGACCACAGCCGCGCCGTCGCCTTTTATACGTCCAGCTTCGGCATCGGCACGGCGGCGTCCTTCTATTTATCGGGCGTGGTGGCGACGGCGTTGGATTGGCATTGGGCCTTCGGCCTCGCCACCATCGGGCCTTTCATCGCCATGGCGATGGTTGCCGCCTGGCTCCCCGGCGAAGATCCAAAACCCGCAGAAACGCCGGACACGCATCTTCTGGATTTCCGCCCGGTGCTGCGCTGCCGCGCCGCCATGGGCTACGTGCTGGCCTATACGGCCCACAATTTCGAGCTTTTCGCCTTCCGGTCGTGGATCGTCACCTATCTGGTGTTCGCCGCCGCCACCGGGCCGGGGGACACGCTCGGCCTGAGCGCCACGGCCATCGCCGCCTTGATCAATCTTCTCGGCCTGCCGTCCAGCGTTTTGGGCAACGAGCTCAGCCGCCGTATCGGCCGCCACCGGACCATCACCATGGTCATGCTGATGTCAGCCGTGCTCGCCTGCGTGCTGGGGTTTTCCGCAAGCTGGCCGTTCTGGATCGTGGTCATCCTGTCCCTGGTCTATGGCGTCACCGTCACCGGCGATTCGGCGTCGATCACCGCCGGCTGCATCGCCGCCGCGCCCAAGGGCTACCGCGGCGCCACCATGGCCGTGCATTCGTGCATCGGCTTCATCGGCGCCTTCGCCGGGCCGCTGATGTTCGGCGTCATGCTCGATTTGGCTAGCCCATCGGGCATGGGCGGTGAAACCATTATCTCGTGGGGCTGGGCCTTCGCCTTTACCGGGATGATCGTGGCGCTCGGGCCGGTGGCGTTGGCTATGCTCCGGGAGAAAAAGGAGGCCTAGCGCCGGGCCCGGGGATGGGCGTTTTCGTAAACGTCCAGAAGACGGGCTGAATCGACCTCCGTATAGCGCTGGGTGCTGCTCAGGGACGCGTGCCCCAAAAGTTCCTGGATGGTGCGCAAATCGCCGCCGCCGGCCAGAAGATGGGTGGCGAAGCTATGGCGAAGGGCGTGCGGCGTTGCCGTTTCCGGCAGGCCCAAAAGCACCCGCACGTTCTTCATCTGCCGCTGGATCATGCGCGCCGCAAGCCTTTTCCCCCGCTTGCCGACGAACAACGGGCCGTCGCCCGAGAGCTCATAAGGACAGGCCTTGATATAGTCGTGGATGGCGCCAACGACCACCGGCAGCACCGGCACCAGGCGTTGCTTGTTGCCCTTGCCGGTGACCACCATGGTGTCTTCGCCGGCCAACCGGTCCGGCGCCTGCCCTCTGTTCAGGCCAAGCGCCTCGCCAATCCTGAGCCCGCAGCCGTAAAGCAAAAGCAACACGGCGGAATCGCGCTTGGCGATCCAGGGCTCAATGGCAAGCTCGCCGATGGTCTCCACCGCTTCCAGCGCGTCTTCCTCGGTCAGGGCCTTGGGAACGGCGTGGGGCACCTTCGGGGTCTTGACGGCGCCGATGCCGGCGTTTTCGGCCAAGCCCTGTCTTTCCAGAAACCCGAAAAAGTTGCGCAGCGTCGAAACCGCCCGCGCCGTCGAGGCGCGGGAAAGCCCTTGGGCGTGACGCTTTGCCAGAAAGCCCCGGAAATCAGCCGGGCTAAGCGCATCTAGGTCCTGCAGCCCGGGCGGGTATCCCAAATGCTCCGCCGTATGCAGGAAAAAACCCCGGAGGTCGCGGCTGTAGCCCTTATAGGTGTTTTCCGAAATCCGCCGTTCGTGGAGCAGCCACGCCTGCCAGTCCTCGATGGCGGCAACCACCGCCGGTTCGGCGGTGAAATCGACGTTCATCAATCGGATGGCTCCGCCAGCCGGTGCAGGCACTGCTCAAGCACCCGCGCCAAAAAGCCGACCAGCTCGGTTCCCTGGCCGGGGCAAAAGACCGACCCCCTGGAACCGAGGGCGATGATCCCGGCGGGAATTTTCCGGTCCGGACGAAGCCTGGCCAGGACGGCCGAGCGCACCAAGCCCGAAGCGGCGCCGAACAGCGGTCCGCCGGTTTCCGATTCGCGCATCAGGTGGATATTTTCATCCGCCCCCAGCAGGTCGTCGACGCCGCCCTTCGGAAGCGCGTGGACGTCCTGGGACGAGGTGAAAGGCACCGGCGGCTCGAACCCCAGGACCACGATATCCACGTCCAGCAGCAACGGCAGGTCGTCGTGGATGACCCTCAGCAACTGATCGGCGTCGGTAACCGCCAGCAACGCCAGGACCGCGGCATGGGTCCGGGTCTGTACCGACATGTTGGAGCGGCTGGTTTCAATGACCTCCTGGGCGCAGTTCCTGAGGGCGTCAATCTCGCCCAGGCGGGTCTCGGCCAGGTATTTCTGCATGTCGACGACGCCGTCGCCGGTCCATCTGGATGGCGCCGCCATTTCGGAAAGAAGCTCCAGCCGGTCGGCGAAGAAATCCGGATTCCTGCGCAGGTAATCGGCAACCGCGTCGCCCGAGACGCCATTGCCGCCGGGCGCCGGGTTTTCGTCCTGGACGGGATCGTTCGTTTTTCGTGCCATGGCCCTCTGAAGCCTCGCCAGTTCTTCCGAATCGCTTATTATAAACCAGATTCTGAAAACGCCACAGGAAGCCCCCGAGGAAGTTAATGGCAAACTCCGCCATAACAGCCGAAAACGAGCCCTCCCGCCACCTTCCGGGCGAACGGGTGGCCGTGCTGCTGCCCTTGCCGCTGGGCGGGACTTACGATTACCGGGTCCCGGACGGGCTCACGCTCGAAAACGGCGAATTCGTCGCCGTTCCCCTTGGCCGCCGCGAGACCACGGGTGTCGTCTGGGGGAAAGGCCTGGGCGACGTGGATGAAACCAAGATGAAGACCGTCATCGGCCGTCTCGACTGCCCGCCACTGCCCGGGGTCTCAATCCGTTTCGTCGATTGGGTTTCCCGCTATACCCTAAGCGCCCCCGGCGCGGTCTTGAAAATGGTGATGAGCGTCCCCGACGCGCTCAAGCCTCCGAAACCGGTGAAAGCCTACGCGCTCAATCCCGTCGCGCCCACTGACGCGCTCAACCCCAAGGCGCCTGCTTTCAGGATGACCAAGGCCCGGAAACGGGTACTGGAGGTCCTGGCCGAAGGCCCGCCCCGTCCGGCCACGGAACTGGCCCTGGAAGCCGGTACTGGCGCCGGTGTCGTCCGTGGGCTGGCCGAAGCCGGGGCGCTGATTCAGGTCCAACTGCCGGCGGGCGCCGGCGCCCCAGGCCCGGAGCCCGATTGGCGGCGCCCGGGACCGGACCTTTCCCCGGATCAGAAGAAGGCGGCAACTCGGCTTCAACAAGCGGTGGAAGAAGATGGCTTCCAGGTCACGCTTCTGGAAGGCGTTCCCGGGTCCGGTAAGACGGAAGTCTATTTCCAGGCTGTCGCCAAAACCCTGGAACGGGGCGGACAGGTGCTGGTCCTTTTGCCCGAGATCGCCCTTGGCGCCCAATGGCTCCAGCGCTTCGAGGCGCGTTTCGGCGCCGCCCCCGGCCAATGGCATTCGGACCTGACGGCGGCCCAACGCCGCCATACCTGGCGAGCGGTGGCGGAAGGCCGGATCAGGGTGGTGGTCGGCGCGCGGTCGGCGCTTTACCTGCCGTTTCCGGATTTGGCGCTGATCGTCGCCGATGAAGAACACGACCCGTCGTTCAAACAGGAAGACGGCGTTATCTATAACGCCCGGGACATGGCGGTCGTCCGCGCCCAGTTAGGGAACATCCCTATCGTCCTGGCAACGGCGACGCCTTCGCTGGAAACCGCGGTCAACGCCGAGGCCGGCCGTTACCAAAGCCTGCACCTGCCCGACCGTCACGCCGGCGCGTCGTTGCCGGAAATCAGCGTTATCGACATGCGCGCCCAGGAAACGCCGGCGGGTTGCTGGTTGTCGCCGGCGCTCTGTGAGGCGCTGGCCAAGACATTCGAGAGAGGCGAGCAGGCGATGCTGTTCCTGAACCGCCGGGGGTACGCGCCGTTGACTCTTTGCCGGACCTGCGGGCACAGGATGCAATGCCCCCGCTGCACCGCCTGGCTGGTGGAGCACCGAAAAACCGAAAGGCTTTTATGCCATCATTGCGGCTATAGCGCCGGCCGGCCCGGCAACTGCCCCAAATGCGAAGCCGAGGACAGTTTCGCCGCCTGTGGCCCGGGCGTGGAGCGGCTGGCCGAAGAGGTCGAAACCGCATTCCCCGGTATCCGCGCCCAGGTCGCCGCCAGTGATACCATCACCGGTCCCGAAGCCGCCGCCCGGCTGGTCCGGCGCATCGAAAATCATGACATCGACCTGATCATCGGCACCCAGATCATCGCCAAGGGATACCACTTCCCGTTGTTGACCCTGGTCGGCGCCGTGGACGCGGACTTAGGCCTCGCCGGCGGCGATCTCAGGGCGACGGAGCGGACCTATCAGTTGTTATACCAAGTTGCCGGCCGGGCCGGGCGGGCGGCAAGACCGGGCCGGGTGTTGCTGCAGACCTACATGCCGGACCATCCAGTGATGCAGGCGCTTAAGGAAGGCGGCCGGGACAAATTCCTCGAGGCCGAAGCCGAGAGCCGCCGCCAGGCCGGCATGCCGCCGTTCGGTCGGCTGGCGGCGCTGATCGTTTCCGGTCTTGACGAAAGCGCGGTCGACGGCGTCGCCCGGGACCTCGGCCTGGCCGCGCCCACAGCCGAGGGCATTCAGGTTCTGGGTCCGGCGCCGGCGCCGTTCGCCATGCTTCGGGGCCGTCACCGACGGCGGTTTTTGATGAAAACCAAAAAAGACGTCAACCTGCAAGGCGTGCTCGGGGACTGGTTGGGCAAGGTCAAGGTGCCGAAGAAAGTCCGCGTGCAGGTGGATGTGGACCCCTACAGTTTTTTGTAATAGGGCTGAACTAGGAAGCCGCCTTGATGGGCGATTCCGAGTCCGTTTCACCCTTGAAATCCGGCCTTTTTGGCCACTCCCAGGGGGTCCGAAGTCGGCTTGCATGGGTTAAACGGGTATGCTACCACATTGGCGTTTTTAATGGGGGAAACTCCGGCTCAGGGGGATGTTTTCGTTGGCGCCTAAGGACGCCTGACATCTCAATACAGACAATAAAAGAGGACATTTCCAGGTGTCAGCGGAGATGATAGGCGCCACCGGCCTTGCCGGCCGTTACGCAACGGCGTTATTCGACCTAGCCGAATCAGACGGGCTTTTGGACAAGGTCGCCAAGGATCTAAACCAACTTGGCAAAATGATCCGCGCAAGCGATGATCTGACCCGCTTGATCCGTTCGCCGGTCATTTCACGCAAGGATCAGGGCCGGGCCATCGCCGCCGTCCTTAAAAAAGCCAAGATGTGCGAGCTCACCCGCCGTTTTGTCGGCGTGGTCGCCGGGAACCGCCGTCTGTTCGCACTGCCGCCGATGATTTCCGCCTATCAGGCGATGCTGGCGTCGCGCCGCGGCGAGGCGACGGCCGAAGTGGTGTCCGCCAAGCCCCTGACGAAAACCCAACAAAACCGGATCGGCCGGGCACTGAAAAAGGCCATCGGCTCCGAGGTCGCCATTGACGCCCGTGTGGATGCGGGCCTTTTGGGCGGGCTTGTCGTCAAGGTCGGCTCGCGCATGGTTGACAGTTCTTTGCGGACGAAGCTGCAGCAACTCGGCTTCGCCATGAAGGGAACGGGATAAATGGATATCAAGCCGGCGGAAATTTCCGCCATTCTGAAAAAACAGATCGCCGATTTCGGCTCCGAGGCCGAAGTCGCCGAGGTCGGCCAGGTGCTGTCGGTCGGTGACGGCATCGCCCGCGTCCACGGGCTGGATCAGGTCCAGGCCGGTGAAATGGTTGAATTCCCGGGCGGTATCAAGGGCATGGCCTTGAACCTGGAAATCGACAACGTCGGCATCGTGATTTTCGGCGACGACCGCACCATCAAGGAAGGCGACACGGTAAAAAGGACCGGCGCCATCGTTGACGTGCCGGTCGGCAAGGAGCTTCTGGGCCGGGTCGTCGATGCGCTCGGCAATCCCATCGACGGCAAGGGGCCGATCTCGACGACGGAGCGCGCCCGGGTCGAAGTCAAGGCGCCGGGCATCATCCCGCGCAAGTCCGTGCACGAACCGGTGCAGACGGGGCTCAAGGCCATCGACTCGCTTATTCCCGTCGGCCGCGGCCAGCGCGAGCTTATTATCGGCGACCGCCAGACCGGCAAGACCGCCGTCATCATCGACACCATCATCAACCAGAAGACGGTCAACGAGTCCGACAACGAGCAGGAAAAGCTCTACTGCATCTACGTCGCCGTCGGCCAGAAGCGTTCGACCGTGGCGCAACTGGTGAAGACGCTGGAAGACTACGACGCGCTCAAGTATACCATTGTCGTCGCGGCCACCGCGTCGGAACCTGCGCCGTTGCAGTTCCTGGCCCCTTATTCGGGCTGCACCATGGGCGAATTCTTCCGCGACAATGCCATGCATGCGGTGATCTTCTACGACGACCTTTCCAAACACGCCGTCGCCTACAGGCAGATGTCGTTGTTGCTGCGCCGGCCGCCGGGGCGCGAGGCCTATCCGGGGGACGTTTTCTACCTGCATTCCCGGCTGTTGGAACGCGCCGCCAAAATGAGCGACGACTTCGGCGGGGGCTCGTTGACAGCGTTGCCGGTGATCGAAACCCAGGCCGGCGACGTGTCGGCCTATATTCCGACCAACGTTATCTCGATTACCGACGGCCAGATTTTTCTGGAAACGGAACTTTTCTTCAAGGGCATCCGGCCCGCCGTCAACGTCGGCCTCAGCGTCAGCCGAGTCGGCTCCGCCGCCCAAATCAAGGCGATGAAGCAGGTCGCCGGCTCGATCAAGCTGGAACTGGCCCAATACCGCGAAATGGCGGCCTTCGCCCAGTTCGCTTCCGACCTGGACCAGGCGACCCAGAATCTGTTGGCCCGCGGCGCGCGCTTGACCGAGTTGCTGAAACAGCCGCAATACATGCCGCTACCGATCGAGGAACAGGTGATTTCGATCTTTGCCGGGGTCAACGGATACACCGACGGCATCGAATTGAACCAAGTCACCGATTTCGAGGCCCGGCTGCTGGACGAGATGCGCTCCAAAGGCCGCGATATCCTGGATTCAATCCGCACCGACAAGGAATTGAGCGAGGATACCGAGGCCAAGCTCACCAAGTTCATGGACGATTTCACCAAAACGTTCGCTTAAGGTTATTCCATGGCCAGTCTCAAAGACCTCAAAATCCGGATCAACAGCGTCAAGTCGACGCAGAAGATCACATCGGCCATGAAAATGGTGGCCGCCGCCAAACTGCGCCGCGCCCAGGAATCCGCCGAGGCCGCCCGTGCCTACGCGGATAGGATGCAGCGCATGGTGTTGTCCGTCGGCGAAAGCGTCGGCGGCATCGAAGGCGCGCCCAAGATGCTCATCGGCACCGGGGCCGAGGACACCCATTTGATCGTCGCCTGCACGGCGGACCGGGGCCTTTGCGGCGGCTTCAACGGCTCGATCGTCCGCGAAGTCCGAAAAATGGTCCTGGACCTGAAACGGCAGGGCAAAACAGTCAAAATTCTCTCGGTCGGCCGCAAGGGACGCGACGCCTTGAAACGCGATTTCGAACCCGACATCGTCGACACGCTCGAAGGCATCGGCCGGCGCGGCGTCGAATTCGCCGAGGGCCGCGAGGTGGCGGAAAAGATCACCGCCATGTTCGACGCCGGCGAGTTCGACATCTGCACCATCGTTTTCAACCGTTTCCAATCGGCGATGACGCAGGTGGTCACCGTCCAGCAGTTGATCCCCTTCTCCGCAGCCGAAAAGGGCGAAGAAGGCGAGGAAGAGACGCCGGAGAAAGCCGGGCCCCAGCCCATTTACATCTTCGAGCCCGAGGAACAGGATATTTTGGCAGATCTTTTGCCCATGAACATGGGCGTACAGATTTATCAGGCGCTTCTGGAAAGCGCGGCTTCGGAACACGGCGCCCGGATGACGGCCATGGACAACGCGACGCGCAACGCCGGCGACATGATTGACAGCCTGTCGCTCACCTACAACCGCACCCGTCAGGCGGCGATCACGACGGAACTGGTCGAAATCGTCTCGGGCGCCGAAGCGCTACAGGAGCATCAATAATGGCAAAAAACGCAGTCGGTAAAGTTTCCCAGATCATGGGCGCCGTCATTGACGTTCAGTTCGAGGGCGAATTGCCCGAAATCCTGAATGCCCTCCATTGCCAGAACAACGAAAAGCTTTTGGTCCTGGAAGTGGCCCAACACCTGGGCGAGAACTCGGTCCGCACCATCGCCATGGACTCAACCGAGGGCCTGCAGCGCGGCATCGAGGTCAGCGACACGGGCGGGCCCATTACGGTGCCGGTGGGGCCCGAGACGCTGGGCCGAATCATCAACGTCATCGGCGATCCCATCGACGACCGGGGGCCGCTGGACGCCAAATTATCGGCCCCCATCCACGCCCCGGCGCCGGAATTCGTGGACCAGTCCACGGAAACCGAGATTCTCGCCACCGGCATCAAGGTGGTTGACCTGATCTGCCCCTACGCCAAGGGCGGCAAGATCGGGCTGTTCGGCGGCGCCGGCGTCGGCAAGACCGTCATCATCATGGAATTGATCAACAACATCGCCAAGGGCCACGGCGGCTATTCGGTGTTTGCGGGCGTCGGCGAACGGACGCGGGAAGGCAACGACCTCTACCATGAAATGATCGAATCCGGCGTCATCGACCTGGAAGGCGACAAATCCAAGGCGGCGCTCGTCTACGGCCAGATGAACGAGCCCCCCGGCGCCCGGGCGCGCGTCGGGCTGACCGGATTGACGCTGGCCGAATACTTCCGCGACCAGGAAGGCCAGGACGTTCTGTTTTTTATAGATAATATCTTCCGCTTCACCCAGGCCGGGTCCGAAGTGTCGGTGCTGCTGGGCCGCATTCCGTCGGCGGTCGGCTATCAGCCGACGCTGGCCACCGACATGGGCAACCTGCAGGAACGCATCACGTCGACCAACAAGGGTTCGATCACGTCGGTGCAGGCCATTTACGTGCCGGCCGACGACCTCACCGACCCGGCGCCGGCGACGTCGTTCGCGCACCTGGACGCGACCACGGTGCTGAGCCGCCAGATCGCCGAATTGGGCATCTATCCGGCCGTCGATCCGCTGGATTCGACGTCGCGCATCCTCGATCCGCGTGTCATCGGCAAGGACCATTATGCCGTCGCCACCGAGGTGCAGCGGGTATTGCAGACCTACAAATCGTTGCAGGACATCATCGCCATCCTCGGCATGGACGAGCTTTCCGAGGACGATAAGCTGGCCGTGGCCCGGGCCAGGAAGATCCAGCGCTTCCTAAGCCAACCGTTCTTCGTCGCCGAGGTGTTCACCGGAAGCCCCGGCGTCCTGGTCAGTCTCGAGGACACCATCAAGGGCTTCAAGGGCATCGTCGAGGGCGAATACGACCACTTGCCGGAAGCCGCTTTCTACATGGTCGGCACCATCGAGCAGGTGCTGGAGAAAGCCAAGAAACTGGCGGAGGCCGCCTAAAGAGGTATGGACGGGCGCAAGCCCGGACAGGGACTAAAATATGAGTGAAACAACCCAATCCAACACCGTCGAATTCGAACTGGTGTCGCCGGAGAAGCTGCTGAAGTCGGAGCCGGTGGAAATGGTCGTCGTCCCCGGCACCGAGGGCGATTTCGGCGTGCTCGCGGGCCATTCGCTGCTAATCGCCCAGGTCCGGCCCGGCGTCATCGACATCCACGAAGCAGGCCAGGTCAGGGAAAGCATCTTCGTCGCCGGCGGCTTCGCCGAGGTGTCGCCCGAACGCTGCACGGTGCTGGCGGAAGAGGCCGTTCCCGTCAACGACATCGACCGGGACGGGGCCGAAAAACGGCTTGAGGACGCCAAGCAGGCGCTCAGCGAAGCCGAACAGGCCGAGGACGGCGACACGTCCGGGCCTGAGAAAGAGCTCAAGGCCGCCGAGGCCATGGTGGCGGCGGCCGAGACGCAAACACAGTCAGGCTGATGCATATTTATCTGGTCCAACACGGCGATGCGGCACCCAAGGACGAGAACGAAAAAAGACCCTTGAGCGACAAAGGCCGCGACGACGTCAACAAGGTGGCGTCGTTCCTGGCCCGGAGCGGCGTTTCCGTCCCCCGGGTGATTCACTCGGGGAAGCTCCGGGCGCAACAAACGGCGCTGCTGCTGGCGGGCGTCATCGGCCCCGGCAACGTCGTCGAGGAAGCCGAGACCGGCCTCGCGCCCAACGATTCCACCGACCTGTTTTTCGCCGCCATCGAGGAATGGACCGACGACGCCATCATCGTCGGCCACCTGCCATTCATGGCCAAGCTGGCGTCACGGCTGGTCACCGGCAACGAGGACGAAACCGTGATCCACTTCAAGCCGGGCTCGGTGGCCTGCCTTGAGCGGGGCGAGAACGGCGGCGGCTGGACGGTGAGTTGGTTCGTAAGACCGGAGCTTTTGGGGGGTTAGGTTCTCCTACCGCCATCTTTTCTTCTTCTTCCTCTTGTGCTTCCACGCCACGCTCGGCGCCGTGCCGGCCCTGTCCAGGCCGAGTTCGTGGGCTTCCAGACGCCTGATCTCGTCCCTTAGCCTGGCGGCCTCTTCGAATTCAAGTTCCGAGGCGGCCGTCTTCATCTTTTCCGTCAGCTCCCCGATGACCGCTTGCAGGTTGTGGCCGACCAGCTCGGTGCCACCTGAAACGCCGGTATCGACGGTGACGTAGTCTTGCTCGTAGACGGATTCGATAATATCGGCGATGCCTTTTTTGATGGATTCAGGCGTGATGCCGTTGGCGGCGTTATAGGCCTGCTGCTTTTCGCGCCGGCGGTTGGTTTCGGTGAGCGCGTAGTCGATGGAGTCGGTGATTTTATCGGCGTAAAGGATGACCCGGCCGTCCAGGTTCCTGGCCGCCCGGCCGATGGTCTGCACCAGCGACGTCTTTGAGCGCAAAAATCCTTCCTTGTCGGCGTCGAGGATGGCGACCAGCGCGCATTCGGGAATATCCAGTCCTTCGCGCAGCAGGTTGATGCCGACCAAAACGTCGAAAACGCCCAATCGAAGATCACGGATGATCTCGATCCTTTCCAACGTCTCGATGTCGGAATGCATGTAGCGCACCCGGACGCCGTGATCGTGGAGGTATTCGGTCAGGTCCTCGGCCATGCGCTTGGTCAGCGTGGTGACCAGCGTGCGCAGGCCCTTGGCCGCCACCTCCTTGACTTCGGCCAACAGGTCGTCGACCTGGGTCTCCACCGGGCGAACCTGGCAAAGCGGGTCAATCAGGCCGGTCGGGCGGACCACCTGTTCGGTAAAGACGCCGCCGGTTTTTTCGATCTCCCACGGGCCGGGGGTGGCGGAAACGAAGACCGTATCGGGGCGCATGACTTCCCATTCCTCGAACTTCAAGGGCCGGTTGTCGACGCAACTGGGCAGCCGGAAGCCGAATTCCGCCAGCGTCGATTTGCGGTTGAAGTCGCCCCGGTACATGCCGCCCAATTGGGGCACGGTGACGTGACTTTCGTCAACGATCAGCAGCGCGTTTTCCGGCAGGTACTCGAACAGCGTCGGCGGCGGCTCGCCGGGCTTGCGGCCGGTCAGGTACCGCGAATAGTTCTCGATGCCGGCGCAATGGCCGGTTGCCTCCATCATCTCCATGTCGAAAGTGGTGCGTTCCTGCAGCCGCTGGGCTTCCAAAAGCTTCCCCTCGGCGTTCAATTCTTCCAGCCTTTCTTTCATCTCCTCCTTGATCTTGGGGATTGCCTGCATCAGCGTCGGGCGGGGCGTGACGTAGTGGCTGTTGGGATAGATGACGATTTCGTCCAGCGTTCCGATCTTTTCGCCGGTCAGCGGGTCGATTTCCCAGATCGCCTCAAGCTCGTCGCCGAAAAGCGAGAGCCGCCACGCCCGGTCCTCCATGTGGCTGGGGAAGATTTCGACGACGTCGCCGCGCACCCGGAACGCGCCCCGGTAGAAGTTGGCGTCGTTGCGCCGGTATTGCAGCTCGACCAGGCGCTTCAACAGCTCCGCCCTGTCCAAGCGGCCGCCGGCGGAAATCTTGACCACCATTTCGGCGTAGGTTTCCACCCCGCCGATGCCGTAAATGCAAGACACCGAGGCGACGATGATGCTATCGCTCCTTTCCAAGAGCGCCCGGGTCGCCGCGTGGCGCATGCGGTCGATCTGTTCGTTGATGGAGGCGTCTTTCTCGATATAGGTGTCGGTGCGCGGCACGTAGGCTTCCGGCTGGTAGTAGTCGTAGTACGAGACGAAATACTCGACCGCGTTTTCGGGGAAAAAATCCCTCATTTCGCCGTAAAGCTGCGCCGCCAGCGTCTTGTTGGGAGCCAGCACCAGGGTCGGGCGCTGCAAATTCTGAACCACGTGCGCAATGGTGAAGGTCTTGCCCGACCCGGTGACGCCCAACAAAACCTGGTCGCGCTCGCCTTCCTCCAGCCCCTTGGTCAACTCGGCGATGGCCTCGGGCTGGTCGCCGGCGGGCTCGAAAGGCGACGTCAGCCGGAACGGCCTCCCGCCCGGTGCCGGGCCGCGCCTCTGGGGCATGACGTGGGACATGGAGATTTCCTGGGTGGCCATGGGGCTTTATAGTGGCCGGAGAAAGGGCCAAAGGCGAGTCCGGAAAAACAACCGGCCGGGCCATGTTTCCCTACTTGCGCCGGGCCAGCGGCGGACCTAATGTTCGGACCTTGAGAAGACAGTCGCTTGTTTTTTTAAAATTTTACGTCAGGAATCACGGCAATGTCTTTCGTCGCTTCGCGCCTGGGCCTGATCAAGCCCAGTCCCACCATTGGGGTCACCCAGAAGGCCCGTGATTTGAAGGCCGAAGGCAAGGACGTCATCGGCCTCGGCGCCGGCGAGCCGGACTTCGACACGCCCCCCCATATCATCGAGGCGGCGAAGAAGGCCATGGACGACGGCGTCACCCGCTATACGCCCGTCAACGGCATCCCCGAACTGCGCGAAGCCATTTCCGCCAAGTTCAAGCGCGAGAACGGCTTGGATTATTCCGTCGACGAAATCGCCGTCGGCTGCGGCGGCAAGCAGATCATCTTCAACGCCATGATGGCGACCGTGAACCCGGGCGACGAGATCATCATCCCGGCGCCCTATTGGGTGTCTTATCCGGATATCCCGCTCATGTTCGAGGGCAAGCCGGTGTTCGTCGACTGCCCGGCCGAGAACGGCTTTCGGATGACGGCGGACGACCTGGAGGCGGCGATCGGGCCCAAAACCAAGTGGCTGATCCTGAACTCGCCTTCCAACCCCAGCGGCGCCGCCTATACCAGGGCCGACCTGAAGGCGCTGACCGACGTGCTGATGAAGCACGAACACGTGTGGGTGCTGACCGACGACATCTACGAGCACATCGTCTATGACGATTTTGAGTTCTCGACCCTGGCCCAGGTGGAACCGGGGCTGAAGGACCGGACGTTGACCTTGAACGGCATGTCCAAGGCCTTTTGCATGACCGGCTGGCGGGTCGGCTATGCCGGCGGGCCCAAGGACCTGATCAAGGCGATGACCATGGTGCAGTCGCAATCCACCACGCACACGTCGTCGATTAGCCAGGCGGCCTCGGTGGCGGGGCTCAACGGTCCCCGGGACTTCATCGCCGACAACAACAAGATATTCAAGGAACGCCGCGACCTGGTGGTTAGCATGTTCAATCAGGCGCCGGGCCTGGACTGCCCGACGCCGGAGGGCGCGTTTTACGTCTATCCGTCGTGCGCCGGCGCCATCGGCAAGAAAACGCCCGGGGGCCAAACCATCGAGACGGACGAGGACTTCGTCACCTACGTTCTGGAAACCGAAGGCGTGGCCGTGGTCCAGGGGGCGGCCTTCGGGCTTTCGCCCTGTTTCCGCGTTTCCTACGCCACCTCGACGGAGCTTCTGGAGGACGCGTGTGAGCGCATCCAGCGCGCCTCTGCCCAACTGGCGTAAAGGGACTCCTTTTTTCTTGCATCCCCAGCGGGGCGTATTACCCTTTTCCGGTAATAGGCCGAAGCAGGACGAACAACCCGCGCGTCTGATCGTAAAAAACGATCGAGGGAGGATTATATGGCCACCAAAGACCCATCCGGGCCGCGGGTTGCCGCGATTGTCGGCCCTTACCTTTCCGGCAAGACGGCCCTTCTGGAGAGCATCCTCGTGGCGACCGGCGTCATTGGCCGCAAGGGGTCTGCCAAGGAAGGCTACGCGGTCGGCGACGGAACCAAGGAAGCGAAAGACCGCCACATGAGCACCGAGGTCAATATCGCCTCGGCCACCTATTTGGACGAATCCTGGACGTTCCTTGATTGCCCTGGTTCCATCGAGCTTATCCAGGAACCCATCAACACGCTCACGGTCGCCGACACGGCGATCGTCGTCTGCGAGCCCGATGTGTCAAGGGCGCTCACCGTGGCGCCGTTTTTGAAGCTGCTGGGGGAAAGCGGCATCCCGCACATCCTGTTCATCAATAAAATGGATACCGCCGTTTCCAGCGTGAAGGAAATGCTGGAAGCCCTGCAAGTTCTTTCCGACCGGCCGCTGGTGCTTCGCGAAATTCCCATCCGCGGCGGCGACAATGTCACCGGCCATGTGGACCTGGTCTCGGAACGGGCGTTCCAGTGGACCCCCGGCAAACCCTCGGAGTTGATCGAGATTCCCGAATCCCTCCGGGACCGTGAACAGGAAGCCCGCACCGAGATGCTGGAAAGCCTTGCCGATTTCGACGACACGTTGCTGGAAAACCTGTTGGAAGACGTGATCCCGTCCACCGAAGAGATTTACCAAAGCCTCTCCAATGACCTGCAACAGGGCTTCATCGTGCCGGTGTTCTTTGGTTCCGCCGAAAAGGATAACGGCGTTCGCAGGCTCATGAAGGCCTTGCGCCACGAATGCCCGGAAGCGGCGGCGACCGCCAACGGGCTGGGCATCAACGGGTCCGGGAACACCCTGGCGCAGGTGTTCAAGACGGTACACGCCGGGCATGCCGGAAAGCTCAGCTTTGCCAGGGTCTGGCGCGGCGAGGTCACGGACGGCATGACCCTCAACGGCCAGAGGGTCAGCGGCATCCACAGCGCGCTGGGCCAGAAGCACGACAAACTGGCCAAGGCCGGCCCCGGCGAGGTGGTGGCCTTGGGCCGGATGGACAAAATAGACACCGGCGCGGTGCTTTCCGAATCCGGCAACGATGAAGGACCCGACTGGCCGGAAGTCCGGAAGCCCTTGTTCTCGCTTGCTATTCAAGCCGAGCACCGGGACGACGAAGTCAAACTTTCCGGCGCGCTGGCCAAACTGGCCCAAGAGGACCCGTCCCTTTCATACGAATCCAGCCCCGACACCGGCGAATTCCTTCTCTGGGGCCAGGGCGAGATGCACCTGCTGGTTTCCATCGACAAGCTCAAGAACAAGTACGGTCTTGGCGTCACCGCCCAACGGCCCCAGGTCCCCTACAAGGAAACCATCCGCAAGCCCGTTTCCCAGCACGCCCGGCACAAGAAACAGTCCGGCGGCCACGGCGAATTCGGGGACGTGCATCTGGACATCAAGCCGTTGCCCAGGGGAACCGGATTCGAGTTCTCGAATGTCATCCGCGGCGGCGTCGTGCCCAAGCAATACATCCCGGCGGTGGAAAACGGGGTCAAGGAATTCATGGTCCGGGGGCCGCTCGGTTTCCCTGTCGTCGACATCTCGGTGACCTTGACCGACGGCCAGTTCCACGCCGTCGACAGTTCCGACATGGCATTCAAGAAGGCCGCCGGCCTGGCCATGCGTGAAGGCATGCCCAACTGCAACCCGGTGCTGCTGGAGCCCATCTACCAGGTCGAGATCACGCTGCCATCCGAGTTCACGTCCAAGATCCAACGCCTGGTCTCGGGCCGGCGGGGGCAGATTCTGGGCTTTGAAGGCAAGGCCGGCTGGGACGGCTGGGACCAAGTGTCGGTGCAGTTGCCGCAATCGGAAATGCACGACCTGATTATCGAGCTCCGCTCGATGACGCTGGGCGTCGGCACCTTCCAGTGGGAATTCGACCATCTGCAAGAGCTGTCGGGCAAGGAAGCCGCCGCCGTCGTTTCCCAACGCCAGGCGGCGGAGAAGTCGGAATAGCCGCCACCAAGCTCCCCCCACCCAAAAAGAAGCCGGGCTTTCGAAAAAGCCCGGCGAGTTTAAACAGGGAGGCTTCACGTCTGGGAGACGCGAGGACCCACCCGGGGGGTTGGGCGGACCCTCTTATTCCAGGCTTGGTGCCTGGATATATGATGTTGCATCGCAACATCACGTAAGGAAAATATAGGAATCCCCGACCGGAGTTTCCACCCTCATTCCCGCAACTCAGCCATGCTTTTTTTGCATAGCTTATAACTATTTGAAAAACATGAATTTTCTATGGAAACGGGCGCCAAAAAGTCCGATTTTTACCTGTTTACACGCCGCCGCCGGCCAGCTTGCCGACCAGGAAATCCCGAAGCACCCCTATTCGCTTGGACTTCCTCAGTTCTTCGGGATAGACGAAGTAAACGTCGATGGTCGGCCCGCGGAGCTCGGGCAGGATCTCCACCAGGTTGCCGGCCTGCCGGCTCATGTAATCGGGCAGCGCCCCGATGCCGAGGCCGCTTTGCACCGCCCGGTAAATGCCGTAGATGCTGTTGACCCGGAGAACCGGCTGGCGGGGCCCGGCCTTGGTGCCGGCCTCCAAAAGCCAGTTGAGGTTTTCGACCGGCGGCGTCGCGTCTTCGCCGTAGACGATGATCTTGTGGTCGTCCAGGTCTTCGGGCTTTCTCGGCATGCCCTTTTCCTTCAGGTATTCGGGCGCCGCATAAACGTGATAGCGCATGGTCATCAGGTGGCGTTGAATCAGGTCCGGCTGGCGGGGCGGCATCATGCGGATGGCGGCGTCGGCCTCGCGCATGGACAGGTCCAGTTCGGTGTCGGCGAGCACCAGGGACACGTCAATGTCCGGATAAAGGGTCAGGAACTCCTTGATCCTGGAGGTCAGCCACACCGAGCCGAAGGCCACCGTGGTCGTCACCTTCAAGGGCCCCTGGGGCCTTTCCTTGCTTTCGGCGATCCGGGCCTCGGCCATGGCCAGCTTGGCGAACACGTCGTGCGCCGTCTGGAACAGCGCTTCGCCCTGTTCGGTCAGCTTCAGGCCGCGGGCGTGGCGGTGGAACAGCTTCACCTGGAGACTTTCCTCAAGGCCGGAGATCTGCCGGCTGACCGCCGACTGGCTAAGGTTCAGCGTGTCGCCGGCATGGGTGAAGCTGCCGGCCTCGGCGACGGCATGAAAAACGCGGAGCTTGTCCCAGTCCATGACCTTATTCGGCGGCTTCGGCGGCGTCCGCGTGTTCGGCCAGGAACCGGTCGGCCTCGAGCGCGCCCATGCAGCCGGTGCCCGCCGCGGTCACCGCCTGGCGGAAGACATGATCCTGGACGTCACCGGCGGCGAACACGCCGGCGACGCTGGTCACCGTACTGTCGGGCTTGGTGATGATGTAGCCGTTTTCATCCATGTCCAACTGGCCCTTGAACAGCCCGGTATTAGGGTCGTGGCCGATGGCGATGAAGACGCCGTCAACGGTAATGTCCGTAATCTCGCCGGTTTTGACGTTCTTGGCCTTGATGCCGGTCACCCCCGGCGGATCCTCATCGCCGACGACTTCGTCCAGGACGCTGTCCCACACCGGTTCGATCTTGTCGTTCTTGAATAACCGGTCCTGGAGGATTTTTTCGGCGCGCAGTTTGTCGCGCCGGTGGATCAACGTAACCTTGGACGCGATATTGGTCAGGAACAAAGCCTCTTCGACCGCCGTATTGCCGCCGCCGATGACCGCCACCGGCTTGTCGCGGAAGAAAAATCCGTCGCAGGTGGCGCACGCCGAAACCCCATAGCCGGAAAACTTCTGCTCGCTTTCCAGGCCCAGCCAACGGGCGCTGGCGCCGGTGGCGATGATCAACGTGTCGCCGGTGTAAACGGCGCCGGAATCGCCTTTCGCCCGGAAAGGACGCGCCGACAGGTCGGCCTCGACGATGATGTCTTCGAACATCTTGGTGCCGACGTTTTTGGCCTGTTCCTGCATCTGATCCATCAGCCACGGCCCCTGGACTGTCTCGGCGAAGCCGGGGTAGTTCTCGACGTCGGTGGTGATGGTCATCTGCCCGCCCGGTTGCAGGCCACGCACCAGTAAAGGCTTGAGGTTTGCGCGCGACGCATAGATGGCGGCCGTATAACCGGCGGCGCCGGAGCCGATGATCAGGACTTTGGAGTGGTGCGTGTCCGCCATGGAGGATTCCCCTGAAAGCTCCCCAAGATAGGAACACCCGGGCCTAAGGGCAACCTCGGGTCTGGCGGTTTGGGTTGCCTGCCCGGGCCGGGTAAGTTAATTTCGTCCCATAGCAAGATAATTTCGCAAGAAAATTGCTGTTCAGGGGGCGCCAAGGGAATTATCGGGAAATTATCGGGGAATAATCGGGGAACCAAACATGCAACGGGTCAAGCTCGACCGAATCGACCGCCGCATCCTCAAGGATCTGCAGGCCGAGGGCCGCATCACCAACGTGGAGCTTTCCCGCCGCGCCGGCATTTCGGCGCCGCCGTGTCTCAGGCGCGTCCGGGCGCTGGAAACCGCCGGCTTTATCCTCGGCTATCACGCCGATCTTGACCCCAAGGCCCTGGGCTACCACGTCACCGTGTTCGCCCAGGTCGGACTGTCAAGCCAAGCCGAGCCGGACCTTGAGGCCTTCGAGGAGACCGTCAGCGGCTGGCCCGAGGTCCGCGAGTGCTACATGCTGGCCGGCGAGACGGACTTTTTGCTGAAGATCGTCGCCGCCGACTGGGACGCCTATCAGGCGTTCCTGACCACCAAGTTGACCGCCGCTGCCAACGTCAGCCACGTCAAGTCGGCGCTGTCGATCCGCGCCGCCAAGTCGGAACCCGGCGTGCCCATTGATACCGAGGCGGGCGGCGAGGACGGCTAAGAGGCGATGGCTCAAACTTCGCGGGTGTACATCAACCGGCAGCGACGGCATTGAACCTTTTCGACGTTACCACTGTCACCAAAGCCGAACGTTGTCTCAAGGATCTCAAAATCATGAAACCCCAGCCAGCATAACAGACGACCAATAATGTCAAGCATGTCCAATGGTTTGTCCCCATTTTCCAGCACGGGCGGGCACAGAGAGTATAGTCCAATCCCCGCATTCTGGTAGCCAGGGTTCTATCCGTTCTATCACGAGGCGAAAGGTATGCGTATGGCAAAGGGGTGTTTGCCGTATGTGTCCAGGGTTGCCGGATGTCAAGGATTAGGCTCCGCTAATCGAGGCCGCCATCCCGGATTATGGAAAATCCTGGTCGGAATGTACCTAAATGTACGCAAATGTACCTAAATGTCCTCTTTTAGAA
>CAZVFL010000032.1:0-27392 GCA_964626025.1 uncultured Thalassospiraceae bacterium
TTTATTGAGCCTGCCCTTCTTGCGGACCAGGTGGAGCTCGGCCCCGGCATTGCGGACCGGGCGGGTCGCCGCCCATTTCTGGTTGGCCGCCTCGCCGTTCAACGCGCCCCGGATCTTGCGCCCGGCCTGGACCATGGCGATCATGGTGTCGTCGATTCCCGACGACTGGGAAAAGGTGAAAATCGCGAAGTCGATGCGCTTCTTGGCCTTTTGCATCTGCTTCATGATTTCCATCTCGGGGTTGTGATCGGGAGCGAAGACGACCCGGATGGGAACCTTCGAAACCTCCACATCGGGCGGCGCCGGATCGTGGCCCTCGTTCAATTTGCCGAAATGGCCCTGTTGGATTTCCTTGAATTCCCGGTAATAGATTTTGGCGATGTCCTTGTCGTGAACGATGACCAGATGATTGAGGTTCTGGCCCGTCCCCGTCGGGGTAAAGTTGGTCGAGCCGGTCAACAGCGATTTGCGGTCCCGGATGATAAACTTTTGGTGGAAAATATGGGGATTGAAGTCCGTCTTGACGTTGATGTTGGCGCGCAGGATGGCGTCATGGAGGATACGGTTTTCTTCGTTCGACCCGCCGGACTCGAACGGCTCGGCTCGGGCGCGATCGACGCTGAGATAGCTGCCCTCCAGGACCACCTTGACGACGCACTTGCGCTGGCGCGCCCGGATTAACGCCTTGACGATGTTTTCGTTTTCCAGTTCCTGGATCGCCACCTCCAGCCTTTTTTCCGCCCCGTCGATGAAGTCGATGATCGCCGCCTCCAGGTCGTCGGGCGCCCCCAGTTGGCTTGGCCCCATGTGGATTTCAATTTTTCCTACTTTTTGCGGCATGGCAATGTCCCCCTCACACTTAATAGTTATTTTATGAATGTTAATTCAAGTAAAAATCGTTTTCGCGGAGTCCCGCCGGCAAGTATTTTCCCTTCTATTTCCCCTTCCCGTAGGCGGGCAAAGTTATTATATGAAGGCACGATAAAACCGTCCCTATCCACCAAAACGGACCCCGCCTCATGCTCGCCCTGATCTCACCCGCCAAGAAACTGGATTTTGAAACCGAGCCGGAAACGGCCAAACACACCCAGCCCCAGTTTTTGGACGATACGGAAGTCCTGGTGGAAATGGCCCGCGGCCTCAACCGCAAGGACCTGGCCCGGACCATGAAGCTCTCCGACAGGCTGGCGGACCTTAATTACAAGCGGTTCAAGGCGTTTTCCCGGCCCTTTACGCTGGCCAACGCCAAGCAGGCGGCGCTGGCTTTCAACGGCGACACCTATATCGGGCTGAACGCCCGCACCCTAGACAAAGCCGACATGGCCTTCGCCCAGGACCATTTGAGGATCCTGTCGGGCCTTTACGGGGTGCTCCGGCCGCTCGACCTTATCCAGCCCTACCGGCTGGAGATGGGCGCCCGGTTCATGCCGCCCCGGGGCGGCGATCTTTACGGTTTCTGGGACGGGCGGCTGACGGCGGCGATCAACGACGTCGTCCACAAGCAGCCGGACCCGAGCGTTATTAACCTGGCATCCAAGGAATACTTCAAGGCGGTCCATGTGAGCGACCTGAAAGGCCCGGTCATCACGCCGGTGTTCAAGGAAGTCAAGGCGGGCGTCGACAAGGTGCTCGGCATGTTCGCCAAAAGGGCGCGCGGCGCCATGGCCCGCTACATGATCAAGAACAGGCTGGAATCTCCCCATCAGCTCAAATCCTTTTCCGAAGACGGCTATGCCTTCCGGCCGGAGCTTTCCGGCGACAGGGAATGGGTGTTCACCCGCGAGCAACCGCCGGCGGCGGGCTAAGGGCGGCGACAAGACACTTGCGCGCGATCCCCCTTTTATTCTATATAACCGCCGCCGGGCCCGTGGCAGACGCCCGGCGACGCCAAGGCGGCCGCTCGATAACGCCGTCCAAGTTCTGCCCTTTGATTCACCGGCCCCGGACGGGCCGTGGAAAGGAGGGGTGAACATGGGCGGCGAAAATATTTCCCCACGGCAAACCGTTTCCTTTGCCGACGCTGTGCGGTTTTGGGTCAAGCTCGGCTTCATCAGCTTCGGCGGCCCGGCCGGCCAGATCGCCATCATGCAAACGGAATGCGTCGATAAGCGGCGCTGGATCGACCAGGGCGCGTTCCTGCGCGGCCTCAATTTCTGCATGCTGCTGCCGGGCCCGGAAGCCCAGCAGTTGGCGGCCTATATCGGCTGGCGCCTGCACGGTGTCAAAGGCGCCGTCATCGCCGGCACCGCCTTCGTCGTACCCGGCGTGGTGCTGATGGTGTTCCTGGCCTGGCTGGCGGCGGCCCACGGCGACCACAGGCTGATCACGGCGGCCTTCACCGGCATTAAGCCGGTCGTCGTCGCCATCGTCGTGCAGGCGGTCTGGCGCATCGGGCGGCGCACCTGCAACACCTGGGCCGGCCTGGCCATGGCGGCGGCGGCGTTCGTCTCTCTTTACTTCCTCGGCGTGCCGTTTCCTGCCGTCGTGCTCAGTGCCGCCGCCATCGGCATCCTCGCGGCGCCGGCACCCTGGATCCAGTTCTCATCCAACGGACACGCCGACGCCAGCCCCGGAACGGCGCCCGAGGCGGCACCGTCGGGCCGCGGCTTCGCCCGCCGTCTGATCTTCATGGTCGGTATCTTCACCGCCCTTTGGGCCGTCCCGGTGGTCGGCGTAATCGCTACCTTGGGGACCGAGCCCTTTGCCGGCATCGCCAGGCTGTTCACCACGGCGGCCTTCGTCACCTTCGGAGGTGCCTACGCGGTGCTTCCCTATATTGCCGAAGCCGGCGTCAACGCTTACGGGTGGCTGACCCCCGGCGACATGATCAACGGCCTGGCGCTGGCCGAAAGCACGCCGGGCCCGCTGATCCTGGTCACCACCTATGTCGGCTATTTCGCCGGATGGAGCAGTGGCGGCGCGCTCGGGCCGGCGATGCAGGGAATTATCGCCGCCGCCCTGACCACGTATGTCACCTTCCTGCCGTCGTTCCTGTTGATTCTCACCGGCGCGCCTTATGTCGAGCGGCTGCAGGAAAATCGCTACGCCCGCAATGCGCTGGCCGCGATCACCGCGGCGGTGGTCGGGGTCATCCTCAATCTCAGCGTATTTCTCGCGACGGCGGTGTTTTTCCCGGCTGAAGGCGTCGATTGGATGATGATCGGCGCCGCCGTCATCGCCTTCGGCCTGCTGGCGACGGGCCGCTTCAACGTCTCGGTCCTGGTCGGCGCCGGTTTTTTGATCGGTGCCGCGTTCGGGCTCTAATCAAGGAGATCAATGCGATGAAGACCTCGATCACCGTCAATCAACTGGCTCGGCAAAGCAACGTCACCATCCTCGACGTCCGCAAGAAGCCGGCCTATGACGAGGACACGGTGGTCATTGCCGGTGCCCAGTGGCGCGATCCGGCGGCGGTGGACGACTGGGGCGCCGCGTTTGCCGGCGGCGGGCCGGTGGTCTGCTATTGCGTGCTCGGCCACGAGGTCAGCCAGGGCGCCAGCGACGTCCTTCGGGCGCTCGGGCTCGACGCCCGCACCCTGGAAGGCGGCATCGACGGTTGGAAGGCGGCGGGCGGCGCCGTCGAGCCGAAGCCGTAGGCCCTGGACACCGCCCCGACGTTGGTGTTCAGTTGGCGGAATTCCACCCAAGCACCGGAGAACCACAAGGGATGACCGCCTATCAGGCGCCGATCGACGACATGCGCTTCGTGATCAACGAACTGGCCGGCCTTGACGACATCACCGGGCTTGAGGGCATGGGCGAGGTGACGCCCGATTTGGTGGACGCCATTCTCGACGAGGCCGGCAAGCTGGGATCGGAAGTCCTGGCGCCGTTGAACCGCCCCGGCGACATCGAGGGCTGCACGCTTGAGAACGGCGTCGTCCGCACGCCCAAGGGATTCCCGGAAGCCTATGCCCGTTTTATCGAGGGCGGATGGAACGGCGTTCCGTTCGAAGCCGAATACGGAGGCCAGGGGCTGCCGTGGCTGTTGCAGACGGCGACATTTGAAATCTGGCACGCCGCCAACATGGCGTTCACCCTGTGCCCGATGCTCAACCAGGGGGCGGCGGAGCTTCTCACCACCCACGGCTCAGAGGCGCTGAAGTCGGTTTTCCTGAAAAGGCTCGTCTCGGGCCAATGGTCCGGCACCATGGACATGACCGAGCCCCAGGCCGGGTCCGACCTGTCCAAGGTGCAGACCAAATCGGTCAAGGCGGGCGACCATTACAGGATCACCGGCCAGAAGATTTTCATCACCCACGGCGAACAGGATCTCAGCCAAAACATCCTCCACATGGTGCTGGCGCGGTCTCCGGACGGGGCGGAGGGAATCAAGGGGCTGTCGCTGTTTTTGGTGCCGAAGTTCCTGGTCAACGAAGACGGAACCTTGGGCGACCGCAACGACATGCGTTGTCTTTCGCTGGAACACAAACTGGGAATCCACGCCAGCCCCACCTGCGTCATGGCCTACGGCGAGGACGGCGGCGCCACCGGCTACCTGATCGGCGAGGAAAACAAGGGCATCGAATGCATGTTCACGATGATGAACACGACACGGCTGGCGATCGGCCTGGAAGGCGTCGGCATTGCCGAGCGCGCCTATCAACACGCCCGTCAATATGCCGGAGAGCGCGTCCAGGGCCGGGCCCCCGGCGGCAGCGGCGGCGCCGAGGCCGGGTCCGTCACCATCGACCGCCACCCGGACGTCCGCCGCATGTTGCTGTCCATGCGGGCGCAGACCGAAGCCATCCGGGCGTTGGCCTATTTCGTGGCGGCGGCCATGGATACCGCCAAGCGCCACCCCGACGGGGAAATCCGCAGGCAAAAGCAGGGGCTGGTGGATTTGTTGACGCCCGTGGTCAAGGCCTGGAGCTCGGACACCGGCATCGAGGTCGCCAACACCTGTATCCAGGTTCTTGGCGGCGCCGGGTTCATCGAGGAATCGGGCGCTCCCCAATTCCTGCGCGACGTCCGAATCGCGGCCATTTACGAAGGCACCAACGGCATCCAGGCCAATGACCTGATCAACCGCAAGGTCGCCCGCGAAAAAGGCGTTTCCGCCAAGGCCCAGATCGCGACCATGCGGGAACTCTTGGATTCCCTTGCCGGCGCCGGGAGCAAAGATTTAAGCGCCATCGGGGACGTCTTGTCCAAAGGGATTGACGCGCTTGAGGGGGCGACGGACTGGATCGTCGCCACCCACGCCCGGGACACGGAAGCCATCGCCGCGGGGGCCGTTCCCTATCTCAGGCTGATGGGCGTGGTGACGGGCGGCTGGCTGATGGCAAAGGCGGCCCTGGTGGCTGAAAGCCGCCTGGCGGCCGGCGGCGATGATAAGCCTTTCCTGGCCGACAAAATCGTCACCGCCCGGTTTTACGCCGATCAAATCCTGGTCCAGGCCGAAGCCCTTGGCCTGACAGTGACTGAGGGCTGGTCCGCCGTCGCCCGGTTTCCGGGCGCAGACGAATAATTCCCGGTTTTCGGGCCGAGACCAATAATTCCCGGTTCCCGAACCGAGACCAATAATTCCCGGTTTTCGGGCCGAGACCAATAATTCCCGGTTCCCGAACCGGGACGGATAGCGTCCCAAAAACCAAAAAATCGGTTAGTCCTTGATTTTTTGGCACTTTTCCCACAGTTTGGGCCAGATTCAACAATCAAAACCCGGCCATGAACGGTTTTACAAAATACGTTCTGCGGCAGTTGTTCGTGGGTATGATCCTGGTGACCTTGGGTCTGACCTGCATTATCTGGCTGTCGCAGTCGCTGCGATTCATAGAGATGATCGTCAACCGCGGGCTGACGGCGGGGATGTTCGCCTATCTGACGGTGCTGCTTCTGCCCAATTTCCTGGTCATCGTGCTGCCCATCGCGCTGTTTACGGTGGTCGTGTTCACCTATTCAAAACTGATTACCGATCGGGAACTGATGGTTATGCGGGCCGCCGGCGTGAGCCAGTTTGCGCTGGCCAAGCCGGCGCTGATTTTAGCACTGATCGTCATGGTTTTCGGGTATGCCCTGAACCTTCAGTTTGTCCCCCAGACATACAAGAAGTTCCGGGAATTACAATGGGATATCCGCCACAACTACGGCCATATCCTTCTCAAGGAGGGGGCCTTCAACGCGGTGACGGAGGGCATTACCGTCTATGTGCGCCAACGCACCAGCGACGGGCAATTGTTGGGCATTCTGGTCCACGATCAGCGCGACAAGAACCATCCGTTTACCTTAATGGCGGCAAAGGGCGCCATCGTCGACACCAAGGAAGGGGGGCGGGTGGTTATGTTCGACGGCAACCGGCAATCCGTGGACAAGAAAACCAACAAGCTGTCGATCCTTTATTTTGACCGCTACGTCTTCGACCTGACGACCACCAATGAGGACATCGGTGACCGCTATCGCGAACCCCGGGAACGGAACTTGAACGAGCTTTTCAATATCGAAAAGTTCGCCGGGAAAATGGGGGCCAAGGAATTCGGAAAATTCCACGTCGAGGGCCATAAACGGCTGGTGTCGCCCCTGGCGGCTCTCGGGTTCACGTTTGTCGGGCTGGCCTGTCTGATTTCCGGCAGTTTCAGCCGCCGCTCCCAGGCCCGTCAGGTTGCTTTGGCCATCGCCATCATGGTCACCCTTCAAGGGAGTTTCATGGCATTGGAAAACCTTATCGCCAAGAACCTGGATTTTGTCCCGCTTTTGTATGTTCACGGGATAACGCCCATCATCATCGGCTATTTATTCATGACCCTATGGCAACGACGACGCGTAACACGCGCCGAATTCCAGCCTGCTTGACATAGAAGGAGCCCTTAAAGCGTGCGCCTATCAACTACCCTTTCGTTCTATATCGGCCGCCATTTTCTGTTGAGCTTCGCCGTCCTGTTTGGGTTGTTTCTTTTCCTGATCGTGGTTTTCGATGCCGTGGAACTTCTTCGCCGGGCCGCGGCCAGGCCGGACGTCACTTTTTCCAATATCATGGAAATGGCGTTTTTGAAGTTGCCCCACATGGGCCAGGAGGCTTTTCCCTTTGCCGTTCTTTTCGGCGGCATGGCGGCGTTCTGGAGGCTGACGCGGACCCATGAACTGGTCATCACGCGGGGCGCCGGGGTATCGGCTTGGCAATTTCTGTTTCCGGTCATTGTCATCGCTTTTGTGCTGGGCATCTTGCAGGTGGCCATCCTCAACCCGCTTGCGTCGATGACGCTGACCCGGTTTGAACGGCTCGAGGCCCAACACCTGAAAGGCAACAAAAGCTTCCTTGCTTTGTCCCGGGGCGGCGTGTGGCTGCGTCAGGCCAATGCGGACGGACAGTCGGTCGTGCATTCGGATTCTATCCTGCAGACGGGCGACGAAGTGGAATTGAGAAACGTCGTTGTTTTCATTTACCAAGGGGCAGACAAATTCCGCGGGCGCATTGACGCCGAAAAAGCCCGCCTGGAGGACGGCTTTTGGCACATGAGCAACGCCTGGGTGCATAGCCCGGCAACCATACCGCAATTTGAAAAGGATTATTGGCTGGCCACGGACTTGACCCTAAGTAAAATCCAGGACAGCTTCGCATCGCCGGAAACCATGTCTTTTTGGGATCTTCCGGGTTTCATCGGCACCCTCGAAAAGGCCGGGTTCTCGGCCGTCAGGCACCGGCTTTACCTGCACACCTTATTGGCGGCGCCGTTCCTCATGTGTGCCATGGTGCTCATCGCCGCAACCTTTACGCTCCGCCATTCAAGACAGGGCGGCACGACGTTCGTTATCGCCGGTGGTGTGTTGACCGGCTTTGTCCTTTATTTTTTCTCTGACATTGTCTTTGCCCTGGGATTGTCCGATAGCATACCGGTGGTCCTGGCCGCCTGGACGCCGTGCGGGGTCGCGACCCTGCTGGGGTTGGCGACGCTTCTTCATCTGGAGGACGGATAGCCTTCCATGCGGTTTGACCTGAGACATATCATAGCAATTTCGGCCGTGCTGATTAGCGGCTTCCTCGGCTCCGGCGCCGGGGCGGCGACCACCGGTGGCAACCCGCCGGAGCCGGAAAAGCCCCTCGGGACATTATGGTACCCGGGCCCGTACAAGCCGCCTGCGCCGGTCCCCGCGGCGGAGCCCGTTCCCGTCGTAAAACCGGCGCCCCCGGCCCCTGCCCAACCGGCGCCGAGCGCCGTCAAAATCCCTGAGCCGCCGCCCATTGGCGCGCCCCGGCAGGACAAACCGCTGGGCACCCTCTGGTACCCGGGCGCATACGACCCCACGGGGAGCCCCCCGGCGCCACAGCCGACGCCGGTCATCCAGCCGGCGCCCGCGCCGGCGCTACCGCAAAGGCCATCGAGCAAGCCCCTTGGCACGCTCTGGTACCCTGGTCCCTATAATCCCCAGGGGGATCCAAAGACCGGCGCCCGGCCGGCGTCTCGGCCGGTGGCCGAACCGGGTGTTAAGGCGAGTACGCTCCCGTCACCGGCCGCCAAATCCAGGCCGGTAACCGAAAAACCGGCGGCGCCGGAGCAAAGCGGAAAGACCGCTCCTGGATTGCCCATCAACCTGAGCGCCGACCAGATGAGCTTTGACGAGGAAACCGGCATCGTCACCGCAACCGGCAACGTCGAAATCATCCAGGGGCAACGGAAACTCCTGGCCGACATGATCACCTACAACCAGAACACCGACGTGGTTATCGCTACGGGAAACGTTCAGTTGACCGAACCGGGGGGAGAAAGAATTTTCGGGGACAAAATGGCGGTTTCCGGCGATCTCAAGGACGCCATCATCGAAAGCATCGGCATCATCCTGACCGACAAGGCGCGCATCGCCGCCACCGGCGCCAGGCGTTCCGCCGGGATCATCACGGAAATGCGCAAAGGCGTCTATTCCCCCTGTAATCTGTGCCCGGACGATCCGGAAAAGCCGCCGCTGTGGCAGGTCAAGGCGGTGAAAATAATTCATGACAAGAATACCAGGACCATTGAGTACCGCGACGCCTGGCTGGAGGTTTTTGGCGTGCCCGTTGCCTATACGCCGTATTTCTCTCACCCCGATCCGACGGTCAAACGCCAGAGCGGGCTTCTGGCGCCGACATTCGGCGGGTCGTCCGACTTGGGTTTTGTCGGGCGGATTCCCTATTATTTCAACATTTCCCCCCATAATGACGCCACCGTCACCGCGCTCATTACCGGCGAGGAAGGGTCCGGGGCCATTGGCGAATACCGCCACCGTTTCCAGAAGGGCTATCTCAACCTGACCGCCAGCATTGTCGGCGGGGATTCGGAAGATGACGTCCGCGGGCATATCGAAAGCGAGGGCCGCTTCGACATTGATGATACCTGGCGGGGCGGATTCGATTTCAACCGCGCCACCGACGACACCTATTTGCGCCGTTACGGGTTCGGATCGCCGGAATCGCTCAAAAGCAACATCTTTTTCGAAGGCTTCAGAAAGCGCAACTACTTCGCCGCCAACGGGTTTGCCTTTCAGGGGTTGCGGGCCGAGGACGATCCCGGTCTGGAACCGCTGATATTGCCTTTGATCGAATACAACCATCTCGGCGAGCCCGGCCGTTTTGGCGGCCAGACGGTGCTGGACTTCAATTTGCTGTCGTTGACCCGGGAGGATGGCTCCGATACCCACCGGCTGTCATTGAGGCCGGGCTGGCAGTTGCCTTTTACCGGACCGTTGGGCGACGTTTATAAGCTTTCCCTCGCCCTCAACGGCGATCTGTATTACGTCAACGATCTGGCGCGGGAAGGAAAGACGAACTTTTCCGGCACCAGCGGCCGCATCGTCCCCCAGGTCATGCTCGATTGGCGCTACCCCTTCGTCAAGCGTGGCAAATCCGTCTCCCAGGTCATCGAACCGATTATCTCCGCCGTCTACAGTCCCTATGGCGGCAATCCCGACGACATCCCCAACGAAGACAGCACGGAGCTTGAATTCGACGACACCAACCTGTTCAGCGCCAACAAGTTCTCGGGGCTCGACAGGGTCGAAGGCGGCCCCCGCCTCAACTACGGCATCAAGTGGGGTGTTTACGGCCAGCAGGGTGGAAGCAGCTCGTTTTTCCTGGGCCAATCCTGGCGGCCCAAGTCCGATGACACCTTTGTCACGGGTTCGGGCCTTGAGGAGGATTTCTCTGACATTGTGGGCCGGGTTCATATCACACCCGGATCGTATTTCGACCTTATCTACCGGACCCGGTTCGCCAGCGATAATCTCACGCCGAAGAGAAACGAAGTGACGTTGGCCGCCGGTGTCCCCGCGCTGCGCGTCGGCGCCAACTACACCTTCATCGAACAGCAGGCGGAAAGTGAATTTCCCGGCCGCGAGGAAATAAACTTTTCCGGAAGTTCTCAGCTAAACAGGTTCTGGCGGGTCGGTTTCTCCGGTGTTACCGATCTGGCCGCCGGCGAAACGCGGAGGCTGGGCGCCAACCTCGTTTACGAGAACGAGTGCGTAATTTTTACCACCCGGGCATCGCGCACTTTCTTCGAGGACCGCGACCTTGAACCGACGGACCAGGTAACGGTTAACGTCGTTCTCAAGACGCTCGGCGAAATACGGACGGACATATTCCAAAGGTAGGGCACGGTTCGGGTTTCAACGGCTGCCGGGGGCAACTTGTTCCCGGGGGGGGTCGGCCATATGGTAACCTCGAGCCTTAAATTTTCGTTTTCAAGATTCAGACGGCATCGTCATGAAACGGTTTATATTGTGCATATTGCCGCTGGTTCTTGCCCTGGTGACGGGAGCCACCGGGGCCCAGGAAGCACTGAGGATCGCAGCGGTCGTCAACGATGAAATGATATCCGCTTATGATCTGAATATGCGGATATCCCTTGCCATTTCGCTTTCGGGGCTCCCCAATACGTTGGAAACACGCCAACGGCTTGCGCCCCAAGTCTTACGTTCCCTGATTGACGATGAAATAAAGCGGCAAGAGGCATCGCGCCTTGGAATTCCCGTGACCGAAAGCGAAATTGAAAGAGCCTTGGCCAGGATTGAAAAACAAAACAAACTGGAAAAAGGCAGATTGGATGACTTTCTGTCATCGTGGCAGATCAAAAAATCGGCGCTGACCCGCCAAATCGAAGCCGAAATCTCCTGGAGAAAATTGCTCAGCGGCCGGTTTGCCCCAATCCTTCAAATCGGCGACGAGGAAATAGACGAAGTCCTTGCCGAAATTGAAAAAAACAAGGGCAAGCCCGAATTCCTTGTCGTCGAAATTCTTCTGCCCGTGGACAGAAAGGAAAATGAAGGCGACGTCCTCAGCCTCGCCAACCGGTTAATCCAGCAGGCTAAATCCGGCATCAATTTCCAGGCGTTGGCGCAAAATTTCTCGAAAAGCCCCAGCGCCGAAACGGGCGGCAACATCGGCTGGACCCGTCTCGGCCAGTTGGGGGGGGAATTGGACAAAGCCCTTGCCAAGCTTCGGCCGGGGGAAGTATCCCCGCCGGTCCGCACCGCCGACGGGTTTTACATCCTTTTTCTCAGGGACCGGCGAACGTCGCAAGGCCTTACCGGCGGCGGCGAATCGCCGGTCGTCAATCTGCAACAATTGCTCCTGCCGCTGGAAAAAGGCGCCAGTCCGGCCGAACTCGCCGCAACCATGGAAGGCGCGAGAAAACTTGGCGAAAAGGCAAAAAGTTGCCAGGATCTTGACAAGTTCGGCAAGGAAATCGATTCCCCCCTTTCCGGCAACCTCGGCGATGTCAAAACCAGCGCCCTGGCCCCGCAGCAACGGACCCTGGTCCGCGGACTGCCGCTTTTTAAGGCCAGCCTTCCCGTGCGGACCGCGGACGGCGTCCTTATCCTGATGGTCTGCAAGCGCACCGAGGCAAGCAAGCCCGAATTAAGCGCCGCGGCACAACGCGACCGCATCGCCGACAGGCTGATTGATGAACGCCTGGGCTTGGCCGCGCGCCAGCATTTGCGTGATTTGCGCCGGGCTGCCTTCGTGGATATCAGGCTATGACCGGACCCTTGGCGCTGACCATGGGGGAGCCCGCCGGCATCGGCGGCGAAATCACGCTCAAGGCCTGGACCCGGCGTAAAAGCGGCGTCCCTGATTTCTTCGTTATTGACGATCCCGCCCGTCTCGAAAACCTTGCCCGGCGGTTGGCGTGGCAGGTGCCCGTCCAGGTCATCGGATCGCCGGGCGAAGCGGCGGCGGTTTTTCCTTCGGCGTTGCCGGTGATGGAGGCCCCCTTTGCCGGGCCGCTCTCAGTTGACGTGGCTCCGGGCAGTCCCGACCCGGCCAACGCCAAGGCCGTCCTCGGCGCCATCGAAAGGGCGGTCGAACTGGCGGATTCCGGCCAGGCCGCCGCCGTCGTTACCAACCCCATCCATAAAAGCACCTTGTATGCGGCGGATTTTTCCCATCCCGGCCACACCGAGTATCTGGCGGCACTGGCCGGCATTGAAACGCCGCCGGTGATGATGCTGGCGGCTGATGACTTTCGGGTTGTTCCCGTCACCGTGCACATGGGCCTGGCCGAAGCCGTCAGTGAACTGAATACGGGGATAATTATCCAAACCGGTTTGATTGCCGCCGATGCGCTCAAAGAGGATTTCGCCATCGCCCACCCCCGGCTGGCGGTCGCCGGGGTCAACCCCCACGCCGGCGAAGACGGCGCCATGGGATCGGAAGAGACTGAAATCATCGCACCGGCGGTTGCGGCGCTCCAAGAGGCCGGCATCGACGCCTTTGGTCCGCTTTCTCCTGATGCGCTTTTCACGCCTGAAAAGCGCAAAACTTACGACGCGGCGCTTTGCATGTATCACGATCAGGCCCTGATCCCGATCAAGGCCATCGCTTTCGAAAGCGCCGTCAATGTGACGCTGGGGTTGCCTTTCGTGCGCACGTCTCCCGATCACGGCACCGCCTTCGATATTGCCGGCACCGGCAAGGCCAGCGAGGAGAGCTTGCTGGCGGCGCTCGACATGGCGGCGGCGATGGCCCGGCACCGCGCCACCGCCAAGGCCGCCTGAGGGCGCGCGGCCCATGGACCTGCCGCCGCTCCGCGACGTTATCAAGCGTTATAACCTGGGCGCCCGCAAATCCCTGGGCCAGCATTTCCTGCTCGATAGCAACCTTTCGGCCCGCATCGCCCGCGCCGCGGGGGACCTGAAGGGCGTCAACGTCATCGAGATCGGGCCAGGGCCGGGCGGGTTGACCCGGGCTTTGTTGGAAACAGGCGCTAAAAAAGTGGTGGCGGTCGAACGGGACGGCCGCTGTGTGAAGGCGCTGGAAGAACTGTCCCAGGCCTATCCGGGACGGCTCGACGTCCTTGAGGCGGATGCGCTGGAGGCCGACGTCACGGCCCATGTTCTGGACCTGGCGCCGCCGCCCAGGCGCATCGTCGCCAACCTGCCTTACAACATCGCGACGCCGCTGCTGTTGGGGTGGCTCCGCCAAATCACCTGTTTCGAAGGCCTGACGCTGATGTTCCAGAAAGAGGTCGCCGAGCGCCTGATGGCCGCGCCGGGAAGCAAGGATTTCGGCAGGCTTTCGATAATCACCCAATGGCTGGCCCAAGTCCGGCATCAATTCAACGTCTCGAAGGAAGCCTTCACCCCGCCGCCCAAGGTCGCGTCTGCGGTGGTAAACGTCATTCCCCGCGCGTCACCGCTGGCGCCGGCCGATTGGGAAACCCTGGAGACGGTGACCGCCGCCGCCTTCGGCCAGCGCCGCAAGATGCTGAGATCGAGCCTCAAGGCCTTTGCCCTCGACCTTGAAGCCCTCGGCATCGAGCCGACGGCCAGGCCCGAGGAATTGTCCGTTGAACAGTTCTGCCAGTTGGCCCGGGCCTCGCGCGCGCTTAAGGATTGACGCCGAGGCCGCGGACAAAATCGCCGAGCCCCATCCGGCGTTCCCTTTTCAGGCGCTCGGCGGCGACGATCGCCTCGACCTGGGCGACGCTGTCTTCGACGCTTTCATTGACGATGACGTAATCGTATTCGGCCCAATGGCTCATTTCCGAGGCGGCTTTGGCCATCCGTTTTTTGACCACGTCGTCGGAATCCTGGGCGCGCGCCCGGAGGCGCCGTTCCAGTTCCGCGGTCGACGGCGGCAGGATAAAGATACTGACCAGATCGTCCCTGGCCGCTTCCGCCAATTGTTGGGCGCCCTGCCAGTCAACGTCGAACAAAACGTCCCGGCCGTCGCCGAGCGCCTTTTCGACCGCCGCTTTCGGGGTGCCGTATGAATTTTCGAAAACGGTGGCGTGTTCCAGGAATTCGCCGGCCTTGAGCATGGCATCGAATTTCTTTTGCTCCATGAACAGGTAATCCACGCCCTCGGTCTCGCCAGGGCGCATCGGCCGGGTGGTTACCGAAACCGACATGGAAATCGACGGGTCCCGGTTCAAAAGCTCTTTTGAAATGGTCGTTTTGCCAGCCCCGGATGGCGACGACAGAACCAGCATCAGGCCGCGTCTGGAAATGGCTTCGGCGGGGCGGGGTGGGCTGTTACTCAATGTTTTGCACCTGCTCGCGGAATTGTTCGATGGCCGCCTTCAGGTCGAGGCCGATGCGGGTCAGGTCCACGTCCTGGGATTTGGAGCATAGCGTATTGACCTCGCGATTGAATTCCTGACAAAGAAAATCGAGCTTGCGGCCGACGGCGCCGTTTCCGGCAACCAGGTCCCGGGCCGCCTCCTGGTGCGCCTTCAGGCGGTCCAATTCCTCGCGCAGGTCGGCCTTGTTCGCCAAAAGCGCCACTTCCTGGGCCAGACGGTCTTCGGGAAGGGCCGGGTTTCCCTCCAGAAGTTCCTGAACCTGGGTTTTCAGCCGCGCATGAATGGCTTCCGGTTGTAGCGCCGCCAGTTTTTCCGCTTCGCCCGAAAGCCTGGCGATATCGTCGAGAATCGACTCCAGCGCCGATAACAGCCTTTCCCCCTCGTCGCCGCGCATGGCGGAAAGCGAATCGAGCGCGCTGTCCAGCGCCGCCAGGATCGCCACATCCATCGCATCCCGGTCTTTGTCGGAAAGCTTGATTTCCGTCTGTTCGATGACGCCGCGCAGGCCTAGCAGCCCGTCGATGCTCGGCGTTGCCGCGTCCGGAACCCGTTTTTGGATATCCGGCACCGTTTCCAGAAGCTGGTCGAGCACGTCGCGGTTGATCCGGAACCCGGCGGCGCCGTTGTTCCAGGTGACGTTCAGGGCCAGCGTCACGTTGCCGCGCCGGAATCGCTCCTGGACCCGTTGGCGGGCCGCCTGTTCCAGACGCTCGAAACTGTTGGGAACGCGGCAGCGCACGTCCAGGCCCTTGGCGTTGACGCTTTTGATTTCCCACGTCCAGGCCGAGGCATCGTTCTGGCCCTCGCTTCGGGCGAAACCGGTCATCGATGAAATGGACACGGGCAGCCTCCCATAAAACAACGCTGGGGGATTTTATACGCTGGCGGTGGGCGGCAACAACCGGAACAACTCGCCACCGCGATAATTCCGCCTTATAACCCAGGCATTATGGCCGAACCCTTGGTCCCCGGGGCCGTCCTTATCACCGGCGCGTCGAGCGGAATCGGCGAGGCCCTGGCCCGCGATTATGCCGAATCAGGGCGGTTTCTCGCCCTTTCCGGCCGCAATGAAGAGCGCCTTCGGGCCGTCGCCGAGGCCTGCCGCGGTTTCGGCGCCGAGGTCGCCGCCCAAACCGTGGACGTCGCCGACCGCGACGCCACCGCCGAATGGATCAGGGGCATTGACGCCGATCACCCCCTCGATTTGGTGATCGCCAACGCCGGCATTTCGGCCGGCACCGGCGGCCGTGGCGAAAGCGAAAACCAGGCCAGGGACATTTTCGCCGTTAACCTGGCCGGCGTCCTCAACACCGTATGGCCGGCCTTGGGCCCGATGCGCGAACGCCGCCAAGGGCAGATCGCCATCATCAGCTCCACCGCCGCCTTTCGCGGCCTGCCCGGAGCGCCCGCCTATTCGGCTTCCAAGGCGGCGGTCAAGACGTATGGAGAGGCGTTGCGCGGCTCGCTGGCGCCCGAAGGAATCCGCGTTTCGGTGGTTTGCCCCGGTTTCGTCCGCACCCGAATGACCGATAACAACCCCTACCCCATGCCGTTCATCATGGACGCCGCCAAGGCCGCCCGCATCATCCGCCGGGGGTTGGAGCGGAACAAGGCCCGGATCGCCTTTCCGTGGCCGATGTATTTCCTGGTATGGCTGTTGGGAGCGCTGCCGCCGGGGTGGACGGAGCCTCTGGTGACCCGCGCGCCTAAAAAGGACTGAGGGGGCCCCGGGGACTAACGAGGGCGTCCTATTTGGCGGTTTCCGGGCTTTCCTTGTTGGTTTTATTGAGCTTGTTGTTTTTGAACTCCCGCCATTTGGCGACGTTCCGGTTGTGCTCTTCCAGGGTCGCCGAAAACACGTGTCCGCCGGTGCCGTCGGCAACGAAATACAAATCCTCGCCCACCTCGGGCCTGAACACCGCATCCAGCGACTGGGCGCCCGGGTTGCTGATCGGCGCCGGCGGCAGGCCGGCGATCAAATACGTATTATAGGAAGAGGGACTTTTCAGATCGGCCCGGTTCAGCGCCCGCCCCAAGGGCCGCTTGCCCCCTGTCATCCCATAAACCACCGTCGGGTCCGATTGCAGGCGCATGCCTTTGCCCAACCGGTTGAGAAAGACGGCGGCAATCCTCGACCGTTCGGCCGGTTTGGCGGTCTCTTTTTCGACCATGGAGGCAAGGATCAGGGCGTCGGCGGGCGTTTTCAGGGGCAATCCGGGGTCCCGGTTCTGCCAAAGGTTTGCCAACAGCTCCGTCATGGCGCGGGCCATCCGATCGACGATATCCTGGCGGCTGTCGCCGAAGGAAAAATGATAGGTCTCCGGCAACAAGTCCCCTTCGCCGGGAAGCGGTTGGACAGTGCCGGTCAGGCCCTCCGTGACCGCCAACTGGGCGATGATTTCCGCCGTCGTCAACCCCTCGGCAAGGGTCACCCGGCGAACCACGGTCTTGCCGCTTTGCAAATGGCGGAGCACGCCCTCGGGCGTTATTCCCGCCTGGAAGGCGAATTCACCGGCTTTCGGCGAATTGTCCCTGGCGGCCAGGCGGGCGGCCAGGCGGAATATCAGCGGATTGGCCAGGACCCCGGCCTGGCGCAGTTCCCGGGCAATGCCGTCAATGCCGGTGCCGCGTTCGATGATCACGGTGATTTCCGTTGTCGACGGCCCCGGCTGTTTGTATTGGCCATAGCCTAAAAGCACCGCGCCGCCTAAGACGACGGTCAGCACACTGAGAGCCGTGGTCAGGATTTTTGCAAGGCGGCCCATGGGGCAGCTTAACCGAATGCCGAGATTAGGTCAGCGCCTTGAAGACAAGCGATGCATTGGTGCCGCCAAAGCCGAAGGAATTGGACAGCGCCATTTTTACGGGTTTTTCCCTGGCCTCATGGGCGATGAGGTCGATCTCGCCGTTGACCGAGGGATTGTCCAGGTTGAGCGTCGGCGGCAATACCCCGTCACGCATCGCCAGGATGCAGAAAATTGCTTCGACCGCGCCGGCGGCGCCCAAAAGGTGGCCGATCGCCGATTTCGTCGACGACATGGTAATCCCGTTGACGCCATTGCCGAAGACCCGTTCAACGGCATTGTATTCGATTTCATCGCCAAGCGGCGTCGAGGTGCCGTGGGCATTGATGTAGTCGATATCTTCCGGGTTGGCGCCGGCTCTTTTCAAGGCCGTTTCCATGCAGCGTTGGGCGCCTTTTCCGTCTTTCGCGGGGGCGGTGATGTGATGGGCGTCGCCCGACATGCCGTAGCCGACGACTTCGGCCATGATATTGGCGCCGCGGGCTTTCGCGTGTTCCAGTTCCTCCAGCACCACGACACCGGCGCCGTCGCCCATGACGAAACCGTCCCGGTCCCGGTCCCAGGGCCGTGACGCACGCTCCGGGGTGTCGTTGAAGTTGGTCGAAAGCGCGCGGGCCGCACAGAACCCGGCCACCCCCAGCCGGCAGACCGCGGCTTCGGCGCCGCCGGCGACCATCACGTCGGCGTCATCCAACATGATGATCCGGGCCGCGTCGCCAATGGCATGGGCGCCCGTGGAACACGCCGTGACGACGGAATGGTTGGGCCCCTGGAATCCGTATTTGATGGAGACATGGCCCGAAACCAGGTTGATCAGCGACGCCGGAATAAAGAACGGGCTGACGCGGCGGATCTTGCCGTTTTCGACCAAGATCGCGTTCTTGGAGATTTCGTTGAGTCCGCCGATGCCCGATCCGATCATGACCCCGGTGCGCACCCGGTCCTCTTCACCCTCGGGCATCCAGCCGGAATCGGTCACCGCCTGGATCGCCGCCACCAGCCCATAGACGATGAAATCGTCCATGCGGCGCTGTTCTTTCGGGGGCACCCAGTCGTCGGCATTGAAAAGCCCGGCCTCGGTTTCGCCGGACGGCACCTGTCCGGCGATTTTGGCCGGCAGGTCACTGGTATCGAAGGTTTGAATGGCGCCGATGCCCGATTTACCGGCAAGCAGGCTTTGCCAATTGGTTTTGACCCCGCAACCCAACGAGGTTAGGAGGCCCATGCCTGTTACGACCACTCGTCTCATGGTTTCTCACGCATCGAAAACAACAAGAACACACCCCCAAGAACACACCCAAGGCCAAGACGGCCCCCGGAGGAAGCCCTAGGCCCGTCGGCGCCTAGGAGCTATGGGCTTCAATGAAAGTAATTGCGTCTTTGATGGTTAAAATTTTCTCGGCGTCCTCGTCGGGAATTTCACATCCGAATTCCTCTTCGAAAGCCATGACCAATTCCACGGTATCCAGGCTGTCGGCACCCAGATCGTCGATGAAGCTTGCATTTTCGACCACCTTGGATTCTTCGACGCCCAGGTGCTCCAAAACAATCTTTTTCACGCGATCAGCGGCATCACTCATAGTCTCTTTCCTCGGTTAGCTTGTTGTTGAAATCCATTTTTCTGGGTGCCCGTCCCTGACTGCCCCCGATAATTCCCGCCAAGGGGGTCTCTTTCGTGGTTCCTTGGCGGCGGCAAAGAGCCGCTTGGTAACACACTTTTTTTACATTGGCGAGGCTATATCATCGCCATTCCCCCATTGACATGCAAGGTCTGGCCGGTGACATACGATGCCTCGTCCGAAGCCAGAAACACGCAAGCCCCGGCGACGTCGTCCGGCGCCCCCAACCGCCCCGAGGGGATCTCGCCGATCAGGCTTTCCTTCTGCTCGTCCGTTAGACCATCTGTCATCGGCGTCGTAATGAAACCGGGCGCCACGCAGTTGATGGTGATATTGCGGCTCGCCACTTCCCGGGCCAGCGACTTCGACATCCCGATCAAGGCGGCCTTGGAAGCGGCATAGTTGGCCTGCCCCGGATTGCCGGTGACGCCGACAATGGACGTGATCGAGATGATGCGCCCCCAGCGCTTCTTCATCATGCCCTTGAGACACGCCCTTGAAAGCCTGAAGGCCGCCGTCAGGTTGACGTCCAGAACCTGTTGCCAGTCCTCGTCGGACATCCGCACGGCCAGTTGGTCGCGGGCGAGCCCGGCGTTGTTGACCAGGATATCGACCCCGCCCATGGCCGCCTCCGCATCCTTGGCCAGCGTCTTGGCGCCCTCGGCCGTCGCCAGGTCGGCGGGCATGGCATGCGCGCCCTCGCCGAGCTCGCCTGCCAAGGCGTCGAGCGCCTCGGCGCGGGTGCCGGAAAGCCCCACGACCGCGCCCTGGGCATGCAAGGCCCGGGCAATGGCGCCGCCGATTCCGCCGGAAGCGCCGGTCACCAAGGCGCGTTTATCGGTCAATTCGAACATGCCATACCCTAAAGTCCGTTCAGAAATTCCTCTATTGTCTCCGGCGTGCCTACGGATATGCCGGCCGCATCGCCGTCGATCCGCCGAACAAGACCCGAAAGCACCTTGCCGGCGCCGATTTCGACATAGGTATCGACGCCTTCCTCCTTCATATAAAGCACACATTCACGCCACCGCACCATGCCGGTGACCTGCTCCACCAAAAGACTGCGGATTTTCGCCGGGTCGGTGACGGCTTGAGCGGTCACGTTGGCGACCAGCGGCAGGGGCAGCGGCGACATTTGAACGTCTGTCAGCGCCTCGGCCATGACCTCTGCGGCCGGCGCCATCAAGGAGCAATGAAACGGCGCCGAAACCGGCAGCATCACGGCCCGCTTGGCGCCCCGGGATTTGGCGATGTCGATGGCGCGCTCGACGGCGGCGATCGAGCCTGAAACCACCACCTGGCCGGGGGCATTGTCGTTGCCGGCGATGCACACCTCTTTGCCGGCCGCTTCGGTGGCGACGGCCTGGACCTCATCGAGTTCAAGCCCCATCAACGCCGCCATCGCCCCTTGACCTAAGGGGACGGCTTCCTGCATGGCGCGGCCGCGGGTTTTCAAGAGCCCTGCGGTATCCGCGACCGTGAGCGAGCCGACCGCCGCCAGCGCCGAATATTCGCCCAAGGAATGACCGGCGACGAAGGCCGCCTGGGAGGCAAGGTCGAGCCCGCCTTCGGTGGCCAGCACCCGCATCACCGCAAGGCTGACCGCCATGATCGCCGGCTGCGCGTTCTCGGTCAGCAACAGTTCGTCCGATGGCCCCTCGAACATCAGCCTCGACAGGTTTTGGCTGAGGGTCTCGTCTATTTCCTCGAACACCTCGCGGGCGGCGGGAAAGGCGTCCGCCACCTCACGGCCCATGCCGACGGCCTGGGACGCCTGGCCGGGGAAAACGAACGCGCGCGACATGCCTGGAACCTCTCTCACGGACCCTTTGCGCTGCGGGGTAAAGCGCCGCCGCGCCTAAGTCAAGGTCCGGGGGTCTTGCCTGCTTGCAGACGCCTTTCAAGTGTGTATAGTGCGCCGGCCTTTGACATGCTTCCTGCCGGGATGGGCCCGGCTATACTCGCCGCCAGGGGAAAACCCCGTGGCCGGGTTGAGACAATCCGAAGGGAGATTTAAACGTTGTCTTTTTACGAAAGCGTGTTCATCGCACGCCAGGATGTCACATCGGCGCAAGTCGATGGTCTGACGGAAACCTTCGAAAAAATCATCACCAAGCAAGGCGGTTCCATCGCCAAGACGGAATCGTGGGGTCTGCGCACGCTCGCCTACCGGATCAAGAAAAACCGCAAGGGGTATTACGTGCTCCTGAATATCGACGCGCCGCCGGCGGCCATTCAGGAAATGGAACGCCAGATGCAGCTCAACGAGGACGTCATCCGTTTTTTAACGACACGAGTCGACGAGATGGAAGAAGGCCCGTCCGCCGTCCTCAAGGCCAGGGAACGGGGCGATGATCGTGACCGTGACCGGGGCCGGCGCGGCGGCTATGACAAAGGCCGTGATCAGAAGCCCCTTGATAAGAAAAAAGATAAGGATGCCGGCACCGACAAGGCGGCGCCCAAGGACGCCAAAGCGCCGGATGCCGATAAGCCGGATGCCAAGGACGCCAAAGCGCCGGATGCCGATAAGCCGAAAGCCAAATCCGCCGAAACGGTAACCCCCGAAAAAGAGACCGCCGAAGCGGCCGGGAAAGACGAAAAAGCCGGGAAAAAAGGCGAAAAAGACGAAAAAGCCGGGAAAAAAGACCAAAAAGCCGAAAAAGCCGGGAAAACGGATAAAAACCAAGGAGGCGACAAATGAGCCCCCCTCGGGGCGGTCGGCGCGACGGTGGCCGCGGTGGCGCCAAAGGCGCGGCGAGCGGCAGGCGGCCGTCGTTTTTCCGCCGGCGCAAGTCCTGTCCCTTTGCCGGACCGAACGCGCCCAAGATCGATTACAAGGACGTCAAGCTGCTTTCCCGGTTTACATCGGAGCGGGGCAAGATCGTTCCCAGCCGCATCACCGCCGTTTCCGCCAAAAAGCAGCGTGAATTGGCCAAGGCGATCAAGAAGGCCCGGTTCCTGGCCTTGATGCCTTACCTTATCAAGTAGGCCGCTTCCCACGTCGGACCCCAAGGCGGCCCCCAAGACGGACCAAGGGCCGGGCCCCACAAGGAGAACCCCATGGCCAAGGAAACGCTGATCGCCATCGGCGCCGGCGTTTTGAGCGCAATTTCGGCAACGGCTTTCCTGGCCCAGGCGCCGGGGGCGCTGATATTCGTTTACCTGGCGTCCCTGCCGCTGTTTATGGTGGGGTTTGCCCTCGGCCCCCGGGCCGTCACCATCGCCGGCGCCGTCGGTTTCATGGCCGCTGGCCTGTTGGGCGGCGCCGTGTCGGCCGGGGTTTTCGGGTTGATGCAGGCGCTGCCCGCCCTGCTGGTGGTCAAACAGATGCTGTTGCAGCGTTCTCCCTTGGGCAGTGGCGGTGACGGAACCGCCGCCCAACCGGCCACTGATATCCGTTGGTACCCGCCCGGTGACATGCTTTGCTGGCTGACCGCCCTGGCGGGGGCCATATTCCTGGTGGTGGCGGTGGCCATGCTCATGGGTGAACAGGGCTTTTCCGTCCTGGTCAGCACCAATCTGGAACAGGTCCTGCAGGGAATCGCCCCGGATATGGATTCCGACAGCCGGGCCCGGGCGGTCGGGCTCATGGCGCCACTGTTTCCCGGCGCGGTCGGGGTATCCTGGCTGGTGATGACCCTGGTCAACGCCATCCTGGCCCAGGGCCTTTTGCTCCGGTTTGAGCGGAATATCAGGCCGTCGCCCTCCTATGCAGACCTGCAACTGCCCCATTGGATGTCGTGGCCGTTGGTGGGGTCGGCCGTATTGGCATTGCTGGGATCGGGGGAAATGGAGTATACCGGCCGCAACCTGGCGATGATCCTGGCCGTGCCCTATTTTTTCCTGGGCCTTGCGGTGGTGCACACCTGGGCCCGCCGGGTGGCCTACACCGGAATGGTGTTGGTGGCGTTTTACGTGGTGCTGGTGCTGTCGGGATGGCTGGCGCTTGCGGTTGCCGGCATCGGCCTGTTCGAACAATGGAAAAAGTCCCGGGCTTAAAGGAGCAAAAAAGATGGAAGTCATTCTGCTTGAACAGATCGACAAGCTCGGCCAGATGGGCGATGTGGTGAAGGTGAAATCGGGCTACGCCCGCAATTATCTTCTGCCTCAGAAAAAGGCGATGCGCGCCACCGAGGCCAACAAGAGCAATTTCGAACAACAGCGCGCCCAGCTTGAGGCCACCAACCTGGAACAGCGCCAGGAAGCCGAAAAACTGGGCAAAAAAATGGCCGGGCTTTCCATCATTTTGATCCGCCAGGCCGGCGAGGCGGGGCAGCTTTACGGCTCCGTCAACGCCAGGGACATCGCCGCCGCCGTTACCGAGGGCGGCTTCACCATCACCCGCCAACAGGTCGGGTTGGCCAATCCGATCAAGTCGCTCGGCGTTTACGAGGTCCGGGTTATGCTGCATCCCGAAGTTTCCGTCAACGTCACCGCCAACGTCGCCCGGTCCAAGGACGAAGCCAAGACCCAGGCCAAGACCGGCAGGGCCGTGGTCAGCGACGACGGGGAAGAAGCCGCCAAGGCCCCGGAAGCCGAGGCCGAGCCCGCCGAGGCCAAGGCCAGGAAGGCGAAGCCCAAGAAAGTAAAGACCGCAGAAATTAACGAAGAGACGGCCAAAGCCGTCGAAGACGCGGCCAATGAAGCGGTGACCGAACAGGCCGAGAAAATTTTCGAGGAAGGGGCCCAGCCGGAGGTCACGCCCGAGCCGGAGGAACCCGAAGCCGAAGCCGGGGCCGGCGAGGAAAAAGCCGGCGAGGAGCCGCAACCGGAAGACGGCAAAGGCAAGTCCAAGAAAAAATCCAAATAAAATCAGTTGTTTCCAATACCCCCCGCGCGGCGCGCCCTGATCGGCGCGCCGTTTTTATTTTTGATTTCCGAACAGAAAACATTTTTATCCCCGTAATCCTCGTTCTCAGGTGATGGCGGGGCGCGCATATTTTCTTTAGCTTCGCCGGATGGCAACGACGACGGCAACAACCCCGACCGGAAACGGCGCGGACGGAAATTCGGAAACCCCCCAAGGCGTAAAAGGACCGCATCCTTTCCGCACCATGCCTCACAACACCGAGGCCGAAATGGCGCTGTTGGGCGCTATCTTCGTCAACAACCGCGCCTATGAGGCGGTTTCCGACTTCCTCAGGCCCGAACACTTCGCCTATCCGCAGCACGGGCGCATCTTCGAGTCCTGCATGACGCTGATCGAACGCGGCCAGATCGCCGACACGGTGACCTTGCAGCGCTTCTTCGAGGCCGACGAGCACCTGGCCGACATCGGTGGCCCGGTTTATCTGAAGGAACTGGCCACGGCGGCGGTAACGGTCATCAACGCCGGCGAATACGGCCATCACATATACGACCAGTTTCTGAAACGCGAACTGATCGCCCTCGGCGAAGACGTGGTCAACAAGGCCTATGGCGGCGACGTCGATGAAACCGCCACCAACCAGATCGAAAGCGCTGAGCAGAGCCTCTATGAGCTGGCCACCGCCGGCCAATATGAAGGCGGCTTCCAGGAGTTTAAGAAATCGGTCATTTCAGCCGTCGATGTTGCCACCGTAGCGCACAATCGCGAAGGCGGGCTGGCCGGAGTCGCCACCGGGTTCGCCGACCTGGACTCCCTTTTGGGCGGGCTGCACAAATCAGACCTGGTCATCCTGGCCGGGCGGCCAAGCATGGGCAAAACGGCGCTGGCCACCAACATCGCCTACAATGCCGCTTATGATTACAGTTACTCCGAAGGCCGCGAGGGCGCCGTGGTCGGGTTCTTCTCGCTGGAGATGTCGGCCGAACAACTGGCCAGCCGCATCCTTTCCGAACAGTCCGACATCACAACCAACCGTATGCGCAAGGGTGAATTATCTAATGATGAGTTCGGTAAATTAATTAATGCGAGTCAAACACTACATCGCCTTCCAATCTTTATTGACGACACCCCGGCGCTGACCGTCAGCGCCTTGCGCACCCGGGCGCGCCGGCTGAAACGCCAGCATAAAATGGGCCTGATCGTCGTCGATTACCTGCAATTGATCTCGGCCTCGAGCACGTCACGGAACGACGGCCGCGTCCAGGAAGTCTCGGAAATCACGCGTGGGCTCAAAACCCTGGCCAAGGAGCTGGACGTGCCGGTGCTGGCGCTTTCTCAGCTCAGCCGCGCCGTCGAGCAGCGCGACCCGCCGCGGCCGCTGCTGTCGGACCTGCGCGAATCCGGGTCCATCGAGCAGGACGCCGACGTCGTCATGTTCATCTTCCGCGAACAATATTATTTAGAACGGGACAAACCTGTTCAGGGAATTGAAGAGGACATACTTTTCGAAAAGAAAATGACTCGGTGGGAAAATCGTATGGAGGATGCTCGTGGCCTGGCCGACGTCATCGTCGCCAAGCAGCGTCACGGTCCCATCGGCGACATTCAAATGGTTTTCAGCGGCGCCTTTACCCGTTTCGGCGATTACGACCAACAACACCACGCCCCGGAAGATTAAGGCCGGGAATGCGCTTTCCATGTCCCCTTCCCCTGCTCCCGCCCCCCCTCTCTTCGCCAACGTCAGCGAGGCCAACGCCGGCGCTATCCTGACCATTGACCTGGACGCCATCCAGGCCAATTACCGGTTGCTCGGGGACCGGCTTTCGGGCGTTCCCTCGGCCGCCGTGGTCAAGGCCGACGCCTATGGCCTGGGCATGGACCGGGTGGCGCCGGCGCTGGCCCATGCCGGATGCCGGGTGTTTTTCGTCGCCCATATCGAGGAGGGCGCGCGGCTCCGCCAAATCCTCAACGACTCAGGCGTTGCCGAATTCGTCCAGGCCGAAATCCATGTCCTGAACGGGCTCATGGCGGGCGCCGAGGAAGCCTACGACGCCAGCCGCCTGGTGCCGGTCCTGGGCAGCCTCGACGAGATCCATAACTGGAAGAATTATTGCCAGACGCTGGAGCGTCCGCTCCCTTGCGACATCCATGCCGATACGGGCATGGGGCGCCTGGGCCTGCCGCCGGACGAGCTCGCCAAGCTGGCCGACGAACCCAGCCGCCTGAACGGGCTCGAAATCCTCACCGTCATCAGCCATCTGGCCGCGGCCGACGAGCCGGAACACCCCAAAAACCGAGAACAACTGGAAGCCTTCCGCCGGGTCCGCGAACAACTTCCCCAGGGCCGGGCATGCCTGGCCAATTCGTCCGGGATTTTCCTCGGCCCCGATTATCACTTCGACCTGGCCCGTCCGGGGGTCGCCCTCTATGGTGTCTCACCGGTCCCGGGCGAGTCCAATCCGATGGCCCAAGTCGTTAGATTACAAGGGAAAATCGCCCAAGTGCGTGACGTTGACAGCCCCCAGACCGTTGGCTATGGTGCCAGCCACCGGGTCGAGGGACCGGGCCGGATCGCCACCGTTCCGGTGGGCTATGCGGACGGGTATCTCAGATTCCTCTCCAACAAGGGGACCGGCTATATCGGAAACGTGCCGGTACCGGTCGTCGGACGCGTGTCCATGGATCTCATTACCCTCGACGTCACCCCAGTCCCCAAGCATCAATGCGCCGTCGGCGGCCTGATCGACCTGATCGGGCCCAACAATCCCGTCGACCGGCTGGCCCGGGAAGCCGGCACCATCGGCTACGAGATCCTGACCAGCCTGGGTTCCCGTTATCACCGTGTTTACACCGGCGGCGGGGCCTGAGCAGGCGATGACGTCTCGTACCGGGCAGGCCTATGACACTCTGGTGCTCCGCAATCCCAAGTTAATTCTGGTCGCGCTGCTCTCAATCCTGGTTTTCTTCGGCTATCACACAAAAGACTTCAAGTTGGACGCGTCGGCCGATGCCTTGTTGCTGGAAGACGACGCGGACCTCGATTTGTTCCGGAAAATTCATGAGCGGTATCCGAGTAGCGACTTGCTCGTTGTGACCTACACCCCCGACAAAGATCTGTTCTCGGACCAGGCATTGGAGCCTTTGAAGCGACTCCGTGAAGAACTCAAGAAAGTCCCCAGCGTGGCGACGGTGTTCACCATGCTCGATGCCCCCCTGTTCAAAAGCTCGGACGGTCCGATTACGGAAATGATCGACGATTTACCAAGCCTGGAGAAACCCGGTGTCGACCGGGGCAAGGCCAAAGACGAGCTGCTCAATAACCCCATTTACCGCGAGCTCATCGTCAGCGCAGATGGCCGGACCACCGCTCTACTGTTGGGACTGGCCGAGGAGAAACAGTACAACCGCCTACTTAAATCTCGAAATGAACTGCGTGCCAAACGACGGAGTGCCGGTCTCTCGGTTGAAGAAACCCAAACCCTGGAACGCATTACCGCAGAATACGACCAAGCACATGAAGCGTTAAGCGAGCAACGCCACCTCGACGTTGCACGCATCAGAGACATCATCAAACCATACCGTCAGCATGGCGTTTTATATCTCGGCGGCGTGCCGATGATTACCGACGACATGATTACATTCGTGCGCAACGACCTGATCATCT
>CAZVFL010000033.1:0-7809 GCA_964626025.1 uncultured Thalassospiraceae bacterium
AGCCCGGCGATCTTTTCGATGCAGATGACGCCTTCGTGCTCGGCCTTGTGGGCCAGCATGGGCGGTCCGGCGACGTCGCCGATGGCGTAAACGCCGGGCTCGGCCGTCACCGAGAATTCATCGGCGACGATGCAGCCACGGTCGGTTTTTGCTTTCGTCGTTTCCAGGCCGATGCCCTCGATATTGCCGACGACGCCGACCGCCGAGATCACCCGGTCGATCTTGATGTCGGCTTTTTTGCCCTTGCCGTCCTCGATGCTCGCGGTCACCGACACCTTGGTTTTCTTCAACCCCGTCACACGGGCGGCGGTGATGATGGTGATGCCCTGTTTTTCGAATTCCTTGCGGGCGTGGGCGGCGATCTCGGCGTCCTCGGCCGGCAGGATCTGCTCCAGCACCTCGACCACGGTAACGTCTGAGCCCATGGTCCGGTAAAAGCTGGCGAATTCGATGCCGATGGCGCCGGAGCCGATGACCAGCAGCTTCTTCGGCATTTTGTCGGGGACCAGGGCCTCGAAATAAGTCCACACCAGCTTGCCGTCGGGCTCAAGCCCCGGAAGCGACCGGGGCCGCGCCCCGGTGGCGATGATGATGTGCTTTGCGGTGAGCGCCTTGTTGGCGCCGCCCTTCTCCGCCACCTCGACCTTGCCGGGGCCGTTCAGTTTCGCCTCGCCCTCGATCACGGTGACCTTGTTCTTCTTCAGCAGGAACCCGACGCCTTTGCTGAGTTGGTCCGAGACGTCCCTGGACCGCTTGACCACTTTTTTAAGATCGAAGCCGACGGTCTTGGCGGAAAGGCCGTAGTCGGCGGCGTGGTTGATGTAATGGAAGATCTCGGCCGAGCGCAGCAGCGCCTTGGTCGGGATGCAGCCCCAGTTGAGGCAGATGCCGCCCAGGTACTGCTTTTCCACGACGCACACCTTCATCCCCAGTTGCGCGCCCTTGATGGCGGTGACGTAGCCGCCGGGGCCGCCGCCGATGATGATGACATCGAAACTGGTTTCTGCCATTCAGCGCTCCTACAAAAGTATGTCGACCGGGTCTTCCATCAACGCCTTGAAGGCGGCCATGAATTCCGCCCCGACCGCGCCGTCGACCACCCGGTGGTCCACCGACAGCGTGCAGGTCATCACCGAAGCGATGGCGAGCGCCCCGTTCCTGACGATGGCCCGTTCCTCGCCGGCGCCGACCGCCAGGATCGCGCCCTGCGGCGGGTTGATGATGGCGGCGAATTCCCTGATCCCGTACATGCCGAGATTCGAGATGGTGAAAGTGCCGCCCTGGTATTCCTCGGGCTGCAATTGCCCGGCCCGGGCCCTGGCCGCGAGGCCCTTCATTTCGGTGGAAATATCCAAAAGCCCCTTGCCGGCCGCGTTCTCGATCACCGGCGTGATCAAGCCGCCGTCGATGGCGACGGCGACGGAAATGTCGGGTCTGGAATATTGAAGGATGGCGTTCTCGGTCCACGTGGCGTTGGCCGCCGGCACCCGGAGAAGGGCCAGCGCCGCGGCGCGGATAACGAAGTCGTTGACCGACAGCTTGTAAGCCCCGGCGCCGTCCGGCGACTTGGCGTTGAGGTCGCGGCGGAGCGCCAGCAGCTTGTCCAGTTGGCAATCGATGCTGAGATAGAAATGCGGCACCTGTTGTTTCGATTCGGTCAGCCGCTGGGCGACGACGCGGCGCACGGTTGAATGGGGGATTTCCTGGTGCGACTGCGCCAGGCCCGTCGAAACCCTCGGCGGCGGCGGTTGGATGGGGGCCGGCGCCGGCCCCGGCGGGGGTGGTGCTCCTGCCGCCTGGGAAGGCATCGGCGCGCCCATGTCGGGGGCCGCGGACTCGATGTCGCGCTTGACGATACGCCCATGGGGGCCGGTGCCGGTAATCCGGGATATGTCGAACCCCCGTTCGGCGGCCAGGCGGCGCGCCAGCGGGCTGGCGATGAGACGGACTCCCGGGGGGGCTCCCGGTGGCAACGGGGGGGCCGGTACGGGCGCCGGTGGCGGTGCGGCGGCGGCGGTAGCTGGGGCCGCCGGCCCAGGGGCCGGTGTTGGTGCCGGGGCTGGTGCCGCCGGGGCTGGTGCCGCAGGGGCCGGTGTTGGCGCGGTTGCCGCTTTCTCGGCACCTTCCAGCGCCGAAGCGTCCTCGCCGTCCTCCAGCAGAAGCGCGATGACCTGGTTGACCGGCACCCCTTCCGTGCCCTCGGCGATGAGAATCCGGCCCATGGTGCCTTCGTCGGCGGCTTCGACCTCCATGGTCGCCTTGTCGGTCTCGATCTCGGCAATGACGTCGCCGCTTTCGACGGCATCGCCTTCCTTCTTGTGCCATTTGGCGAGCGTGCCGTCGGTCATGGTCGGCGACAGGGCGGGCATCAGGATCTGGATCGGCATCGGCCTTCCCCTCCCCGTCCCTACCGGTAACAGACGGCCTTCGCCGCCTCGAAAACGTCGTCGGCGTTGGGAAGCGCCATGGCTTCCAGGTTGGCGGCATAGGGCATCGGGACGTCGGCGCCGGTGACGCGGGCGACCGGCGCGTCCAGGTGATCGAAGGCCTGCTCCATCAGTACCGCGGCGATTTCGGCGCCGATGCCAGAGACGGGCCAGCCCTCCTCGACGTTGACCAGGCGGTTGGTTTTGATGACCGATTCCACCACCGTCGCCGTGTCCATCGGGCGTAGCGTGCGCAGGTTGATGACCTCGGCCTCGATGCCTTCTCGGGCTAATCTGTCGGCCGCCTCCAGCGCCGTCCCGACCATCAGGGAAAAGGCGGTGATGGTGACGTCGCCGCCGGGCCGCTCGATCTTCGCCCGGCCGATGGGAATGACGAATTCCGGGTCGTCGGGAACGTCGAAGCTCTGGCCGTAAAGGATTTCGTTTTCAAGAAAGATCACCGGGTTGGGATCGCGGATGGCGGATTTCAACAGTCCCTTGGCGTCCGCCCCCGACCATGGGCTGACCACCTTGAGCCCCGGAACGTGCGCAAACCAGGACGCATAACATTGGGAATGCTGGGCGCCGACGCGGGCCGCGGCGCCGTTGGTGCCGCGGAAAACGATCGACGCCCCCATCTGGCCGCCCGACATGTAGAGAGTCTTGGCCGCCGAGTTGACGATCTGGTCCATGGCCTGCATGGCGAAATTGAAGGTCATGAACTCGACGATCGGCTTGAGCCCGCCGAAGGCGGCGCCGACGCCGAGCCCGGTAAAGCCGTGTTCGGTGATCGGCGTGTCGATGACGCGCTTCGGCCCGAATTCCTCCAAAAGCCCCTGGCTGACCTTATAGGCGCCCTGGTACTGGGCGACCTCTTCGCCCATCAGGTAGACGGTCTCGTCCCGGCGCATTTCCTCGGCCATGGCGTCGCGGAGCGCTTCGCGAACGCTGAGATTGACGGTCGGGCCTGAGTAGTCGGGCTCGGGGGCGGATACGGGTTCGGGGGCCTGCACGGGAGCGGATACGGGTTCCGGGGCGTCTGCGGGCGCCACCGGCCCTGGGGCCGGGGCTTCGGCGGCGGGTTCCGGCGCCGGGGGCTGGGCGGGTATTTCCATGGCCGAAACGTCCTCGCCTTCCTCGGCGATCAGCGCGATCGGGGTGTTGACGGCGACGTTCTCGGTGCCTTCGGGAACCAGTATTTTTCCCAAAATGCCTTCGTCCACGGCCTCGACCTCCATGGTCGCCTTGTCGGTCTCGATCTCGGCCAGCACGTCGCCCGAGGCGACGGCATCGCCTTCGTTCTTGACCCACTTGGCGATCTTGCCCTCGGTCATGGTCGGCGACAGGGCGGGCATCAGGACTTGTGTGGCCATGTCACTCGTTATCCAAGCGGCTGGTTCCGCTCAGGCTTCCCTCAAAATGTCCGTATAAAGCTCACCGGGCTCCGGTTCTTCGCTTTGTTGGGCGAATTCCGCCGCCGCGGTGACGACGGCCTTGATGTCCTTGTCTATTTCCTTGAGGGCCGCCTCGTCGGTGAGCTTTTCGGAAATCAGCTTGTCGCGCAGGTTGTCGATGGGGTCGCTTTCCTTGCGCACCTTCGAGACCTCTTCCTTGTCGCGGTACTTGGCCGGGTCCGACATGGAATGGCCGCGGTAACGGTAGGTCTCCATCTCCAGGATGAAGGGCCCCTTGCCGGCGCGGCACCACTTGGCCGCCTCGTCGCCGGCTTTCTTGACCTCGATGACGTCCATGCCGTCGACCTGTTGGCCGGTAATGCCGAATGAATCGCCGCGCCGGTAAAGCTCGGTGGTGGCCGATGCGCGCTCGATGGAAGTGCCCATGCCGTAGCGGTTGTTCTCGATGACGTAGATGACGGGCAGCTTCCACAACTGGGCCATGTTGAAGGATTCGTAAATCTGGCCCTGGTTGACGGCGCCGTCGCCGAAGTACACATGAGAGACGCCGCCGTCTTTCTTGTACTTGTGGGCGAAAGCCAACCCGGTGCCGATCGGCACCTGGGCGCCGACGATGCCGTGGCCGCCGAAGAAGTTTTTCTCGCGGCTGAACATGTGCATGGAGCCGCCCTTGCCCTTGGAGTAGCCGCCTTTACGTCCGGTCAGCTCCGCCATCACGCCCCTGGGGTCCATGTCGCAGGCCAGCATGTGGCCGTGGTCCCGGTAACTGGTGATGATCGAATCATTGGCGCCGGCCGCCGCCATCATGCCGACGACGACCGCTTCCTGGCCGATGTAAAGGTGGCAGAAGCCGCCGATCAGGCCCATGCCGTAAAGCTGCCCCGCCTTTTCCTCGAAACGTCGGATCAGCAGCATCTGGCGGTAGCAATGGAGAAGCTCTTCGAAGGAAGGGGCGCTTCCCTTGGCGGCGCCCTTTTTGCGCTTGGGAGTCCCAGGGGGCGCTTTTTTGGATGCGCGCCTGGACGCGGATTTCGCTGCCTTGGCGGTCTTTGCCACTGGGGGTCCTCCCGGTTGCCAACGCCTGTCCCGGCCGGCAAAACAGGCGGGGCGCGGCAACCTCAGAGGACAAACGTAATCCAGGGTCCGGCGCTTTTCAAGCAAACAGGATTACGAAAAGCCATTGAAATGGCGAATAAAATTACGCTTAACCCGCAATAGGTTAAGGGTTGCTGGCGATGCTGGGCCCGGGTGCCTCAGGCGACGTATCGGGCCGCCGTTTCCATGCTGACCCGGTGTTCATCGAACAGCCACAGCCACAGGCATCCGGTGGCGCAGACGAAGGCATCGAGCCCCGGCTTCAGGGGCGTCCACTCCAGGGCGTCGTCGGTCCAATCGGATAGCGCCTTGAAGCTGTCCCAATAACAGACGGCGACGGTCCTTCCCTCGGCCGCCTGTTCGGATCTGAAGCCCAGGTATCCGGGTTGCATGGCCGCCAGCGACACCAACAGGGACGCTGTTTCGCCGAAGGTCGGGTCGTTTTCACCATTGTCGCCCTCGCCCGGCGGCGACGTGTAAATCACCGCGTAAAAGGGCGGCTTTCGGGTTTCATCAAGGACGTTCATGGCAAAATCCCCGAAACGAAGCTGCCGAAAGCGGCCAGCAGATAGGCGCCGACGCTGCGCAAGCCGGCGTCCCCGGGCTCGGCCCTGAGGTGGCCGAGGGACCTCGGAAGCTGGCCGGGGTGCTCGACGTGGGAGACCTTGATTCCGCAGGTTTCGGCCAGGCCGACGCCGAAGCGGTTATGGATGGAATCGTCACCGGCGGCCATCCAGCCTTCGATGTCGTCGATGTCCTGCCAATAGGAAACGGTGATCGCGGCGCCCTGTTTGTCCTTGGCGGTCTCGAGCCCCAGGAATCCCGGTTGCCGGGTGGCCAGGGTCACCATCTCGTCGGCCGGCGCGATATGATCGCCGTCCTTGAGGCCGTCCCGGGTTTCGTTGAGGACGGCGGCGTAGTATGGAGGCGTTAGGTTTTCTGCCAAACTTCCCATTATTTTCTCCTTTTCTTTTCTAGAATGACGAGTTCGTCGGCGTACCCGTAATTGAGCATTACCCGGGCGCGTTCCTCGAGCATGTCCGGATCGAGGCTTCCCGGATTCAAGAGCCGTACCCGTTTTTCGAGTCTTTCCCTTTCCGCGCGCGATTGGGCCAAGGCATCATTCGCTGCGGCAACCTGTTCTTTGATGTTCCACCAGGCGATCAGGCCGCGGTCGCCATGGACCGCGTGATAGGCGAAATAACCGACGGCGCAGACGCCGAGCACCGGCCCGACGACAAAGCGCGCACGTTCGCGCATTTCCTGAATTAGCCCCATAAACTGTGGTACCCCGGGTTGTTGTTGTCGTTTTTATCGACTGTCCACAGTCCCAAACCCGCGCCGATGATGGCCGGGGAATCCTTAACAACCCGTTAGCGGGGGGAATTGGGGGCTTTTAAGTCTGGTTTTGGCCTGGGGGTGCCTCATATACCCAGGCCTGAGGGGGGGGGGGATGGTATCAATCCACCTTCGCCGCCACGGCCTCGACCTCGATCTTCAGTTCCGGCCGGGCCAGTCCCTTGATGACTAGGAGCGTGGCCCCCGGCTTGTGATCGCCCATCATCCGGTCGCGGACCTCGACGAAGGTTTTCACGTCCGCCTGGTCGGTCATGTAGACGTCGAAGCGGACGACGTCCTTGAGGGTCATGCCGGCGGCTTCCAAAACCGCCCTTAGCCGCCCGAAGATGACTTCCAACTGGTCCGCCGTCGCTTCGGGGGTGGAGCCGTCGGGCTCGGTGCCGACCTGTCCGTTGGTGAACAGCAGGCGCGCCCCCGCCGGGACTTCGACCCCGTGGGCAACGTTGCTTGAATGATGATAGAGCTCGTCGAGGACGTGGACCTTCAACATCTTTCCGTTATGCCGCACTCACAGATTCGGGTCGCCGTCCTTCCTGGGAAGCTGGCCCGTTAGCTTCCCGGGGGCTCTCTGGGGGGCTCCCCAGGGGGCTCTCCGGGGGAGCCGTCGAATTCGTCGTCGCCCAGCACAATGCCCGCGTTCTCCGCCTTTCTTTTTTCCGTTTTTTCCTTTTTGGCTTCGAGCCGCGCGGCTTTCTTGGCGGCTTTTTGCCTCTGGCGTTCCAGGCGTTCGAACTTGTAGTTGGGTTTGCGGGGCATATGAGTTCTTTCCGTCGGTCCGCCCACGATGGCGCATCACCTGAGGAACATGTTGCCGGAAACCGAATGTCACCGGCGCCAGGGCAACGAAGATGGCCAAGCGGGAGGCGTTATTCGAGGACGACCAGGTTTTCCGCCGACGACTTGCCGTTTTGACCGGGCACGAGTTCGTATTCGACCTTTTGCCCTTCGTTGAGGGTTGTCAGTCCCGCTCGTTCGACGGCGGAAATATGGACGAAGGCGTCTTTTGAACCGTCTTCCGGCTCGATGAACCCGAAACCTTTGGCCGGGTTGAACCATTTCACAGTACCAGTAGTCATAGCTTTTTTCCTCTAACAGTGTCTTGATTTCGCGCCTCACACCCTGTGGCGGCGCGGTCGGTTTAACGCTTACATTGTTAGGGATAACTAAGCTAATCGGGCGTACCGGTTGTTTAGCAACACGAAACAAATGCAACACGTATGCGGGATATGTAGAGGATATCCAGGAGAAGTCAATGGCCTTCGAGGTCCTCGGGGGGTTGCGTTCCGCCAGCCCCGTGCCGGCGCGCTGGAAAAGCGGAATGATGAATTAACAGAAGGCCCTAACGGAAATGGACTGCCCCTTGACAAGCGCCGCCGCCGTGATTATGTTCATTATTCGTTCTTTTGCTCTTTGACATGGTCAATGTGGTTCGGGACCGATCGAAACGGGATTGGGACCCGGATGAATGAAACCTCCGGCCAGGCTTTGCCGTTGCATTGCCGCGCCCGCCCGCC
>CAZVFL010000033.1:7909-26921 GCA_964626025.1 uncultured Thalassospiraceae bacterium
TTTGCCGAAAAAGAGTACTTTTAGGGACATTTAGGTACTTTTAGGGACCATCGGGCCGGAACTTTCCATAACGCCGAGATGACGGTCCACCCGATCTTTCAACGAGTTTTTTCAATAGGTTGGAAGCGGCTTAGCCGAAGATTTCCCGCCCGGCGTAGCGCGCCGCCGGGCCCAGTTCCTCCTCGATGCGGATGAGCTGGTTGTATTTGGCCGTCCGCTCGGAACGGCTGAGCGAGCCGGTCTTGATCTGGCCGGCGTTGGTGGCGACCGCGATGTCGGCGATGATGGTGTCCTCGGTCTCGCCCGAGCGGTGCGAGATAACCGTCCGGTAGCCGGCCTTGTGGGCGGCCTCGACGGTTTCAAGCGTTTCGGTCAAGGTGCCGATCTGGTTGACTTTTATCAGGATCGAGTTGGCGACGCCCTTTTTTATCCCTTGAGCCAAGCGCACCGGGCTGGTGACGAAAACATCGTCGCCGACCAGTTGCACCTTGTCGCCGAGCGCATCGGTCAGCGCCTTCCAGCCGTCCCAGTCGTCCTCGGCCATGCCGTCCTCGATGGAGCGGATCGGGTATTTGGCGGCCAGGCCTTGGTAGTATTCGACCATGCCGGCGGCATCCAGCTTCTTACCCTCGCCTTTCATGTCGTACTTGCCCTTGGCGAAGAACTCGCTGGCCGCCGCGTCCAGAGCCAAGACCACGTCGTCGCCCGGCTTGTAGCCAGCCTTCTCTATGGCTTTCATAATAAAATCAAGCGCTTCTGTGGCGCTCTTAAGGTTTGGCGCGAAGCCGCCCTCGTCGCCAACATTGGTGCCGTGGCCGGCGTCGGAAAGCGCCTTCTTCAGCGCCTGGAAGATCTCGGCGCCTGAGCGGACGGCCTCGGCCAATGTTTCCGCCCCGACCGGCACCACCATGAATTCCTGAATGTCGATCGGGTTGTCGGCGTGCTGGCCGCCATTGATGATGTTCATCATCGGCACCGGCAAAAGGTGCGCATGGGCGCCGCCGATAAACCGGTAAAGGGGCTGTTCGGCGTCGTCGGCGCCGGCCCGGGCCGAAGCCAGCGACACGCCCAGGATGGCGTTGGCGCCGAGGCGTTCCTTGTTGTCGGTGCCGTCAAGCTCGATCAGGGTGTTGTCGATCAGGAACTGGTCTTCGGCGTCCATCCCCGAAAGCGCGTCGAAGATTTCCCCGTTGACCGCGTCAAGCGCCTTCAGCACCCCCTTGCCGCCATAGCGGGAATTGTCGCCGTCGCGTAGCTCATGCGCCTCGTGGGCCCCGGTAGACACCCCCGACGGCACCTGGGCGCGGCCTCGGGCGCCGGTTTCCAGCACCACGTCCACCTCGACGGTGGGGTTGCCGCGGGAATCCAGGATCTCGCGGGCGAAGATGTCGGTGATGGCGGTCATCGGCTGAGGTTAAATTTCCACCGGCTTGGCCTTGGCCAGCCGGTCGAGTTCGAGGAGGGTTTCAACGATTCCCGGCAGTTGATCGAGGGGAATCATGTTGGGGCCGTCCGAAGGCGCGTTATCCGGGTCCTGGTGGGTCTCCATGAAGACGGCGGCGACGCCGACGGCGACGGCGGCGCGCGCCAGCACCGGGGCGAATTCCCGTTGGCCGCCGGAAGACGAGCCCTGGCCCCCCGGCTGCTGCACCGAATGGGTGGCGTCGAACACCACCGGGCAGCCGGTCTTGGCCAGGATCGGCAGCGAGCGCATGTCGGAGATCAGCGTGTTGTAGCCAAAACTGGCGCCGCGTTCGCAGACCATGATGTCGGCGTTGCCGGTTGCTTCGATCTTGGCGACCACGTTTTCCATGTCCCAAGGGGCCAGGAACTGCCCTTTCTTGACGTTAATGGGCTTTCCGGTCTTGCCGGCCGCCGTCAACAGGTCGGTCTGGCGGCACAGGAACGCCGGGATCTGCAGGACGTCGACGGCGTCCGCGGCCTGGGCGCAGTGGTCGGGCTGGTGGACGTCGGTGAGCACGGGCAACCCCGTCTTTTCGCGAATTTCGGCGAAGATGGGCAGCGCCTCCTGGAGCCCGGCGCCGCGTTCGCTTTCGCCGCTGGTCCGGTTGGCCTTGTCGTAAGAGGTCTTGTAGATCAGCCCGCAGCCGAGTTTTTTAGCCATCTCGGCCAGCGCGCCTGACATGTCGAGGGCGTGCTGGCGGCTCTCCATGACGCAGGGGCCGGCGATCAAAGCCAGCGGCTTGTCGTTGCCGAGGGTGACATCGCCGATGGTGATGTGGCGGGGTTTGGCCATGAGGTTTCCCCGGCTCCCTAGACCAAGCGCGCCTGATCGATGGCGCCGGCGATGAACGACGTGAACAGCGGATGCGGATCGAACGGCCTGGATTTCAGTTCCGGGTGGAACTGGACGCCGACGAACCAGGGGTGATCGGGAATTTCGATAATTTCGGGCAACACGCCGTCGGGCGACATGCCGGAGAACTTGAGCCCCGCCTCCTCCAGGGTTTCCCGATAGCCGGTGTTGACCTCGTAGCGGTGGCGGTGGCGCTCGGAGATTTCCTTGGTGGCGTAGATGTCGCGGACGAGGCTTCCTTTCTCAAGGACGCAGGGATAAGCGCCAAGCCGCATGGTGCCGCCCAGGTTGCCGCCGGCCTCGCGCTTTTGCAGGTCGCTTCCCTGCATCCATTCGGTCATCAGCCCGACCACCGGGTCCTTGCAGGGGCCGAATTCGGTGGAACCGGCGTCCGCGAGCCCGGCCATGTTGCGGGCCGTCTCGACCACTGCCATCTGCATGCCGAAACAGATGCCGAAATAGGGAATGCCCCGCTCCCGGGCAAAGCGGGCGGCGGCGATCTTGCCTTCGGCGCCGCGCTCCCCGAAGCCGCCGGGAACCAGGATGCCATGCACGCCTTCCAGGTGATCGAGGGCGTCGCCGGACTCGAAAATTTCGGAATCCATCCATTGCATGCCGACTTCGACCCGGTTGGCGATGCCGCCGTGGTCCAAGGCTTCCGACAAGGACTTGTACGCGTCCATGAGCCCGGTGTACTTGCCGACGATGGCGATGGAGACTTCGCCCTCGGGGTTGAGTACCCGGTCCTGGATGTCTTCCCAGCGGCTGAGGTTAGGCGCCTTGGCGTCAATGTCGAAGTGGCTGAAGACCTGATCGTCCAGGCCTTCCTTGTGGTAGCTGATGGGGACGTTGTAGATGGCGTCCACGTCAAGCGCCGGAATGACCGCCTGTTCGCGGACATTGCAAAAGAGCGCGATCTTGCGGCGTTCGGGTTCCGGGATGTCACGGTCGGCGCGGACCAGCAGGATGTCCGGCTGGATGCCGACGCTCAGCAGTTCCTTCACCGAGTGCTGGGTCGGCTTGGTTTTTAGTTCGCCGGCCGTCGAAATGTAGGGCATTAGGGTCAAATGGATATACATGGCCTTGTCGCGGCCCAGTTCGTTGCCCAGTTGGCGAATCGCCTCCAGGAACGGCAGCCCTTCGATATCGCCGACGGTGCCGCCGATTTCGCAAAGGACGAAGTCCTCGTCCGAGAGGTCGCTGGTGATGAAGGTCTTGATGGCGTCGGTGACGTGGGGAATGACCTGGATGGTGGCGCCCAGGTAATCGCCCCGCCGTTCCTTGGCGATGACGTCCGAATAGATGCGGCCGGTGGTGACGTTGTCGCTTTGCCTGGACGCGACGCCGGTAAAGCGTTCGTAGTGGCCCAGGTCCAAATCGGTCTCGGCGCCGTCGTCGGTGACGTAGACCTCGCCGTGCTGATAGGGCGACATGGTGCCCGGATCGACGTTGAGGTAGGGGTCCAGCTTGCGCAGGCGTACCTTGAAGCCGCGCGCCTGGAGCAGTGCGCCGAGAGCCGCGGATGCAAGGCCTTTGCCTAATGAGGAAACCACGCCGCCGGTGATGAAGATAAACCGCGTCATGGACGTGTATAGTAGCGGGTTGATCTCATAAAGAAAAGAGGCGGCAAAACCGCCTCCTCATTTAAAAAAATCTTTTCGATTTCTTTCAAGGCGCGCATTTCCCTACTTGGCCAGGGGAACGCTGGGCTGTCCCGGCTGGGCGGGCTCGGTAGGCGCCGGCTGGGGCTGATCGAGGATCGAACCGCCGTTGCGGTCGCCCGAGGCCATGATCGCCAGGGTCAGGCTGGTGGCCATGAAACACGCTGCGATGACGGCCGTCGTCCGGGTCAAAAGGTCGGCGGTGGAGCGCCCGGTCATGAAGCCGCCCATGCCGCCGCCGCCCATTCCAAAGACCCCGCCTTCGCTGCGCTGCAGGAGAACGACGCCGATAAGGGCAATGGCCAAAAGCAAATGAATAACAAGAACGACCGTGGTCATGAATATTGGTGCCTTGCTTGCGTTGGCCCGGGCGGGCCGGGGCTCAATACCGTTGCCGGGCTTTTTAGTCGGTCGCGCCCGAAATGGCTATACACAACTTTGAGCGATGGCCCAAAAATCTTCCGCCTTGAGGCTGGCGCCGCCGATCAAGCCGCCGTCCACATCCGGCAACGAAAGAAGGTCGCGGGCGTTTTCCGGTTTCATGGACCCGCCGTAGAGAATCCGGATTCCCGCCGCCTGGCCCTCCCCCAGGGAAGAAGCAAGCTCCGCGCGGATCAGCGCGTGGACTTCCTGGACTTCGTCCAGAGACGGCGTGCGCCCGGTGCCGATGGCCCAGACCGGCTCGTAGGCGATCACCGCATTCAACGCCGTTGCCCCTTCGGGGAGAGACCCGGCGAGTTGCGATTTCACGACCTCCAGCGTCTTGCCTGCGTCCCGTTTCATTTCGGTTTCGCCGATGCAGATGATAGCCGCCAACCCGCTGGCCAGAACAGCTTCGGCTTTCGCTTTGACATCGGCATCCTTCTCGTTGTGATCGGTGCGCCGCTCGGAATGCCCGGCGATCACGTACCGGCATCCAAGGTCCGCCAGCATGGCGGCGCTGACGTCTCCGGTGTGGGCGCCTTTCTCGGCCGCGTGGCAGTCCTGGGCGCCGAGGATGATGGCTGAATCGGCAATCGCCTCGCCAACCCTGGCGATAAGAGTAAAAGGCGGACAAACAGCCATATCGAACGCAGGCGCCGCTTCCGCCGAAATAAGCTTGGCCAGTTCAGAGGCAAGGGTGACGGCGTTGGACTGGAGGCCGTTCATCTTCCAGTTTCCGGCAATCAATGGGCGGTGATCTGGCGGCATTTGCTTTTCCCGTGGAATGGTCGGCGGCGGTGTCTTATTCGTGATGTGGTTCTTTAACACAGTCGCCGGAAGGCCTTAAACATCGAAATCCAGGTGATTAAAAAATCATCGGTCCGAATTTCTACTAGTAGAAATCCCAATTGCTTGACCCGTTCGTTGGTGCAATTCGATGGTTGCGGGTGTAAGAGCCCCCTCCTATGATGCCGCGCGCTACGCCTATGAGGGCGTTGCCCATGCCTTTTCCGGCCACAATTAAAATGTGTTCGCCATGCTGACTGCGATCCGCAAGCACACCAAATCCTGGATTGCCAAAATCCTGGCGGGCCTACTCGTTGCCAGCTTTGCGGTCTGGGGCGTCAATGACATGGTTAGCATTGCCACCTCAACGTCTTCGACGGTGTTCAAGGTCGGAAATACCGAAGTGGAAATTCCCGATGTCGAAAACGAGGTTCGCAGGGAAATTAACCGCCTTCGGCCGGTGCTGGGCAGTCAGTTCGGCATCGAACAAGCAAGGGCCTTGGGCGTCATTGAATCCGTTTTGCAACGGCAGATAAACGACATGGCTCTATTATTGGCCGCCCAAGGGCTTGGTGTTGCCATCAGCGACGAGCTGGTGCGACAAGAAATTAGGAAGAACCCCGCCTTCCAAAGTCTTGGCAGCTTTGACCGGCAGCGGTTTCAGCAGGTGTTGTATAACAATCGGCTAACCGAAAACGGATTTATCGCCCTAACGCGCCGGCAAATGGGCCGTGACCAGTTGCTCAGCAGTTTCAGCGCCGTAACGGCTCCTAAAATGCTGGTTGAATCCGTTTACCGCCATCGTCAGGAAAAAAGGATCGCCGAAACGATCAACATTTCAGACCAAGCCCAAGCGGGCATCCCTGAACCAGACAGGGCCACCCTTGAGAAATACCACAAGGCAAATGCCGCCCGTTTCACCGCTCCCGAATACCGCTCTTTGGCTGTGATCCGGCTGGAGGCAGCCGAGTTGGCCAAGGAAATTTCGGTAACGGACAAAGAGCTGAGGGAAATCTACGAGGCTCGTGAGGAAGATTTTACGACCCAGGAAACTCGCCAAGTCCTACAAATGATCGTTGCTGACGAAATAACGGCCAAGCGGGCCCGAAAGCGTCTCTCCCAAGGGCAAAAATTCGCTGACGTAGCCAAAGAGGTGGCCAATATGGACGCGGACACCATCGACCTTGGCCGGGTGACGCGCACTGGGCTGCCTTTCCCGGAACTGGCGGAAGCCGCCTTCTCTTTAAAGGAGGGAGAATTCAGTGCCCCGCTGAAGAGCCCGCTAGGCTGGCACCTGTTCCAAGTCACCGGAATCGAACAAGGCGGCACCAAGAGTTTTAAAAAGGTTCAGGGCGATCTGCGCAAGGCGGTAGCCCTTGAAAAGGCGATAGACGGTTTATTCGAACTGGCTAACCGGCTGGAAGACTTCCTTGGCGGCGGCGCGACGTTGGAAGAAGCCGCAAGTCAATTGAATTTAAGTGTCGTCAAAATCGCTGCCGTCGATAAAAACGGCTTGGATCAATCCGGCCGTCGCATTGAAACGCTTCCCGGGGGAAATTTCCTGAATGTCGCTTTCGGGACTGGCGAAGGCGAGGACAGCGCCCTAACTGAAACAGGTAGTGACGGTTATTTCGTTCTTAAGGTGGATGGCATTACCCCGCCGGCGCTCAAGCCCCTGGACAGCATTAAGGCGAAAGTCACCAAAGCCTGGAAAGCCGAAAGCCGAGCCGAAAAATCCAAAGAGTCGGCGGAAGCGGTTGTTGCCAAACTCAACAGCGGGACGAGCTTTGACGTCATTGCCGGTGAAATGAGACTAAGCTTTAAAACGTCTCCCGCCATTACCCGTCAGCCGGAAAATAATGATTCCGGATTGCCTCAGGCATTGACCGCAAAAATTTTCACCATAAAGCCGGGAAAGGCAGTCATGGCCAGAAGCGTAAACGGCTATACCGTTGCCAGGCTAAAAAAAATCATCCCAGCGGAACCCATCAAGGACCAGGAAGGGGTCAAATCTCTATCCGGACAGATTGGAGATTCCCTGGAAGTTGACCTCTTCACTCAATTGGCCGCTGCTTTTCGCAATCAATTCGGCGTCACAGTCAACCGCCAGACGGTCAATTCCCTCTTTGCCGGAAGGGGAAGCGGTCGGCGGCCTGCTCGATGACGTTGAACAGGGACAATGAAGACAAATCCTGATTTTTCCGCCTTCGCCAAAACATATGGTGTGGATGGCCAGGGCGCGGCTCAAGTGGTCTGGACGACGCTGGTATCCGATTTGGAGACCCCGGTTTCCGCAATGTTGAAGTTGACCCAAGGTAAACCGAACTGCTTTCTTTTGGAATCGGTCGAAGGTGGGGTCACTCGAGGCCGTTATTCGTTTATAGGTATGCATCCCGATCTTATCTGGCGGTGTTTCGGTGACAAGGCCGAGATAAACCGGCAAGCGGTAACCGATCCCAAGGCCTTCGAGCCTTGTCCGGTTTCCGAGGAATCGGGGGCTATCGAATCTTTGCGCGCCCTGGTCAATGAATCCCGTATTGATGTTCCGGCCACACTTCCGCCCATGGCGTCCGGGCTGGTCGGTTATTTGGCCTATGACATGGTTCGGTTGGTCGAACAACTGCCTGACGAAAACCCTGATGTGATCGGGGTGCCGGATAGCATCTTTCTGAGGCCGACGGTGATGGCGGTTTTCGATTCCCTTGAAGATTCAGTAACCATCGTCTCGCCGGTTTGGCCGGATTCTTCCTTAGGCGCGGAGGAAGCCTACAAGGCCGCAACGGAACGCCTGGCCCAAATGGCCCACGATTTTGAAGCAAGCCCCGGCCCCGGCAAAAAAACTGCCCCGCCAACGGTTAAGGAAGCAAGCCCGGAACCGGAATCCAACATGACCCGCGAGAAGTTCCATGGGATGGTGAAAAAGTCGGTCGAATATATCAATGCCGGGGACGCCTTTCAGATCGTCCCGTCACAACGCTTCAAGCTGCCCTTCAGGTTGCCGCCCTTTTCATTTTATCGGGCGTTGAGAAGGCTTAATCCCTCCCCCTTCCTTTTCTTTCTTGATTTCGAGGATTTCTCCATCGCCGGCTCAAGCCCCGAAATCCTGGTTCGCGTCCGCGATGGAAAGATTACCCTAAGGCCGCTGGCCGGAACCCGCAAACGCGGTAAAACGCCTGAAGAGGACAAAGCCCTGGTTGAGGATTTGCTGTCCGACCCTAAGGAAATTGCCGAACACCTTATGCTCCTCGATCTCGGCCGCAATGATGTCGGCCGTGTCGCCAATGTGGGTACTGTCAACGTCACCGAGCAGTTTACTGTCGAATACTATTCTCACGTCATGCATATTGCTTCAAACGTGGTGGGGGATCTCGACCCCCGGTTCGATGCCATTGATGCGCTGTTGGCCGGTTTCCCGGCTGGCACGGTTTCCGGGGCCCCAAAAGTGCGGGCCATGGAAATTATCGACGAGTTGGAACCGGAACGCCGCGGTATTTATTCCGGTTGCATCGGTTATTTCGGCGCCAACGGAGACATGGATACTTGCATCGCGCTCCGCACCGCCGTTATCAAGGACGGCACCATTTATATCCAAGCCGGCGGCGGCGTGGTTTCCGACAGCGACCCGGAAAATGAATTTCAGGAAAGCTGTAACAAGGCCCAGGCCTTGATCCGGGCCGTCGAAGAGGCGGTCAAATTCTCCTAAAAAAGGTCAGACAAGACCGCCGAATTCAAAGCCGGCTTTTTCGACCGCTTGGCGAATGAGGTCGTTGTCGTCGGCGCCTTCGACGGTGATTTCCTTTGTTTCGAGGTCCACTTCCACCGTTGCTTCGGGCTGGGCGGCTTGAATGGCCTTGGTCACCGAATTGTCGCAGCCGTCACAGGACATCCCCAAGACACTAAAGGTTCTGGCCATTGCAATTGGATTCCATCCAGCAACTGGAGGGTCAAGGTCTTCTTTTGACCACCTGGGAAAGGGGAACCAGTTGGAACCCTTTGGATTCAATTTTTTCCAACCAGGGAACAAGCGCCCGCAAGGTCGATTCCCGGGGGTGGCCGATAGCTATGGCGACGCCGTTTTTGAGGGCAAGTTTTTCGACTTCGGCCAAACGTTTTTGGATGCCGGCGACATCATCCTGATGATCAAGAAAGACGTTTCGGGCGGCAAAGGGGACTCCGATTTTTCTAGCGGCTCTTCGGGCGACGGTGTTGCCGGCGGTTATCGAATCAAGAAAAAATAATTTCCGCTTTTTTAATTCTTTCATCACCACTTCCATTCCTGGCAGGTCGGCGGTGAAGCGGCTTCCCATATGATTGTTGGCCCCGACGTAACCGCTGAACTGATCAAGGTTCCATTTCAGGCTGGTCAGCAATTCCCGGGGCGGAACACCGCTCAGCAGGACGTTTGGTCCGGGATCCACGTCGGGACTGCCCGGCTCCATGGGAATATGGATCAAAAGTTCATGGCCTGCTTCGCGGGCGGCGCGGGTCTGCGGGCCGAGGTTGCTGGCATAAGTCAGAAACGAAAGAGTCAGCGGGCCTTTTAAGCGAATGGCCCTGGCTGTTCGGGGTTTGTCGATGCCGAGGTCATCGAGGACGACGACAATTCTGGGTCTTTTGCCTATTTTCGGAACGACGATGGCCGCTTCAGCCGGGGCTTTGGCAACGGGACCATCCGGCGTTCCAGTTTTGCCCCCGGTGGCCGCCTGGGGGCTTTCCGTTGCCGGCTTTTCCCTATCAGCCTCGTCAGCCGGTAAAATCCGGGGGTTTTCGATAATGTCCCTGGGAAGGGCCTCTTCATACGCCCGCGGGGTTTTGCCCGAGAGCATTTTCATGTCTTCGGGCAACAATGGCGGCGCCGGCTCCCGGGCGGGAGCGGCCATCGCGGGCGTCGTCGTTTCAACCGCTTCTGGTTTTTGGGAATTTTCCTTCAACAGGAAGCCGGTGCCATAACCGATGCCGACCCCAGCCAGGGCCAGACAGACGAATAAAAATTGGCGGAGGGGGTTCGGCTGGTAAAAGAACCCGCGATTTGACCCGTTCCGGTTCTTATCCCCGGATTTCCGGTGCCGGGCCTTTTTTCCGGTGCCTCGATCACGCCGCATAAATGGACCTCCCGACGATGCGTTGGCAGCCAACCCCTATCGCAGCCCCCCTGCTCCGTCAATGGCCGGGGGGTCAGGCGGATATGTTTTCGCCGCTTCGCCAGCATGGGGAGAGACTCGCCCTTTCGTCAGCTTTCCGTAAGTTATGGGGACTATAATTGCGCTGAGGGAATAAAAAATTGGCGGTCAACGCCAATGACAGCGGAGGCGGGTTGAACGATGCGTTCCTATGATTTAGGAAAGTTGAGCTTGCTTGTGCTTGATAAGCACTTGCTCGTGCGCAGACTCCTGACCGACGTCTTCAACGAATTGGGCGTGCCGACGGTTCACAGCACGCCGGACCCGGACATGGCATGGAACCTTTTCATGCAGTTGCCGATCGACCTCATCCTCAGCGACTGGACGTACGATTTGGACGGCATGGCTTTTTTAATCAAGCTCCGTCAGCACAAAGACAGCCCCAATCCCTTTGTTCCTGTCCTCGTCTGCACCGCCAACACGGAATATCAGCATGTCTGTATCGCCCGGGACAATGGGATGACCGAGTTCCTGGCCAAGCCGGTCTCGGCGAAAACGATTTATTCCCGCATCTGCGCCGTGATCGAAAACCACCGCCCGTTCATCCGGATTTCGGATTTCTTCGGGCCCGATCGACGGCGTCATCGGGACGGCGATTATGGCGGTCAAGAACGGCGTAGCCGCGCCGCCTAATCGTTATCCGCTGAGCTCCCTCCCGCCGCCAGGTCTTCTATGATCGGACAATCGGGCCGGTCGTCGCCTGGTCGTCGCCTGGTCGTCGGCAAGTCGTCAGGATGTCGTCCTTATGTCGTCACCGTGTCGTCATCATGTCGTCCGAATGTCGTCGTTTTTAAGCGCCTTTTTTGCCGCAACCTATTGATATTGCGTATTTTTCACCCGGAAAAAGGCGGCGAATGTCGTCATTTGTCATCATTGGCCCTCATCCGCCACCATTCCCGGCATTTACGGTCGAGCGGGGCCCGCCGCCCCCGGCGGTTGTCGGTTCTCCCTATTCACCATGTCAAAGAGCGTGGTTCCTGTGAAGGAACAAATATAGAACATATGCCCATAAGACGCGAGTGTCAAGGGAAAGGAAAAGGGAATATGGGTCAGTTTGGCCAAGATTCGCTTACCGGCTCATGTTGTTTCCCTGTCGGACCTTCGGTCCTTCCCGCCTCTTAACGGACCTTACTCCATGAGCGTGTTCACTTCCGCTAATAGCCATAAGCGAACATTAGGATGAAGGTTATGGTGCACCACGCACATGGTCCATGCCGTGCTCGCCCACCATGTCAGACCCTCCCTATATCCTGACCGAACGCAGTCTGAGGGCGTTGCCGATCACCGAAACGGACGACAGGCTCATGGCCGCCGCGGCGAAGATCGGCGAAATCAGGATGCCGAGGAACGGATAGAGGACGCCTGCCGCCACCGGAACGCCGGCGGCGTTGTAGGCCAGCGCGAAGAACAGGTTCTGCTTGATGTTGCGCATGGTCGCCCGGGAAAGTTTCCTGGCCCGGACGATGCCGTTGAGATCGCCTTTGACCAAGGTGAACCCGGCGCTCTCGATCGCCACGTCGGCGCCGGTGCCCATGGCGATGCCGACGTCCGCCTGGGCGAGCGCGGGGGCATCGTTGACGCCGTCACCGGCCATGGCGACTTTCCGGCCGTCTGCCTGCAACTCCTCGATGATGCGCGCCTTGTCCTCGGGCAGCACGTCGGCGCGGATTTCATCGATTCCGAGTCGGGCGGCCACCGCCTTTGCCGTGCGCTCGTTGTCTCCGGTCGCCATGATGATGTGAAATCCTTCCGCGTGTAACGCTTTCAGGGCATCGGGGGTGGTCTCCTTCACCGGGTCGGCGACCGAGACGAGGCCGGCGATCTCGGAACCGATGATGACGAACATCACCGTTTCGCCCTCGTCGCGTCGGGCATTGGCGGTCTCGGCAAGCCTGCCGCCATCGAGGCCCATGTCGGCGACCAGCTTGGCGTTACCGAGCGCCACCGGCTTGCCGTCGACGACGCCCTTGACACCCTTGCCGGTGACAGCCTCGAACTCGTCGGCCTTGACGAAGGCGACTCCACGCTCCTCGGCGCCGGTGACGATCGCTTCCGCCAGTGGATGCTCCGAGCCGCGTTCCAGGCTCGCGGCCAGACGAAGCACCTCGGCCTCGTCATGGCCGGTTTCCGGAAGCACCGCGACCAGCTTCGGCTTGCCGACGGTCAGCGTGCCGGTTTTGTCGACGATCAGCGTGTCGACCTTGGCAAAACGCTCAAGCGCCTCGGCGTTTTTGATCAGCACCCCCGCCTGCGCGCCCCGGCCCGTCGCCGTCATGATCGACATGGGTGTTGCCAGGCCGAGCGCACAAGGGCAGGCGATGATCAGGACGGCAACGGCCGATACCAGTGCGTAGGCGAGTGCCGGCGCCGGTCCCCATATCGCCCAGGCGATGAAGGCGAGGACGGCGATGCCGATCACGGCCGGAACGAACATACCCGCCACCGAGTCGGCGAGCTTCTGGATCGGCGCGCGGCTGCGCTGCGCGTTCGCGACCATCTCGACGATCTGGCTGAGCATGGTGTCGGCGCCGACGCGTCTTGCCTCGATCACGAGGCTGCCGGTACCGTTGATCGTGGCGCCGGTAACCTTGTCGCTCTCGACTTTCTCGACCGGGATCGGTTCGCCGGAGATCATCGACTCGTCGATCGAGGAGCGGCCTTCGACCACCACGCCATCGACCGGCACCTTGTCGCCCGGACGCACGCGCAGCCGGTCGCCGACCCTGACATCTTCTAGCGGGATTTCCTCTTCCCGCCCGTCCTCGCGGATCACGCGGGCGGTCTTGGGTGCGAGATCAAGGAGCGCCCGAATCGCCGATCCCGTGCGCTCGCGCGCACCGAGTTCCATCAACTGGCCGAGCAGGACGAGAACGACGATCACCGCGCCGGCCTCGAAATAGACGCCGACGTTGCCGTCCGCATCCCGAAAACCGTCCGGAAATATCCCCGGCACGAGCACCGCGACCACGCTGAATAGATACGCCGCGCCGACGCCCATGCCGATGAGCGTGAACATGTTCAAACTGCGGTTGATCACGGATTTGACGGCGCGCACGAAGAACGGCCAACCGGCCCATAGAATGACCGGCGTGCCCAAGATAAGTTCGGTCCACAGCGTCGCACGCTCGCCCAGGATGTCGCGGACAAAACCGAGCCCCACGAAGGGACCCATGGTCAGCACCAGGAGCGGAACGGTCAGCACGGCGCCAACCCAAAAGCGGCGCTTGAAATCGACAAGTTCAGGGTTCGGTCCGTCGTCGGCTGCGGGAACCCCCATCGGCTCAAGCGCCATGCCGCATATGGGACAGTCGCTCGGTTCGTCGCGTACGATCTCCGGGTGCATGGGGCAGGTGTATTTGGTGCCTTTCGGCAGGGCCATGCTTTGTTTCTTGTGCGCCCCGGAGATAAAATGCTCCGGATCGGCGACGAACTTGTCGTGACACTTCTGCGAACAGAAGTGATAGGTCTCGCCCTCGTGCTCCCGCTTCGGTTTGCCCGCATCCAATGGCACGGTCATCCCGCAGACGGGGTCTGTGGCGGTCATGGGTCGCGAATTTGTCATTCAGGAAGCGCCATGATAAGGGATAACGCTCATTTAGTCTCCGTCTCAAAATCCTTGCCGAGCAGTTCGCGCGACTTCTTGCGGATGGCGCTCTCGGCACCGTGGTTTACCATTAGACCAACTCTTTGGTTTGTTCATCCATCTTCAGGTTCCTCTAAAGTCTGATATTCCGTCGGGTGCGGGGTCGATGAACGGTATCAACACCGACGCCGGTCAGCATTGACCGGGATCAATACATATTGGTCGCGAAGCTAAGATGAGCCGATGTCCGCTTTGGGTCATAAGCGGACGTATAGCGGTCTTCTTCTCGATGTCTGCTTTCAGGGGTGAAGCGGACCTTAATTACGGTCTGGCAGAAGGTCTGCTCGTCGCCAAAAGCCGACATGGAGACGTGGGTTAAATGGCGCTTAATCCAGGATCCTGTCGACGGCCTCAAACAACTTATCCACATCAATGGGCTTGGCGACGAAATCGTCACAACCCGCTTTTCGGGCGGCAGCTTCATCGCCGTCGGCCGTTTGGGCCGTCACCGCGATAATAGGCGTGTTGGCCGTCGCCAAGCCGCTTTTCTTTAGTTCACGGGCCGTAACCCAGCCGGGCATCACCGGCATATTCAAGTCGAGCAGGATGAGGTCCGGCTCTTCTTTTTGAGCCAGAATAAGTGCGGACTCGCCGTTTTCCGCCAGGATCACCTGAAAACCACGGCCCTCGAAGTGTAGCTTCAGAAAATCACGGATGGATTCATCGTCATCGACGATCAGGACCTTGCGCATGGAATTTCCGTTCTATTCATTGGCGGTGCTACCGGGGCTGCGGCGAAGCGGATGAAAATTTCTTTGCCTCCTGAGCGAGGCAGCGGGTGACGGACAGCCGTTTCTCCATTTTTTTTATGTAGGCGATCAACTCGGGCCCTTTCAACACGGCCCCGGTATTCGTGACCGCGCTTGATTTTCGGTTGTTGATGTCCTGCAGTTTAATCAGCCGTTGAAACCATTTTTCAATATAGGGCGCCCAATCCCCTTTGTGTTTCCGGTGAACATATCCGGCGATGCTTTCGTGGTCCTTATATTTCCACCATTCGACTTTTGGGACGGAGCCACACTGGCTTTTTAATACCCATCCATAACCCAACATCTCAGCCATGGCCTTTGTGGGTTCTTCATCAGGGATGTCAACGGGGGCCAGCGCCTTTCCCGTTGCCGCGGCTTGGCGGGCTTTTGGGCCGTCTTTTGACGGCTCTTGTGCAGCCTTGGCTGGCGCCATCGCTGGGGGGCTTTCAGCTTGTTCCGGGGACGGCAGCAGTTTCGGAATCTCGACGAAATACCAGAAGACCACGCCACTGAGGGTGACGGCAAAAAGCGCCAACACGATGACGAGCGCACTCAAGCCGCCGCGTTTTGGGGGAACGGCCGTGCCGGGACCGCTTGTCTTGCCTTTTTGGGCCTCAACGCCTGGCTCTTCTCGGCGGCTTTCCGCGCTGACGGGCAGAACGGCCGGTTGAGGCGTTGAGGATGCGGTGCCGGCTCGTTTCAACAGGTTGCGCACCCGCAGGAACAACTCCTTCGGGTCGACAGGCTTGGTCAAATACTCGTCGGCGCCCAGACCCAGGGCGATGAGCCGGTCGTCCTGTCCCTTGCGTGCCGTCAAGACAATGATCGGGACGGAGGAGACTTCGCGAACTCGTTGGGCGATGCTTAGCCCGTCCCCGTCGGGAAGATTAAGGTCCAGCAATATGAGGTCGATATTTTCCCTGGCAAGGATATCAAGCCCCTCTCCCCCCGTTGCGGCCTTGCTGACCCCGTATCCCTCATTTTCCAGATGAAGGGCAATGAAGGATTGGACCATTTCGTCGTCTTCAACGATGAGGATATGGCTTGTCATTATGGGCGGCACTCTTATCCGGTTGCGTTTGGCGCTATCAGGGACTTTGTTCGGACTCTTTTTCCTTATCTTTCATCAGTTTTGTAATGATTTTATCCATTTTCTCCCGTAATTGGGTGGCGCTGAACGGCTTGACAATGTAAGCGGTCGCCCCAACGTCTTTTGCCGCGGCGATGTGGCCTTCCTGTTTCCGGCTTGTAAGCATGACGAAAGGAGTCTTCAAGTGCATCGAGCGAAGACGGTCTAAAAATTCCAGTCCGTCCATCTCCGGCATCATCCAATCGCAAATCACCAAGTCGATGACATTCACGCTTTCGGCGAAGTGGTCAAGTGCCTCGGCGCCATTGGTTGCCTTGTAAATGGTGGTGACGCCCATATCCCGGAGCACGATTTCAACCATTTTGACGATGAATGGCTCATCATCGGCAACAAGGACTCTGAGATCACTGAATTTATTGCTCTTCCTGACCATCAGAATGGATGACCCGTTCAATTTAAACTATTGCCGCCATTAAGAAGAATGGGCGGAATCCCATAAGGCTTCAATCTCATGGCAAATCGTTGTCGGATTGAACGGCTTGGTGATAACGCCGAGCGCGCCCAAGGATATATAACCCTTGATTTCGGCCGGCATCGCCTTGGCGGTCACAAAAATCACCGGCGTTTTCTCAAGGCCGGGAATGCCGCGCAACTTGTCCAGGGTCGCAGACCCATCCATACCCGGCATCATGACGTCCAACAAGATGATGTCGGGATCGAACGCCGCCGCCTTCTCGATGGCTTCGTCGCCCGACACACAAGGCTCGACGGTATATCCGCCAATAGTCTCCAGGGCCATCGAGACGATCTCGCGGATATCGTCATCGTCTTCGACGATGAGAATCTTGTTAATGGCGGTTGTCATATGACATTTTCTCCGACTTTCGAGATCATCGCTTCGATCATGGCAAGGAGGTCTTCATTGGAAGTTCGCGACTTGACCAAGGCGTGCTCGACCTTGCCTGCAATATGGTTGCTGACCTCGTCTGCCGAGAAGATAATCACCGGAGTCGGCGGGCGCCCCTCGTTTTTTAGAAGCGGTATCAAATCCAGCCCCGACCCATCGGGCAATCCGATGTCCAAAATCACCAGCGACCATTGGGCCATTTCGAGTTCGACCTTGGCCTGCTCCAAGGTCGCTGTAACGGTCACCTCGGCCAGGCCGCCAATCAGTTTGGCCAGGACCTCCGTCAAATCGGCATCGTCCTCGACAATTAGAATTTTATTATGACCATCGGCGCTTAAATCGGTTCCACGCTTGACCGCCCGGACAAGCCGCTTTTCGTCGATCGGCTTGTCCAGCCAATCCATGACACCCATGATCGACGTCAACACTTCTTCACGGGATTCATGGGCGACGGCGGAGACGACGACCACCGGAATGTCCTTGGTCGCGTCGTTATGTCGAAGCTCTTGCAGAAACGCGATGCCGCTTCCGTCCGGCAGAATGATGTCCAGCGTGATCACCTGATACGTGGTATCGGCGAGCTTCTTTCGGGCCTCCGCCACGTCGTGCACGGTGTCGCAAACGGCACCGTACTGTTCCAACATAATGGCAATAAGCCCTGCCACGTCCGGGTTGTCCTCGATCACCAGGATGCGGTGTCCTTCGATAACCTTGGGCTTATCCGCGCGCTCATCAGGAGCAACCGGGCTCGGCAACTCCCGCAGATATTTTCCATAATCCGGCAGATCGACGTAAAACACCGCGCCTTTGCCCGGCGTCGGGTCAAAGCCAATCTCACCGCCGTGTGCCTCGACGATGACTTTGGAAATATTCAACCCCAGCCCGGTTCCCCCCTTCTGGCGGTTATCCGAGGAATCGGCTTGAGCAAACCGTTCAAATAATTTGTCCCTGAACTCGTCCGGAACACCGGGGCCACGGTCGGAAACGATTATCCGGAAGCCGTCTTCGCGGCGGGTCAGTGAAATTTCCACCGTTTCTCCCTCGGGAGAGAACTTGATGGCGTTCGACAGCAGATTGGCCATAACCTGAGCCAGACGGTCGCCATCTCCCCTGACCACCGCATCGGACACCGTCTCCGTCAGCTTGAATTTAACCTTGCGGTCGTCGGCAAAGGGTTTATTGGTCTCGAGGGAGTTGGATACGATCTCGGTCAACGACTCCTTCTCCATGTGGAACACCAGTTCGCCGGATTGCAGTTTCTCCATGTCCAGGAGATCGTTGACCAAGGAGATCAGCCGCGTCGTATTGTTCTCGGCCAGCTCGATCATCCGGCCCACTTTCTTGGGCATCTCGCCCAAGGCGCCGGAGGTAACCAGGCCAAGCGAACCGCGAATGGACGTCAGCGGCGTCCGGAGTTCGTGACTGACCGTGGAAATGAACTCGGCCTTCATGCGATCCATTTCCTTGCGCTCGGTGATATCCTTGGTCACGCCCAGAAACAACCGTTCGTCTTTAAATCTTATTTCGGCGATCTCGAGCTCCATGGGGAATGTGCTGCCATTACGGCGCTGACCTTCGACCTCGCGCCCGATACCGATGATCTTGGCCTGACCCGTTTCCCGGTAATTCCGGATATACGCGTCGTGCTCGCCATGGAAAGGGTCGGGGACAAGGATTTTGACGTTTTGCCCGATCAGTTGTTCGGACTCATAGCCGAAAAGTCGCGCCGCCGCCGAGTTCACCCACTGGATGATTCCGGCTTCGTTAATCGTCACGATCCCGTCGGTGATGTTCTCGACGATCGTGGTTATTCTTTGCTCGCTCTCGGCCAGCGCCTCCTCGTCGACTTTCCGCTTGGCGGCCATCTCATTGAGGGCGCCCGCCAGCACGCCCAGCTCATCCTCCGTCGGCGCCTCGATGCGGAAGTCGAGATTGCCCCGTCCGAACGCCGACGCGCCCTCGCTCAGCCGGCCGACGCCATCGATAATCCCTTTCGACACGTACCAGCTCATAGAGCCCATGGTTATAAAAATCAGGCTCCCTAAAAAGAGCATGACGGCGACGGCGGTCTCACCCGCCTCCTCCGCGTCCTTCGCCGCGCGTTGGGTTTCCGCCAGGATCAGGGGCTGAATCTGGTCGTCGAGGATGTGGTCGATCTCCTCGAGGTCCGCTTCGAACCTCGCCAACTTCCCGCGCATCTCGTCGGTGAGCCGGATAATCTCGTTTCCCGCCGTCACCGCTTCGGCGAAGGCCTTG
>CAZVFL010000034.1:0-26550 GCA_964626025.1 uncultured Thalassospiraceae bacterium
GCGTCAAAAAAACCCTTGCCAACAGGGAGCCGTCCACACATGGCTATTAGCGGACTCTTTGAGCCGTAGTGAAATACGTCTGCTTTGCCCCCAAAAGCGGACATTTTGGGCAGGCATGAAAAAGGTCTGCTAATGACCCAAAGCGGACGTTAAAGGAAAAATGAAAAAGCGTTCCTTAGGTTGTTTTAAATTAGCTTTGTAGTTTAAAAGAATAGCCATCACAAAGTAGCTTTGGGATTACCGGAAACAACAAGGCAGGGTTACGTCTTGGAGTAGCCAATTCCACATAAAGCTGTGGTAGATTCCGCCTATCCTCTACGTCATGGTCTCTTCCTGTATTACCAAATTTCAATGACACATCAAAATCAGGAATCACTTCAAAAAATTCTGATAGTATTTTGTAAAAGTCTTCTTTGGTTTCGTTTTTGTTGTGCCATGGATTTATTCTCATATTTTCTGAATAAAGCCATCCATCAAGATTTTTAGATAAAAATTCAAAATAGCATCTGAGTTGGGATTCCTTCATCTCCGGGAATGACAATAAATTTATGGCAACGTCTATTGGTGGAAATTTCTCAATCTCGTCGAGAATATAATGTGGCAACAGTACAAAATCATGTTCTTCCATGATTTTATCAATATTTTCCCGATCGAAATCATCCCTGTCGAACAGGTATATTGATTTATTAGGATTGACAATTCTCAAATATATTGACGATAAAAATAGAGAACCCGGCAGGTCAATAATTACGTATGTAAAGTTACTGCCGATGATACGACTAACCTGATGTGCAAGAGCTCCGTACCCACCGCCAATTTCATAAAAATATTTTCTTTTACTGTCAGGGTTATTGTCGAATTTCAAAAGACCAGTACTGTATAGATTCGTAACTGTACGCTGATAACGTACTACGTCGCGATTTATGAGGTTGTTTTTATGATAAAATCCAAATCTCTCATACAATTTACTCGGAACCGGTTCGCCGCAATGATAATCATCGGGAATATTTTGTGTTAACTGATCGTATTTGGCGGCAAGAGAATGAATTTCTTGGTAGCTTCCATTGTCGGTTCCCTGAGTAAACAACCCTGTGAATGCGCGAATAAATAAAAGTTTCTCGTCTGATAAACTTCTAACATCATTTAAGGGAGAACCAGATGAATAAAGATCTCCCCACAGAACATCGCCGATAGAAAATGGTGAGCTTGAATCAATTGTCGAAAATTCAGACAACATCTTATCAACTTTGCGTCTAATATCTTCAAATCCTTCCGCAGTTTCCATGGATTAAGTGCCTTAAAATAATACTCAAACTCTAGATCTATGCTGATTGCACAGGTTTTTCTTTCTTTGCTGCTTTCTTGGTTTTTTTTCCGCAACAATCATAAACGAATGTCTTTGCAATTAGAATTGGGCGTCCCGGCAATCTCCGCTCGTCCGGTTTGACCGTGTGTTTGAATGTCCGCTTTTGGATATTAACGGAAGTAAACACGGTTTCGGGGCATGGTCCGCTATGAGTCGGCACGCGGACGTTGGTCAAACTGACCCACTACCCAACGGTTCGCCGGCGGCCGCCCCCTACCCGACCAGCTTCAGCCACTCGTCCTCGGAAAGGGTTTCGACGCCCAGTTCCCTCGCCTTCTTGGCCTTGGTGCCGGCGTCGGCGCCGACGACCACGTAATCGGTCTTTTTGGAGACGCTGCCGGCGACCTTGGCGCCCAAATTCTCGGCCCGCGTCTTGGCCTCGGCGCGGCTTAAACTTTCGAGCGTGCCGGTAAACACCACCGTCTTGCCGGCGACAGGCGACGACGAGGCGTCCGGAGCTTGAAAGTCCTGCACAGTCAGCAACCCGGCGAGATCGTCCAGAACCTCCCGGTTATGAGCTTCGGCGCAGAATCCCAACAGATCATCGGCCACCAACGGGCCGATGCCGTCGATGTTGGTCAGTTCGGCGTAGGCCTCCCCTTCCCGGTCCTGGGCGGCATCCATGTGGTCCCGCCATCCCTTGAGCGAGCCGTACTGCTTGGCCAGAAGCCGGGCCGTCGCCTGGCCGACCTGGCGGATGCCCAGCGCATAGATGAAACGCTCAAGCGTGATGGTGGAGCGGTCCTCCAGCGCCTTGAACAGGTTGCCCGCGGACTGCTCGCCCCAGCCGTCCCGTTCGGCGATTTCCGCCGCCTGATCCTTCAAAAGGAAGATGTCGGCCGGTGTCTTTATCAGGCCGTCGGCGAAGAAGACCTCGATGTGCCTGGCGCCGAGGCCTTCGATGTCGAAGGCGTTGCGGGAAACGAAATGCTTCAGCCGTTCCACCCGCTGCGCCGGGCAGACCAGGCCGCCGGTGCAGCGCATGGCCACTTCGCCTTCCTCGCGGATGGCGAGGCTGCCGCATTCCGGGCATTTTTTGGGAAATTTGAATTTCTTCGTTCCACGGGGGCGTTTTTCCGGGACCACGGAAACCACCTGCGGGATGACGTCGCCGGCGCGCTGGATGATGACGGTGTCGCCCTCGCGCACGTCCTTCCTGGCGATTTCGTCTTCGTTGTGCAGTGTCGCGCGGGAAACGACGACGCCGCCGACGGTGACCGGCTCCAGGTTGGCGACGGGGGTGAGGGTGCCGGTGCGTCCGACCTGGATTTCTATGCTCTCCACCACCGTTTCAACCTTCTCGGCCGGGAGCTTGTGGGCGATGGCCCAGCGCGGCGCGCGGCTGACCTGTCCCAGCCGTTCCTGCCAGTCGAGCCGGTTGACCTTGTAGACCATGCCGTCGATGTCGTAATCGAGGCGGGCGCGTTTTTCCCCGGTGTCACGGTAAAATTCGAGACAGCCATCGGTATCGCCCGCCAGCTTGGCCAGTGGATTGGTCGGGAACCCCCAACCGCTGAGACGCTCCAGGAAATCCCAGTGGGTGTCGGCGACGGCGTCCGAGACCTCGCCCCAGCCATAGGCGAACAGGCAGAGCGGCCTGGACGCCGTGACGCCCGAATCCTTCTGCCGCAGCGAGCCGGCGGCGGCGTTCCTGGGGTTGGCGAAGACCTTGGCCTCGGCCTTTTCCTGGTCGCGATTGAGTTTCTCGAAATCGCCTCGGGTCATATAGACCTCACCGCGGACCTCCAGCACGTCGGGCGCGCCCTTCAATGACCTCGGGATATCGGAAAGCGTTTTCAGGTTTTCGGTGATGTCCTCGCCGGTGGTTCCGTCGCCGCGGGTGGCGCCCTGCACGAACGCGCCCTTTTCATAGCGCAGCGAAACCGAGAGCCCGTCGATCTTGGGCTCGCAGACGATTTCCACCGTCTCCTTGTCGTCCAGCCCCAGAAACCGCCGCACCCGGGCCTCGAACTCGTGCACGTCGTCGTCATCGAAGGCGTTCGCCAAGGACAGCATGGGCGCCTTGTGGGCCACCTTCTTAAAACCGGCGGCGGGCTCGGCGCCGACCTTTTGCGACGGGCTGCCGGACTTTTTCAGTTCCGGAAAGGCCGCCTCGATGGCGTCAAGGCGGCGCCGCAGCGCATCGTATTCGGCGTCGCTGATGGTGGGCGCGTCTTTTTGGTGGTAGGCCTTGTCATGAGCCTCGATTTCCCCGCTCAGCGCTTCCCATTCCGCCGCCGCCTGCAAAGCCGTCAAATCGCCAACGGCAACGTCCGGGGCATCGGCACTCACGGGCGCGCGCCTTCAAGCAGGCTTTCGGCGGCGGCCCGCGCCTTGTCGGTAATCGTGGCGCCGGCCAGCATGCGGGCGATTTCCTCCTTGCGGCCTTCGTCCGAAAGCGCGTCGACGGTTGTCAGTACGCCCGGACCGGCCTCGGACTTGGAAACCAGCCAGTGATGCGAGCCCCGGGCCGCCACTTGCGGCGAATGGGTGACGACAAGGACCTGGACGGCGCCGGCCAGCCCCGCCAGCCGTTCGCCGACGGCCGCCGCCACGGCCCCGCCGACGCCCGAGTCGACCTCGTCGAAAATCAGCGTCGGCACCGGGTCCTTCTCGGCCAGGACGGCCTTCAGCGCCAGCGTGAAACGGGCCAGTTCGCCGCCCGACGCTATCTTGACCAACGGTCCGGCCGGCGAGCCCGGGTTGGTCGCCACCTGGAAGGCGATGCGGTCGCGGCCCTCGGGCCCCCACGACTCCTCGGCCAGATCGTCGATGGCGGTGGCGAATTTCGCCTTTTCCAGCTTCAGGGGCTTGAGCTCTCTCTCGACCGCCTTGTCCATCTTGCCCGCCGCCTTTTTTCGGGCCTGGCTCAGCTTCCCGGCCGCCCGCCCGTAGGCTTCCCGGGCTTCGTTTTCGGCCTTGGCCAACTGGGCCAGGCGGTTATCACCGTCCGCCAACGCTTGCACCCGACCGGCCAGCTTTTCAGCCAGGTCCGCCAGGTCATCGACGTCGGTCGAATGCTTGCGGGCAAGGGCGCGCAGCGCGAACAGCCTTTCTTCGGCCTGTTCCAGGGACTTGGGGTCCATATCCAGGCCGGCGGCGGCGCTTTCCAAAAGCGCCTCGGCCTCCGCGGTTTCGGATTGGGCCCGGGAAAGCGCGTCAATGGCCCCGGCGAGCCCGCCATCGGCCTTGTCGGCGACCTTCTCCAGGTGCCGAAGCGCCCCCTGCAACCGCCGGGCCGCGCCGCTGTCGCCCTGGATATGGGCGGCAGCCGCGTTCATGGCTTCGGCCAACTGCTCGGCATTCATCATCAAGGCCCGTTTGCGGGCCAGATCGGATTCCTCGCCGGGTTTCGGGTCGAGCGCATGCAGTTCCTCCAGGGCATGAATGAGGTAGTCCCTGTCGCGGCTGGCCGCTTCCATCTCGGCCTCGGCCCGGAGGCGCGCCTCGGTGGCGCCCCGCCATTTTCCATGCGCGTCCCGGACCTTATTCTGGTCCCTTTCCAGGCCGCCGTAGGAATCCAGAAGCCCGCGGTGGGCCGCCTCGTTCAGCAGCCGCTGGCTTTCGAACTGGCCGTGGATTTCAACAAGCGCCTCGCCGGTTTCCTTCAACAACTGCACGCTGACCGGCTGGTCGTTGATGAAGGCCTTGGACCGCCCGTCCTTTCCCAAAACCCGGCGCAGCACCAGGCCGTCGCCGGAGGCGGCGATGCCGCGTTCCGAAAGAAGCTCCTGGATAGGGTGGTCCGGGGCGATTTCGAAGGCCGCCGTCACCGACGCCCGTTCGGCGCCGTGGCGGACCAGCCGCGCCTCGGCGCGCATGCCAAGCGCAAGCCCCAAGGAATTGAGCAATATTGATTTCCCGGCTCCGGTTTCACCGGTCAGCACGCATAAACCCGAATGAAAGGAAAGATCGAGACGGCCGATGAGGACGACGTCGCGGATCGAGAGTGTCGTCAGCATTCCATTACCAGGGTTTGTACCAGGGTTTTTCGGATTGAGGCCGCACGGTCTTGTTTTCCATGATTTCGTAGGAATCGATATACCATTCGCTGCCCGGAAAGTTGTGCCCCAGGACCGCCGCCGTCTTGCGGGCCTCTTCCGTCACCCCCAGCGCCAGATAGGCCTCGGTCAGCCGATGCAGCGCTTCGGGAACGTGGGTCGTGGTCTGATAATTATCAATAACGGCCGTGAAGCGGTTGATGGCGGCCAGGTAATGCTTCTGATTGTGGTAATAACGGCCGATTTCCATTTCCTTGCCGGCCAGGTGGTCGTTGGTCAGGTCTATCTTCAGCTTGGCGTCGCGGGCGTATTTGCTGTTCGGGAAACGCTTAACCAGCTCGTCCAGAGTGGCCAGCGCCAGTTCGGTCATCTGCTGGTCGCGGGCGACATCGGAAATCTGTTCGTAGTAACTGAGCCCCTTCAGGTAATAGGCATAGGCGATGTCCCGGTTTGTGGGGTGCAACTGAATGAACCGGTTGAGCGCGACGATGGCGTCGTCGTAAAGGTTATTGAGGTAATAGGTATAGGCGGTCATCAATTGCGCCTTGGTTGCCCACAGGGAATAGGGGTGCTGACGCTCGACCTCTTCGAATTTCTCTACCGCCACGCCGTAATCCCGGTCAAGCAGGGCATCCATGGCGGTGTTGTAAAGGGTCTCCACGGGCTGTTCGACGTATTCCTTGGGCTTTTGGGTGCAAGCGCCGAGACTGAACGCCAACAGCAGGGCCAGGACAGCGACCAACGGCCCCTGGGTGGGATTAAAGCGGTTCATGATAAATGTAGCCTGCACACTAAATTCTCGGCCGCCAACCGGCCAACATCCGGGGCCGTGGCGACCCTAAATTCAACGGATTATACCACGAGGCCGGGGTGTTTGCGAAAGGTCAATAAACGGCACGCCGGCCGCCGAAGGGCGCATAAAAAACCCCGCGGGACGCGGGTTTTACGGGCACCGGCCGTTAAACCGAAAAAAGCCCGATCAGGCTGTTTCCGCATATTCGGGAAAAATGCCGCCGTCGACCGCCGACAGCGCTTCGTCGCCCTGGAAGGTGTCATGCTTCCAGGCGTCCGGGTCGGCAAACAGCGCCCTCAGAAGGGCGTTGTTGGTGGCGTGTCCTGAACAGACGCCTTGGAATTTCCCGATAATCGGGGCGCCGGCCAGGTACAGATCGCCGACCGCATCGAGAACCTTGTGGCGAACGAATTCGTCGTCGTAACGAAGCCCGCCTTCGTTCAAGACCTTATCGCCGCTGATGACGACGGCGTTGTCCAGCGAACCGCCCCTGGCATAACCGGCGGCCCAAAGGTCTTCCACGTCGCTGAGGAAGCCGAAGGTCCGGGCGCCCGCCAGTTCCTTGGCGAAACTGCCGTTGACGATGCCGATGGAAATAGACTGTTGGAAACCCGCGCCATGGTCGAAATCAATTTCCAAATCGAGGGACAGGTGCGTTCCGGGGGAAAGTTGGGCCTTGCCGTCATCGGTGGAAACGGTTTTCAAAACCCTGATCACGATCCTGGGCGCGTCTTGTTCGACCACGCCCGCGCTTTCCAGCAGGGACACGAAGGGTTGGGCGCTGCCGTCCATGATCGGCACTTCCGGCCCATTCAATTCGATCAGGGCATTGTCTATGCCGCACCCGGCGAGCGCCGCCATCAGGTGTTCGACCGTAGACACGCTAACGCCGTCACCGTTGCCGATGGTCGTGCACATGGCCGTATCGACGACATGATCCCACTTGGCCGGAATCAGGGCGCCGGGGCCGGCGATGTCGGTACGCTTGAATTGGATGCCGGTGTCGGCCGAGGCGGGACGGAGCGTCATCGACACCTTGACGCCGGAGTGAAGGGCCACCCCGGAGCACTCAACGGAGGTTTTAAGGGTCCGTTGCCTGACGATGTCTTTTGAAATCCCCATGGTTTTCTTTTGTGTTCCCCAAAAGAGCGGCGCGGCCTCTTAAAGATGGGTTTAACAACATCCCCAAAGCCACTCAAATCACTCTTTGTTTCCAATTGTTTCCCGTGGTCGTTCCTCCAAAAGGCCGGTTAAGCGGCGTTTCCTTAGTTCGCCTGACGGCGGAGAAAAGCCGGAATATCCAACAAATCCTCTTCGCTTTCGCCAGAGGTAATCCGGTCGTCGGAGTCCATGCCGCCCGATTGGGGCGCTTCTTCGTCGGCTTCGGTCGCCTCCTCGAAGCTTTCCGTATCGGCGGATTCCGGGACTTCCGGTGCTGTTTCGGTGGTCTCATCGGCAACCGAAAGGTCTTTATTTTCCGTTACTTCCGGAGCCGTCACCGGCGCCGGGGCCTTTTTCCCGAAAGCCGCCCGGCTGGTTCCCGTGACCCGTTCGAAGAGGCTGGCCCCTTTCGAGCCCGCGAGGGACTCATAGGGCGTCTCGGGAGCCTCCTCCGGCGCTTCTTCGACATCGCCTTCGGCGCCGTCGGCATCGGAAACATCGTCGGCGGTGGCCGGTTCCGGCGGAATGAAGACATCGGTGGCGCCGAGGGCGGGCATGGCGGCCATTGGTGTTTCCGATTGGCTTTCGCCGGCAATCGATTCGACCGGCAATTCGGCGGCCGCCGGCTGTTCCGGCAAATGGATATCGGCCTCGGACTCGTCTTCATGGTCGGGGTCCGCTTCGGCCACCGTCTCGTATTCGGGGGCCGCCTCATAGGCGGACTCGACCGCGGCCTCTTCTTCTCTGCCGGAATCGTCCAGCTGTTCCGCCAGGTGCAACATGGTCGGCATGGGCGCCTGTTGGGCGTCGGCGTCTATGCCGGTGGCGACGACGCTGACCCGCATGGTTCCTTCAAGATCCGAATCGAAGGCCGAACCGACGATGATATAGGCGTCCTCGTCGACCTCGGCTCTGATCCGGTTGGCGGCTTCGTCGACTTCGAAAAGCGTAATGTCCATGCCGCCGGTGATGTTGATGAGAACGCCCTTGGCGCCTTTCATGGACATGTCGTCCAAAAGCGGGTTGGCGATCGCGGCCTCGGCGGCATCCAACGCGCGCCGTTCGCCTTCGGCTTCGCCGGTGCCCATCATGGCCTGGCCCATTTCGCCCATCACCGAACGGATGTCGGCGAAGTCCAGGTTGATCAGGCCCGGCATCACCATCAGGTCGGTGACGCCCCTGACGCCCGAGTACAGTACCTCGTCGGCCATGGCAAAGGCCTCGGCAAAGGTCGTCTTTTCGTTGGCGATGCGGAACAGGTTCTGGTTGGGGATAACGATCAGGGTATCCACGTACTGTTCCAATTCCTCGATGCCGCTTTCGGCCTGGGTCATCCGGTGGGCCCCTTCGAACTGGAAGGGCTTGGTGACCACGCCGACGGTCAGGATGCCGTTTTCCTTGGCGGCGCGGGCAATCACCGGCGCGCCGCCGGTGCCGGTGCCGCCACCCATGCCGGCGGCGATGAACACCATATGGGAGCCATCCAGTTCGGCGAGGATATGGTCAATGGCTTCCTCGGCGGCGGCGCGGCCGATATCCGGCCGGGACCCGGCGCCAAGGCCCTGCGTGAGTTGCGCGCCCATTTGAATGCGGCGTTCGGTGCCTGATTGCACCAACGCCTGGGCGTCCGTATTGGCGACCACGAAATCGACGCCCTCGAGCTCGGACTTGATCATGTTGTTGACGGCGTTGCCTCCGGCGCCTCCCACGCCGATGACGGTAAGCTTCGGTTTTAATTGTTGTATTCCGGTTTTTTCCGGTACGGTCAGGTTGATACTCATGGTGACCTCCTTCATTTAGGCGTCTTGAAATAAGCAAGAGAGGCGGACCCAAACGGTTCCGTCCGCCGGTGAACAGGGACCGCCGGGGGGCGGCCAAAAGTGTTGAGGGTTGTGGTTTCAAACAAAGTTCTCATCAGAAATTCTCGCGTACCCACTGTCCGAGACGGCCAAAGCGGTGGTTTGTCTGCTCTGGTGGGCGGTAGGCGGCGCTGGGCGCCTCGGCCTTGTTGCTGACGGCGTAATAGAGGAGCCCCGCGGATGTGGAAAAGGCGGGGCCGGTGGTCGCCTCGGGCATGCCTTCGAGGGCCTTGGGCCGGCCCATGCGGACCTGCTTGTCGATAATGCTGCCGGCCAGTTCGCAAACCCCCGGAAGCTGGCTGGCGCCGCCGGTCAACACCACGCGGCGGCCGGCAACCTTGTCGAAGCCCGCGGCCTCGAGGCGGTCGCGAACCATTTCCAAAATCTCTTCGACGCGGGGACGGATGATGCCGACCAGCATCGAGCGCGGGACTTGGCTGGACTCGGCCGTCTTGTCCTCGCCGACAAGCGGCACCTTGATGATTTCCCTGTCGTCAGACGACGAAGGAAGGGCGCTGCCATAGAGCGTCTTTAGCCGCTCCGCCTGCTTCAAGGGCGTCGATAGTCCCCGGGCAATATCATTGGTGACGTGGACCCCGCCCAAGGGGATGGAGTCCGTGTGCACCAGTTCTCCGTCGAAGAAGACGGCGATGGAGGTGGTGCCGCCCCCCATATCGACGCAGGTGACGCCCAGTTGGATTTCGTCTTCGACCAGCGAGGACAGCGCCGAGGCATAAGCCGAAACGATCTTGTCCTCGACGCCCAGGTGACAGCGCTGGACGCTGGTCTCTAAATTGCGCACGGGCCCGCTGAGGGCGGTGATGATGTGCAAGTTGACGCCAAGCCGTTCGCCGTACATGCCCCTGGGGTCGCGGACCCCCCGGTTGCCGTCGATCGAGTATCCGACGGGGATGGTGTGGATCAACTCCCGTTCCCTGGCCAGACCGTTTTTCAACACCGCGGGGTCAAGGATGCGGCGCAGGTCCCCGTCGCCTATTTCGTGCCCGGCGATGGAAATTTCATAAGCAATGAGCCGCGATTCGGGCTCGCCGCCGGAAAGGTTTACGACCACGTCGCGGATGTTTTCGCCGGCCATCTGTTCGGCCGCTTCCACGGTGGCCCGGATCGCGGCTTCGGCTTCGTCAAGATCAACGACGGCGCCCGAACGCAGGCCCCCCGACACGTGATGGCCGATGCCGATGATCTTCAACCCCTTCGGCTGGTGAGGCCCAAGATCGACGCCGGCGCGCGCGATCAGGCAACAAACCTTGGTGGTGCCGACGTCAAGGGCGGCGACAAGGCCGCTGCGGGTTTTCAAGGGTGGTGTGTTGTTCTTCATGGTTCGTGACTTTTCTGTTCTAGGTTTGCTGGCGCTTGCCGGTTCTGGTCTTTTTGGGTTTGGGCGCCCGGCGTACGATCAGGCGGTCGGGAAGGCGCAGGTCCAGAATCTGCACGTCGCGCTCAAGCACCCGGTGGGTCTTTTCGTATTCGGCCAGCCGGGTCCACGCCGAGCCGGCATCCTCCTCGGGCAAGCGCACGTCGATGTCGCCCTTGAGACGCACGTTCCAGCGCCGTCCGCCGACACGAACGGCGGCCTTGACCCAGGGCATCAGCTCGGGTTCGGTGGCCAGGATCCGAAGCAGTTCGGCGGCATGATCGGGGGCATCGGCGCCGACCACCACCACCAGGTCGGCATAGCGCTCAAGCCCGGATTTCAGGATCACTTCGCCGTCGGTGTCGATCAGCGCGAAAACGCCCTTGTGCTGCCACAACGCCAGTGGTTGGCGTTCCCGGATGTTCAACAACACGGTGTTCGGCAACATCCTTTCGACGCTTGCCGTCTTGACCCAGGGAAGCGCCTCGATGCGTTTTCTGGCGGCGTTCAGGTCGAAGGCCAGGATCGGCGCGCCGCGGGCAAGCTTGACAGCGGCCAGAAGGTCTTTCTGCTTCGTCTGGCTGCGGCCGATGACCAGAATCTCGTCAACCTCGAAGCCGACCCGGGCGGACGCCGCGATCAGTTCCCATTTGGCTTTTTCGACAGTGCGCGGGACCCATCCCGACTGCCACAGGCGCCAGCCGCCGCCGGCCGCCAGTACCGCCAACAGCAGGATCAACCCCCCCTGCAACCGGCGGCTACGCCAGAACGGCGCCACCCGGGGGCGGGGCTTGCCGCGTTTCGAGGTTTTGGATTTGCGTGTTTTTTTCATGAGTCGCACTCCGCGTTATCAACCATCCAGACAACCAGGTCTTGAAACGATAGGCCGGTGTGGACGGCCTGTTCCGGCACCAGCGAGGTCGGCGTCATGCCGGGTTGGGTATTGATTTCCAGCAAATAGAGAGCCTTGCCGTCGAGGCGGAAATCGGCCCGGGAAACGCCCCGGCAACCGAGCGTTTGGTGCGCCAAAACCGCAAGCCGCATGGCCTCGTCGGTGACGTCGGCCTCGATTTCGGCGGGAACGACATGACGGGACCCGCCGTCGGCATACTTGGCGTCGTAATCGTAAAATTCCCTGCCCGTTAGAATTTCGGTGACCGCCAGCGCCTTATGGCCCATCACCGAGACGGTCAATTCGCGCCCGGGTATGAATTTTTCGACCATCACCCGGTCCCCATAAGGCCACCCGGAATCGCCGAACACCGGTTCGTTATCGCCTTCCATCACAATATGGACGCCGACGCTGGAGCCTTCGTTCACCGGCTTGACGACATAGGGCCTTTCCATCACGTCACCGGCGATGATTTCGTCGGCTGTCGCAATTTTGTGTTCGGGCACGGGGATGCCGGCGTCGGCGAAAAGCCGTTTGGCCATGGGCTTGTTCATGGCCAGCGCCGATGCCAACAGCCCGGAATGGGTGTAGGGAATGTCCAGGATGTCGAGCACGCCCTGTACGCAGCCGTCCTCGCCGAAGCGGCCGTGGAGCGCGTTGAAGATCGCATCGGGGCGCGGATATAGCCGCGTCATCAAGGCCCCCATGTCACGCTGGACGTCGATGGGGGTAACTTCAAACCCCGCCTCGGTCAGCGATTTGGCAACCGCCGCGCCCGAAACCAGCGATATTTCGCGTTCCGCCGACCAGCCCCCCATCAACACGCCGATGTGTTTGGTCATGACAGGCCCTCCTTCTGGATGCCCAGGAGGCGGATTTCCCATTCCAATTTGACCCCGGTCGCCTCGAAGACGCGGCGGCGGATTTCCTCGCCGAGCCCCTCCAGGTCGGCGGCCGTGGCTTGGCCGGTGTTGATGAGGAAATTGCAGTGTTGTTCGGAAACCCGGGCGCCGCCGCGGCTGAGCCCCCTTAAGCCGGCCTTTTCGATCAATTCCCAGGCCTTCATGCCGCCAGACTCGGAAACGGGCGGATTTTTGAAAGTGGAGCCCCCCGTCGGCGTCTTGATGGGCTGCGTGGTTTCGCGCTGGTCCTGAATTTTCTCCATCCGGCGGGTGATTTCGTCTTTGTCGCCGGGCGTCGCCCGCAGCCTGACGGAAATGAAAATCCAACCCTCGGGCACTATCGAGCGGCGGTAACCGAAGCCAAGCGCCGCAAGTCCCAACCGGTGACGGCCGCCTTCCGGATCAAGGGCCTCGGCCTCGACGGCCACGTCCTTGATCTCGCGCCCGTAAGCGCCGGCATTCATCCGGAGCGCGCCGCCGATGGCCCCGGGTATGCCGGAAAGGAATTCCAGCCCGGCCAGCCCGGCGTCGCGGGCCGCCCGCGCCACATTGACGTCATGGGCGGCGGCGCCGGCGGTGATGTCGTTGCCGTTGACCTCTATTTCGGCAAAACCGCGGCCGAGACGGACGACGACGCCCTCGATGCCGCCGTCGCGGATGATGACGTTGGACGCCGCGCCGAGGACGGTCACCGGCACGTCGGCCGGCTTTTCGCCAAGAAATTCTTTCAGGTCGCCGGCATCGGCGGGCTCGAACAGGGCTTCCGCCGGGCCGCCGACCTTGAACCAGGAGAACCGCGCGATCGGGGCATTGGCTTCAAGGCTGCCCCGTACGGCCGGCAGGCGTTCCATGAGGTCCGATGTCGTTCGCTTAGCCGTCATCATTCGCAGCCTCCCTGCCTCGGGCCTGCAAACGCCGAAGATCATCAGGCAGCGCATTGGCCCAACGGGTGATGTCGCCGGCGCCCAGGCACACGACCATGTCGCCCGGTCCGGCCAGGCCATGGATGATGTCGGCCAGGTCGGCCGGATCGTCGAGCGGCAAAACCGTGCGATGACCGTGGTTGCCCAGCCCTTCCACCAATGAGTCACGGTCGATGCCCTTGATCGGGTCCTCGCCGGCCTCATAAACGTCGGCCACCACCACCGCGTCGGCGTCGTTGAAGCACGTGCAGAATTCCTCGAACAGATCGCGGAGCCGCGTGTAACGGTGCGGCTGGACGACGGCGATGACTTGGCCCCGGGCGGCGGTGCGCGCCGTTTTCAACACCGCGGCGATCTCGACCGGGTGGTGCCCGTAATCGTCGATGATGGTTATGCCGCCGACGTCGCCGGTGCGGGTAAAGCGCCGCCTGACCCCTTCGAAGGAACCGAGCGCCCGGCGGATTACGTCTTCGGGGATATCCATTTCGGCGGCAATGGCGATGGCGGCGAGCGCGTTCTCGACGTTGTGTTCACCCAGCATCGGCAGTTCAAGCCGCTCAAGGATGGCCACGGCGCCGGTTTTGCGGTCGGTGATCTGGACGTCGAAACGGACGGACTCAGGCGCGGTTTCCAGGTTGACGGCGCGCACGTCGGCTTGGGGGCTGAACCCGTAAGTGACGATGCGGCGGTCCGAGACGCGCGGGATCATCGCCTGGACCTCCGGATGGTCGATACACAGAACAGCGAAGCCGTAAAACGGAATGTTGGCGACGAAGGTGTCAAAAGCGCCGCGAAGCGCCGCGAACGATCCGTAATGGTCAAGGTGTTCCGGATCGATGTTGGTGACGACGACAACGCTTGCCGGCAGGTGGACGAAGGTGCCGTCCGATTCATCCGCCTCGGCGACCATCCACTCGCCGCCGCCGAGGCGCGCGTTGGACCCCCAGGCATTGATGATGCCGCCGTTGATGACCGTCGGGTCCATGCCGGCAACATCAAGAAGCTGGGCAATCAGCGACGTGGTGGTGGTCTTGCCGTGGGTGCCGCCGACGGCAATGGACGATTTCAGGCGCATCAGCTCGCCCAGCATTTCGGCCCGGCGGACGATGGGGATCTTGCGCTGGCGGGCCGCCTGAAGCTCGGGGTTGTCGGACTTGACAGCGGTGGAAACCACCACCACCCCGGCATCGCCCAGGTTGTTCCCGTGGTGGCCGATATGAACCGTAATGCCGGCATCCCGAAGGCGGGCGACGTTGGCGCTGTCTTTGATATCGCTGCCCTGCACCGGGTATCCCAGCGTATGCAGGACTTCGGCGATGCCGCTCATGCCGATGCCGCCGATGCCGACGAAGTGGATGGTGCCGATATCCAGGTTCAAGGGCTTCATGCCGCCTCTCTTTCCGTGTTCGGACCGCCGGTGCCGTTCGAGGGCAACAGCGTGCACACCATGTCGGCCAGGCGTTCGGCGGCGTCCACGGCGCCGGCGGCCTTGGCCGATGACGCCGCCTTTTCGAGGATCGCCGGCAACCCCAACAGCGAATCCAGCCTTTCCGCCAAATTGGCCGGGGTGAACGAGTCTTCGGGCATCAGCCAGCCGGCCCCGGCTTCGTCAACGGCATGGGCGTTTCGGGTCTGGTGGTCGTCAATGGCGTGGGGGTACGGGACCAGGATCGCCGGCCGGCCGGCGACAAGGGTTTCGGCGACGGTCGAGGCGCCGGCGCGGGCGATCAACAGATGGGCCCTGCCCAGTCTTTCGGGCATGTCGTCAAAGAACGTCTTCAGCTCGGCCTCGATGCCGAGCGATTTGTACAGGACATGGACTTGGTCCAGATCCTCGGGCCGGCATTGCTGCTGGATGCGTAGGCGGGCACGCATGCCTTCGTCCATTAGGCCGAGCGCTTCGGGAATGACCCTGCTGAAGACGTTCGCCCCCTGGGAGCCGCCGATCACCAGAAGCGAAATAGGCCGTTTCCCCTTCAGGGACGGGTAAGGACGCTCGCCCATGGCGGCAACGGCGGTGCGGACGGGCATGCCGGTGTGCTCGACCTTGCCGGCGGCTTCCGGCGGAAGGCCCTCTAATTTTTCGAACGAGGTCGCGATTTTCCTGACCCGGGTCGCCAGCAGCCGGTTGGCGCGGCCAAGCACCGCGTTCTGTTCGTGCAGCGCCGTCGTATAACCGCCGAGGCTGGCGGCGACCATGGTCGGCACCGACGCATAGCCGCCGAACCCGACCACTGCCTTCGGTTGCAAGCGCTTCAACAGGCCCCTCGCCTGCCAGGTGCCGATGGCCAATGCCGGACCGCTTTGAAGGCGGGCGACGAAGCTTTTGCCGACAATGCCGCCGGCGTGGATGTGATGAGTCTCCATGTCGGCCAACGCCCCTTGCCAGGCGCCGCCCCGGCGATCCGTAATCACCGCCAGCCGGCAGCCCCGTCCGGCCAATTCGACGGCCAAGGCTTCGGCTGGGAACATGTGCCCCCCGGAGCCGCCGGCGGCAAGGACGACAAGATGGCCGTTTTCCGTCATCGGAGCCCCCTTCCGCCTGGCCGTTCGCGGGTCAGCGCCAGGACCATGCCCATGCCCAAAGCCATGGCCAGGGTCGACGACCCCCCGTAGGACACGAACGGAAGCGTCATGCCCTTGGGCGGGATCAGGTTGATGTTGGAAGCCATGTTGATGATCGCCTGGACGGCGAACTGGACCAACAGCCCGGTGACCGCCAGCAGATGGAACAGGTCATTGTCCCTGAGCACGCGCGAGAAGCCCCTGAGCATGACAAAGGCAAACAGCCCGACCAGGACAAGGCACAGCACCAGGCCGAACTCCTCGCCGGCGACGGCGAAAATGAAGTCCGCATGGGCGTCGGGCAGGACTTCCTTGACCCGACCCTCGCCGGGGCCGCGGCCCGCCCAGCCGCCGTTATGGAAGGCCTCCAGCGCGCGGGAAACCTGATAGTTTTCGCCGCCCGCGGGATCCAGAAACCGGTCGACCCGGGCCTGAACGTGGCCAAAGGCGAAGTACGCGCCGATGCTGGCGCCCAGGAACAAAAAACCGATGGCGATGACCAAAAGCAGCGGCAAGCCGGCGACAAAGAACTGCACCGCCCACACCGCGGCGACGACCATGGTCATGCCGACGTCGGGCTGCATCAACAACAACGCGGCGACGGCAGCGAACAATCCGGTGGCGACGGCATATCCGGGGAACCGTTCACCCAGGCGCTGTCCGGTGAACATCCAGGCGGCGACCACGGCGAACCCCGGCTTGACGAATTCCGAAGGCTGCAGGGAATAGGGGCCGGCCTGCAGCCAGCGGGTCGCCCCCTTGATTTCGGGGCCGGCGAACAACGTCGCCACCATCAACGCCATGGCGCCGGCCATGCACACCACGGCCAGGCGCCGGACACCCCGGGACGCGAGAAACGACGTCGCGAACATAACCGCCAGCGCGAAGCCTAAAAACAGGAACTGGCGGCGGGCGAAATGGAAGGTATCGAAACCGAGCCGTTCGGCCACCGGCGGCGAGGCCGCCAGAGTCAACACCGCGCCAATGGCGATGATGGCGCCGAGCGCGGCCAGGGTCCAACGGTCCACCGTCCACCACCAACGGCCGACAAGGCTGGTATCGGTGCGGGCGATTGCGCTCATGGGGCCATCCCCCCGGACCCGCGGGTGCCGGGGAAAGCGCCCGGTTCCTCCGACGGGTCCAAGTGCTTGCCGGGGAGCGCTTCGACCATTTCGCGGAAGGCGTCGCCGCGGGCCTCGAAATTCTCGAATTGATCGAATGACGCCGAGGCGGGCGACAACAACACCACGGCGTCCTTGGCCTGTTCCTTCTTGGCCAGCTTGCGGGCGCTATCAAGGGCCGAGGAAAGATCGCCGGAAACCGTGATCGGAACCTTGCCGTCCAGGAATTTCGAGAATTCCATCGCCGCCTCGCCGATCAGGAAAGCGTGGCGCACGTTGCCTAAGTAAGGCTCGGTGGCCTTGAGGCCGCCTTTCTTGGGGCGGCCGCCACAGATCCAATAGACGGCGTCATAACAAGCCAGCGCCCGGGCCGCGGCCTCTGCGTTGGTGGCCTTCGAATCATTGACGTAGCCGATGCCGTCGATGAGGGCGATCGGCTCCTGGCGGTGAACCAGGCCGGGATAGTTCTGGATGCAGGCCATGACGGCGTGCGGGTCGACCCCGGCCGACTTGGTCGCCACATACGCCGCCGCGGCGTTCTGTCCATTGTGCTCGCCGGGCAGGCTGGCATTTTGCCTGATGTCCGCCACCGGGGTTTCATGGCCCTCGGTATCGTCAATGAGAACACCGTCGATGACATAGACGCCGCCGGGGACGCTGTTCTTGCCGGAGACTCCGATCACCACCTGTTCGTCGGCGGCTTTCAGCTCTTCATAAATGGCCCGGCAGAAATCGTCATCCATGCCAAGGATGGCGGTGCGCGGCTTGGTCTGGCGGTTGAAAATATGCTTCTTGGCGGCGATGTAGTCGTCCATGCCGCCGTACCGGTCCTGGTGATCGGCGCTGATGTTCAACAGCACCGCGATGTCGAAAGTGATGGACTTGGTCAGCTCCAGTTGGAACGACGACATCTCGAGGACGTAGGTGCCCTCGTCCCCCAGCGCCTCCAGCTCCAGCGCCGGAATGCCCAAGTTGCCGCCGATTTCGGCCTCGCGGCCGGATACCTGCATGATGTGGCCGATCAGCGCCGTCGTCGTCGATTTGCCGTTGGTGCCGGTGATGCCCATATAGGCGCAATCCCGTTGCGTGCGGCCCAGCAGCTCGACATCGCCGATGATCTCGACGTTGGCGGCCTGGGCCGATTGGACGATCTTGTGCGGTTCCGGATGATGGAGCGGGATGCCCGGGCTGAGCACCAGGGTGGTTTGTTCGGACCAGTCGCACTTGTAAAGATCAACCAGCGGGACGTCGGCTTCTTCGGCCTCGACCCGGGCTTGCTCGTCATCGTCCCAGGCCGAGACTTCGGCGTCGCTTGCGACCAATGCCCGCGCCGCCACCAGGCCCGAGCGGCCGAGCCCGAAGACGGCAACCGGAAAACCTTCGAAGGGGAATATGTCGATCAACGCCATCCCGTCACCTCAGCTTCAACGTCGAAAGACCGGCGAGCGCCAGGATGGTGGCGATGATCCAGAACCGGATGACAATGGTGCTCTCCGCCCATCCCTTCTTTTCGAAGTGGTGGTGCAGCGGCGCCATGGCGAAAATTCTTTTTCCCGTCAACTTGAACGACACCACCTGGACGATCACCGAGACGGTCTCCAGAACGAACAGCCCGCCGACGATGGCGAGCACCAGTTCGTGCTTGGTCACCACGCTGACGGCCCCCAAGGCGCCCCCCAGCGACAACGCACCGGTATCGCCCATGAACACCTTGGCCGGCGGCGCGTTAAACCACAGGAACCCGAGCCCGGCGCCGACAAGGGCGCCGCAGAACACGGCCAATTCCCCGGCCCCGGGCACGTAGTGAAGCTGCAGGTAGTTGGAAAAGAACGAATTGCCGACCAGATAGGAGATCAGGGCGAACACACCGGCGGCGATCATCACCGGCACGATGGCCAATCCGTCCAGGCCGTCGGTGAGGTTAACGGCGTTGGACGCGCCGACCATGACCAGCACGGCGAACACAACGAACAGCCAGCCCAGGTTGAGAAGGACGTTTTTCAGGAACGGCACCGCCAGGGTCGTCGCCAGGGGCGGCGGCAGGTTGCTCATGATCCAGAACGTTGCGACCACGGCGATCGCGGACAGCAGCAAAAGCTTCAGCTTGCCGGAAAGGCCGCTGGCGTCTCGGCGGACGATCTTCAGGTAGTCGTCGAGGAAGCCGATGGTGCCGTAGGCGATGGTGACGCCGAGCACCGCCCATACATAAGGGTTCCTGAGGTCGGCCCACAACAGCGTCGCCAATGACAGGGCCAGCAGGATCAGGAAGCCGCCCATGGTCGGCGTCCCTTGCTTGGTCAGGATATGGCCTTCCGGGCCGTCGTCGCGGATCGGCTGGCCGCCGTTTTGGCGTTCCCTCAAGAGGTTGATGAGGACCGGCCCGAACAGGAAGCTGATAATCAGCGCCGTAATGATGGCGCCCCCGGTACGGAACGTCAGGTAACGGAAGACGTTGAGAACCGCGAACTGATCGGCCATCGGGAAAAGGAGATGATAAAGCACGGCCTGTTCCTTCTTTACCCGTTGACCGCGGGCTTGTGGTTGTCGGGATCGGCGCCACAGGAATCGGGGGCGGGGTCGGGGGAATGACCTAAGTCCAACAGCGCCTCGACGATGGGCCCCGTGTTGGAGCCGTGGGATCCCTTGACGACGACGACGTCGCCCGTGCGAATCATTGCCGACACCTTGGGCAGCAATTGCATGGCGCTCGGGGCGTTGTAACCCCGCATGGCCTTGGGCAGGACATCCCAAAGGGCGCCCATGTACTGGCCGGCGGTGAACACCAGGTTGATCTTCTGGGCGATCAGGCTTTCAACCAGGGCGGCGTGTTTGGCTTCGGATTCGTCTCCCAGTTCCAGCATGTCGCCGAGAACGGCAATCCGCCGCCCGCCGCCTTCCGGGTGCATCCGGCCCAGGACCTCGAAGGCGGCGTTCATGGAAACGGGAGAGGCGTTATAACTTTCGTCGATGACGATGAAGGTCCCACCCGCGATCCGGACGGTGTGGCGCTGGCCGCGGCCCTTCAGCCCGATCATGCCGGCCAGCGCTTCGGCCGCCGCGCTGGTGTCGCCACCAGCGGCGCTGACGGCGGCAAGCACGGCTAGCGAATTCATCACCCAATGATCCCCCGGCACGCCCAGGCGGTATTCAATCTCGGCCCCCGAAACCGTCGCCTTGACATCCGAGCCTTCACAATCGGAGCGGACATCGACGGCCCGCACCTGGGCATCGGAATGGGCGCCGAAGCCAAGGACGGTTTTCACGCCCGCCGCCTCGGCCGCCTTCCGCAACCGGTCGAACATCGCATTGTCGCGGTTGATCACGGCGACGCCGTCCGCTTCCAGGCCGTGGAAAATTTCGGCTTTGGCGTCGGCGATTTCCTCGATGGATTTGAAATAGGCGCTGTGTACGGATTCCACGTTGGTAATGACGGCGACGTGGGGGCGCACCATCCGGGACAAGGGCCCGATCTCGCCCGGACGGTTCATGCCCAATTCAAAAACCCCGAAGGCGGCACCGGCGGACATCCTTGCCAGGCTGAGCGGCACCCCCCAGTGGTTGTTGAGGCTGCCTTGGCTGGCCGTGATCGAGCCCTGGTCCTCCAACACGAAGCGGAGCGCCTCTTTGGTTCCGGTCTTGCCGACGCTGCCGGTGACGGCGATGATGCGGGCGGCGGTCCGCCGGCGGGCGGCACGGCCCAAATCCTCAAGCGCTTGGGTGGTGTCTTTCACCTCAAGCAACGGCGCCTCGCCGGTGACCGCGTCCGGGCGGTGGCTGACCACCGCCACGGCGGCGCCGGCGGCGATGGCATCGGCGGCAAAATCATGGCCGTCGAACTTGGGCCCACGAATGGCAACGAACATGTCGTCCGACTGCACGGTGCGGCTGTCTATGGAAATACCATCGGCGTGCCAGTCGCTCTTGGCGCGGCCGCCGGTGGCCGACATCGCCGAGGCGGAAGTCCAAAGATAGCTTTCCTGGGCCGGGTTCATGATCCCCACTCGCCTAGCGCGTCCAGGACGGCGTCCACGTCGTCGAAGGGCCGGGTTTCGTCGCCGATGATCTGTCCTTGTTCGTGTCCCTTTCCGGCAACCACAAGAAGGTCGCCTGGCTCCAGGCCCTTGACCCCTTCGGCGATGGCCCCGGCGCGATCCGCGATCTCGACCGCGTCTTTCGCGGCGGCAAGAATTTGGCGCCGGATTTCGGCGGCGTCCTCGGTGCGGGGGTTGTCGTCGGTGACGATCACCCGGTCGGCATGCTTCTCGGCGATCTTGCCCATTTCCGGGCGTTTGCCGGGGTCCCGGTCGCCGCCGCAGCCGAACACCAGATGCAGGCGCGCTGGCGCATGGGGGCGGAGCGCCAGGAGCACGCTCAAAAGCGCGTCCGGGGTGTGGGCGTAATCGACGTAAACCCTCGACCCATTGGCGTGACGGCCGGCCAACTGGACCCGGCCGGGAACGCCGGTCAACCGCTCGAGCTGATTTACGGCGGCGGCGGCGTCGTCACCGGAAGCAATCGCCAGAGTCAGCGCCGAAAGGGCGTTGGACACCTGGAACCCGCCGACCAGGGGAAGCGTCGCCTTGAACGCCTTTCCCTGAACGTCAATTTCCAGGCGGTGGCCGTCGGCCAGGGCCTCGGCCTTCTCAAGCCTGACATCGCCGCCTTTTTGGCCATGACTCATGACCCTGAGGCCGCGGTCCCGGCAAGCCTCTTCGACGGGCTCGGCGAAATCCCCATCGGCATTGATGACGGCGGTGCCGCCAGGGGCAATGATGGTGGTGAACAATTTCAACTTGGCGGCCAGGTATTGTTCCATGCCGCCGTGGTAATCCAGGTGGTCGCGGGTCAGGTTGGTGAAGGCGCCGAGGCCTACCCTGACGCCGTCCAGCCGGTGCTGTTCGAGGCCGTGGCTCGAAGCCTCAAGCGCCAGGTGGTCGAAACCGGCCTTCGCCAAATCGCTGAGGTTACGGTGAAGCTGGACAGGATCCGGCGTCGTCAGGCCGGCCCGGCTATCGAAGCCTTGTGCCGAGATTCCGAGCGTCCCGGCGCTGGCCGCCTTGTGGCCAAGGCCGTTCCATATCTGGCCGAGGAAAGTCACCACCGAGGTCTTGCCGTTGGTGCCGGTGACGGCGGCGATGGTTTCGGGCTGATCGACGAAAAGGTTCGCCGCCATCAGCGCATATTGGCGGCGCGGGTTGGGATCGGTCAGCAACGGAACCGGGCCCTCGTCCATGGTGGTTCCGGGGGGCGCCAGCACCGCGGCCGCGCCATGGCCAAGGGCGTCGGGGATGAAGGCGCGCCCATCCAATTGGGTGCCGGGAAGGGCGGCAAAAATAAAGCCGGGCTCGACCCGCCGGGAGTCGCAGGTGAGCCCGGTAATATCCGTTTCGTTAAAAACCGTCTGGTCCATCACGTCCATATCGGTTCCGTCCAGAACATCAATAAGTCGCAAGCGCCCGCTCCGGGGGGCCGGAGGCAACGGCCCCGCTTGTCTTTCGGGTCGGCTCAAGCACGGCGCGTACCCGTTTCAGCATTTGGTTCTCGGCATTGGCGGAAACCTCTTGGCCCGGCTTGTCGCCAGCAACCGCCGGCACCGTCCGTTGTTCGAGGGCCGCCGTCTTTTGGCGGCGGGCATGCGGTTGTCTTTTCGGCGCCATGCCGATCAGCATCGCCATGCGCTTGACGATCCGGCCCACGGCCGGCGCCGCGACCCAGCCGCCGGTGGCGTAGTTGAAGGTGCTCTCGTTCCCTTTCGGTTCGTCCACCAGCACCAGCACGACGTAACGCGGGGAATCGATCGGAAAAGCGCCGACAAAAGACGAGATGGTGGCGTCCGTGCCGTAACCCCGCCCGACCAGTTTGTCGGCGGTGCCGGTCTTGCCGCCGACGGCGTAGCCTTTGGCGTCGGCCTTGCGCCCGGTGCCGTTGCTGACGACGAGACGCATCAGTTCACGCATATGCCCGGACGTTTCCGCCGACAGAATCCGTTTCCCCTCTGCCCGTTTTCCGTCCGTCCTCGATAACAGCGTCGGCGGAACATAGAGGCCGCCGTTGACAAGGGCGGCAACGCCGCTGGCCAACTGCAAGGGGCTGACGGCGATGCCGTGGCCGTAGGCAATGGTCATGGTGTTGATTTCACGCCACCGGCGGGGTGTCAGAGGTTTGCCGACCTCGGGCAGTTCGACGGCCGCGCGCGTCAACAGTCCCAGCCGGCCCAGATAGGCCTTCTGCACCTTGGTGCCGACGTCAATGGCCATCTTGGCGGCGCCGATGTTGGATGAGTAGACGATGATCTCGGAAACCGAGAGCCAACGGTTCTTGGCGTGGAAATCGCGGATGGTGAAGCGCGAAACCTGGATCGGCTGGCTGGCGTCGTAACCGCCGCTGAGGTCCACCGTGCCTGAATCGAGCGCCATGGCGGCGGTGAACAGCTTGAAGGTGGAGCCCATCTCGTAGACCCCCTTGGTCGCCCGGTTGAAGGCCGGCTCGCCGCTGGCGGAACCGGGAACGTTGGGGTCGAAATCGGGCAGCGACACCAGGGCGATCAATTCGCCGGAATCGACATCCAGCACCAGGCCGGTGGCGCCCACGGCCTTGAATTCCCGGACGGTTTTGGCAAGTTCCTCGCGCAACACCGCCTGGATACGGAGATCGAGGGCAAGCCCAATCTGGTTTCCGGTCCTGAGGCTTTGGTCGAAATACTGCTCAAGCCCGGCAATGCCGCGGCCGTCAACGTCGGTCAGGCCGAGCACGTGGGAAGCCAGGCGTCCATGGGGGTAGACCCGGCGTTCGCCCCGTTGGAAACCGAAACCGGGCAGGCCAAGGCGGTTGACCCGGTATTGTTGCTTCGGCGTCAGGTTGCGGGCGACCCAGACGAACCGGGTCTTCGATTTTAACTTGGTGAGAAGGCTCCGGCGGTTGAGCGCCGGCAAAGCCGCCACCAGCTTGTCCGTGGCTTCATCGGCATTGAGCACCGCCGTTGGATCGGCGTAAAGCGCCGCCGTCGGCAGGCTGGTCGCCAGAATCACGCCGTTGCGGTCAACGATGTTGGCGCGGCCGGCGGCGGCATGAGCGGCGGGATCGATACGCGCCAATCTGGGTTCACCACCGGCCTTGAATACGGTCAGGTCGACCAGCCGGGCGCCGATCACCGAAAACGCCAGGGTCAGGACGACGCCTGTGACCAGGAGCCGGTTGCGGCCGGTTTCAATGGCCTGCTTGCGGATTCCTTCGATCCGCCGGGGGCCTTGATTTTTTTTGATTTTGGCGGTCATGGGGAAGGCCTTTCAACGGAAATGGGGCTCACCAACGGCGTCACCCGGTCATGGACCGTCTGGGAAATGGGGGACTCCACGGGTTCCGGCGCGCCGTTATCCTCGGGCAGCAATTCATTGGCGGTGCCGACCTGATCGGTGGCGATGGGGCCCAACCCCAAATAACGCTCCGCCAGCTTTTTAAGCCGCGACGGCTCGTTGAGGTGGCTCCATTCCGCCTTCAATACGTGAATGGCCTGACGGTCCTCGGTGATCGCCCGGTTGAGCCCGATAAGCTCTTCCTCCAGATCCTGGACCTGATACTTGACCACGAACAGGGTCAGGCTCAGCGAGGCGGCGAGAAGAACAATCAGGACCATGGCGGGACGGATCATCGGAAGGGCTCCTTTCAGGCCGCCTGGCGGGCCGGCGCCCCGGTGCGTTCGGCAGCGCGCATTCGGGCCGAGCGGGCGCGGGGGTTGGCATCGGTTTCCGCCTGAGACGGCTTGACGACGCGGCGGCTCAGTTGCCGGAACGTCGGTGCCGGCGCCGTGGCTGATTGCGGAGGAAGGTGGCGCGACGGTTTCGGCTTAGTCCCCGACCGGCCTTGCAGGAATTCCTTGACCTGGCGGTCTTCCAGGGAATGGAACGAAACGACCGAGAGCCTGCCGCCGGGGCGCAGCAGGGTTTCGGCGGCGTTTAATCCGCGCTCCAACTCGCCGAGCTCGTCATTGACGTAAATGCGAAGCGCCTGGAATGTGCGGGTCGCCGGATCAATTCCATCCTTCGATTTGGCGACCACGCGGCGGACCAGTTCGGCCAACTGCCCGGTGCGGGTGATGGGCGTCTCCCGCCTTTGCTTGACAATGGCTTTTGCGATGCGCCGGGACAGGCGTTCCTCGCCGTAACGGTAGATGACGTCGGCCAGCTCTTTTTCCGCCAGCTGGTTGACGGCTTCGGCCGCGGTCATGCCGTCCTTGGCCATGCGCATGTCCAACGGCCCGTCGGCGCGGAAGCTGAAACCACGGTCCGCATCGTCGAGCTGCATGGACGAAACGCCCAAATCCAGCGCAATGCCGTCTATCTTGTCGACGCCGACGTCGGCGAGCAGCCGGACCATATCGCCGAAGCGGCCGTTCAACACCGTCAGCCGCCCTTGATAGCGTTTCTTGAGGTCGTCGCCGAGGTTGACCGCGTCCGGGTCGCGGTCTATGCCCCAAACGGTGCAGTCGGCGGCTTCCAAAAAGGCCTTGGCATAGCCGCCGGCGCCAAAGGTGGCGTCAACGTAGATGGCGCCGCCCTGGGGGCTCAACGCCTGCAAGACCTCTTTCAGCATGACCGGGGTATGGGAAGGTGGGGGGGTCATTTTTACGACTCCTCCCCTTCCCGTTTCGGCGGCTTGCGTAATTGCAATGTGGCGCCCCGGGCCCGGGCGCGCTCGAAGGCTTGTCCCCGGTTGGCGTCGTAGGACTTGGGTTCCCAAATCTGGAAACGCCGTCCGCGCCCGACGAACAGGGCCTGGACGGTGATGCCGGTGGTCTTGAGGACGTCTTTCGGCAACGCCACGCGGCCTTCCGGGTCGAACGGAAGGCGGTGGGCGCTTTCGAGGATGACGCTGAGATCGTCCTGCTCTTCGGAGAACATGGGCAGGTCTTCGAGGCTGTCGCTCAAACGCGCCATGAAGTCCTCGCCGCAAGCCTCGAAGGCGTTGAATTTAAACAACGGATAGACGTAAAGGCCGCTGAAGGACTGGTTGCCGATGGCGGCGCGAAAGGGTTGGGGCACGGAGACCCGTCCCTTCTTGTCGATCCTGTTGACGTATCTGCCAACAAAAAGTGCCATGTCATTTCCCACAAAAATTCTTTCCCTACAACGGCTTCTGCTTCCGTTGCCCATCCATTTCCGGTGCCGGAAATCCGCCTTGGAACGTGGCCCCCCATGGTCGCAAAATGGCTAATATTGGGATAGCATGGGGACTGATGGGCGTCAATGGGACACTATGACTTTTCATGGGTTAACAAAACCTTTCAAAAGCTAAGTAATCCGGGGTTTTCCGACGATTTTCCCCCGGCTTTTCCGGGCCGGCAGGGGGCGCCCCCGTGGACCGCCCATTCGGCGCCCGGATTTCGGCGGTTTTATGTCCTGAAATTGTTGGTTTTTGGGCATTTTCAGGGGCTCCCGGGGGGACCGGGAAGAAAGCCGCGGGTAAAGCCCCCTGAAATGCCGAAAAAAAGAAAAGCCAGACGGCCTGTAAGCCGGGTTCTGTACCTGCTTGCACAGGTGATGGCCATTCATCTGGGACGCCCGTTACCGGACGCCTCGCGCGACCTACCCGGGCG
>CAZVFL010000035.1:0-26274 GCA_964626025.1 uncultured Thalassospiraceae bacterium
CCAAGCTCGCCCGCGAGGCCGAGATGTGTTACGCCACCGTCGCCATGGTCACCGATTACGACTGCTGGCACCCGGACCACGACCACGTCACCGTCGACGCCATCATCAAGGTATTGATGGCCAACGCCGACCATGGCCGCGCCCTGGTGAAAGAGGCGGCGCCCAAGCTTTCCGGGCGAAGCGAGACATGTTCCGCCGGCTGCCACACCGCGCTCGACGACGCCATCATCACCCAGCCGGACGCCCGCGACCCGAAAATGATCGAAAAACTTTCCGCCGTCGCCGGGCGGGTGTTGGGCGGTTAATCCAATAGGAGGCTGTTGAAAAAGTGAAATTTCCGCAACAATCCTTCGACACGCTCGCTTGCGCTCACGGCTCATCCTTCGAGACGCCCGCGCTGCGGGCTCCTCAGGATGAGGCGTGCCATTTCCATATGCCTCACCCTGAGGAGGACCGGAGGTCCGTCTCGAAGGGTGAGGAGGACCGGAGGTCCGTCTCGAAGGGTGATGGCTCCAAATCATGGGTTTTTCAGCAGTCTGCTAGAGCATTGGAGTAGGGCGCAACAATGAAGGTCGACGGCAAACCCACCCGCACCATCTGGCCGGCCTCGGACGGCTGGGCGGTCGAGATCATCGACCAGACGAAATTGCCCTTCGAGTTCGTCACCTTACGCATGGAGACCCTGGACGACGCCGCCCATGCCATCCGCCATATGCAGGTCCGCGGCGCGCCCCTGATCGGGGCGACGGCGGCCTACGGCATGGCGCTGGCCATGCACGGCGATCCCTCGGACGAAAACCTGATGGCGGCGGCCGAGGCGTTAATTGGGACCCGGCCGACGGCGGTCAACCTTAGATGGGCTATTGATGAGCAGAAGACGCTGCTCGAACCCCTTTCCGCCAACGCCCGGGCAGAAGCCGCGTACAAGCGCGCCGCCGACATCTGTGACGAGGACGTGGAGATCTGCTCGGCCATCGGCGACCACGGCAAGACGCTGATCGAGGCGGCGGCGAAAAAGAAAAAAGGTCAAGACCCGGTCAACGTGCTGACCCACTGCAATGCCGGCTGGCTGGCCACCGTGGACTGGGGCACGGCGCTGGCGCCCATCTACAAGGCCCATGACGCCGGCTTGCCCGTCCATGTGTGGGTGGACGAGACCCGGCCCCGAAACCAGGGTGCGAGCCTGACCGCATGGGAATTGGGCCAGCACGGTGTCCCGGCGACGGTGATCGTCGACAACGCCGGCGGCCACCTGATGCAAAGCGGCCGGGTGGATATGTGCATTACCGGCACCGACCGGACCACGGCGGCGGGCGACGTGGTCAACAAGATCGGCACGTATTTGAAGGCATTGGCCGCCCATGACAACAACGTCTCCTTCTACGTGGCGCTGCCGGGCCCGACCATCGACTGGACCATCGACGCCGGCAACCACATCCCGATCGAAGAGCGGGACGCCGAAGAAGTCACCCACATGACCGGGCTGACCGAAACGGGCGTGGTGACGGCGGTGGAAATCACCCCCGAAGGCGCCCGGGCCGCAAACCCGGCCTTCGACGTGACCCCGGCAAGATTGGTAACGGGCCTGATCACCGAGCGGGGTATCGCCGAGGCCTCCAAAGAAGGGCTGAAGGGGCTTTATCCGGAAAAGGCCTGAGCCGGCGGCTTTCAATCAAAAGAGGTTTTCAGGCCTTGGGACCCCAACTACAATCCCACGGCAATCAAACACAGGGAGGGATTTCACATGGTCAAAGGGATAGTCACGCGCGCCTTATTGGCATTGGCGCTCGCCGCCGGTCTCGGCACCGTGGCCGAAGCGGCGGAGGTGCAGATGTCGTTCCACGGCAACCAGCATTTCCGCTTCGTTTCCAACGACGGCAAGGTGATCCTGATCAACCCGTGGGTTAAGGGCAACAAGGACACCGCCGGGGTGACCGTCGAGTCGTTCAAGAAGGGTTCCGTGGATGTGATCTATGCGACCTCCGGCCACGGCGACGACCAGGGCCAGGCCGTCGAGATTGCGGCCAGAACCGGGGCCACTATCTTTACGGTGGCCGAACTGGGGACCATCATGCAGGGCGAAATCGAAAAATTCGGCGGCTCCAAGAAGCAGGTCTACCGGGGCGCCATCGGTGGGCGCTACAAGGTCGGCGGCGTCACCTTGCAGATCATCCAGTCCGCCCACGGTTCGGGCGCCACCGCGCCCAAAGGACACCCCGGAAAACTCTACGGCGGACCGGCGTCCGGCGTGTTGATTACTTTTGAAAACGGGCTCAAGGTCCTAATGGCCGGCAGCACCGGGTTGACCCTGGACCTGCAATTGTTCGGCATGCGCTACAAGCCGCACGTGGTCATGGTCCCGGTGATGGGCCGGTTCATGATGCACCCGGACGACGCGGCCTTCGCCACCAAGTTGCTGATGACCGACAATCCGAACCTGAAAACGGCGATCCCGCAGCACGTCCGCTACAAGGGCGGCAAACCGTGGATGGGCACGGGCAAGCAGTTCGAAGCCGAGGTCAAGAAGCTGGGCTTGGGCGTGAATGTGCTGATACCCGAGCCCGGCAAGGTCTACACGCTGAGTAAATAAAGGGCGCGCCAGGCCGGGCCTCCCCGCCGACGAAAGCCTGGCGGCGGTGATCGGGGAATACTTGGACGGCTTCGGGGAGGATTTTGGGGTGGGATGAACGGAATCCCCATCGTAGAGTAGGCCGATGAAAAACCTGTGGTCCGATTCCCAGGCCCGGTCGTTCGTCCGCCGTTACGCCAAAATGGGCGTCAACCGCGACCGGGCGCTCCGCGTCTATACCTCGCGCCTGTTGGGCGGCGATCCCAGGCTGGTGCTGCACGGCGGCGGCAACACGTCGGTCAAGACGACCATGTTGGACGTCATGGGCCAAAAGACGGACGTGCTGTGTGTCAAGGGCTCGGGCTGGGACTTAGGCAGCATCGAACCCGAGGGCCTGCCCGCCGTGCGTCTCGGGCCCTTGCGCGAGATGGCGCGGCTGAAGAAGCTTACGGACGAAGACATGGTCAACGCCCAGCGGGTGAATTTGCTCGATTCGTCCTCGCCCAACCCGTCGGTGGAAACGCTTTTGCACGCGTTTCTGCCGCACAAGTTCATCGACCACACCCATGCCAATGCCATTCTGTCCCTGACCGACCGCAAGGACGGCGAGGCGCTGTTGAGGCGCGTGTTCGGAAAGCGCTTAGGCCTCGTGCCCTACATCATGCCGGGGTTCGATCTCGCGAAGAAGGCGCTGGCGGTCTATGAGGCCGATCCCACCGTCGAGGGATTGATATTGCTCAAGCACGGCATCTTCACCTTCGGCGATACGGCCAAGGAGGCGTACACCCGCATGATCCGGATGGTGTCGCTGGCCGAAAGGCGGTTACGTAAGGGCCGCCGCAAGGTCTTCGCCCCGGCCAGGCTGCCCAAAAAGACCGCCGCCGCCCACGACGTGGCGCCGGTGCTGAGGGGGCTGGTGGCCAAGGACGGCCAAGCCACGATCCTCGATTTCCGCGCCGGCCCGAAGGTCTTGAACTTCGTGGGTGGCCGCGAGCTCGGGCGTTACAGCCAACAGGGCACGGCGACCCCGGACCACGTCATCCGCACCAAACAAAAGCCGCTGATTACGCCGGCGCCCCCCGGGGACAATGAGGCCGGCGATTTGGAGTCCTTCCGCCGTGGAGCGGAAAGGGCCTTGAAACGCTACGCCGCCAACTACCGGGCGTACTTCAAGCGCAACAACCGCCGCCAACGGATCAAGCGCACGGAACTGGACCCCATGCCGAGGGTGATATTGGTGCCGGGGCTGGGGCTGTTCGGGCTCGGCGCCACGGCCAAGGCCGCCCGGATCGCGGCGGATCTGGCCGAGACCAACATTGACGTCATTACCGCCGCCGAGCGCCTCGGGCCTTACCGGGTGATTTCCGAGGCCGATACGTTTGATATCGAATACTGGTCGCTGGAACAGGCGAAGCTGGGAAAAGCGCCTGAAAAACCGCTGGCCGGGAAAATCGCCGTCGTCACCGGCGGCGGCTCGGGCATCGGCGCCGCCACCGCCCGCGCCTTGGCGGCGGAAGGGGCGGTGGTGGCGGTGGTCGACAAGGACGGAAACGCGGCGGCGGATGTGGCGGCGGCGATCGGCGGACTCGGCCTCGCCTGCGACGTCACCGACGGGCGCGCCCTTCGCCGGTCGTTTGACGCCATTGTCAGGGCTTATGGCGGCGTCGATATCGTCGTCTCCAACGCCGGCGGCGCCTGGCAGGGGCGCATCGCAGAGGTTTCCGAAAAGACGCTGAGAGAAAGCTTCGAGGTCAACTTCTTCGCCCATCAACGGGTGGCGAAAAACGCCGTCCGGGTTATGCAGGCGCAAGGCACCGGCGGGTGTTTGCTGTTCAACGCGTCGAAGCAGGCGGTCAACCCGGGGCGCGGCTTCGGCCCCTATGGCCTGCCCAAGGCGGCGACGCTGGCGTTGATGCGCCAATACGCGCTCGATTACGGCGACCAGGGCATCCGCGCCAACGCCGTCAACGCCGACCGCATCCGCTCAGGGCTGCTGACCGGCGATATGGTCAAGGCGCGGTCACGGGCCCGCGGGCTTTCTCAAGAGGACTATATGCGCGGCAATTTGCTGGGCCGGGAGGTTTTGGCCGAAGACGTCGCCCGCGCCTTCGTCGATCTGGCGCTTTCGCCCAAGACCACGGCGGCCATCGTCACCGTCGACGGCGGCAACATCGCCGCGGCGCTCAGGTAGGCCCAAAAGAAAAGGCCGCGATCCGGGGACGGTGGCCCTTCGAGACGGACCTCCGGTCCTCCTCAGGGTGAGGCATAAGGTATTTGCAACTCCTCATCCTGAGCCGCGAGCGCCAGCGAGCGTGTCGAAGGATTGTTGGTGAAAAAGCTACGATCTGGAGAAATTACCCTTCGAGACGGACCTCCGGTCCTCCTCAGGGTGAGGCATAAGGTATTTGCAACTCCTCATCCTGAGCCGCGAGCGCCAGCGAGCGTGTCGAAGGATTGTCGCCAGAAATCCACTTTTTCAGCAGCCTTTAGTGCTGGTCGCTCCAGACGGCGCGCTTGACCGCGTACAGCATGACCGTCAGCACGATCAGGAACAGCAGCACCTTTATCCCTAAGCGCTTGCGATCCTCCAACTCCGGCTCCGCCGCCCACGCCAGGAACGTGGTCACGTCCCGGGCCAACTGTTCCTTCGTCGGCTTGGTGCCGTCTGAGTATTCGACCGCATCGTCGTCCAACGGCGGCGCCATGGCGATCTGGTTGCCGGGGAAATAGGTGTTGTAGTTCATGCCTTCCATCAACGCGACGCCTTCGGGCGGTTCTTCCTTGTAGCCGGTGAGCAGCGCATAGAGGTAATCGGGGCCGCCCTTCCTGGCCTTGGTCATTAAGGACAAATCAGGCGGCAGGGCGCCGTTGTTGGCGGCGCGGGCCGCATTGGCGTTGACGAAGGGCGCCGCGAACCGGTCCGACGGCTTGGCCGGGCGGGAGAACATCTCGCCTTCCTCGTTGGGGCCGTCAATGACTTCGTATTCGGCGGCGACGGCCTTGATCTGGTCTTTACCCAAGCCGATGCCGGCGAGATTCCGGTAGGACAGCAGCCTCAGGGAATGACAGGCGACGCAGATTTCCTTGTAAACCTGAAACCCGCGCTGCTGAGCGCCCCGGTCATAGGTCCCGAACATGCCCTGGTGGGACCAGTCCCGGGCCTCCGGCTTGGCGCCGGCGGCGGCCAGCACGGCGCCGGTTGCCAGGGGCAGGACCAGAGCCAGCGCGCCGGCGAGAGCCAAAGCCAGGGCGGACCGTTTGAAGGGTCCTGTCGTCATTCCGCCGCCTCGGGCGCCTTGCCGCCCGCCGTCACCGCCGCCGAGATGCTTTCGGGCAGAGGCTTCGGCTTTTCCAGGATGCTGATCAGCGGGATCAGGACGAGGATGTGGCCGAAGTAGTACACCGTCGCAACGCGGCCGATCCACAGGAACGGGATACCGTGGAAAACGGCGTCCGGTGTGTTGGCGCCGACCCAGCCGAGGATGATGCAGTCGACCACGAACACCCAGAAGAACTGTTTGTAGATGGGGCGGAAACGGGCGCTCCTGACCGGGGAGCGGTCGAGCCACGGCAACAGCAGCAGAACCAGGGTCGAGCCGAACATGGCGATGACGCCGCCCAGCTTGGCCGAGATGATCCACATGTCCGGCACCGCGCGCAGGATCGCGTAGGAGGGCAGGAAATACCATTCCGGCACGATGTGGCTCGGCGTCACCAGGGGATTGGCCTTGATGTAGTTGTCGGGCTCGCCGAAGAAGTTAGGCTGGAAGAAGACGAAGAACAGGAAGAAGATCATGAACACGCCGAGCCCATACATGTCCTTGATGGTGTAATAGGGGTGGAACGGGATGGTGTCCTGGGGCCCTTTGATGTCGATGCCGACGGGGTTGTTGGACTTGTGCACGTGCAGCGCCCACAGATGCACGAACACCAGCCCGAAGATCACGAACGGCAACAGGTAATGGAAGGCGTAGAAGCGGTTGAGCGTCGGGTTGCCGACCGTAAACCCGCCCCACAGCCAGGTGACGATGGGATCCCCGATCAAGGGGATGGCCGAGAACAGGTTGGTGATCACCGTCGCCGCCCAGAAGCTCTGCTGCCCCCACGGCAGCACGTAGCCCATGAAGGCGGTCGCCATCATCGTCAGCAGGATGATCACGCCGATGATCCACAGAAGCTCGCGCGGCTTCTTGAACGACCCGTAATAGAGGCCGCGGAATATGTGGATGTAGACGACGATGAAGAACATGGAGCCGCCGTTCATGTGGATATAGCGTATCAGCCAGCCGTAATTGACGTCGCGCATGATGCGTTCGACCGATTCGAAGGCGTAATCCACGTGCGGCGTATAATTCATGGCCAGCACGATTCCGGTGGCGACCATGACCGCCAGCACGATGCCGGCGAGCGAGCCGAAGTTCCACCAATAGCTCAGGTTTTTCGGCGTCGGATAGCCCGATCCCACCGATTCGTCGATGAAATGAAAAATAGGAAGCCGGTACTCGATCCACTTGATGACCGGGTTTTCGTAGAACCTGTTGCTCATCTAAGGCCGCCCCTATCCGATCTTGATGGTGGTGTCGGTCAGGAACGTATAGTGGGGCACCCGGAGGTTTTCGGGCGCCGGCCCCTTGCGGATGCGGCCCGACGAATCGTAGTGCGACCCGTGGCAAGGGCAGAACCAGCCGCCGAACTCGCCCTTCGGGTCATTGGCCTTCTGACCCAAGGGAATGCAGCCGAGATGGGTGCAGATGCCGACCAGGATCAGCCACTGGGGCTTCTTGACCCGGTCCTTGTCGGCCTCGGGGTCGATCAGGTCGTCCAGGGCGACGGACTCGGCTTGCTTGATCTCGGCCGCCGTGCGGTGGCGGATGAACACCGGCTTGCCGCGCCACACCACGGTGATGCTCATGCCCTCTTCGACCGGCGCCAGGTCGACCTCGGTGGTCGAAAGCGCCAGCGTATCGGCGGCCGGGTTCATGACGTCGATAAAGGGCCAAACGGCCAAGGACGCGCCGACGGCGCCGACGGTGGCGGTGGAAAGGTAAAGAAAGTCGCGGCGGGTCTTGTCGTCGCTACTGGCCGTCTCGCTCATGGAAAATCCTTAGTTCCGGTCCCCGTCGCCCGTTTCCATCGCATACTCTACTATGAAAGGTCCCGTTTTCAAGGGGCATACGGAAGGGGAACCCGGCGGAATTTGGGGGTTGGGGGCCCGCCGGCGTGGATAGGCTGCGGGCGAAGGGTATAATGCAAAATTCCCTTGTTGCAAAATGTTTTCGGACCTATTGGGGCGCTCCATGCGAATTGCGCTTTACCAGCCGGACATCCCCGGAAACGCCGCCGCGATCATGCGGACGGCGGCTTGTCTGGGCGTTGCCGTCGATATCATCGGGCCCGCCGGGTTCGTCATGTCCGACAAGCAATTCCGCCGCGCCGGCATGGATTACCTGGACCAGGTGGCGATGACCGAACATGCCTCGTGGGACGCTTTTTTGGACGGGCGCGACGAGGGCGCGCGGCTGGTTTTGCTGACCACCGGGGCCGAAACCGATTATTCGGAATTCACATTTCTGGCCGATGACATATTGTTGTTGGGCCGTGAAAGCGCCGGCGCGCCCGAAGACGTCCATGCCGCCGCCGATGTCCGCCTGCGGGTGCCGATGGTGCCGGGCCTGCGGTCCTTGAACGTGGCCCAGGCGCTGGCCATGGTGCTGGGCGAGGCCTTGCGGCAGACTGATCAATTCCCGGGGGGCTTCCCGAAAAACGGGCCAAAAGACAAGGACGAAACATGAGCGACGACAACGCCCCCGGTGAGGAATACGGCAACGACGATCATAAAAAACGCGCCTGTGAATGGTTCGAAACCTTCCAGGGCGATCTCTCAGCTGCGCTCGAGGCTTGCGAAGACGATGCCAGGGAAAAAGCCGGCGAACCCGGCCGGTTCGAGCAGACCCCCTGGCGGCATGAAGGGGGCGATAAGGATTCAGGCGGCGGCGTCATGTCGGCGCTGCGCGGCCGGGTGTTCGAGAAGGCCGGCGTCAACGTTTCCACCGTCCGGGGTGAATTTTCCGGCGAGTTCCGGGACAAGGTCCCCGGCGCCAAGGACGACCCGCGGTTTTGGGCGTCCGGCGTTTCGGTGGTCATCCACCCCTGTTCGCCGCTGGTGCCGGCGGCGCACATGAACACCCGCATGATCGTCACCGCCGAAGGCTGGTTCGGCGGCGGCGGCGACCTGACGCCGGTGTTCCCCGACGATTCCGACAGCGCCGATTTCCACGCCGCCTACAAGGCGGCCTGTGACAAGCACGACGCGGCGGACTACGAAAAATTCAAGAAATGGTGCGACGAATACTTCTACCTGCCGCACCGGGAGGAACCACGGGGCGTCGGCGGCATTTTCTACGACAACCTCAATACCGGCGACTGGGAGAAAGACTTCGCCTTCACCCAGGACGTCGGCCGGGCGTTCCTCGGCGTCTATCCCGAGATCGTGCGCCGCCACATGGACGACGACTGGACCGAAGACCAGCGCCAGGCGCAACTTGTCAAACGAGGCCGCTACGTGGAGTTCAACCTCCTCTACGACCGCGGCACCCAGTTCGGCCTCAAAACCGGCGGCAACACCGAAGCCATCCTGATGTCCTTGCCGCCGGAGGTGAAGTGGCCTTAGGGCTTTAGCCGCTTTTCCCGCCGCTTTCCGCCGCCAGCGATTTCAGCTTTTCCAGGCATTTGTCGCGGCCGGCCTGGTAATCGCCTTCCTCCCACCAGTCCTCGACCTGACCCATGAGGTCGCCGACGGCGGGGCCTTCGGGGATTCCAAGATCGAGCACGTCCTGGCCGTGGAGGGGGAAAACCGCGCCCTGCCATCCGTCGCAGGCGTCAAGCAGGCCTATCCATCCGTCGGTGCGTTCGGACGGCAGGCGCGGGGTTTCCGCCAGCTCTCCGGCCCAGGCCAGCAACATCAGGTCGCGGACAGTGTCGGGCCCGAGCCGGTGCAGCGCCCGGTGAAAGGACCGTTCGTCCCTGTCGGGGTCAATGGCCAAATACATATCCCCGGGGGGCGCCACCAGGGCGACCAGATGCCCGGTTTCAAGGTTGGAAAGGCGGAACCTGGCGGCCACCGCACTTGCCCTGTCGCCGGCGCCGTCTCGGTCGGTGTCCAGCAACGCCGCCAGCCGTCTCAGCGGTTCCGGGACCACGGTGTCGATCTTGATGGCGCGGGTCTCAAGCCACGAAATCATCCTCAGCCGCCCGAGGTCCCCGGCCTCGGGCAGGATATGATCGAGGACGCCGAGGCCGCGCATCATCACCGCAATTTCGCCGGGGTCGGGAACCATCATGATCTTGAACATCTCGTCGCGGATGCGCTCGCCGGAAAGCCCGCCGAGCTTGTCGGCCATGGTGCGGCAGGCGGCCTGGGCGTCGGCGTCCGGCGGCGGCCTGCCGAAAAGGCCGTAAAACCGGAAGAACCGGAGCAAACGGAGGACGTCTTCCTCGATCCGTTCGGTGGCCAGGCCGACGAACCGGACACGCCCGTGGGCGAGGTCGCTAAGGCCGTCATGGGGGTCGTAAACGTCGCCCTCCGGTGTTGCCGACAGGGTGTTGATGGTGAAGTCCCGGCGCTCGGCATCGGCGATCCAGTCGTCGGTGAAGGCGACCTGGGCGTGGCGGCCGTCGGTTTCGACGTCACGGCGAAGCGTCGTGATCTCGAACTTAGCATCGCCGATGATGGCGGTGACGGTGCCGTGCTCGATGCCGGTGGGGATGACCTTGATGCCGGCGGTTTCGAGAAGCCCGATAACGGTTTCGGGCTTGTCCGGGGTGCCGATGTCGACGTCGCTCACGGGCCGGTGCGCCATGGCGTCGCGCACGCAACCGCCGACGAACCTGACTTCCGTGCCGTTGGCTGTCAGCGCCTCGATGACGGCCTTGGTCCCGGGCGCGGACATCCAGGGCTGCTCAATCAGCTTGCCGGTCGGACCAGGGGCGGCGAAGAGCGAAACCATTGTTCTCAGGTTACCAGTGAGGGGGCGCGCTTTAAGCGCCTATTCCTTCTTGAAACGCGGCGGCACGACCTTGCCGTCTTCAAGGCGGGGCGACAGGTACTGACCGCTGTCGGGCGGATCGCCGGACATCAGGGCGATGCTTATCAGGCCCGCCGCCGTCAACATAAAACCGGCCAGCACGCACCAGAACAGCGGCCCCTTGCGGAGAGCCGGGGGGGCGTCGTCGTTGTCGTGCTTCTTCCGGGCGTAGCCGACCCAGGCCATGTAAATCAGGGTCGGCAACAGCAACGGCAACACATAGGTGAGGAGAATCCGTATCATTTATCGCGCAACACCTCGTAAAGGTTAATCAACATGCCGGCGGTGGCGCCCCAGATATAATAGTCCTTGTAGGGCATGGCAAAAAACTGGCGGGTTTGGCCCTCGACCTCGCAGCGGTGGCGTTGGTGGTTGGCCGGATCGAGAAGAAAGCCCAAGGGCACCTCGAAGACTTCCTCGACCTCGTGGGGGTCCGGCTTGAGCTCGAAAGGCGGCGTCACCAGGGCGACCACGGGGGTCACCGAAAAGCCCGTCCGGGTGATGTATTCCTTGAGATGCCCGACGATTTCCACGTGCCGGCGGTCGAGCCCGATTTCCTCCTCGGTTTCGCGAAGCGCCGTTTCTTCCGCCGTTTCGTCTTCGGCGTCCCTATGGCCGCCGGGAAAGCTGATCTGCCCCGGGTGGTGGAGAAGATGGTCCGTGCGCCGGGTGAACAACGCGGTCAGGCCTTGCCGGCGGTCGACCAGCGCCACCAGGACGGCGGCCGGCGTCAGGTCCCCGGCCAGGTTCATCCCCGGGTTCAGGTGATGGTCGCCCCCGACCGGCTGGTCCTTGGCGGCCGGCCGCTTGAGCCGCTCAACGACCCGGTCGGGGCCGATATTGAACGCCGCTTCGGTCATTGTTCTTGGTCCAGACGGCCGAGGGGGAAGAAAACGCCCGAGCTCCAGACGCCGAAGGTTTTGTCCTCATGACCCTTTTCTTCCGTGCCCTTTTTCTCCTGGCCCAGGGACACCAATTCATAATAGACGGCACGCGCGATCCGGGCCTCGATGCCGCCCCCCAGAACCACATAGGGGGTGGGGTCGCCCGTTTCCGGGTCAAAATCGACCCGGATCGGATGGTCTTTGTCGACGGTCACGTTTTTGTCAACATTGGTCCTAAGACTGATGACTTGATCGGGGCCGTCGCCGGTGAGGGTGAGCTCGACGGCCATAAACGGCGCGTCCTCGACCTCGATGCGGCCGGCTTCGGCCGGCGTGATCAACCAATAATCGCCGGCCTGGTCGCGCCTGAGCACGGTCGAAAAAAGACGGACGAGCTCTTTGCGGCCAATGGGCGAGCCCTGGTAATACCAAACGCCGTTCAGGTCGATGCGCATATCCAGATCGCCGCAGACCGTCTGGCCCGGCTTCAGCGTCAATCCCTTGGGGCCTTGGAGCGCCCCTGGGGACGCGCCCTGGGACGCCCCTGGGACAGGACTTCCGGGCAGCGACGACAAACTAATGGGTTCGTTGGTGTTTTTGCTCATATAATTAATTATAACCGGCACAAACCAGGGAGACGTTGCCGTGACAGCAACCGCCAAAAAAAAGATCAAAGCGAAAGCGAGTCTAGACAATTCCGATAAGCTTATCGACGCCATAGATAAACTGGGGCGCGATATCACCGCCGCCCGGGACAGCATCGGCCGGCTCATCTACGGACAATCCCGGGTGGTCGAGGAAACCCTGATCACCATCCTTGCCGGCGGCCACCTTTTGTTGATCGGCGTGCCCGGCCTGGCCAAGACCCGCCTGGTGGAAACGCTGGGCACCGTCTTCGGGCTGGACGACCGGCGCGTGCAGTTCACGCCGGACCTGATGCCCGCCGACATCCTGGGCTCGGAAGTTCTTGAGGAATCGGAAACGGGACAGCGGGCGTTCCGCTTTATAAAGGGGCCGGTGTTCTGCCAGTTGCTGATGGCCGACGAAATCAACCGCGCCAGCCCACGCACCCAATCGGCGCTGTTGCAGGCGATGCAGGAACACCGGGTTTCGGTCGCCGGGCAATACCACGACCTGCCCGTTCCGTTCCATGTGCTGGCGACCCAAAACCCGCTGGAACTGGAAGGCACCTATCCGTTGCCGGAGGCCCAGCTCGACCGCTTTTTCATGCAGGTGAACATCGGATACCCGGACCTGGAGGCGGAACGTCAGATCGTCATCAACACCACCGGCACCCAAGAGCCCGAGTTGGTGCAGGTCATGGACACCCAGAGCCTTTTGAAAGCGCAGCGGCTGGTCCGGCAGGTTCCCGTCGGCGAGAGCGTGGCCGAGGCGATCCTCGATCTGGTCCGCGCCGGGCGTCCCGAAAGCTCGGATATAGAAGACGTGAAAAGCCACGTTTTCTGGGGCCCGGGGCCAAGGGCGTCGCAGGCGTTGATGTTGGGCGTACGCGCCCGGGCGGTGATCGGAGGCCGCCTCGCCCCCAGCATCGATGACGTGCTGGCGCTGGTGCATCCCATACTCCGTCACCGCATGGCCCTGACGTTCGCGGCCAGGGCGGAAGGCATCACCTTGAGCGACATCATCGACCGGTTGTGCGAGCGGATCGGCTGACCGGGCCCAGGCTTTAGAACCAGGAACGCATTATGGCGGCGCGCCGTTCATTTTTGCATCACTCGTCCGAGATCCACCACAAGGCGGAGAAGCTGGCCGCCCAACTGCCGCCGCTGCTTGTCGCTGCCGAACGGGTGGCGGCGACCGTCTCGCAAGGCGTCCATGGCCGCCGGCGCGTCGGCCAGGGAGAGACATTTTGGCAGTTCCGGCGCTACGGGTTCGGCGACTCCACGCAATTGATCGACTGGCGCCAATCGGCAAAGTCGCAGCCGCTTTACGTCCGCGAGACGGAATGGGAAGCGGCGCAAACCGTCTGGCTGTGGCGGGACGGCTCACCATCCATGTCGTACCAATCCGTCGATTCCCTGCCCAGCAAGATCGAATGCGCCGATTTACTGCTGCTGGCGCTGGCCTCGATTCTGGTCCGGGGCGGCGAGCACGTGGCGCTTTTGGGCACCGGCATGACGCCGGCATCGGGGCGCGGCATGCTGATCAGGTTGTGGTCGATGATCGAGGCCCAGGATCTGGAGGCGGAGACGCGCCAAGGAAGCCTACCGGCTTTCGAAACCCTGCCCCGGTACGGCCGCGTCGTCATGATCGGAGACTTCCTGTCGCCGCTTGGGGAAATCAGGGAATCCATCAGCGCCTTCGCCAACCAGGGGGTCAGGGGGCATCTGGTCCAGGTGCTGGACCCGGCGGAAGAAACCTTGCCGTTTTCCGGGCGCATCCGCTTCGACGGCATGGAAAACGAAGGCGACGTCCTGATCGGCCGGGTGGAATCCATGCGCGGCGAGTACCAAAAGGCGCTCGGACGCCATAACCGGGGCGTCGAGGCATTGGCCAAGTCCTTCGGCTGGAGTTACATCGTCCACCGCACGGACCGTTCGCCGGAAACGTCGCTTCTGGCCCTTTATCTGGTGTTGTCCCAAGCGACCGGAAAATGACGCCGTGCTGACTTTAGGCTCACTTTCCTTTGCTGCCCCCTGGGCCCTGGCGGCGCTGATCGTATTGCCGCTGATCTGGTGGCTGCTGAAGCTGACCCCGCCGGTTCCGACAACCATTCGCTTCCCGCCGGTGCGGCTTTTGCTGAACCTCAGGACCCGTGAGGAAAGCGCCGCCAGGACACCGCCCTGGTTGCTGGCGCTCCGTCTGATCTTGGCGGCGACGGTGGTCTTGGCGGCGGCCCATCCGTTGCTCAATGCCGGCGCCCGGCTGACGGGCAAAGGGCCGCTGGTTGTCATCATCGACGACGGTTGGGCGGCCGCTGTAAATTGGCCCGAACGCCGGGCCATGTTAGGGAGCCTTGCCGACCAGGCGGAGCGCGAAGGCCGCCCGGTGGTCGTCGTCACCACGGCGCCGGGGGAAAACGACGCACGCGACGCCGCCATCGGAATGATGGCCGCCGCCGACGCCAGACGGGTGCTCGAATCCCTGCAGCCGAAGCCGTGGCCGACCGACCGGGAGAAAGCATTGGCGCCGCTGCTGGCGGCAATGGCGAAACCGGGGGGCCTTGCCGATTCCCGGCCGGGCGACGTGGTGTGGCTGAGCGATGGCCTGGAAGAAATATCCAAAAGGCAAACCGGTGGCGGCCGCACCATGGCGGACTTCCTTCAATCCCTGCAACGGCTGGGTTCGGTAACGCTCATCAGCGATCCCCGGCCCCGGCTGGCGACAGTCCTGAGACCGCCAATCGCCGATAACGGGACCCTGAAGCTTATCGCCGAAAGGCCGTCGGCGGAGGGCCAGGCGGTGGCCTGGGTCCGGGCTCTTGACGGGGATGGCCGGCTGCTGGCCCGCGAGAAACTGGCCTTCGCTGCCGGCAAGCTCCGAGCCGAGGCGGATTTGTCGCTGCCGACGGAATTGCTGAATCGGCTTCAGCGCCTGGAAATCGAAAACGCCGGAACCGCCGGCGCCACAGTGCTCACTGACGAACGCTGGCGGCGGCGCCCGGTTGGCCTGGTCTCCGGGTCGGGCGCGGCCGGCGATCAACCGCTGCTTTCGGACCTTTATTACCTTGAACGCGCGCTCAAACCCTTTACCGAAATCCGCCTGGGCGGCGTCGACGATCTGTTGAAGCGCCCGCTCGCGGTTATCGTGCTGTCCGACCCGGGACGGCTGTCAAAACCGGTGCGCCGGAAACTGGACGGCTGGATCAGGGCCGGCGGCGTCGCGGTCAGGTTCGCGGGGCCTTTGTTGGCGAAGGAAACCGGTGAAAACGACGCCGATAAAGAGGGCCCGCTGTTGCCGGTGCGCCTGCGCCAGGGCGACCGGGTCATCGGCAGCACCATGTCCTGGCGGAAGCCGGCCAAGCTGGCGCCGTTCGCAGCGTCGTCACCGTTCCAGGGCTTGGCCGTACCCGAGGATATTTCCGTCAAACGCCAGGTACTGGCCCAGCCGGCGCTTGACCTGGCGGAGAAAACCTGGGCCCGCCTCAATGACGGAACGCCCCTGGTGACGGCGGAACGCCGGGGCAAAGGCTGGCTGGTCCTGGCCCATATCACCGCCAACACCCAATGGTCGAACCTGCCGCTCTCGGGCTTGTTCGTGGACATGTTGAGGAGACTGGTGGCGCTCAGCCAGGGCGTCGTCGCCAAGGCCACCGGCCCGCCCTTGGAGCCGATTTCGACCCTCGACGGGTTCGGGCAGCTTGGTTCCGCTGCTGCCAATGCCCAGGCCATCGCCGCCGATGTGTTCGAGGCGACCATCGTCAAGCCGGTGCATCCGCCGGGCTATTACGGCGACAAGGGGGCCAGAAGGGCGCTCAACCTCACGGCCGCCCTGGGGCGGCTCCGGCCCATCGGAACCCTGCCCTCAGGCGTTGCCCGGGCCGATTACGGCAAGACGACGGAGGTCGACTTCAGGCCGTGGCTGTTGGCGCTGGCGCTGGTCCTGGCCCTTGCCGATTTCGCCGCCAGTCTCAGCCTCCGGGGGCTTTTGCCTTTCGGCCGGGCGCTCATGCCGGCGCTTTCTCTGTTGTTTCTCCAGGCGGGGGGCGCCTCGGCCGCCAACGACGAATTCGCCCTCGGCAACAGCCTGGAAACGCGGCTGGCCTACGTGAAAACCGGAAACCGGCAGACCGACGAAACCAGCCGCGCTGGCCTGAGGGGGCTTAATCTCATCCTCAAGCGCCGCACCGCTGCCGAACTGGGACCGCCGCAGGGGGTCGATCCGGCCAGGGACGAATTGGCCTTTTTTCCGCTTTTGTATTGGCCGGTAATGCCGGAAGCGGAACCCGCCACGGAAACCGCCAAGGCCAACATCAATAAGTACCTCAAAAACGGCGGCACCATCCTTTTCGATACCCGGAGCGCCGGCGGCGTTGCCGACGCCTCGTCGCTTCGCAGGCTGGCCCGCGGGCTCGACATCCCGCCGTTGGTGCCGGTGCCGCCGGACCATGTCCTGACCCGGGCCTTTTACCTGATACAGGAATTTCCCGGCCGTTGGGCCGGCGGCACGCTTTGGGTGGAACGGGCCGGCGAGAGAGTCAACGACGGTGTCTCGCCGGTGGTCGCCGGCGGCAATGACTGGGCTGCCGCCTGGGCCTTGGACGAAGCCGGGCGGCCCCTCTATCCGGTGGTGCCCGGCGGCGAGAGGCAGCGCGAACTGGCCTTCCGGTTCGGGATCAACCTGATCATGTACACGCTGACCGGAAATTACAAAGCCGACCAGGTCCACCTGCCGGCGATCATGAAAAGGCTCGGAAAATGAGCGAAAGCCTGTCCCTGGCGCCGATGCTGCCGCTCTCCGTGATCGGAATCCTGGCGGCGGTCGGCTTCGCCCTCGTCGTTGTCGCCGTGGCGCGGGGTGGGCGGGGCTGGCTTCCCAGGGCCGCCGTCCTGACCGTGCTGGTGGCGGCGCTGGCCAATCCCCAGGCCGTTCGCGAGGAACGCGACCCTCAACGCGACGTCGTCGTCATCGCCGTTGACCGCTCGTCCAGCCAGGGAGTGGGCAAGAGACGGGAGCAGACGGAAAGGGCACTCCGCTCCGTGCGGCAGGACCTGGCGCGCTTCGACGACCTGGACGTGCGCATCATCGATGTGACGGACGAACCCGCCGGGGACCCGGCCAAGGGCGACGACGACAAGGGCACCCGGCTGTTCGGGCCGCTGGCACGGGCAACCGCCGAGATTCCGGCCAAGCGGTTTGCCGGCGCCATCCTGATCACCGATGGCCAGATCCACGATGTGCCAACGGTACCCTCGCCGTCGGGATCACAGCCGGGCCCGGTGCATGTGTTGCTGACCGGTCAGGAGGGGGAATCGGACCGGCGCCTGGTCATCGAGCGGGCGCCCAGCTACGGCATCGTCGGCAAGGAGGTAACCATCCGGTACCGGGTCGAGGACCGTAAGGCCGAAAACACGGCGGGTTTCGGCGGCAACCTGGCCCGGGTGCGGCTTCGCTCCGAAGACGGTACGGAGGAGACCGCCGAAACGCCCATCGGCAAGAGCCGGGAATTCACCTTCCCACTGGAACACGCGGGCCCGACGGTGGTCGAATTGGAGGTGGACGCCAGGGAAGACGAGCTTTCCACCATCAACAACCGGACGCTCATCAGCATCAACGGGGTTCGCGACCGGCTTCGGGTGCTGCTGGTCTCCGGCCAGCCCCATGCCGGCGAACGGACGTGGCGAAACTTGCTCAAATCCGACCCGTCGGTGGACCTGGTCCACTTCACCATCCTCAGGCCGCCGGAAAAAGACGACTTCACACCCTTGCGCGAGCTGTCGCTGATCGCCTTCCCCGTCCAGGAGTTGTTCGAGACCAAGCTCCAGAAGTTCGACCTCATCGTCTTCGACCGCTACGTGGTCCGCGACGTGCTGCCGCCGTCGTACCTGCGCAACATCGTCAACTTTGTCAACGAAGGCGGCGCGCTTCTTCTGGCGCTGGGACCCGAATTCGCATCGCTCCGTTCGCTCTACAAGACCCCGCTGGGCAAGGTGATGCCGGCCTCGCCGACGGGCAAGGTTCTGGAGAGGGGATTCCGGCCCCGTCTCACCGACATCGGCCGCCGCCACCCGGTCACCGCCGGGCTAACCCATGCCGGCGACAAAACCCCCGACTGGGGCCGCTGGTTCCGCCAGATCGACGCGCTTGCCATCAGGGGCCGGGTATTGATGCGGGGGCTGGACGACAAGCCGCTGTTGGTGCTGGAGCGTCAGGGCAAAGGCCGGGTGGCGCAGTTCCTTAGCGACCATATCTGGTTGTGGGCGCGCGGCTTCGAAGGCGGCGGCCCGCAGGCGGAATTACTGCGCCGGCTGGCCCATTGGCTGATGAAGGAGCCGGACCTGGAAGAAGAGGGCTTGAAGGCGGAAATCCGGGACGGGCGTCTTCTCATCCGCCGCCACAGCCTCAAGGACGACACGCCCGACCTCACGGTGACCGCGCCTTCGGGCAAGACCACGATCCTCAGCCTGGAACAAGGCGAGGACACCGCCCGGGCGGCGATGAATGTGAAGGAAACGGGTCTTTATAAGGTTTCCGACGGCACCCAGACGGCGTTGGCGACGATGGGCGTTCTCAACCCGCTGGAGCTTTCGGACCTCCGGGCCAGCGCCGGCAAGGTCAGGGCGCTGGTCAAGGCGACCGGCGGCGGCATCCACTGGATCGCCAAGGGCATGCCGGAACTCCGCCGCACCCGGCCGGGCCGGGATTCCGCCGGCCAGGGCTGGATCGGGCTGGTCGCCAACCGTTCCTTCGTGGTCACCGGACTGGCCCAGGTGCCGCTGCTGCCGGGGTTCCTGATGCTGATCCTGGTGGTCGGCGGCCTGATGACGGCGTGGCATCGGGAAGGGCGCTAAGGCGCCGCCAGCGCCTGCACCGCCAGTTCCAGGCTGAGCACCAGTTCCGCCATGAATCCGTAATCGAGGGTATCGGCGGTATCGCCGGGGCCGTGGTAGTTGGGGTTCCGGAAATACGCCGTGTCGGTCACCATCAGCGCCGGCAGGCCCTTATCCCAGAACGGCGCATGGTCGCTCAAGCGCGTGTCGGCGAGGATCCAGCCGTTGAACCAGATGAACAGGGATTGCAACGGCAGCGCCGGGTTCTGCCCCATGGCGGCGAGCACCCTTTCCCCGAACGGCTTTGAAGCCCGGTTGCCGACGATGCCGATGAAATTGCCTTCCTTGGGATAGCCCGCCCACTGCAGGAACACGGGGTAGTCCTGCTTCGGCGTCGTCAGGCCGACCATCTCGAGGATGATGGCGCCCCGGACGCTTTCCCCCGCCTCGACCATTCGCTTGACGAAGACGCGGCTGCCCTGGTGGCGGGTGGCGTGGTTGGGCGGCTCTTCCAGGGTGAAGGCGACAAAGCGGAGCGGCGTCGCCGGCGGCTTGGCGGCGGCAAGCCGCGCCAGTTCCAGCATGACGGCGACGGCGCTGGCATTATCGTCGGCGCCGGGCGTGCCGATGACCGTGTCGTAATGAGCGCCGATAAGGTAAGGATCACCGTCCACGGGGCCGCCGCCCGCAGGGCCACCGGGAAGCTCGGCAATCAGGTTGGCGACCGCATGGCCGCGGTAGTCATAGGCCTGTTCGGTGACCGTGAGCCCGGCTTTGCCGAAGGCGTCCTTGATGTAGGCGCGGGCTCTCTCCAACCCGTCGCCGCGCACCACCGAGCGTTCGCCGATGTCTTGGCTGAGCGCCCGGACGTGGGAGCGGAGCGCCCCGATCAGCTCATCTTTTGCCGCCCCTGATGGCATTCCTTGCGCCTCCGCCGCCGGTGCCGGGTCTCCACCGGCGCATGTTACACCAACGACGGCGACAACGGCGAGGGCGCCGCGGAAACCAAGGAAGGGCGAACGGACCGCTGCCATCATCCGGCCACCATAGGCGGGTTCGCCCGTGCATGCGACGGCGGATCGGTTTAGCATGGGCTGGCGGGGAAGGACCACGCGCATGCAAATTCAGTTCCTGGGATGCGGCGACGCCTTCGGGGCCGGCGGGCGGTTCAACACGTGCTTCATGGTGGACGCCGAAGACACGCGTTTTTTGATCGACTGCGGGGCGACGTCGCTGGTTGCCATGAACCGCTTTGGCGTCGATCCTAATTCCATCGACATGATTTTGCTGACTCATCACCATGGCGACCACTTCGGCGGCGTGCCGTTCATGCTGGTGCATGCCCATTCGGCGTCAAAGCGCGACCGGCCGCTTGTCGTCGCCGGGCCGGAAACGACCGAACAGCGGGTCATGGAGACCATGGAATGCCTCTATCCGGGATCGTCCAGGAACCGGTGGCGATTCGACCTCAATTTCCAGGAGTTCGAGGTCGAAAAGGAATGGCGTTCCGGCCCGGTTTCGGTCATGCCTTACCTGGCCGAGCACCACGCCGGCGAGGGGCCGGCGCTGGCGTTGCGCATCACCTGCGGCGGCAGGACGGTGACCTATTCCGGCGACGGCGCGTGGGGGAAAGGCCTGGCGGCGGCGGCCCAGGGCGCCGACCTGTTCATCGCCGAATGCTATTTCTTCGACAAGAAGGTCAAGTTCCACATGAACCTGGAGACACTCGCCGGTCACATTGATGACATTGCGCCCAAGCGGCTGGTTTTGACCCATATGAGCGAGGATATGCTTGAGCGCGTCGAGAGCCTCGATTACGAGACCGCCGAGGACGGCAAAATCATCGAGATTTAAGCCGGTTCCGGCCGTTTCGGGGCCCGGAAATTGTTGCCGGGCAAGGGCCCCTAGAGTCCCGGAAAAAGCGACAAAATCACCCCAAAAATAGCGTTAACCTATTGAATTTCTTTGAAATTCAAGTTTGGCACGCATCCTGCATTTTAATAAGCCAAGAACGCCCTAAACAGCCAGTGGAATGAAAGGCGAAAGGGCGGAAAAGACCAAAAACGGGAACAACAAGAAGGACGGGAACAATGAAAGCACTGCAAATCGCGGCATCGGGAATGATGGCCCAGCAACGCAACACCGAGGTGGTGGCGAACAACCTCGCCAACATGAACACCGCGGGATACCAGCGCCGGCGGACCGAGTTTTCCGATCTCATCTACAACGTCATGGAGCGAAAGGGGTCGGTGTCTTCGAGGGCCGGCGAAACGGTCCCCTCGGGGGTCAAAAGCGGCATGGGCGTCAGGTTGGGTTCGGTCTATCGAATCCACGAACAGGGCAGCCTGCAGTCCACCAGCAACACCTTCGATCTGGCGATCCAGGGCGAGGGTTTCTTCCAGGTGTTGTTGCCCAACGGCGACACCGCCTATACCCGGGACGGGACCTTCCAGCTCAACGCTCAGGGCGACTTGGTCACCCATGACGGGTTCTTGGTTCAGCCGGGCATCAGCATCCCGGTCGGCGCCATTGACGTCACCATCAATTCGTCAGGCGAGGTGCTGGTCAAGGAAGCCGACGCTACCGAAACCAGCAGCGCCGGCATCCTACAGATCGCCACCTTCCCCAACAAAGCGGGACTGGAGGCTCTTGGCAACAACCTGTTCCGGGAATCGGCGGCATCGGGCCCTGCCAACATCGACGACCCCGGAAGCGCGGGCCTGGGAACGGTGTTACAGGGGTTCATCGAGGCCTCCAACGTCAACCCGATTAAAGAGATCGCCGCCCTGATCGCGGCCCAACGGGCCTATGAAATGAACTCCAAGGTCATCGAGACGGCGGACCAGATGCTGGCGCAGCGCCGCTAACGCGGGTCACAGCGCCTCAACGTCCATGGCAAACTGTCCCCGGCGGCCTCAACGGCCACCGGGGATTTCTTTTGCTCAGAACGCCATCACCCATTCCCTGACCAGGTCTTCCTCCAGCGCCTCGGCGCGCCCGACCCAGTCCTCGGCCGGTTGGGCGCTGTCCGGCGCCTGGGGGTGGGGATCGGCGTCGTATCGGCGGCGCTTGCCGTAATCGGTGACATAAAGGGCGAACGCCAGCCGCCGCCCCGATCGGGCGAACAAGATGCCGGTCAGCCCCTTTGCGTATTTGAGCGTTCCCGTCTTGGCCCACAGCCTGAGCGCCGTCGCCGGGTCGCGGAAACGGCCGCGCATGGAGTCACGGAGCCCCGAGACCGGCAGCAGGGAAACATAACTCGCGCCCCCGTACCGTCGGCCAACGGCGAAGCGGATGATCGCCGCCATCTGTGCCGGCGATACCCGGGCCTTTGCCGAGAGCCCGGAATGATTAGCGAGATGAAAGCCGTCCCAAGGGGGTCCGGCCACGCGTTCCTTCAACCAGCCGGTCAGCGCCCGGCTGGACCCTTCGATGGCCAGCGCCTTCCCCTTGAGCTTCCGGGCCGCCACCTGGCCGATCAGTTCGCTGACCAGGTTGTTGGAATGCTCCAGCGCCCGGCGGACGACATCGACCAAAGACAACCCGGCAATGCGGGCCAAAAGGCGGGCTTTCCCGGGCGCCGTCCGCGCCGCCGGTTGCGGCAGATCAACCCCGGCCATCCGGGCCAGGCGGCGGAACACCCGGGCCGTCCTCAATCCCGGCTTGTTGACCGGCAGATACTCGCTCCCTTCCTTAGGGGCCATGGGTGACAACAGCCAGCCGCCGGAATTGCCGGGGACCACGTTCTCGCCGGGAGGGGCGGGACCGACGCCTAAGATGGTTTCGCCGACATTGGGCGTCACGAAGGCTTCGGTCGCGGCCTTGCCCGCCGCCTGCCGCCAGGTGAGAAGGGTTTGATTGAAATCCAGCGACAGCGCCCCGACGCCGGGGTTATAGCGGGCGGCGGCCGGTTGTGCGCTTTCGATCCGGTGCCGGGCCAAAAGGAACGATTGATCGTAATAAAACCGCCCGGCGACGCTCTTCACGCCGGAATCCCTCAACCGCCCGGCCAGGTCCATCAGGTCCTGGGGCTGCAACAACGGATCGCCGCCGCCCTTAAGGTACAGATCGCCCACAAGGACGCCGCCCTTGATTTCGCCCATGGCCAAAAGCCGGGTCTGGAATCGGTAATCGGCGCCGAGGATATGAAGGGCGGCAACGGTGGCCGGAACCTTGGCCGTCGACGCCGGAATGAACAGCCGGTGGTCGTTGCGGCCGGCCAGCCTGGCGCCGCTTTCAAGGTCCAGAAGCACATAGCCGACGTCGGCGCCGGTAAGGCGGTGGCGCTCGATCAGGGCGTCGGCGCCGACAGGCCGGGGCGCGGCATAGCCCTGGATTTTCGTGATATTGGCGGCAACCCCGCCGGCCGCCGCGGGAGGGGCGGGAGCAACCTGGCAGGCGGTCATTAAGACAGCCACGGCCATCAACGCCGCCGGCCCCTTGAGCGGCTTAAAAAGGGTTTTGCTTTCGCCCATCGGGCGATGGTGGCAAAAGCGCCCGGCTATATCATCATTTTTCTTTGACCGGCCATCTGATTGAGGTCCGGCGGCCGCCGGTCTAAACTGTGCGGGCGAACTGAAACGGGGGATAGAGGGCCATGCCCTTCGTGCACAAAGACGCCGCCGGTAAAATCCTTGCCGTCTACACCGAACCGGTAGAAGGCGGCGTCGAGGTTGCGCCCAACGACCCGGCGCTGAAGGCTTTCATCCAGCAGAACATCCCCGGCGCCCCCGAAGACTGGATGCAGTCGGACTTAGGGCTGGCGCGTGTCATCGAGGACCTGATCGAGGTGCTGATCGACAAGAAGCTGATCATGTTCACCGATTTCCCCGAAGGCGCACAGAAGAAGCTGTTGGACCGGCGCGGGCTGAGGAAGGAATTCGACCTGGTCGAGGACCTGTTCGGCGACGGCGAAGAGATCGAAGGCGGCGACGGCGAGGACAGCGGCCTGCTTTAGCCCTATCCGCGTAAATTTCCCTTAAATCCCCAACGCTCCTTGCTGATTTCCGGGATAGCGCTTTACCGCCCCCACCGCCAGCCGTTTTAATGGGGGCATGCGGTTTCTGGTCATCGTGTTGCTTATTCAACTGGCGTTTCCGGTGCGGGCCGAGCTCGTCGACCTGGAGCTGGTGCTGGCCGTCGACGTCTCCGGCAGCGTTGACGACGAAGAAGCCCGGTTGCAGCGGTCGGGCACCGTCAAGGCGTTGACCGACGACAGGGTCATCCGCGCCATCCAGGGCGGACGCCATGGCAAAATCGCCATCGCCTATGCGGAATGGGGTGGCGACCACATCCAGCGCACGGTGGTCGATTGGACGGTGATTGACGGCAAAAGAGCGGCCCGGGGTTTCGCCAGGCGGCTGGCCGAGGCCCCCTTGACGGTCGAGCTATGGACGTCTCTATCCGGGATCATGGGTTACGCCATGGATCTTTTCGCCCGGAGCCCGCACCGGGGAAAACGCCGGGTTCTCGATATTTCCGGCGACGGGCCCAACAACGACGGCGCCGGCGTGACGGCGGCCCGCGACCGGGCGTTAAAGGCGGGCATCGTCATCAACGGCCTGCCGATCATCAACGACCGGGTCAGCCGCTATGGCATGCCGCCGATGCCAAACCTGGACCATTATTACGAAGACTGCGTGATCGGCGGTTTCGGCGCCTTCATCGTCGTCGCCAACACGTTTGCCGACTTCGCCCGGGCGATTAAGCGCAAGCTGATTCTGGAAATCGCCGGGCTTAAACCACAAGGACGGCCCGGGAAACGGCCCCGATTGATCCCGGCCTCGTCGGGGGAGCGCCCGCCATGCAACGCCGGGGAAATAATCCGCGATTCGCGCGAGAGTTTTTGAGGCGCTCCTGTTCCCGGGCCTCGGCGTAGGTGTGGCAGGCAAATGGTATAATTTTCGCACCCAAGTGAGGGTGATAAGGTGACCGGCACTAGCAACCTGCCGGGGAAACGGATCATAATTAGGACGGAGCCTGACTATGACGTTGAGGATCCCATTGTGGAATTTCGCTTAACCTATGAGGGGCAACTTTTTGGGGCCTCGCGAAGTAATACCCGCGTGAGCCATAAGCATGAAATTCGGAAGGTTTTTCATCACCAGTTGCGGCGGCTTTGGGAAGTCCACCCCTATTTAAGCATGGCCTACCTTTCCCACCGCCGCGAGGGCAGGGTAACATCAGCTTTGGGTAAAGAGTGATTCGGCAGCACAATCTTCTTGAAAATTAAGGGGGGCAATTTACTTAATTCCCAGGCTCATCCCCATCCCATGTCCGGACGCTCCACGAATCAAGTAAACTGTTCCCTTAATTTGAGTTTCTGAGGGCGGGCGTCGATCACTTACCCTTCGGGCTAAGATGTTGTTTCCAGTCCATGCTCTCATGAAGAACCCGGACGACGACCAATAGGTTCTTTGTCTGCCGATAAAAAATGATGTGCTTGCGAACAGGATGGGCACGCAGGTCTTTGTCGATATCATCGCGTGGCGAGCCCAAGCCGGGTGTGTCCCTGATCGCTTTGAAGGTGTCTTTGATTTGGCCCAGGTATTTCCGCTTTTGGGCCACCCCCCACTCACGCCCAGTATAATCCCCGATCCGTTCCAGGTCTTTTTTTGCGGGGCCGGAAATATGCAGTTTCTTAAAGTTCGGCAAAAAATGCGTCCAACGCTTCGTCGGAATTTATTTTGGTCAAATCACCCCGCGCCAAAGCTTCGTCTCCGTCGCGGATAGCGGCGCGCAGACCCGCCATTTTTAAGGCGCGCTGTTCTTCATACCGTTTGAGCAACCTGATCGCTTCGCGGACCACTTCGCTGGCGTTGTTGTAGTCGCCGGACTGGGCAAGATCTCTGACAAATTGCTCCAGATTTGGGGTCAAACTGAAGTTCATATCCTTGTTCTCCTTACCGAATATGATTGTCTGGAATCGTGGACACTATGTCAATCTTTGCTATCAAAGATTGCTATTCAGGGTGAGCGCCCTAAGCGATGACGGAAATCTTAATTTATGGCCCCTTGACTCTCCCTGAAAATGTTCTATGTTTGTTCTAACACTTTCCAACGCTCTTTGACATCGTGAATAGGGAGAACCTTAACGTCCTTGCGGCGGCTTCTTTTGCTTGACCGTTTTTAGCTGCGGCAATCCTTCGACACGCTCGCTATCGCTCGCGGCTCATCCTTCGAGACGCCCGCGCTGCGGGCTCCTCAGGATGAGGAGTCATAACTCCCAATGCCTCACCCAGAGGAGGACCGGAGGTCCGTCTCGAAGGGTGAAGGGGACCGGACAT
>CAZVFL010000036.1:0-24630 GCA_964626025.1 uncultured Thalassospiraceae bacterium
CAGCATTGCATTAGCGTCAAAAAAACCCTTGCCAACAGGGAGCCGTCCACACATGACTAAAAGCCGACGTTCCACAAGGTCGTCCATAAGGTCCGCTATGAGCCGGTAAGCGGACGTTGATCAAACCGACCCACGACAGCGACGGCCCGCCGGATACCCGGATGCTAGGACAACGACAACGGGTCTTTAGAGAGGAGAGGGATCCAGATAAATTTTGCGGGGCGGGGCGTTCGACAGCGGGTTTCGTTCTTCGACGATGATGACGCCGGTGGGCAGGCCCTGAAACCCGGAGAGGAAGGTGAAAGCGTTGTCTTCGAACTCATAGCGCCCGTCCATGGTCGCCACCAGCTTGATTTCCGCCGTTTCATAGGCCGGGATCACTATGGCGCCGTAACAGGTGACGTCTTCCTTCTGGCCGTTGAGGGTCGTCTGGATGACGGCGGCACTGGAGAAAAAGTCATAGGCCTTGAAGACATGGAAGCTGTCGTCGCGGTTGCGGATTCGGATCACGTAGGGCCAGCCCTGGCGGAGCCGGATAACCATCGGGCTGAATTCGTCCTGGCGGATGCGGACGTTGACCTCGGGCACCTGGGTCCAGTTGACGTATTTAAGCGCCTTGGCATCGACCTCCTGGCAATCGGGTCCGATGGAAGAAACGCCCGGTATGAACGTGCATGCGCCGAGCAGCACCATAACCGCCGAAAACAAGGAAGACCGGGTCAGGATGCAACCCAACGCCTTCATCGGAACCTCCTTCGTTCCCCCCTACCCCTGGCGTCACGGCCGGGGCACCCAGAGGGATGAGAACCGCAAGAAGTGGGGGGACGTTAGGCCGAAACCCTTAACAAAACCTCAACGCACTGAAACGAAAGGGTTTCAGGCGTTTTTTACCTTTGTTGTAAGAAAAGGGTCGCTGTGTCAGGTTTCCGGGATGGGGAAAAATTTGAGCTATACGGGCGTCGGGCTCGACCGGGCGGCCGGTCTGCGCCGCGACGACGCCTGGATCGCCGGGCTTTTGGACGGCGCCGAAACCCGGATCGTGCCCGTTTGGCAGGGCCGCAACTTGATCCGGGGCGAGGCAACGCTGGAAAACCCGCTTCCAGACGCGCCGGAAGCAGTGTTTCTTTCCGCCGGCGAGGCGAAAACCCTGCTCGGCAAGGCCGGCGCGGTCGCCCTTCTCGGGCTCGATGATAAGGAGGCCGCTTTCTTCGCCGCCGATATATCCGGACTGGACGACGACGGGGCGGCGGCGTGGGCCCCGGACGCCCGGTTCGAGGACCTGAGGCGGGTCGGCGTCCTGATGGCGGGGCCAGAGGCGGCGATTTTGGCCTATGCCCGGGGGCTCATGCACTGGCACCTGAGGCACCTTTACTGCGGCGTTTGCGGCGCCCGGACGGAAAGCCGCGACGGCGGCCATGTGCGCGTCTGCGCCAACGCCGAAGACCCTCACATGCACTTCCCCCGCACCGATCCGGCGGTGATCATGCTGGTTTCCCTGGACGACCCGGAAGGCAATGGTCCGGCCTGCCTGCTGGGCCGGCAGCGGCGCTGGCTCGACGGCATGTATTCGACCCTCGCCGGATTCGTCGAGCCCGGCGAAACCCCGGAAGAAGCCGTCGCCCGCGAGGTCAAGGAGGAAACGGGCGTGACCGTCACCGACGTCCGCTACCGGGCGTCCCAGCCGTGGCCGTTTCCGTCTTCGTTGATGTTGGGCTTCCGGGCCGTGGCCTCCACCACGGAAATTACCGTTGATGAACGCGAGCTCGAGGACGCGGGGTGGTTCACGCCGGACCAGGTGCGCGCCTTCGGCGAATGGGGCGAAGCGCCGCCCGGCGAAAAGCGCCTGCCCCGGAAGGATTCCATCTCGCGCTGGCTGATCGAGGATTGGTTGAACGACGTGGAAGGCTAAAGACCGGCGAACGGTCTTCCATTCCCACCTTTACCTCAGCCAGGAAAACTACTTATGTTCCTTTTTTGTTCTTGACACGATAGGAAAATCAGGCTATTTATCGGAAATATAATGAATTTAGTCTGATTTCTAAGCGAGAATTACGAAGGATGTTGAGAAAAATTATCGAATCCCTGTAAGGGGTAAATTGGGCGCGGCTCTCGCTTGGCGAAAAAGCTCCGGGAGTCCTCTCGATCCGGCTAGCTACCGGGTTAAATCGGGATAGCCAAGATTGCCGGTATTAAGGCGGGCCGCGTTCATTTAGTAATAATAATCAGTGCCGTGTTCCCACAGATCATATTCGTAGGTGATGCGGTCCTTTATCAGGTCATATGATCGAATTTCATTGCGCTCCCATTTTATTTTAATGGCCCATGCACAATAGTCGGCTACTTGGAGGCATGGGTCTGTGCCAGCGGGAAAAACGTCTGTGGACCATGTTTTCCCTTGGATGGTTTGTTGCATTACGTTTGAAATAGCAGCTTTAAAAAACTGCCGTTCTTTCTTGATCCCGATAGCGGCAGCGGTGATTTGAAGTTCGGGATATGGGCGAGCGATGTTCCGCATCCCATAAAAGAAATGGTAATACCAACCATATTGGTAGAATCTGGAGTTTGTTTTCCGAGTTTGTGGTTGGGCCTTACGTTTTTCCATGATGGTCGCCTGGACCTTGAAATCATGGTTGCAAATACAGTCAAAAACCGCATCTCGGACCGCTTGCTTGTCGGAGGTGGCATGAAAATACTCGCCGAGTTCGTGGCCTTCCCATGCGAGTCTGCGCCGTAGGTTCAAGAGGTCGCAACCAACATCGCAAGATTCCAATGCGACTGTACAGACGATAAAATATCGGCTGATATTTTGGCCGGTGGTGAATGTAAAATCACCGGATTCGTCTGCGAAAACATTTAATCGAGATATGGTCAAAAAACCCCCTCAGAAGAAAAGCCCGAAGTGGAAAAGCCGGATGTAATTCCGTTTGACGAAGCTCTGCGACGGATGTTGAACACGCCCCCGAAGCCGAAAAGGAAATCTACAACTCCTAAAGGGAAGGTGAAGAAGGGGTGGGTTTTTAAGGAATGTCCCCTATCTTTTCGAAGGTAACTTGGACTTCACCACCCGCCACGGTTATCGGTTGCGCCGTGCCATCGGCAAAATTCTCCGGCCAGTCCGCTGATACGGGAATATCGGTCCCCGCTGGTATCTGATCGCCCGTAACTAGGATGCCGCCATCGGGCATTGACAGTATTGCAGTAATGTTTATGCGCCCCCCGCTTTCGGTATAGGTGCCATGGTATCGGCCACCGCCGGCATCTGCTCCAACGATGGTCCCCTTGCCCACGTAGATGGTGCCAAAACCTAGGCCTGTCGCGCCTATGTATCTCATTATGTAGAGTGCGCTCATGCTCATTTTCCCTGAAGTTCGATGTTTTGCCCCTCGGCAATCTGCTTCAATAAATCTAGCATCATATTTTTAAGGTCTGTGCCAGAAGTGGGGGGTTCTCCCTTTCTGATGTAATTATCAGCTTCTTTGTAGGCTTGGCTTACATCAGAGTCACTCAAGCTACCACTTTCTAGCAAAGCGTCGATTATCGTTTGCAATAAAATGCCATTTACTGTGGCCCGCACCGCCGCGTGTTGGGCGAGAGAATTGGCACCGAGTGCAATTTCGTGGGTTTTATCCACTAACCGGCCGGAACGCGCTTTTAAGTCCTACGCAGTCTCGTTCTGTTCGATCCGGTAAGGGTGCGCCGGATAGACGCCTAAGACCTTGATCTCGTGGGTGATGAAGGCGAGTTCGTCGAACGCCTGCTTCAAAGCCTTCTGTTCCGGGTGGCCCTCGGCGTCGGCGTAAAACTGCGCGGCGACGAAGCCGCCGCCGACGTAGCTTTCCAGTTTCGTGAGGTTCACCCCGTTGGTGGCGAAGCCGCCGAGCGCCTTGTATAGGGCCGCGGGCACGTTCCTGACCCGAAAGATGAAGCTGGTCATCACGTTTTCGGCGTCGGCGCCCGGGTCCTCGGGCTCGGCCGCCATGACGACGAAGCGCGTGGTGTTGTGCTCGGCGTCTTCGATGTTGGCCTTCAGCGATTCCAGCCCGTCGATTTCGGCCGCCAGCTCGGACGCGATGGCGGCCTGCGTTTTATCGCCGGCAGCCGCGACATCCGCCGCCGCACCGGCGGTGTCCACGTGTTCCACCGGGTCCAGCCCAAGTTCCCGGATTAGGTTGCGGCATTGGTTGAGCGCATGGATGTGGCTGTGCACGTGGGTGAGGCCGGAAACCCCGGCGCCCTTCACCCCCAAAAGGTGGTGGTTGACCTTCTGAAAATGCTCGGCGACGATATGCAAATCCGATTCCGGCAACAGGTGGTGAATGTCGGCGACCCGTCCGGCGACGCTGTTTTCAATGGGGATCATCGCCAACGCCGCCCGCCCGCCGAGGACGGCATCGAAGGTATCGGCGAAGGACCGGCACGCCAGCGTCGTCATCTTCGGATAGGCGTTCCGGCACGCCAGGTCCGAATACGCGCCGGGCGACCCTTGGAAAGAGATGGTTTTTTCGGGACTGGTCATGGCGTGGCTCGCGGTTATTGGCCTTCTTGAGCCAGCAGTTCGCGGGCGCGGGCCAACTCGGCCGGAGTATCGACACCAAGCGGAACCGTGTCAACGAGCTGGACGTCGATCCGCATGCCGGCTTCGAGGGCGCGCAGCTGCTCCAGCCTTTCTTGTTGTTCCAGCTTGCCCCGGGGCAGTTTGACGAACTTCTCAAGGGCGTCGCGCCGGAAAGCGTAAATCCCGATATGGTGATAGTGCGGCCCGCCGCTGGGCGCGGCGGCGCGGCTGAAGTAAAGGGCGCGGCCGCATCTGGCGCCCCCGGGGACATCATCGGCCAGCGACAGCACCGCCTTGACGACGTTGGGATCGTCCAGCTCCTTATCATCGGTGATTTCGGCGGCCAGTGTCGCAATATCGACCTCGGGCTGGGCCAGCGGCTGCAAAGAAGCGCGAACGGCGTCCGCCCCGATGGTCGGCAAGTCGCCCTGCAGGTTGATAATGCCGTCGTGTTTCTTGAGCGGGTCCACCATGAGCATCGCCTCGAACACCCGGTCCGAACCGGAAGCATGGTCGGGGTCGGTGTAAACGGCGTCGCCGCCGGCTTCCTTGACGGCGTCGATGATCAGGGCATCGTCGCAGGCGACGACCACCGGCCCGATGTCGGCCTCAAGGGCGCGGCGCCAGACATGGACGATCATCGGCGTCCCGTTGATGTCGGCGATCGGCTTATCCGGCAGCCGCTTCGACTTGAAACGCGCCGGAATAACGATGATGGGGTTCTTAGGCCCGCTCATGGAACGCACCTTAGATCGGTTCAGAATGGATAGGAATCAATTTGATCACTATTCCCCATAAAGCCGGAGGCTCCTTTGAAGCGGTTATTGAACCGGAAGCCGCCTTGAGGCACCATGCCCCGGTCCAACCCGAAAGGGACCTTCTGCCCATGCGCCTCTCGATGCTTGAAAAGGTATGCTTCGCGGTCCTGGCCGCGGCTTGGCTCGCCTGGGGCTCCAACTGGATCGGCGATGCCCTGGTTCACGCCGAGCCTCTGCAGACCGCCGCCATCAAGCTGCCCGAGAACACAAGCGGAGCGGCCGCCAAGGAAGCACCCGATGAACCGGCGGCCGGCGGGGCCTTGGCGATGCTGGCTTCGGCGGACGCCGGCGCCGGCGCCAAGACGTTCAAGAAATGCAAGGCCTGCCACACCACCAACAAAGGCGGCAAGAACAAGGTCGGGCCCAATCTCTGGGACGTGGTCGGCCGGGCCAAGGCGGGCGCCGCCGGATTCAAGTTTTCCGGCGCGCTGAAGGGGCTCGGCGGCAAATGGACGTACAAGGACTTGGACGGGTTCCTGGCCACTCCCAAGGGCTTTGCCAAAGGCACCAAGATGGGCTTCGCCGGCCTCAAGAAGCCCAAGGACCGGGCCCGGGTTATCCTTTATCTCCGCTCTTTGAGCGACCAGCCGAAGCCCTTGCCATGACTGCGGCGGGCTCCGGGCCCGCCCCGGAAAATCCACCTGACAACGCTTTCGTTGAACTGGCGCTCAGTCTTGCCGACGCCGCCGGCGCCGTGGCGATGACCTATTTCCGCTCTCCCATGGCGATCGAGACGAAGGCCGACCAAAGCCCCGTCACCGCCGCCGACAAGGAAGCCGAAACCGTCATGCGGGCGCTGATCGAAAACGCCTTTCCCGACCACGGCATCATCGGCGAGGAGTTGGAGAACAAGAACCCCGAGGCGGAGTTCGTCTGGGCCCTCGACCCCATCGACGGCACCCAGTCCTTCGTCACCGGCAAGCCGCTTTTCGGCACCCTGATCGCGCTCATGCAAGGCGGTCGGCCGGTGCTGGGCGTCATCGACATGCCGGCGCTGGGCGAACGCTGGATCGGCGCCAGTGGCCTCGCGACCACGTTTAACGGCGACGAGGTCAAGGTGCGTCTTTGTAAGAATATGGGTGAGGCGTGGCTTTACGCGACCTCGCCCGAAATGTTCGAGGACAAGGATTTTCCCGCCTTCGAACGCCTGAAGAAAGCCACCTGGCGGACCATTTACGGCGCCGAGTGCCAGGCCTATGGCCTGTTGGCCTCGGGCTGGGTGGATATCGTCTGCGAGGGCACCATGGAACTTTACGACTGCGTCACCATGGTGCCGATCGTCGAGGGCGCCGGCGGCGTCATCACCGACTGGCGGGGCCGGGCGCTCGGCCCCGGCGGCGACGGCACCGTGCTGGCCGCCGGCGACGCCCAAATCCACGCCCAGGCCCTTGAGCTGCTGGCGGGATAGGAAAACCCATGCGCCTGACCGCCGCCGCTATTATCTCAGCCGCCGCTATTTTCTCAGCCGCCGCCGTCGCCGCCGCCGAGAAATCACACGGCCTCGCCATGCACGGGGACCTGAAATACCCCGCCGGCTTTACCCATTTCGATTACGTCAACCCGAAGGCGCCCAAGGGCGGCACCGTCCGGCTCAACGCCATCGGCACCTATGACAGCTTCAACAGCTTCATCGTCAAGGGAAACCCGGCGTCGGGGCTGGGTTTTCTTTATGACAACCTGATGTTCGGTTCGGCCGACGAAGCGTTCAGCCAATACGGGCAACTGGCCCAATCGGTGGAAACGCCGAAGGACCGTTCGTGGGTGGCGTTTACGTTACGCGCCAACGCCCGCTGGAACGACGGCATGCCGGTCACCGTCGCCGACGTCATCTGGTCGTTCAAGACGCTGACCACCAAGGGCACGCCCTTTTACCGTTTCTATTACGGCAACGTCGCCCAAGTGGTGCAGACCGGCGAGCGCACAGTCAAGTTCACCTTCAAGCCCGGCGAAAACCGCGAATTGCCGCTGATCCTGGGGCAGCTCACCATTTTGCCCAAGCATTACTGGGAAAAACGCGAATTCAACAAGACCACCCTGAAACCGCCCTTGGGCAGCGGCCCTTATAAAATAGAGTCGTTCGAGCCCGGGCGCTCGATCACCTTGAAGCGGGTCAAGGACTGGTGGGGTGAAAACCTTCCCGTCAACCGGGGCCAATATAATTTTGACGTCATCCGCTACGATTATTACCGCGACAGCACCATCGCGTTGCAGGCGTTCAAGAAGGGCGAATACGACTACCGGCCGGAAAACTCGTCGAAGGCGTGGGCCACGGCCTATGACTTCAAGGACGTCAAGACCGGCCTCGTAGCCAAGAGGGAGATCACCCATAACCGGTCGTCGGGGATGCAGGCCTTCGTCTTCAACACCCGGCGCGAAATTTTCAAAGACCGCCGCGTGCGCCAGGCGCTGGCCTATGCGTTCGATTACGAATGGTCCAACAAGAATCTGTTCTATGGCCAGTACGCCCGCACCCGCAGCTATTTCGACAATTCCGAACTGGCCGCCACCGGGGTGCCAAAAGGCGATGAGCTGGCCCTTTTGAAGCCCTACCGCGGGCGCATCCCGGACGAAGTGTTCAGCGAAGAATACAACCCGCCGAAATCCGACGGGTCCGGCAATATCCGCCGCAACCTGAGGAAAGCCAGCCAAATCCTCACCGATGCCGGCTGGCGGGTGTTGGGCCGTAACCGCGTCAATGAAAAGACCGGCAGGGCGCTGAGCTTTCAGGTTCTGCTGGTCAGCCCCCTGTTCGAGCGGGTGGTCCTGCCGTTCGCCAAGAACCTGGAGAAACTGGGCGTCCAGGTTACCGTCAGGACCGTCGATCCGTCGCAATACCGCCGCCGGCTGGATACCTTCGATTACGACGTCATCGTCAGCGGCTGGGGGCAGTCGCTGTCGCCGGGCAACGAGCAGCGCTCGTTCTGGGGCTCCGCCAACGCCGATATCGAGGGCGGGCGGAACTTCATCGGCATCGAGGACAAGGTGATCGACGAACTGATCGAGAAGGTGATCGCGGCGCCCGACCGGAAATCGCTGGTGACGAGCGTCCACGCGCTGGATAGGGTGTTGCAGTGGGGGCACTGGGTGATTCCCCACTGGCATGCGAAATTCGACCGCATCGCCTATTGGAACAAGTTCGGCCGGCCTAAAATCACGCCCATACAGGGCAACCAGTTCCTGGCCTGGTGGGTCGACCCGAAAAAGGAAGAAACGCTGAAAAGCAAGCTCGCGTCCGCCCGCAATTGACCGCCCGGAACCCCGTATGGGAACCCCGGGCCTGACCCATGTATGCATATATTGTCCGCCGCCTGTTGCTGATCATCCCGACGTTGTTCGGGATCATGGTCATTAACTTCGCCGTCGTTCAGTTCGTCCCCGGCGGCCCGGTGGAGCAAGCCATCGCCGAGCTGACCGGGGAGGCAGTGGACGTGACGGCGCGCGTCGGCGGCGAGGCCGGCGGCGAGGCCACCGCCGGGCGCAAGGTTCAGGCCGCCGGCAAACAGGCCGGCGCGCCCAGCCGCTACCGGGGGGCGCGGGGGCTGCCGCCGGATTTGATCAAAAGCATCGAGAAACAGTTCGGCCTCGACAAGCCGGCCCATGAACGGTTCGTCCTGATGATGAGGAGCTACATCAGCTTCGATTTCGGCAATAGCTACTTCCAGGACCGGAGCGTCGCTCAACTGGTCGTCGACAAGCTGCCGGTGTCTATTTCGCTGGGGCTGTGGACGACGATCCTGGTCTATCTGATCTCGATTCCGCTAGGCATCAGGAAGGCGGTCAAGGACGGGTCCCGTTTCGACGTCTGGTCCTCGGGCGTTGTCATCTTCGGCAACGCCGTGCCGGGTTTCCTGTTCGCCATCCTGCTGATCGTTTTGTTCGCCGGGCCCAGCTATTTCGACTGGTTCCCGCTCAGGGGCCTGACCTCGCCTAATTTCGACGGCTTTTCCCTATGGGAAAAAATCGCCGATTACTTCTGGCACCTGGCGCTGCCGCTGGCCAGCATGCTCATCGGCGGTTTTGCCGGCCTGACCATGCTGACCAAGAACTCGTTTCTGGAAGAAATCAACAAGCAGTATGTGATCACCGCGCGGGCCAAGGGGCTTGAGGAACGGCGCGTGCTATACGGCCATATCTTCCGCAACGCCATGCTGATCATCATCGCTGGTTTTCCCGCCGCCTTCATCGGTATCCTGTTCACCGGCGTCATGCTGACCGAGATCATCTTCTCGCTGGACGGGCTCGGGCTTCTGGGCTTCGAAGCGGCCTTGAAGCGCGATTACCCGGTCATGTTCGGCACCCTTTATTTCTTTACCCTTTTGGGCCTGGTGATGGGGATCATCGGCGATTTGATGTACCACGTGATTGATCCCCGCATCGATTTCGAAGCGCGGGAGACCTAAACCATGCCCGAAGACGCCATGACCCGCGATGCGCTGGCCGAACTGCCGCCCCCGGACCGCTTTCTGGGCGTCACCATTTCCGCCATCACCCGGCGCCGGCTGGTCAATTTCAGCCGCAACCGGCGGGGGTTCTGGTCGCTCTGGATTTTTCTCGTTCTCTTCTTCGCCAGCCTGTTCGCCGAATTCATCTCCAACGACAAGCCGCTGTTGATTCGTTACGACGACGGCTTCTACATTCCTGTCCTGGTTGAATACCCGGAAACGGTCTTCGGCGGCGAGTTCCTGACCGAAGCCGATTACCGCGACGAATTCGTAGCCAAGCTGATCAACGCCAAGGGGTGGATGGTGTGGCCTCTGATCCGCTACTCCTACGACACCATCAATTACGATCTCAAAGTCCCCGCCCCGGCGCCGCCCGGCTTCGATAACTGGCTCGGCACCGACGACCAGGGCCGCGACGTGGTCGCCCGGTTGATCTACGGGTTCCGTATTTCGGTGCTGTTCGGACTGACGCTGACGCTCATCAGCGCCGCCCTTGGCGTTTCCATCGGCGCCTTCCAGGGGTTTTACGGCGGCTGGATCGACCTGTTGGGCCAGCGCTTTATCGAAGTCTGGGCCGGCATGCCCATGCTCTATCTGCTTATCATCATGGCCAGCGTCATTACCCCCAATTTCTGGTGGCTGTTGGGGTTGATGCTGCTGTTCAGTTGGATGGGGTTCGTCGGCGTCGTCCGCGCCGAGTTCCTGAAGGCGCGCAACCTCGATTTCGTCCGCGCCGCCAGGGCGCTTGGCGTCACCGACCTCAAGATCATCTACAAGCACGTTCTTCCCAACGCCATGGTCGCCACCGTCACCTTCATGCCGTTCACGCTGGCCGGTTCCATCACCACGCTGACCGGGCTCGACTTCCTCGGCTTCGGGCTTCCCATCGGCTCGCCCTCGCTGGGTGAGCTCCTGAACCAGGGCAAGGCCAACCTGCAAGCGCCGTGGTTGGGGCTTAGCGGCTTTTTCGTCATCGCCATCATGCTCTCTCTTCTGGTATTCATTGGGGAAGCCGTGCGCGACGCCTTTGACCCAAGGAAGACGTTTCAATGAGCAAGCTCCTTGAAATCACCGGCCTTCATACCTCGTTCGGCCAGAGTGAGACCCGGGGCGGGAGCGAGGTCAAGGCCGTCCGCGACGTGTCGCTGAGCATCGACAAGGGCGAAACCCACGCGCTGGTCGGTGAATCGGGCTCGGGCAAGTCGGTGACGGCGTTATCGGTGATGCAGCTTTTGCCTTATCCCACGGCCTGGCACCGGGGCGGCAGCATCAAGTTCCTGAACGACGAACTGATGGGCGCGCCCACCTGGAAGATGCAAGAGGTCAGGGGCAACCGCATCGCCATGATCTTCCAGGAGCCTTTAACGTCCTTGAACCCGCTGCATTCCATCGAAAAGCAGATTGCCGAGGTCCTGCTCCTGCACCGGGCGCTCAGCCCCACCGAGACCCGGGCGAGGGTGGAGGAACTCCTGCATCTGGTCGGGCTTGAGGAAGCGACGGAGCGGCTGGGCGCGTTGCCGCACGAATTTTCCGGCGGACAGCAGCAACGGGTGATGATCGCCATGGCGCTCGCCAACGACCCGGACCTGTTGATCGCCGACGAGCCGACGACGGCCTTGGACGTCACCATCCAGGCGCAGGTGCTGAAGCTCTTGAAAGACCTGCAGAAGAAAATGGACATGGCGATGCTGCTAATCACCCATGACCTCGGCATCGTCCGCAGCATGGCGGAAACGGTTTCGGTGATGACCGACGGCGAAATCGTCGAACAGGGCGATTTGAAACAGGTCTTCGAGAAACCCAAGCATGCCTATACCAAGCACCTTCTCGACGCCGAGCCCAAGGGCCGCCCCGACCCGGCGCCGGCCGGCGCCAAAAGGGTGATAGCGGCAGGCGACATCAAGGTCTGGTTCCCGGTCAAAAAAGGCGTGATCCGCCGCACCGTCGGCCACATCAAGGCGGTGGACGGCATCACCCTGGAGGTCCGACAGGGGCACACCTTGGGCATCGTCGGCGAATCGGGCTCGGGCAAGAGCACGCTGGGCCGGGCGCTGTTGAGGCTTGAGAAAAGCTCGGGCGAGGTCATTTTCGAGGGGCAATCCATCCAGGCCATGAGCAAAAAGGCGCTGAGGCCGCTCCGGCGTGAAATGCAGATCGTTTTCCAGGATCCCTTCGGATCCTTGAGCCCAAGATTATCGGTGCGCCAGATCGTCGAAGAGGGGCTTCTGGTGCACGGCATCGGCGGCGGTTTCGACGAGCGCCGGAAAATAGTCGCCGACGTGCTCGACGAAGTCGGCCTGGAGCCGCAGATGATGAACCGTTATCCGCATGAATTTTCGGGCGGCCAGCGACAGCGCATCGCCATTGCCCGGGCGCTGGTCCTCAAGCCCAAGTTCATCGTCCTCGACGAGCCGACCAGCGCCTTGGACATGTCGGTGCAGGCGCAGATCGTCGAACTCCTGCGCGACCTGCAAAAACGCCATGACCTGGCGTATTTGTTCATCAGCCATGATCTCAAGGTGATCCGGGCGATGGCCCACGATATCATCGTCATGCGCCGGGGCCAGGTGGTCGAACAGGGGCCGGCCGACGACATTTTATCCAGGCCCGAGGCCCCCTATACCAAGGCGCTGATGGCCGCCGCCTTCGAGATGAAGGCCGACGAGACCGGCGCGGTCAGCGCTTAGCCCTAGCCGCAATGGCCCTCCTGTTTTACTCGAAGAACGACGATGCCGGCGCGTGGCGCGACGTCATGGCGAAAGAGCTGCCGGATCAGGACTTCCGGGTGTGGCCCGACGAAGTGGGAGAGGTCGCTGACATAGACTACGCGCTGGTGGGGGCCCCGGGAATGGACGCGTTGAAGGATTTCCCCAACCTGAAGGCGATCTTTTCGCTGGGCGCCGGGGTCAACCACCTGGCCGGCCGCGATTTGCCCGAGGGCGTGCCGGTGGTGCGGCTGAAGGACCCGGGCCTGACCGGGGGCATGAGCGAATACGTCGCTTACTGGGTTTTGCATTACCACCGCCATTTCGGCGATTACGCCGGGATCACCGCCGAAAAACGCTGGCAACAACTGCCCCAGACCGATGCGGGCGCCCGGCGCGTCGGCATCATGGGCTTAGGCGTCATGGGCGCCGACGCGGTGGCCAAGCTGAAACCCTTCGGCTTCGACGTTTGTGGCTGGAGCCGGGGGGAAAAGGTCATAGAGGGCGTCCGGACGTTTCACGGAAAAGACTCGCTCGGGGATTTTCTGAAACAGACGGAGATTCTCGTCTGCCTGTTGCCGCTGACGCCGGAAACGACGGGCATCATCAACGCCGATACCCTTTCCCGGTTGCCCAGAGGCGCGGCCCTGATCAACGCGGCGCGCGGCGGCCACGTGGTCGACGAAGACCTGATCGCCGCATTGGACGGGGGCCGCCTTGCCGCCGCCACGCTGGATATCTTTCACACCGAACCGTTGGCCGAAGACCACCCGTTCTGGGCGCACCCGAAAATCACCGTTACTCCCCACATGGCCAGCCTGACGGTGCCGGCATCCGCCGCCAAGGCCGTCGCCGAAAACATCCGGCGCATGGAAAAGGGCGGGAAGCCCGAGCCCATCGTCGATCCGGAACGGGGGTATTAGCTCAGTCCAGCCAGCCGGTGACGGCGGCGGGTCGCCACCCTCATAGAAACTCGCCGGACTCGCGAAGCTTCTTCAAAAGCAGCGAATGACGAAAGCCCAGGGCATGGGCCCTTTTGAAGTCCCTGAGGGCTTGCGTCAGTTCACCTTTCTTCTCGTAGGCGAGTCCCCGGTCGGCGAAGATCTGGGCACTGCCGGGATTGAGGTGGATGGCCTTGTCGTAATCCTTGATGGCCCGGTCGAATTGGCCTTTCTTTCTATAGACATTGCCCCGGTTGCCGAAGGCTTCGGCAAGGCCGGGGTTCAAGCGGATGGCATTACTAAAGTCGGCGATGGCCCGGTCCAATTGGCCCTTGTAATAATAGGCATTGCCCCGGTTGTTGAAGGCAAAGACAAAATCGGGTTTCAGGCGGATGGCCTCATCGTAGTCGGCGATGGCCCTGTCCCACTGGCCTTTGCTCTTGTGGGCCAGGCCCCGGTTGGTGAAGGCGACGGCGAGATTTTGCCCGGTGAACCTTCCTGACTCAATGTTCCGGGTACAAGAAATGATTCGGATATCGGGATGGCCGCCGCCGATGTCACACCGTCGAACTTCTTCGGAAAAATCCGCCTGGACGGTTCCAGTCCATGCGACCAGGAGGAGGACGGCAAGACCCGGGGCGCGGGTGGCGTTGAAGATTCTAACGAACTGCATGATCTACTCCGATTTAATGGTTCGCCTATGGACTGCGCCCCGGCCAATGCCGGAGGCGTATAGGCAGAAGATTACCTTCGTGTCGCGCTGTAATACGACGGTTGCCCACTGGTCACGATTTTTATTGATGAAGGTGGTGATGACTTCAACCACCTCGCCCTGGTTATTTTGAATCTTGTGTTCCGTCAATTCACCGCCAACGAAGCGGGATTCCATCAACTCGAAATTCGGGATGACGGGTGAACACTTGCCCGTAGGGAAGATAGTCGACAAAGAAACGTAATGATCGCCGGCCTTGGCCCCGAAAGATGCGCTTAGGCCAATAACGAAGGCCAGCACGATAACGCCCGTGGTGAGAACGGCTTTGAATTGGATCGGTGCGAAACCGGACATAATCATCCCACCCCCCCTATCAGGCTCAGTCCAGCCAGCCATAGACGGCGACGACCAGGAACACGCCCAGAACCACCCGGTAGACCACGAACGGCGTGAAATTGGCGCGCCGCAGCCACGCCATCATGGCGGTAATGGCCAAGAGCGCGGCGACGAAGGCGATGCCGGCGGCGATAAACGCATCCCCGGTCAACGGCATATCGCCGGTGCGGTAAAGCTCCAGGCCCTTGAGGCTGCCGGCGCCGATGATGACGGGTATGGAGAGCAACATGGAAAACCGCGCCGCCTCCTTGCGCTCGAAGCCCAGAAACCGGGCCGCCGTCATGGTGATGCCGGAACGGCTGGTGCCCGGAACCAGCGCCAGCGCCTGGGCCAGGCCGATGATCAAGGTGTCGCCGAAGGTCAGGTGCTCGATGCGGCGCACGGTCATGCCCAGCCTGTCGGCGACGTACAGCAGCACCCCGAAGCCCAGCGTCGTCCAGGCGATCACCTCGAGGCCGCGAATGCCGCCCGGGTAATAGCGGTTGACAAGGAAGCCGGCGATCACCGCCGGCAGCGTTCCGAGGATCAGCAAACCGGCGAGGCGCGCGCCCGGGTCCTCGCGGCCCCGGGTCAACCGCCCGAGCCCTAATGCTATTTCCCAAAGATCGCGCCGGAAATACAGCACCACCGCGCCGAGGGTGCCGACATGAACGGCAACATCAATGACCAGGCCCTGATCGGGCCAGCCGGTAAAGGCCGGCACCAGAATCAAATGGCCCGACGAACTGATGGGCAGGAACTCCGTAACGCCCTGAATCAGCGCCAAAACCGCAAGATGTAGAATTGGCAAGCTAAAATCCCCTATACCTTGTGTTTCTACACTATTTTTCCCTTTGCCGCCAGGGTCTTATTTAGTCCCGTAACGGTACTAATTTAGGCGGTTTTTGCTTTATTTCCGGCCCCGATGGGGCCTACAATGGGGCAAGATCGGAAGGCGGCCCAAAAATAAAGTAAATAATACTGTCCTAATTGTGCTTTAGTTCATATGCACACCTGGATTTGAGCCCCCCTGTTTTGGTGCTCTGACAAGGAGTTTTTCACCGCCCGGGGTTTTTGGGGCCCGGTACCGCGAGGCGCGGACCGTCGGCTGGTTGGCGGAAATTGGGGAAGAGAGGGATCATGCCCGATCAAATGCAGCGGTTCATCGAGGTCGAGCGCGCCATGCCGTCGAAGCGCACCGACGGTGAACGGCGCCAGGATTTCGGCGAGATCTACAAGCCGTTCAAGCCCGCCGCCGCCGCCAAGCAGTCGTCGCGCTGCGAGCAGTGCGGGATTCCCTTCTGCCAGATTCACTGCCCGCTGCAGAACAATATCCCGGACTGGCTCAAGCTGGCCGCCGAGGGCAGGCTGCAAGAGGCCTATGAGACGTCCCAGGCGACCAACACCTTCCCTGAAATCTGCGGCCGCATCTGTCCCCACGACCGCCTTTGCGAAGCCTCATGCGTCCTCGAGCAATCCCGCCACGGCACCGTCACCATCGGCGCCATTGAGAAACACCTGACAGACAACGCCTGGAAGGAAGGCTGGGTCAAACCGCCGAACCCGGCGCACGAACGCCGGCAGTCGGTCGCCATCATCGGCGCCGGACCGGGTGGCCTCGCCGCCGCCGATCTTTTGCGGCGCCGCGGCTATCAGGTCCATGTCTACGACCGCTACGACCGGGTCGGCGGGCTGTTGGTTTACGGCATTCCCAATTTCAAGCTGGAAAAGGACATCGTCGAGCGCCGCGCCCAATTGCTGGCAGACGGCGGGGTCCAGTACCACCTGAATTTCGAGGTCGGCCGCGACGGTTCGTTTCAAGACCTCCGCCAACAGCACGACGCCATTCTTATCGCCACCGGCGTTTATGAGTACCGCGACCTGCAGGTGCCCGGCAGCGGCCTCGAGAACATCGTCCAGGCCATGAACTATTTGACGGCGTCCAACAGGAAAGGCCTCGGCGACAAGGTTCCGGAATTCGATTCCGGCGCGCTCGACGCGAAGGGCAAGAACGTCGTCGTCATCGGCGCCGGCGATACCGCCATGGATTGCGTGCGCACCGCCGTCCGCCAGGGCGCGAAGTCGGTAAAATGCCTCTATCGCCGCGACCGCGCCAACATGCCGGGTTCCATGACCGAGGTCGTCAACGCCGAAGATGAAGGGGTTGAATTCGTGTGGCTGGTGACGCCCCAGGCCTTCCTCGGTGACGGCCATGTTTCCGGCGTCCGTGTCCAGCGCATCCACCTCGGCGTCGCCGATTTCTCGGGCCGCCAGACGCCGAAAATTATCGAAGACTCGTCCTTCGACATGGACGCCGATCTGGCCATCAAGGCGCTCGGCTTCGACCCGGAAGACGTGCCGACCCTTTTCGATGAGCCGGGGCTGGCGATTTCCGAATGGGGGACGTTGAAAATCGACGAACCGTCGAAGATGACGCAGGTGCCCGGCGTCTTTGCCGCCGGCGATATCGTGCGCGGCGCCTCGTTGGTGGTGTGGGCGATCCGCGACGGCCGCGACGCCGCCGACGGCATTCACGCCTATATTGAATCCCAGCAACCGGCTGAGGGCGCCGGCGCGCTGGCCGAGGCGTCCTAGAGGGAAAAAGTCATGAGCACCCAAACCCCCCGATGGCCTGAGGAATCCGGAGATACGTTCCATCGCCGCTGGCTCGAGAACGCCCGCCACCTGACCTTACATGGCCTTTACGACCCGGCCCACGAGCACGCGTCGTGCGGCGTCGGCCTGGTGGCGTCCACCGACGGCAAGCCCAGCCGGCGGGTGGTCGAATCGGGGATCATGGCGCTCAAGAAAATCTGGCACCGGGGCGCCGTTGACGCCGACGGCAAAACCGGCGACGGCGCCGGCATCCAGGTCCAGATTCCCGAGAATTTCTTCAAGGAACACATCCGCGCCACCGGCCACGAGCCCGGCGACGAACGGTTGGCGCTGGGCATGGTGTTCCTGCCCAAGACCGATCTCGGCGCCCAGGAACGCTGCCGTACCATCGTCGAGACGGAAATCCTGAAAAGCGGCTATATCATTTACGGCTGGCGCCAGGTGCCGGTGAACGTGGAGGTTATCGGCGAAAAGGCCAATGCGTCGAGGCCCGAGATCGAGCAGATCATGATCGCCAACCCGCCCGGGTCGGAAAAAGGCAAAATGACGGACGAGCAGTTCGAGATCGACCTGTTCATCACCCGCCGGCGCATCGAAAAACGTGTCCTCGAGGACCATATCAAGGATTTCTACATCTGTTCGCTGAGCTGCCGGTCGGTCGTCTATAAGGGCATGTTCCTGGCCGAGCAGTTGACGGCATTTTATCCGGACCTTCTGGATGAACGGTTCATTTCCAATTTCGCCATCTATCATCAGCGTTATTCCACCAACACCTTCCCGACCTGGCGCTTGGCGCAGCCGTTCCGAATGCTGTCCCACAACGGCGAAATCAACACCCTGACCGGCAACATCAACTGGATGAAGGCCCACGAACCGAAGATGAGCTCCCCGGTCTTCGGCGACGATATCGAAGACCTCAGGCCGATCATCCAGGCCGGCAGTTCCGATTCGGAAGCGCTCGACGCCGTCTATGAGTTGGCGGTGCGCGCCGGCCGGCCGGTGCCGGCTGTCAAGGCGCTGATGATTCCGGAATCGATCGCACAGAACACGACCATGCCGGACAACCACAAAAACCTGTTTTCATACTGCAACAGCGTGCTCGAGCCCTGGGATGGACCGGCCGCCGTCTGCGCCAGCGACGGCCGTTGGGTCATCGCCGGCATGGACCGCAACGGGCTCAGGCCGATGCGCTATTCGCTGACCCGGGACAATCTTCTGGTGGTCGGCTCGGAAACGGGCATGGTCGAAATCCCCGAAAAGGACATCGTCGAAAAAGGCCGGGTCGGCCCCGGCGGCATGATCGGCATCAACCTGGACGAAGGCCGCTTCTACCGCGACCAAGAGCTCAAGGACCTGATTGCCGACCGCCAGCCTTACGGACAGTGGGTCAAGAAGATCACCGTCCTCGACAGCGTCGCCGCCGCCAAGCCCGATAAGACGCCGCTCTACAGCGTCGAGGAGCTTTGCCGGCGCCAGTATTGCTTCGGGCTCTCCATGGAAGACCTGGAAATAATCCTCCAGCCCATGGTCGAGGCCGGCCTCGAGGCGACCGGCTCCATGGGCGACGACGCGCCGCTGGCGGTGCTGTCGGACCATTACCGCGGTCTTCATCATTTCTTCCGCCAGGCTTTCAGCCAAGTCACCAATCCGCCCATTGATTCGCTCCGTGAAGCCGGCGTCATGAGCCTGAAGACCCGTCTCGGCAACCTCGGCAATATCCTGGACGAGAATGAAACCCAATGTGACCTGATGCTGCTGCCGTCGCCGGTGCTGACCAACGCCGGCTTCGAGGCGATGCGCGGGAAAATAGGCACGGAGGTGACGGAAATCGACTGCACCTTCGACGTCAAGGCCGGGCACGGGGCGCTGGGCGAGGCCCTTGACCGGATCCGCGCCGAAGCGGAAGAAGCGGTTCGCGGCGGCAAGACTCATTTAATCCTGAACGATATGGCCGCGGGCCCAGCGCGCGCCCCGGTGCCGATGATCCTGGCCGTGGGCGGCGTCCACACCCACCTGGTCGGGCAGGAACTGCGCACCTTTACGTCCTTGAACGTGCGTTCCGGCGAATGCATGGACGTTCATTATTTCGCCGTCCTGATCGGCGTCGGCGCGACCACGGTCAACGCATACCTGGCGGAAGCGACCATTGCCGACCGTCACCGCCGCGGCCTTCTGGGCAAGGACCGGCTTGAGGACGGCATCGAGCGCTACATCCAGGCCATCAACAAAGGCCTTTTGAAGATTATGTCGAAGATGGGCATCTCCATCATCAGCTCGTACCGGGGCGGCTATTGCTTCGAGGCGGTGGGCCTCAGCCGCGCCCTGGTGGCGGAATTCTTCCCCGGCATGGCGACCAGAATTTCCGGCATCGGGCTTTCCGGCATCAAGGGCAAGGTCACGGCCATGCACGCCAAGGCCTTCCTGGAGGACCCGGTGCCCATGTCGTTGCCGGTCGGCGGCTTTTACAAATACCGGTCGTCCGGCGAACGCCACGGCCACGACGGGCGGCTCATCCACATCCTGCAAAGCGCCGTCGCCGGAGAATCGTATTCCATCTACAAGAAGTTCTCGGCAGGCGTCCGCAAGCTGGGCCCGATCTTTCTCCGCGACCTGCTGGACTTCAAGCCGCTCGGCGAGGCGGCAGCGCCCGAAGAGGTCGAGAGCATCACCGAAATCAGGAAGCACCTGGTATCCCCCGGCATTTCCTTCGGCGCCCTCAGCGCCGAGGCCCATGAAACGCTGACCATCGCCATGAACCGCATCGGCGCCAAGTCCGACAGCGGCGAGGGCGGCGAAGACCCGGCGCGCTATCAGCCGCGCGCCAACGGCGACAATCCGTCCAGCGCCATCAAGCAGATCGCGTCGGGCCGTTTCGGGGTGACGGCGGAATACCTCAACAATTGCCGCGAGATCGAAATCAAGATCGCCCAGGGCGCCAAGCCCGGCGAGGGCGGGCAGCTTCCCGGCTACAAGATCAGCGAGGTCATCGCCCGCATTCGTCATTCGACGCCGGGGGTGGCGCTGATCTCGCCGCCGCCGCACCATGACATCTATTCCATCGAGGATCTGGCCCAGTTGATCTATGACCTGAAGCAGATCAACCCGGACGCCACGGTCTGCGTCAAGCTGGTAGCCCGTTCCGGCGTCGGCACCATTGCCGCCGGCGTGGCCAAGGCAAAAGCCGACGTCATCCTGATTTCCGGCCACGACGGCGGCACCGGGGCGAGCCCGCAAAGCTCCATAAAGTACGCCGGCGTGCCCTGGGAAATGGGGCTTTCCGAGGCCAATCAGGTGCTGACGCTGAACCGGCTCCGTCATACGGTGAAACTACGCGTTGACGGCGGCATCAAGACCGGACGGGACGTGGTCATCGCCGCCATGCTGGGGGCCGACGAATTCGGCATCGGCACCACGTCGCTGGTCGCCATGGGCTGTATCCTGGTTCGCCAGTGCCATTCCAACACGTGCCCCGTCGGCGTCTGCACCCAGAACCCGAAGCTACGCGAGAAGTTCACCGGCACGCCGGAAAAGGTGGTTAATCTTTTCACCTTCATCGCCGAGGAGGTCTCGGAAATCCTGGCCGACCTGGGCGCGCGTTCATTGCAGGAAATCACCGGGCGGTCGGACCTGTTGACCCAGGTCAGCCGCGGCGCCGCCCATCTCGACGACCTGGACCTCAACGCGCTCCTGGCTCAGGCCGACGCCGGGGGCTTCCCCCGCCATTACGCCAACGAGGGCCGCAACGAGGTCCCCGACACCCTGGATGCCCGCATCATCGACGACGCCAGGAACACGCTGGAGCACGGCGAAAAGATGCAGTTGACCTATTCGATCCGCAACACGCACCGGGCCGTCGGCACCCGCGTGAGCTCGATGATCACCCGGCGCTACGGCATGACCGGCCTGGCGCCAGGCCACTTGACGGTACGCTTGCGCGGGTCCGCCGGCCAATCGCTCGGCGCCTGGGGGGTGCAGGGCTTGACCCTCGAAGTCCTCGGCGACGCCAACGATTACGTCGGCAAGGGGCTTTCGGGCGGCATCATCGTGCTGCGCCCGCCGGTCTCAAGCCCCTTGGAAAGCCACAAAAACACCATTATCGGCAACGTCGTGCTCTATGGCGCCACCGCAGGCCGGCTGTTCGCCTCGGGGCTCGCCGGCGACCGTTTCTGCGTCCGCAATTCGGGCGCCCAGGCGGTGGTCGAGGGCTGTGGCTCCAACGGCTGCGAATACATGACCGGCGGCGTTGCCGTTATCCTCGGCCCCGTCGGCCAGAATTTCGCCGCCGGCATGACCGGCGGCATGGCCTTCGTCTATGACGAAATGGACGCCTTTGCCGACCACGTCAACGAGGACAGCGTCATCTACCAGCGGATCGAGACGGAATACTGGGAGGACGTGGTCAAGGTCATGATCCAGCAGCACGTCAAGCGCACTCATTCCCGTCTCGGGCTCAGACTCCTGAATGACTGGAAGCGGGAAGTCGGCAGGTTCTGGCAGGTGGTGCCGAAGGAAATGCTCGGCAAGCTGGAACACCCGCTGACCAAGGACGAAGAAGCCGCCATGCGGTCCGCCGGGGAATAGAAGGCGGTTGGGCCGTTTTGGCCTTCGCCGCCACCCGCCGGGACCGAGGTTTTAACTCCCTTTCAGGGCCGCCTTTCCTTTACGGCGGGGGCCGCCAGCGGTTAACCTCTCCCCATCATGGTGACACTCAGGCGACGCGCTTACGAAATCCTCGATGTCGGCCGCAAGGACGACAAGCTCAGCGAGTACGCCGACATTTTCCTGATCACGCTGATCTCGCTCAACGTGCTGGCGGTGATCATCGAATCGGTGCCCGGCATCTATGCCGACTATTCGGGCTTGTTCAACGTCTTCGAGGCCATTTCGGTGATCATTTTCACCATCGAATACGTGTTCCGCATCTATTCAGCGACCGAGCATCCCGAGAACAAGTTCCGCCATCCCCTGTGGGGGCGGCTCCGCTTCATGCTGACGCCGATGCAGATGCTGGACCTGATCGTCATCCTGCCGTTTTACCTGGTGTTCTTCGTCCAGGTTGATTTGCGGATGCTCCGGGTGCTCAGGCTTCTCCGGGTCTTCCGGCTGACCCGTTATTCCAGCTCCATGGGCCTTCTGATACAGGTTCTTCGGAAAGAAGCCCGCAACATCGGCGCCGCGTTGTTCGTGTTGTTCCTGCTGATCATCATGGCCGCCAGCCTGACGTTCCTGGCCGAGCACGAGGTCCAGCCCGAGGCCTTCGGCTCGATCCCGGCGGCCCTTTGGTGGGCGGTCGTCACCATGACCACCATCGGCTACGGCGACGTGGTGCCGATAACGGTGATCGGCAAAACCTTCGGCGCCATCATCGGCATCATCAGCGTCGGCATGGTGGCGCTGCCGGCGGGGCTGCTGGCGTCGGGCTTTTCCGAGGCGCTGAGGCGCCGGCGCATGGCCTTCGAACAGGTGGTCGGCGACGCCCTCGAAGACGGCAAAATCGACACCGACGAGCGCGTCCGCCTCAGGGAAATGCAGAAGGAATTGGGCCTGACCAAGGACGAAGCGGAAGCCATCCTCAAGGACAGCCGCCGCAAGACCGCCGGGCTGGCAACCTGCCCCCATTGCGGTAAGTCCCTGCCCCATTGACGGGCTTCGGAGTGGGGCTAGCCCGGGGGACGATGTCCGCTGGTGACCCGAAGCGGACATTTCTGCACCAGGAGTTCGAGTAAGGTCGAACTTGCGCACCGGTTACGGATTTAGCCAACAAAACTGATATCGTCAGTGGCTACGGGCTATTTCGCGGGTAGGCACTATACCCAACGCCGCGATTAACCAAGCAAGGGATATCCACCAGCTTTGCCATATCCCATAAGAAATCAGGCCGTAGATGAGGTATGATGTCGCAGCACCAGCCCGCACCGCGATCGCGTTCCGCATCAATTGATGTTGTGCAGTCCACCGAAAAGTGAGCCAGACCCATACGGCAACCAATACTGCACCGATCACTCCCAGTTCCAACCATACCTGGAGTGCCCCGTTATGGGGATGCAAGGGTAGAGTCTCAGTGCCCCAAAGGATGTGCTCCCGACCACCGGGGATAGCGCGGCTTGAATCCATACCCCAACCGAGCCACGGCTGCTCCCAAATGCGTTCGGTTACAAATTGCCAAATAAATAACCTGTGAAATGTGGCAGGGTTAAATCCTTCCTTCTGCAAAGTGATTTCGAGAACTGAGGGTTCCGGAATCACTAGGGTCATAACCGGCATGAGAAATACTGCTGCTGCGATAACGGCAGCAAGAACCTTGATAAATTTCATACCCCATCGCAATACGAGAACAAGGATTACAAACCCCAGGGCAAGCGCCAACAAACTAGCCGCGTTATCAACTAGCAGCATCGGGGGTAGTATCAATCCCCAGAGGGCGGCGAGCCAAAGCCGCTGATTTCGCACCCATAGATTATGAGACGCGAAAAAAAGCAGACACACTAAGACGGTTTCGCCATGTGATAGTGGCGCATAGGGATGTTTTTCAGGCCCGCCCCACAGAGCATGCCCTGTGGTGTATCCGTAGAGGAACCCTAGCCAAAGCAAGATAAGCGCCAGGCTGAGTCCGAGCACGAGGCCCGAGCCTGCGGATTGAATGATCGTGTCATCCGCTTTCCGAGCCGCATGGATAAGGGAAAGCCCCGCCGCCGCAAGACCAGCAAAGCCGAATATTACCCCGATTGCTCGCTTGGTATCGGGAGACCAGAAAGCGGTAGCTGCACACAGCGCCACGAGGCTCAGCACCAGGATTAGGAGCTTGATATCAAAAAGTTCCACCAAGGTCCCGTCCCGCCATGCACGCACTAATGCCCATACTCCGCACAAGGCTAGAAGCGGCACAAGTCCGCGACCTGTCGGCGCGGATATAATCGGCGCAAAGAATGCAGCGACGATGAGTGGATGAAGGTAATGGGAAAAGCGGTGGGCCATGAGGCTTATGCCCATTCTAATTTAGATGACTCGGTCTCCGCGCACATCATTCAAGTCAAATCCCTTTGGAATGCCTCAAAAAAAAACCTCTGGAAGTGTGAGCAGCAAAGTGAACTTAATGGGAGTCAGGAACTTCCCACTTTCGCAAGATTTGTCGGCTCGGAGGAATATAAACGCCACGGAGTTGTTGCAGGTCTTTATATACGCAGTCCACCTCCGGGATCGTCAGATTCGCCACGGTGTTTCCCATCACATCTGCGCCGTCCCGCTGCTCAACCCTTTGTGCGCGACACTTGAGCAACCGTTCGCGGTCAAGACCTGTTACACGTGCGAGAGCTTCTGCCCAGACAGTCTCTGCGGGATTGATCAATTCAGCATAGTCCACCGCACAGCCCCCAAATACATTGAGCATCAAGAGTGCGTTTCGGTAGGTCCGAATATAGCGAGCCGCGAAGTCCTGCGCGTCAAGTCCGTGAATAACATAATAGCCA
>CAZVFL010000037.1:0-24436 GCA_964626025.1 uncultured Thalassospiraceae bacterium
CAACGCCGCCACCAACATGGCGTTGGAGGGCGGCGGCTCGGTCCCGGCCATGCACAGGACCGCGCCCGCGTCGCCGATCCGCGAGGCCAAGGTCGAGGGCGCCGATTACACCCTTTCCGACGGCGACGTCGTCATCGCCGCCATCACGTCGTGCACCAACACGTCGAACCCCACGGTGCTGGTCGCCGCCGGGCTTGTCGCACGCAACGCGGTGGCCAAGGGGCTTCAGTCAAAGCCGTGGGTCAAGACGTCGCTGGCGCCGGGCAGCCAAGTGGTCGCCGATTACCTGGAAAAGGCCGAGCTGCAGGGAGACCTGGACGGGCTCGGCTTTTCCATCGCCGCCTTCGGCTGCACCAGCTGCATCGGCAACTCCGGGCCGCTGGCCCCGCCCATCGCCAAGGCCATCGAGGACGGCGACCTGGTGGCGACGGCGGTGCTGTCGGGCAACCGCAATTTCGAAGGCCGCATCAACCCCCACGTGCGCGCCAACTATCTGGCCTCGCCGCCCCTGGTGGTGGCCTATGCGCTGGCCGGGTCGATGACCCAGGACATGTATAACGACCCCCTCGGCGAGGACGGCGGCGGCAACCCGGTGTTCCTCAAGGACATCTGGCCGACCAACAAAGAAGTCGCCGACACCGTCGCCGGGTGCCTCGGCCGTGACATGTTCGAGGCGCGGTACGCCAACGTCTACGAGGGGCCGAAGGAATGGCAGGCCATCGGCGCCGCCGGCGGCGGCCTGTTCGACTGGCCCGACGATTCCACCTACGTCAAGTATCCGCCCTATTTCGAGGACATGGGGACGGAGCCGTCGCCGCTCGAGGACATCACCGGCGCCCGCCAACTGATGATTTTAGGCGATTCGGTGACCACCGACCACATCAGCCCCGCCGGCGCCATCCCCAAGGACGGCGCCGCCGGCGAATACCTGCTGGAATATCAAATCCGGCCCGAGGACTTCAATTCCTTCGGGTCCAGGCGCGGCAACCACGAGGTGATGATGCGGGGCACCTTTGCCAACATCCGCATCAGGAACGAAATGGTGCCCCATACGGAAGGCGGCTATTCGAAGCATTATCCCTCCGGCGACGAGGGCTCGGTCTATGACATCGCCATGCGCTACAAGGACGAAGGCGTGCCGCTGGTCGTCGTCGGCGGCAAGCTCTATGGCACCGGGTCCTCGCGCGACTGGGCGGCCAAGGGCTCCCTGCTGCTGGGAGTCCGCGCCGTGATCGTCGAAAGTTTCGAGCGCATCCACCGCTCCAACCTGATCGGCATGGGGGTGTTGCCGCTGGAATTCAAAAAAGGACAGGACCGCAAGACCTTGAAGCTTGACGGTTCCGAGGTCTGGGACATCACCGGAATCAAGGACGGAATCAAACCGGGCCAGGACATTTCGGCCAAAATCACCCGCGCCGGCGGGGGCTCGAGCGAAGAAATCACGCTTCTCTGCCGGATCGATACCCTGGACGAGGTCGATTACTACCGCCACGGCGGCATTCTGCAATACGTGCTGAGAAGGATGATGAAAGAGGCGGCTTAAGAACAATACCCCTGGTGGTAGAAGTAATTTAAGCCTCCAATGGTTTTTTGGAGTTACTTCATGTCTTCTCGCTGCATCCACTTTTTCCTAATCAGTTGTTTGCTGTTGGCCGTTACCGGCTGTGTAACGACGATAGCGCATAATTTTCGATTTAGTCAGGGCCTGAACGCCAGGGAAGCAGGCCAGTACGAAAAAGCCTTCAAGCTTCTATTACCTCTCGCAGAAGACGATTCGTTTCAATTTAGTGGAACCGCCAAATATGCCATCGCCGAACAGCTTGAATTGGGCCAGGGCGTGAAACAAAACGTGGAAACTGCAATCAGTTGGTACAAAAGGGCCGCCGTAGACAAGAATGAGACGACAGCGAACATGGCTCGATACCACCTGGGAATCCTCTATTCCGAAGGCGGTAAGGTTCCAAAAAACCCGACTGAAGCTATCAAATGGTTAGATGCCGTTACAGACAGTGGCGAACAGAAATCGTTGGCATTACAGCGCAAAGCGTTTTCGTTTCAGGAGGCTGCTCGCGTCTATCAAGGAGAGAAGAAATACGACAGAGCTATCGAAGCGAGAGAGAAGGCTATCAAAATTTATGAACAAAAAGGAGGCGACCAGGAACAAATTGCACAATTGCGCGGGTTCATTGCTGGAAACTATCAAGATCAAGGGAAATATGCCGAAGCCATTAACTATTATATGAAAGCCGCCGATCTGTATAAGTCGATTGGAAATTTACCAAAAGCCGGTCAAATGCTCTCATATGCGGCCCTGGTGCAACAATCCAATCTACAACACGATGACGCGATAAACACCTATAACGAGAGTTTGCGCCTTACAAGAAACTCCAAGGATAAATCGAAATATATCGACGCACTGACCGGGATCGCGAGTGTCTATTTCTCTATTGGAAAGTTTGATAAAGCCTTCGAATATGAAAACGAGGCATTACGCGTTAGCCGCCAAATTCAAAACCCAGATGAAATTGCGAATATTTATCACGGCTTGGCGTCTACGCTTAAAGAGTGGGGCCAATATGATAAAGCTCTTCAGGTGCTGAAAGAAGGGCTGGAAGCATTAAACCAGGCCCCGATAGATCACGAATTTCCGTTAAACCGCGAGTTTAACAAATCTCTTTTCCATAGTGCGATAAGCCAAATCTTTCTTGAGATTAAGAGGCCCGATGAGGCAAAGCCTCATATCGATCAAACATTTCAAATTTCAAAACGTCTTATTAAAGGCGGATATTCAATAACTCTGTTGGATTCGACATTTTCAACGTTTGGGGACTACTACTTTTTGAAAAAAGATTATGATTTAGCCGAAGAATGGTACTTCAAAGGCTTGTCCCGCCTAAGTTCTGATGATGGGATTGATAAAATTGGCAACTTGACAAGTATAGCGAACATAAATCAGAGCTTAGGTGCCTTATATTTCAGGAAGAGAAATTTTGAGACCGCAATCAGACACCTTCAAAATGCGATTGATATAAATTCCAAAATACAAAGACCTCAGAGGCTTGTAACGAATTTAAGGGGGATGGGCTTCCTCTACGGGACACGGAAAAAATATAAAAAAGCAATAGACTATTATGAGACGGCGTTGCGCCTGACCGAGGAGTTAAGGGCAACAGCCTCAGGCATCGCCCGGGCAGATTATTTGGCTTCCGTTCTCACGACGTACCAACAACTTTCAACATTATATTTAGCAAACAAGAGATATTTGGCTGCTCTCGAGGTCACGGAGCAAGGACGGACGAAGCTGCTCTCAGAGCACATTCTAAGATCACCAAAACCTGTAAAAGCCTTTAAGACTGTAACCTTCCTTGATGACACAAGCCCCGATGAAGCTGTATTGATTTTTTCCAATGTTGAGTGGGACATTTCCACGGCCTACGTCCTTAGATCCGAAGGTTTGTCTTATCGGAAAATACTGATAGCTGAAAATGTAGATCGTGCGTACGCGATGTTTAAGGATGAGGCCGAAGAGACATATCTAACCCTTTCCGGTTTCGAAGTGGACGAGGAACAATCCATTGAGTCGGAGGCAGACCGAAAAGCCAAACGAAGCAAAATTAGAAAACTTGTCAATTATTACCGCTATCTTCTGAGCAACCCATTGGCCAAGGTTGAGCCCCCATCGGTCGGAGATCTCCAGGATCTTGGGGGGAGCAAAAAAGCCATGGGAAAATTTACGGGCGAAGATCCTCGAAGAGCCCGCCTCTTTCAACTTGGGCAAGCTCTTTACAAACTTTTGATTAAGCCTATCGAGAAGAAACTTGTAGGCAAACAACAGCTAATCATTGTTCCAGACGGTGTTCTGGCTTTCCTGCCCTTTGAAACCCTCATAGATGAAGGCGGGCGCTATCTAATAGAAAAATTCGATATTACGTATGCGCCTTCTCTAACTGTCAGGCATTTGATTTCGAAACGCCGTTATTCTGATAAGCGCCGCTCCATAGCTGCGTTTGGGGGCGCAGTCTATTCCGCAAAAAGCTATATAGCAGACATCATCAAGAACAAGATTGAGCTGGCTGCCTTATCAAGAGGCGCCCAAGCCGCCATATTTCGAGGCGAACGGCTTGATGACCAATACGCACGTCTCGGTGTCTCAAACTGGACCAATCTGCCGGGCACCATTCAGGAAGTCAGAGACATCGTGAACATTTTTAGGGACGCGGATTCCTATGTCGGTCGGGAAGCGAGTGAGGACACTGTCAAGAAACTCTCTGAGCAAGGGACGTTAAGCGAATACCGGATTCTTCATTTTGCCACTCATGGCATTACCCTGCCGCAAATTCCCGAGCTTTCTGCACTCGTGCTTTCACAGAATTCTGAGGCTAATTCCCGAGAAGACGGTTACCTGACCATCAGCGAAATTGCCAAGCTCAAGCTCAACGCCGACTATGTTGTGTTGTCTGCTTGCCAGACGGGTTTAGGAAAGCTTTTTCGCGGTGAGGGGGTCTACGGCCTCACTCAGGCTTTTATTGTTGCGGGCGCAAATGCGGTGTCAGTCTCTCTATGGAACGTGGCTGACAAATCCACCGCCATCTTCATGAGGGAGTTCTATAAGACGGCAAAGGAAAGGGCGCTCTCGTTCTACAAATCCCTGTCGGAGACAAAGCGCCAATTCATTAAAGGAAAATTTGGAGAAACATTGCAAGACCCATTTTTCTGGGCACCATTCGTGCAATACGGAGAAAGTTGAGCCAATCATCACAATCTCGTGAATCGCCCAACCTCACCCCGTTGTGACTGGCCGTTATCGGGCCTTTCCCGTAGGTTTGGCCCATGAAAACAAATTTAAAAGCACTGGCGGTGGCGGCGGTCATTCTCGCCGCTTTTCAAATGTTCGCATCGGCGGTGGATGCCGCCGAAAAAGCGCCGCTCACCGTGGTCGAGCTGTTTACCTCCCAGGGCTGTTCGTCGTGCCCGCCGGCCGACGCGTTCCTGGGCGAACTGGCCAAGCGGGACGACCTGTTGGCGCTGTCGGTGCACGTCGATTACTGGGACTACATCGGCTGGAAGGACCCTTTCGCGTCGCCCCTCAACACCAAGCGCCAGCGGCAATACGCCCGAACGCTCGGCATGGGCTACGTTTATACGCCGCAGATGGTGATCCAGGGCGCCGACCACGCCACCGGTTCGGACCGCGCCAAAATCCTGGCGAAGATCGCCAAGGCGGCCAAATCGAAGCGGGTGCCGGTGACCATCAGCCGCGCCGACGGCCAGCTCAGCGTCAAGGTGCCGGGCGCACCCACCACCGACAAGGCCGCCGTGTGGCTGGCCCTGTTCGACCGCCGCCATGAAACCGTCATCAAGCGCGGCGAAAACGCCGGGCGCACGCTCAAGTACCACAACGTGGTCCGCAAACTGGTCCGCGTCGGCACCTGGGAGGGCCAGCCCCTGGATATCCCCACCGAGATCGCCGACATGGGGGCCGAAGGCCGCGGCGGCTGCGCGGTCATCCTGCAATCGCTCAAGACCGGGCGCATCCTCGGCGCCGCCAAGCTCGACCTCAACGGAACGTAAGCTTCCCCTCCCCTAAGCCCCGGCTTCGGTCCGGGACGGCCAAGCCGGCCCGGTGGTTCCCCGGGCGCCGGTTCCGGCGCTTTTTGCATACAATGGCATTGACTTTTGAATGCCATTGATTCTTATTAGAGTTCCCCTAACGGTTGTATTATTAAAGCCTGATGTAAAAATCAGGAATTATGATAACTCACTATGATTAAATATAAAAAAAACATATCCCTTTAGGTTTTCGCAAACCGGGAAAGGAATGGATAATACAATTCATACTAGTAAAGATTGTTTTCCTGCGCTTGGGAGGCGGGGAAGGATTCATAAAGGTTCATGGAGTCCATAAACCTGATAACGGCCCTATGGATACTGGCGTTTGCGGTTGTCGGCGCCGGCGTGGCGTTTTTCGCCATAAGGAAGACAGGCCCCGGCCCGGAGGCTTCCCCCGAAGGCTTGCGCCGCCGCCTCCTCGACATGGCCGAAACGGAGACGGCCCTGAGCAAAGCCGAGGCCGCCCTTGCCGATGCCGAAACGGCCCTTGCCGCCGCCGAATTGACCAGCCGCGCCAAGTCGGATTTTCTGGCCGTCATGAGCCACGAGATCCGCACGCCCTTGCATTCGATCCTCGGCTTCACCGAGATCATCGAGAACGAGATGTTCGGCCCCCTCGGTTCAAAACGTTACGCCAACTACATCCACGACATTAACATCAGCGCCGAACACCTGCTCGGCATTGTCAACGATATCCTCGATCTATCGAAAGTCGAGGCCGGGCGGATGGAACCGAAGGAAGAAACCGTTGACCTTCCCGAGGTCATCGAGGAGGTCGCCAATCTGGTCCGGGAACAGGCGGACGCCCAAGGCATCGTCCTCAAGACGGCCCTGCCGGAAAGCCTTCCCCTCCTCAGGGCCGACGGGCGGATGGTCAGGCAGATGCTGATCAACCTTTTGTCGAACGCCATCGACTTCACCTCCCCGGACGGCTGGATTGCCATGACCGCGGAAAGGGACCTTAAGGGAGGCATCGTCCTTGCCGTTGCCGATACCGGCGTCGGGATCGCGCCCGAGGACATATCCCGCGTTTTGGAGCCCTTTCAGACCATCGGCGGCCCGTTCGGCCGGTCGAGGCGGCGAACCGGTCTTGGCCTGCCGTTGGTGAAATCGTTGATCGAGCTCCACGGCGGCACGTTTTTCCTGAAAAGCACGCCCGGCGTCGGCACCACGGTGACGCTCGGCTTTCCCCCGGGCCGGGTCGCCGAAGGCCGGTTGGAAGAATTGGGCAAAAAAGCCTGAACGTTTCCCGCCGTGACGTCCGGGCTTGACGTCCCGGGCTTCCCTTCGCAAGCTTGCCGGACATGAAAATTCCGACATTGTTTCCCGGCCCCAGCAAGGAAAAGCTGTCCGATGCCAAGGTCCGCCTGATCGCCGAGATCGAAGCCAACGCCAAGGAAACCAAGTCGTGGACCGGGCGTGGTCAGTTCTCGGACGCCGTCATGGCGGCCATGGAGGCGGTGCCGCGCCACCAATTCGTCGATCCCCGCGACGTGGTTGCCGCCTACGTCAACCGGCCGCTCTCCATCGGTCACGGCCAGACCATCTCGCAGCCCTATATCGTCGCCCTGATGAGCGACCTTCTGGACCTGGAGGCCACGGACAAGGTGTTGGAAATCGGCACCGGGTGCGGCTACCAGGCGGCGGTGCTGGCGCAACTGGGGACCCGAGTGTTCACCATCGAAACCGTGGAAGCGCTTGCCCATGCCGCCCACAAACGCCTGGCCGGCCTTGGCTATGACAATATAGAGATCAGGACCGGCGACGGCTTCCGGGGCTGGCCGGAACAAGCCCCGTTCGACGCCATCATCGTCACCGCGGCGCCGGAGCGCATTCCCGAAACCCTCGTCGAACAGCTCAAGCCGGGCGGGCGCATGGTCATCCCCATCGGCAAAGCCCACGAGACCCAATTCCTGGTGCGCCTCACCAAAGATGAAGACGGCAACGTCACCGAGCACGCCCTGCTGCCGGTGGCTTTCGTGCCGATGGTCGAAAAGGTCGAAAACCGGAACTAGAGGCCGAAAAACCCGCTGGCCTTGCCATGCCCCCCCGAGTCCTGCGAACCTTGCGATCATGCAGATAGACACCTCTTCAGAACGTTCCCGCATCGTCGCGGTGCTGGGGCCGACCAATACCGGCAAGACCCACCTGGCCATGGAGCGCATGCTCGGCCATTCGTCGGGCATGATCGGCTTTCCGCTCAGGTTGCTAGCGCGCGAGAACTATGACCGCGCGGTTGACATAAAAGGCCTGGCCCAGGTCGCCTTGATCACCGGCGAGGAGAAGATCATCCCGCCCCGGGCGCGCTATTTCCTGTGCACGGCGGAATCCATGCCGTTGGACCGCCGGGTGGGGTTCGTCGGCATTGACGAAATCCAGATGTGCGCCGACCCGGACCGCGGCCATATCTTCACCGACCGCCTGCTCCGGGCCCGCGGCGCCGACGAGACCATGTTCCTGGGCTCCGACGTCATCAGGCCGCTGATCAGGCAACTGGTGCCCGAGGCCGCGTTCGATTCGCGCCCCAGGTTTTCGACCCTCAGCTATACCGGCGAGACCAAAACGGCACGATTGAAGCCGCGCACCGCCGTCGTCGCCTTCTCGGCGGCCGAGGTCTACGAGCTCGCCGAACGGGTGCGCCGGCAGCGCGGCGGCGCGGCGGTGGTGATGGGGGCGCTCAGCCCCCGCACCCGCAACGCCCAGGTCGCCATGTATCAATCGGGCGACGTCGATTACCTGGTCGCCACCGACGCCATCGGCATGGGGCTCAACATGGACGTCAACCACGTCGCCTTCGCCCAGACGCGCAAATTCGACGGCCGAAGACAAAGACCGCTGACCCCGCCCGAACTGGCGCAGACGGCGGGCCGCGCCGGGCGTCACATGAACGACGGCACCTTCGGCACCACCGGGAACATCGGGCCCCTGGACGCCGAGACCGCCAAGCGCATCGAAAACCACGAGTTCGAGCCCTTGAAATTTATTTACTGGCGCAATCCGGCGCTCGATTTCTCGTCCCTGGCCGCGCTCCAGCAAAGCTTAAGCGTATCCCCGGATACGCCCGGCATGCAAAAGGCCCGCGAGGCCGACGACGAACTGGTTCTCCGCCTTCTGGCAGGGGAGACGGAGATCGCCAAACTGGCGGGGACGCCTTCGGGGCTGCGGCGGCTGTGGGATGTCTGCCGCATACCCGATTTCGGCAAGGTCATGAGCGACGCCCACGCCCGGCTTCTGGGTTCCATCTATCGCCACCTGATGGGCGCGGGGGATGGGGGCGGGGGCGGAAACGGCCGCCTTCCCACCGACTGGCTGGCGGCCGAGGTGGCGCGACTGGACCGCACCGACGGCGATATCGAGACCCTGGCCGCCCGCATCGCCGGCATCCGCACCTGGACCTACGTTTCCTATCATGCCGATTGGCTGGACGATGCCCCGGCCTGGCAGGAAAAAACCCGGGCCATCGAGGACAAGCTCTCGGACGCGCTCCATCGCAGCCTGACCCAGCGGTTTGTTGACAGGAAAACGGCGCTGCTGGTCAGCCGCATCAAGGAACGCGCCGATCTCTTGGCCGCCGTCGATTCCAAAGGCGACGTCACCGTCGAGGGCCATTTCATGGGCCGCATGGAGGGCTTCCGCTTCATCCCCGATGGGGATGGCGGGAGCATCGAAGACGGCGCCGCCAAAAAGGCCGTCACCGGCGCCGCCCAGCGCGCGCTCCGGGGCGAGGTGGCGGCGCGCCTGGCGCGGCTCGAAGGCGACGGCGACGACCATTTCGCCCTCGCTCCCGACCAAACAGGCTGGCCCCGGCGCATCCACTGGCGCGGCGCCGAGGTCGCGCGGCTTAAACCAAGTGCGCATCTGCTGAAGCCCGTGGTCGAGCCGCTGTCCGAACCCATGTCCGGCGGCCTCCTGGAAACGCCGGGGCGCCAGCGAATGCGCAAACGACTCCAGGCGTGGCTCGACGGGCACGTCGGGGGCGTTCTCGGCCCGTTGTTCCGCCTCGAAGGCGCGAAGATCAAGGGCGCCGCCCGCGGCATCGTCTTCCAGTTGGTGGAGAACTTAGGAATGGTCGGGCGCGAACAGGTCGCCCCCCAGATCGAGGCGCTGACCAAGGCCGGGCGCAAGGACCTGCGGCTCCTCGGCATCCGCATCGGCCGCCATGGGGTGTTCCTGGCGGCGCTCCTGAAACCGGAAGCCGTCGCCATGCGGGGGCTTTTGTGGGTGGTCGGGAACCATATGACCGCGCCGCCGCCGCTGCCGCCGCCGTTGCCAAGAGGGCGGGTTTCCATCCCCATTGAATCCGGCATCCCCGGCGAGTTCTACCGGGCGTCGGGGTTCGTGCCCTTCGGTTCCTTGGCGCTGCGCGCCGACATCGCCGAACGGCTGGCGTCCAAGGCCTGGGCCCTCGGCCGCAAGGGGGCATTCCCGGCAACCCCTGAACTGATGTCCCTGGCCGGGTGCGGGCCCGACGACATGGCGGCGATCCTCAAAGGCCTCGGCTATCGGGGCCTGAAGGACAAGTCGGGCGTCGTCCGCTTCCGCCACCAACAGGCGAGGAAGACGGCCCCTCCCAAGGCGAAGCCCAAATCGAAATCCCGATCACAAGAGGCGCGGACGGGCGCAGCCCGGACAGGGAAAAAACAAAAAGAGGCGAGGAGGGCCGCCCCTCCCAAGACGAAGCCCAAATCGAAATCCCGATCACAAGAGGCGTGGAGGGGCGCAGCCCCGACAGGGAAAAAACAAAAAGAGGCGCGGAGGGCCGCCCCTCCCAAGGCGAAGCCCAAATCAAAATCCCGATCACAAGAGGCGCGGACGGGCGCAGCCCGGACAGGGAAAGATAAAGACTCCCCCTTCGCCAAGTTGGGCGGCCTGACGGCGGCGCGATGAGGCATGAGGAAATCCTTACGCCTTTACCACCCGCCTCATCCTGAGGAGCCCTCCCTCACCCTGAGCCGCGCGCCTCTCCTTCGACAGAACCTGCGGTCCGCTCAGGATGAGGCGCGCGAGTCGAAGGGGGCGGGCGTCTCGAAGGATGGGGAGCGCTAATCGTGGACTCCCAGCGCCTCGACAAATGGCTGTGGTATGCGCGGTTTTTCAAGAGCCGCTCGCTGGCGACCAAGTTCTGCGCCTCGGGCAAGCTGCGCGTCAACGGAAACGTGGTCAGGAAGGCCCACCAGGGCGTCCGTACGGGCGATGTGCTGACCTTCCCCAAGGGCCGCGACATCCGCGTCGTCCGCGTCGTCGGCCTGGGCACCCGCCGCGGCCCGGCCAAGGAGGCGCAGATTTTGTATGACGACCTGGAGCCGCCGGAGAAGGGCGGGGGGCGCGAACCCCGGCCATCGGCGGCGGCCAGGCGCGAACGCGGTTCGGGCAGGCCGACCAAGCGGGAACGGCGGGATACGGATAGGTTGAAGAGTGGGGGGTAGGGGGTGTCTGCGAATAGCCAGAAGCGGACTTGGATTTCAGATCACAGGAGAGAACATGCTGTTCTCCTAACGGCGAAATAGAGATACGCTCTGCAAGAATCTAGAATTTATCTAGGGAAAGTCGATTCACGGCATTAAGTTGATCCGAATAGGAGAATAGATGGCTTCTCCGCCTTTACTTGCCCCGAACGAAGTTCGGCCCTCTCCCGTGGAACACGCCGACATACTTCGTATTGAAGTCTCACGAAAGTTGGACCCGAAAAAGCGTGGAGCATTAGGTCAATACCTAACGCCCCTTCCGGTCGCTACCTTCATGGCATCATTGTTTGGTGAGACAAATGTAGATGTTGTCTTACTCGACCCAGGTGCTGGCACCGGCGCTTTAACCGCTGCCGTTGTGCAAGAGATAGCTGGACGTCCTGCAAAGCCAGCCAGAGTTCACGCGGAAGTATTCGAGTTGGACCCGCTAATGGTGGATTACCTGAAAGCTACCTTAGCGGAGTGTAAACATGCTGGAGAAGAGGCGGGCCTTTTGTTTTCAAGCCGAGTGATCCAGGCAGATTTTATTAAATGGAGTGTTGAGCATATCCGCGATCAAGGCAGTTTACTGCAAGAAGGCCTGCCGCCTCTCACACACTGCATCATGAATCCGCCTTATAAGAAGATTCGGAGCGATTCGGAACATCGCGCTTGGCTCCGTCAGGTCGGTATTGAAACGAGCAATCTTTATAGCGCCTTCCTTGCGCTTGCCATCAAGATGTTAGCTCCTGGCGGCGAGTTGGTCGCCATCGTCCCACGCTCGTTCTGCAATGGTCCTTATTTTAAGCCGTTCCGGGAACTTCTTTTAGAGAACATGGAAATTCGCCATCTGCATGTTTTTGATTCTCGAAACCAAACGTTCAAGGATGATGAAGTGCTGCAAGAAAACATCATCTTTCATGCGGTGAAGGGACAGCAGCAGGGAAGAGTGGTTATTACCTCCAGCAGCGGCTCTGACTTCGAGGACATGACCCATCGGGAAGTCTCTTTTGAAATGATCGTGGGGCCTAACGACCCGGATCGCTTTATCCATATTGCCGTTAGTAGCTTTGATCAGATGGTGGTGGACCGTATCAGCGTATTCGATCATTCCCTCAAAGAGAGCAACATTGATGTCTGCACCGGTCCAGTGGTCGATTTCCGTGTTCGTGACGACATTAGGCAGCAAGCTGAAGGAGGAGCTTATCCGCTGATCTATCCTGGTCATTTCACTAGTAACTACATCGAGTGGCCGAAACCGGATGGCAAGAAACCTAATGCTATTATGGACAGCAAGCGGAGCGCCCGCTGGCTAATGGAGAATGGATGGTATGTTGTAACCCGCCGGTTCAGTTCCAAAGAAGAAAAGCGACGCATTGTAGCGGCGCTACATACCCCTGAGCGCGTACCCGGTAAAAAGATCGGTTTTGAGAATCACTTGAACGTCTTTCACCAGAGAAAGGCCGGTCTCGAACCCGCCATTGCCAAAGGGCTGGCAGTATTCCTCAATTCAACGCTGCTAGATCTATATTTTCGGCAATTCTCAGGTCACACACAGGTCAATGCAACGGATCTCAGGATGTTACATTGCCCGGATATGAATACACTTAGGCGACTTGGTGAGCAGGTAACTGGGGCCTTTCCTACACAGGAAGAGGTGGATCAAATATTAGATGCGGAAATTGACAAAATGAGTGAACAGGTAAATAGAAACCCTTTGGAGATAAAGCGTCGGGTACAGGAATCACTTTCGATACTAAAATTCCTGGACCTACCAAAAGGGCAGCTCAACGAACGTTCAGCGTTGACGTTACTGGCCCTCATTGACTTGAAATTGGAGAGCGCCTGGAGCGAAGCGAACGAGCCGTTGATTGGCATCACACCCATAATGGACTTCATTCGTGATCACTATGGCAAAGAATACGCGCCGAATACCCGAGAGACGATCCGGCGACAGACTATGCACCAGTTCATAGATGCCGGAATCGCTGTTCCGAATCCTGATCAACCCGACCGGCCAGTGAACAGTCCAAAATGGTGTTACCAGATCACTCCAGACACATTGTCCCTTATCCAAGTCTTCGGCACCGATACATGGGAAGGGAAGCTTGCCAAATATTTAGAGCAGCAAGCGACCTTGGTAGAAAAATATGCCAATGTGCGAGATATGCAGATGATCCCGCTTGAAATTAAAGGCGGTAAAGAGTTAGCCCTCACGCCCGGTAAGCACAGCCAACTTATCAAAGATATTGTCGAGCAATTTGGTCCCCGGTACGCACCTGGTGCCGAAGTGCTTTATGTTGGCGACACTGGTTCCAAGATGGGACACTTTGATGAGGAAACATTTGAAAGTTTAGGTTTGACGTTTGACAGCCACGGCAAATTCCCTGACGTAGTGCTATACCTCCGGTCGAAAAATTGGCTTCTGCTCATTGAGTCTGTCACCAGTCATGGTCCTGTAGATGCCAAACGCCATTCAGAACTTTCCACGCTATTTGCGGAAAGCACAGCGGGAATTGTCTATGTAACGGCATTCCCGGATCGCCAGACGATGGCGAAGTATCTGGGTGACATTAGTTGGGAAACGGAAGTTTGGGCTGCAGATGCGCCAACTCATCTGATCCATTTTAACGGAGAGCAATTTCTGGGGCCGTACGATGGAAATTGACCTAGTGGAATAGACTTGGCTCGATGTTCGCCTCAGGTCATAAGCGGAAATTCATAGGCAAAGTTCTTTATCAATCCCGCACAATACCTAGACAAAAATCGTTCTCCATTCGTTCTTGACAAGCCCGGCATAATATGATCTTATTCTTGTTTCACTATTAAATAGGAATTATAGATCATGCCACGAGACGATCCCCCCATCCCGAAAACCCCCGCCGCCCCGGCGGCTAAGGCGGATACGGAACCTCTCTCCCCCCGCCACGAGGCGTTCTGCCACTACTTTGTGCTGTGGGGCAACGCGTCGGTCGTCGCCTGCGAGGCCGGCTATTCTCCCCGGTCATCCAAGAACCAGGGCTACCGCCTGACCCGCAGCCCCCGCATCCAGGCCCGCGTCGCCGAGCTCCGCCGCGGCCTCGCCCGCGCCTACGGCCTCGACGCCGAGGTGCTGGTGGGCAAGCTCGAAGCCCTCTACCAGCGCGCCGTCGAGGACCACCACTTCACCGCCGCCGCCCGCACCGTCGAGTTGCAGGCCAGGCTCGCCGGCCACGCCGGGGGCCGCCTCAGGATGCCGCCGGCCCTGCCGCGCCCGCCCGCCGACCTGGAAAGCCGATGAAAATGACGACTTTTGACGACTTTTGACGACCTTTTCGCCCTTGTTTCAAAGAAAAATCAAACTAAATCAATAAGTTAGACGTTTTCGACAGGCAAAAATGACGACCCAATGACGACCGAATGACGACTTTAGGATGACCCGATGACGACTTTAGGACGACCCGATGACGACTTCAGGACGACCGGCCCCGGGCGCGGCCTAATCCCGTTTGTTGAACACCACGGTCAGGTTGTTGGCCGGCATGGCGACGGTTTCGGCGAGCGCCAGCCCATGCCGATCAGCCGCTTCACAGACATCGTTCAGGTCGCGCACTCCCCAGGACGGATCGCGGGCCTTGAGGCTGGCGTCGAACTGCTCATTGGAGGGCGCGGTGTGGCGGCCGTCGCGCTTGAACGGGCCGTAGAGGATAAGGACTCCATTTTTTGTTTCCCTGTCGGACCCCCTGGAAGTTCGGGGGTCCTCCCCGCCTGTTGCGGGCGAAAGTATCCGCCCCGCCCCCGCCAGCAGCCCCAAACAGCATTCCCAGGGCGCGATGTGGATCATATTGGCGGAAAAGACGGCTTGGGCTTCGGTTATCGGCCACACATCCCCGGTGACGTCCAGGTCCACCGGCGGGTTCAGGTTGGGGGCCGCCGTTTCCGCCACCCAGGCGGCGATGGAGACGCGCATGTCCGGGTCCGGCTCGCTCGGCTGCCAGACCAGGCCGGGCAGGCGGGGCGCGAAGTGGGCGGCGTGCCGGCCGGTGCCGGCGCCGATCTCCAGCACCAGGCCGGTCTCCGGCAGCACCCGTTTCAGGACCTCGAGGATCGGGCCCTTGTTGCGCTCGCTCGAGTCGGCGGCAAGCGCGGCCGGGGGCCGAGGCGGCCTGTCATCGTGCTCTGGGGACGTCATCATGGCCTGAAAGGTAGGGGCGGGGCCCCGCGGCGACAACCCGAAAACCCCAAACCGCCGGGGGTTGCCGCCGGCCGAACGGGTGTGTTAGGCAGGGTCATGATTGACCGCATCAAGGCCCTGGTACTGGGCTCGGGCGACGCCGCCGACCAAGGAGATTCCGCCGATGCCGATGCCACCCAGGTGGCGGCGGTGGCGTTGCTGATCGAGGCGGCGGTCATGGACGGCGACTTCGACGCGGACGAACGCCAGACCATCGCCCGGCTGCTCGCCGACCGTTTCGGCCTCGACGGCGCCGCGATCGAGGATCTGATCCGGGCCGGCGAGGACGCGGTGGCGCATTCGCACCAGTTGTTCGCCTTCACCCGCGTCGTCAAGCAGGACTTCGACTTCGATGAACGGGTCGGGATGATCGAAATGCTGTGGGAGGTCGCCTACGCCGACGGCGCGCTGCATGACTACGAGGCCAACCTGGTGCGCCGGGTCGCCGGCCTCATCCACGTCGCCGACCGCGACAGCGGCAGCGCCCGCAAGAGGGTGCTGGCGCGTTTGGAGCGGAAAGCGCCTTCGCCGTGAACGGGAAATGGTCAAAAACGGCTTGCAACCGGGGGAAAAGTTATTTTATTCAATATCAAGGCCGGAGACCCCGAACGGAGAAAGATATGACCTACATCGTCAACGACCACTGCATTAAATGCAAACTGATGGACTGCGTCGAAGTCTGCCCCGTGGATTGCTTCTACGAAGGCGAAAACATGCTGGTCATCCATCCGGACGAATGCATCGATTGCGGGGTCTGCGAGCCCGAGTGTCCGGTGGAGGCGATCCTTCCCGATACCGAGCCCAATATCGACAAGTGGCTCAAGGTTAATACCGAATACGCCGACAAATGGCCCAACATCAACCGCATGGGCGTGCCCCCCGCCGATGCCGACAAATGGCGGGACAAACCCGACAAATGGCAATATTTCAGCCCCAATCCGGGCCAGGGGAGTTGACCGGGAGCTAATCGGGGAACTAATCGGGGAACTAATCGGCCGGCCCAGGGCCAGCGGTGCGGCGCTAGGCGGTTGAATCCGAGGGTTTTTTTCGTCGGGAACTTGTGGTATACTGGCTTCGCCGGCCGAACGAGGGCCTTTTTTCGTGCCTGAACGTTGGAAAACAACTGAAAAACCGGTTTTTTCGCCGGCAACGCGCCTTTTTCGCCCACTTGTTGCCGCTCTATTATCGCCCTAGGAGACAAGACACGCATGGCTACCAAGAAGACCAAGGCTGCCGCCAAGGCCCCTAAAAAGAAAACCAAGGCCGCCAAGGCCACCAAGGCTGCCAAGGTCCCCCAAAAAAAGACCAAAGCCCTCAAACCCGCCAAGGCTGCCAAGACCGTCAAAACTAAAAAAGCCAGCGCCCAGGCCAAGGCTTCCAATAAAACCGGCAATAAGAAAAAAAAGATGTTCAAGCCGGGCGATTTCGTCGTTTACCCGACCCACGGCGTCGGCAAGGTGGCGAGCGTCGAAATCCAGGAAATCCAGGGCCACAAGCTCAAGCTTTTCGTCATATCCTTCGACCGTGACCGGATGGTGCTCAGGGTGCCGGTGGCCAAGGTCGTGACGTCCGGCCTGCGCAAGCTGAGTTCCCGCAAAATGATGAACGGCGCCCTCGATACGCTGAAGGGCAAGGCCCGGGTCAAGCGCACCATGTGGAGCCGCCGGGCCCAGGAATACGAAGCCAAGATCAATTCCGGCAATCCGATCTCCATCGCCGAGGTGGTCAGGGACCTGCACCGCAACGCCGGCCAGCCCGACCAGTCCTTCTCGGAGCGCCAGATTTACGAATCGGCGCGCGACCGCATGGCCTATGAAGTGGCGGCGGTGGAGCGCATCGACGTCGAGGCGGCGACGGAGAAGCTGGAAGGACTGCTCAAGGCCGCCGCGCCCAAGGCCACCGAACCGAAGCCCACCTGACCCGGCCGATAGGGAAGGGATGACGGGGCGCATTTCCCTAAACAAAATTATCTCCGGCGGCCAGACCGGCGTCGACCGGGCGGCCCTCGACGCGGCGCTGGCGCTGGGGCTCGATTGCGCCGGCTGGTGCCCGAAGGGACGGCGGGCGGAAGACGGCGCCATCCCCGAAACCTATCCGCTCGGCGAAACCGAAACCGCCACCTACGAAGAGCGCACCCGCCTCAACGTCCTCGATTCCGACGCCACCCTGATCCTCGCCCGCGGCCGGCTCGAAGGCGGCACGCTTCTCGCCAATGATCTGGCCCGCGCCCTCGGCCGCCCGTCAAGGGTGGTCGATCTCGGCCAGGCGCCGAACCTCCGTGACCTGGCCGCTGACGTCGTGGACTGGATCACCGGCGAAAAGATCGCCACCCTCAACGTCGCCGGCCCCCGGGAAAGCACCCAGCCGGGCATATACGACGCCGCCCGGGCATTCCTGGAACGGGTGCTGGGGGCGGTCATTGGACGGTCTTGACCAAAGTTCCGGGCCGGAGCCCCGCCTCGAGCCCGAGCCGGTTGATGACCTCGAACCAGCGTTGGCGGAACTTCTCGAACGGCATCGCCGCGGCCAGGCTTTCCGCCGTATCGCCGGCCTGCACGCTTGCGACCTTGATTTTCAGCGGCTTGATGAGGGCGACTTCCTCCTCGCTGATGTGGCGGAAGGAAAAGGTGGTGCGCTGAAACTCGAGCCTGAGCCTCGCGGTCATGTCCGGGGGCGAGATAAAGGCGAAGCGGAAAATCTTCCCCGCACCCCCCCTGATCACCAGCAGCCGGATGTCCCGGGGCCCGGCGCGGCTCGTCATCCGGGCCTCGGCGGTGGCGGCATCGAGCCCGTTGACGTCGATCCTGTCGACGCCCGTAAGCGCCAGCCTGCTGCCCCAGGCGCGGGTCAGGTAGGCGGTCAAGGAGCGGACCTGGCGGGCCGATTTCTCGGGCGCCATGTCGAAAATCACCATTGACTGCCTGGGCCCCCGGGCGGTCACCTGGCGGGGCGAATTGAACATGACGAAACCGGGCGGCACCATGAACCGGATCCTGAGCCCGGGGTGGATGAACGTGCGGCCCCTGCGGATGCCCTGTTGCGGGTCGTCGCCGAAAATCATGCCGTCGATCTCGGCCAGGTATTGCCCCCGCCCGACCACCGGGTCGGCCACGGCTATCCCCTTGGCCAGCCCGATGGCCTGGCTGATGCGCTGGGCCGTCCTCGGGTGGGTGGCCATGATGTTGTGGGGGACGGCCTCGTTCTCCTTGCCGGCCAGCGCGCGCTCCAGGTCGGCGTGCGCCCTCATCTTCTCGAAGAAGCTGGTCATGGCGTCGGGGCTGTAGCCGGTCCGGGTCATGTAACGGACCCCCAGCATGTCGGCCTCCAGCTCCTGCTCGCGGGAATAGCCCTGGATCGCCGCCTGGGCGCCGAGGCCGACCAGCCGCCCGACCCCCGTCGGCAGCCCCGCCGACGACCCGATCGCGCCCAGCACCATCAGGCCCAGGTTGGTGGCCATGGTGGTGGAATAGCGCTCGGCCGTGTGGCGCGCCGCCACGTGGCCGATTTCGTGGGCCAGCACGCTCGCCATTTCGGCCTCGTTCTCGGCCAGCGCCAACAGCCCGCGGGTGATATAGACATAGCCGCCCGGCAGCGCGAAGGCGTTGACCTTGTCGTCGTTGAGGATGGTGAAGGTATAGGGCAGGTCCCGGATCTCGGACACCGCCGCCAGCTTCAGCCCGATGCGCCTGACGTAAGCGCGCAGCTTGGCGTCCGTATAGGCGCCGCCGAACTCCTTGATCATCTTCGGGTGTTCCTCGGCGCCGATGCGAAGCTCGTCTTCCTTGGACATGAAGGCGGTGAAGCTCTGCTTGCCGGTGGCCGGGTTGGTGGTGCACGCGGCGGCAAGCCACAGCACCGGCAGCAGGAGCAACAGGCGAGGAGCGGCCCAGGGGGTTTGGGGGACACCCCCAGCCCCGAGGCCGCGACGGGGAAACAACCAGCGCCTATTCATTTGTCAAAACCTCGATCTGCTCGGGATGGGTCGCCTCGATCATAGGGCCGTTCCATTTCTTCAGCCAGCCGCGCACCCGTATCCGCTTGCCCTCGAGGGTGAGCGGGTCGAGCCCGGTCTTCCTGAACAGCCGCCGCGCCTTGGCGCCGAGCGATACGGTGAAGTCCTGGCGCCAGTCGTCGCCGAAATTCAGGTACACCCGGCCCTTGACCCGGGCCGCTTTCAAGACCCGCCCCTGCACCAACTGGAAGGTGCCGATCAGGGGAAACAGGTCTTGGGGCATGGGCGTCCGGACGGCGTAGAAGCGCAGCCCCCAGATGCCCCTGCCGGCGTCGCGGGCGGTTTTTTCCAGGGCCAGCATTTCCCGCACCCTGGCCCGGTTGTCGGGGAAGCTGTAGACCCGGGCCATGCCGGCCTTCAGCATCTCGCCCTGCACCCAAAGCCCGCTGCCGTTGACGTGCAAATGCGCCAGAAGCCGCCCGTGGCGGTCCTTGCTCGTGCCGCCGAAGGAAACGCCGAGGGTCCGCCCCCGGACCAGCGATTCCAGCATGTTCCTGGACGCCTCGCCCAGCGGCCAGGCCGGGAAATTCTTGCGGCCCAACGGCAGCTTCGGCGCCATGATGCCGACCAGGCGTAGGCTCCTGGTGCCCCTGAACGCGGTCTTGAGCACCACCGTGTCGCCGTCGACGACGCTGGCGACGCGGGCCTCCTCTTCCGCCGCCGAAACGGGGGCCGCCAGCAGCGCCGCCGCCAGCACTATCGGCCAAAGCCGCCTCATGATTTAAATCCCGCCATCCCGCGCACTTCCTCCGGCGTTTTTCCGGCGTCCCTGAGCGATCGGATGGTTTCCGAATCATTGCGCTTGGCCAGCCGTTCGCCGCCGTCCGTTGTCAGCAACGGGTGGTGGTGGTATTCCGGCGTTTCCAGCCTAAGAATCGCCTGCAACAACCGGTGCACGTGGGTCGCCGGGAACAGGTCGTCGGCCCGGGTCACCAGGCTGACGCCCTGCAAGTGGTCGTCCATGGTGACCGCCAGGTGATAGCTCGATGGCGTGTCCTTCCGGGCCAGCACCACGTCGCCGAAGATCTCGGGGGTGGCGGTCACCGTTCCCTTGTCCCGGTCGGTCCAGGTCAATGGCCCGGTGGTGTCGGCGGCGGCCCGCGCTATGGCTGCGGCCATGTCGAGGCGGAGCGCATAAGCGCGCCCCTGGGCCTCGTTGTCGCGGCGCTCTTTGGTTGAGAGCCCGCGGCAGGTGCCGGGATAGATGGGGCCATCTGGTCCCATGGCCGGTCCCATGGCCAGTCCCATGGCCGGTCCCGCCATGCCCGGTGCCATGTGCGGGGCGAGGCCGGAATTCTCGATCTCGGCCTTGATTTCCTTCCGGGTGCAGAAGCAGGGATAAACCAGCCCCTCGTTCTCCAGAACCATCAGCGCCGCCCGGTGGTCGCCCAGGTGCTCGGACTGCTTCCTGACCGGCTCCGGCCACTCCAGTCCCAGCCACGCCAGGTCTTCCAATATGGCGGCCTCGAACTCGGGCCTGGCCCGGCCCTGGTCGATGTCTTCTATGCGCAGCAGCATCCGCCCGCCATCTTTTTGTTTCCCTGTCCGGGCTGCGCCCGTCCCCGCCTCTTTTTGTTTCCCTGTCGGTCCTTCGGACCTCCCCGCCTCTTGTTGTTTCCCTGTCCGGGCTGCGCCCGTCCCCGCCTCTTGCCCGGCCTTTTCGTACGCGAACAGCGCCGCATGGGCGTGGCCCAGGTGCAGGTAGCCGGTGGGGGACGGGGCGAAGCGGGTGACGGTTGGGTTGGCGGGCGTCATTTGGCATCATTCCCCTGGCGGCTGCTCCGAGAGGCCGTGACAATACCATGCTTTTTCGGCTAGGAATGAGGCAAGCAAGCGCCCGCCGGAGCCAGAGCCAAGAGGCGGGGAGCGGCCAAGGGGGTTTGGGGGATACCCCCAGCCCCGAGGCCGCGACAGGGAAACAACATGAGGCCCGCCCATGCCCAAACCGCCCGACCTTCCCGACCTCCACGGCCCGTCCCTGGCGCCGGTTTCGGGCGGGAATCCTAAACAACTGGTGATCATGCTGCACGGCGTCGGCTCCGACGGCGAGGACCTGATCGGCCTGGCGCCTTATTTCCAGAAGGTCCTGCCCGACGCCAAATTCGTCTCCCCCAACGCGCCCTTTACCTTCGACATGGCGGCGGCCGGCTATCAGTGGTTCTCGCTCCAGGACATGAGCCCGGCGGCGCGGCTTATGGGCACCCAGACGGCGGCGCCGGCCCTCGATGCCTATATGGACCAGCAACTGGCCGAGGCCGGCCTGGCCGACGACAAGCTGGCCCTGGTCGGCTTCTCCCAGGGCACCATGATGGCGCTTTACGTGGGCTTCCGCCGCGCCGCCCAGATGGCCGGGATCATCGGCTATTCCGGCATGCTGGTCGGCGAAGAGCTGTTGGCCGAAGACGCGAAATCGAAGCCGCCGGTGCTGCTGGTGCACGGCGACGCCGACGACGTGGTGCCGGTGGAGGCGCTGCCCCTGGCCGTCACCGGGCTCGAGGCCGCCGGCATCGCCGTCAGGCACCACACCTGCCTCGGCCTCGGCCACGGGCTCGACGATATGGGCGTCAGCTTCGGCATGGAATTCCTGGGCCAGGTTTTCGGCGTTGACTGGCAGGCGCTCGGCGCCGGCGATGCCGGGGAAACCGATGATACCGGGGAAACCGCCCAGGATTGAGGCCCGACTTGGGCTTGGGGCCTGTTTCGGGCCCGAAAACACCCCGGAAAAGTCGTCAAAAGTCGTCATTTTTGGAGTCTCTTCGTACCCGTGGCGATGCGCGCCTGGGCCTCGACGGCGCGCACGGCGGCGTGGAAGTGGTGGTCCTCGTTGGCGCGCTGATAAAGCGCTTCGAGCTTGCCCAGCAACACCTCGGCGTCGAGCGCATAGGCGCGGGCCAGCTCGCGGCGGATTTCGGCGACCCTGGCCCTGATCCGCGGCTGGCGCATCAGCCGGTAGCCCTGGTTCTTGCACGACGGGGGCGCGTAGCCGGCCTCTTGGGCGGCGTTGCGGGCGCTGCCGTAGAGCACGAAATACTGGCAGAACGCCTCGTGGCGGGAGCGCAGCGGCTTTTCTTGTTGTTTATCTTGTTGGTTATGAGGCGCGGTTTCGGATGAGGCGGCGGCGGAGAAGGCGTCGGAAGCATCGGGCGGCATGATCTTTATTCCTGTTCTGTGGCGAAACAGGGAATAAGATCATATTTTTCGGGGGTTGTCAAGAACGAAGAGGGAACATATAGTAGGGTAGTGGGTCAGTTTGATAGGACTTCATGCTGGCGGTCTAGGACATCGGGCAGGGCCGCTATTTCTTCCAGTGACCACAGGTGATCGGTGACCCCGGCTTCCATAGCTGGTGACACTCTGAGCGTCTGGTGGACCCTAGCAAAGTTGTAATTCATAAAATGGAGCGCCACGGCAAACTCTAGGTTTTCCACCTTCTTTGAGAACGCATTGGTCAATCGAGTGAACCGCCTCATATTCATTCTCATGGTCAGGTTTTGACGCTCAACGTAGCTGGTTGAAACATACTTACGTTTTGGGTTCCCGTTGACCCTGCGCCTCTTTGCGCCGACACAGGCCGGAGGGCTGTATCTATGTTGTTCGGGCGACTTGCCGTAAATCTTGACCAGTTGGGCGTAATCAACGTTCTTGCCAAACGCTTTTTCAACGGCCTTCGGATAAGGGTTGTGGCCGTCCGAAGTTAGTTGTATGCGGCCAGCCATCCGGCTTGCTACATCCTTGAGGAACATTTCTGCGTATTCAGCGTCCCTGCCACCGACAAGCCAGGTTGGGCAGAGTTTTGAGTCGGCGCAGATCGCCGTCCAGGTCCAAACGTCACCAATACCACGCTCCCCCTTTTTCTCATGGGGGACGTTCTTCTCTTTCATGGCGCAGAAGGACCAGATTTCATCAACCTGGATGCGCTTGCAGGGCAGATCGCGAAGGACGTTGTATTGATATTCTTCGCAAGCCTCGCCAACATCAACGAGCAATTTAACAACGGTATTCTTGCTTGCGCCGGTCATTCTGGAGGTGGCGCGGAGTGAATTGCCCTCAACAAGACATGAGAGAATTTGGGCCCTGCGCTCTATGCTTAATCTATTCATACTCACACCATACACCACAATGCATTTTCGTTCAAGCATTTTGGTCAGTTTAAACCACATATAAAAATAAGCCATTGAAATGACTTAAAATTATTAATCTTGCAATTGAATCAGAGACTTACTATATTACCCCTGACGGCGACCGGCGCCCGAACCTCAGGGGGCCACCCTGAGGCCGAGCTTAACCGGTCAGTTTATGTTGTCATGTGCCACCTACCTTTCAGGGCTCCTGTTGCCCGTGGTTGGCACCACCGCACGTTACCCGGCTGGCTAAGCCGGAATCAAATTGAAGCGCCAGGCAAGATCGCCAAGATCGTATTGCCTGGCGTTTTCATTTCAGCATCCCGATATACCGATACTTTTTTCCGTCCTTCTCGACATCTTCGCGCTCCACCATCCGACGTATCATCGTGTAATAATAGTTAGGACTGGCTTTCATCATAGCTTTCAGGTGGGGAATTTTTCGTAGTCCCTGTTTTATTTTCTTGTGGGTTATCCAACCGTCAGCCTCTTTGAGAATCTTGGTCGCCGTTTCCACCATCGTTTCCTGTTTTTCGGGCTCGTCCTCGCCGAACATCCCCATAACCGGGCTCTGCTCGACACCGGCAATTTTTAGGGCAAACTTTAAATTTTCTTCGATGTCGGCGAGCTGCGTTTCAATACCCTTCTTCTCTGACAAGAGAAGCATACGGTCCGCCTGCCATTTCTTAATATGGGCCGTCAGTTGGACTTTTTCCTGCCCAAGGTCCAATTCACTCATAACCCCTCGCTTCGCTGATTCTGGTGGTATAATTTCAAGAATTTTCCCTACTTGTTATATATGCATGCAAACCACTCATGTCAACCCATGAGTGGTGTATAATTTCAAAAATGAGGTGAAACGGAACGCGAACCTTAAGGAATTGGTGTATTCCCTTGATTTGGCTTATTTTTCTTTTTGCCAGCGAGCCTGGGCGGCCTTCTGAGCAATCTCTTTCCGGCGCTTGGCGCTGAGTTTCTTGGCTCAGGCTGGCCCGCCTTTTTTCCCGCCGATTCGGCCCAGGGCGACGGCATGGGG
>CAZVFL010000038.1:0-24200 GCA_964626025.1 uncultured Thalassospiraceae bacterium
ACCACAACTTTGGCACATCGAGATGCCGTTGGGTGGGAGCCGTCCATTGCATCATGAGCGGACAGATGGTGACTATTTAGGTGCCTTTGTTTTGACTCTTTGAAGGCTGCGACCTTCGCGCCAAGGGGTTTCGGCTCGATCGGGGTCAAAAAAAATCCTGTCTGGTCTTGAAATCCGCACCGGGAACGACTATGTTCTATTTTTGTTCTTTGACATTGTGAATACCGCCCTCTCGACCGTTCGGGCCGTCAATGCCGGGATGGACGGGAAACGGGTGGCAATTAAACGGGACCGGATGCCCGCCGGTTCGACCGTCCAGGATTCCGCACCTGCGAAGAAAATACGTACAAATGCGTACAAAAGAGTACATTTCGATGGGGAATCGGGCTTGTTTTGTTTTGAATCAAAGACTTAGGTCGTTTCGACCCGCCTTTTAACCGCCTTTGAACGCACTTTAACGCCTTTGACCGGGGTCTGAATGCCTTCCAACGGTCTTTCGTTAAAGCGGGATGTTGCCGTGCTTCTTCCAGGGGTTTTCCAGCTTCTTGTCACGCAGCATACGGAGCGACTTGCAGATTCTCGCCCGGGTGTTGTGCGGCATGATGACGTCATCGATGAACCCCCGGTGGCCGGCGATGAACGGATTGGCGAAGCGTTCGCGGTATTCTTGCGCGCGCTTGGCGATTTTTTTCTCGTCGCCGATGTCGCCGCGGAAAATGATCTCGACTGCCCCCTTCGGCCCCATGACCGCGATTTCCGCCGACGGCCAGGCGAAATTTACGTCGCCGCGCAGGTGTTTTGAACTCATCACGTCGTAGGCCCCGCCATAGGCCTTGCGGGTAATCACCGTGACCTTGGGCACCGTCGCCTCGGCAAACGCGAACAGCAGCTTGGCCCCGTGCTTGATGATGCCGCCCAGTTCCTGCGCCGTGCCGGGCAGGAAGCCGGGTACGTCGACGAAGGTGACGATGGGGATGTTGAAACAATCGCAGAAACGGACGAAGCGCGCCGCCTTGATCGACGACGAGATATCCAAACACCCGGCCAGGACCATCGGCTGGTTGGCGACGATGCCGACGGTGGATCCCCCCATCCGGCCGAAGCCGACGATGATGTTGCCGGCGAAATCGGGCTGCAGCTCGAAGAAATCCCCTTCGTCCACGACCTTGGTAATCAGTTCCTTCATGTCGTAGGGCTTGGCCGGGTCGTCGGGGATAAGGGTGTCCAGCGATTCCTCGACCCGGTCGGCGAGGTCCGGAGTCGGCCTGGACGGCGGCCGCTCCCGGTTGTTGGCCGGCAGGAAATCGATAAACCGGCGCATGGTCAAAAGCGCCTCGGCGTCGTTGGTGAAGGCCTTGTCGGCGACGCCGGAGGTCGTGGTGTGGGTCACGGCGCCGCCGAGTTGTTCGAGGGTGACTTCCTCGTGGGTGACGGTCTTGACCACGTCCGGGCCGGTGACGAACATATAGGACGTGTCCTCGACCATGAAGATGAAGTCGGTCATCGCCGGCGAATACACCGCGCCACCGGCGCAAGGCCCCATGATGATGGAAATCTGCGGGATGACGCCGGACGCCAGCACGTTCCTTTGAAACACATCGGCGTATCCGGCCAGCGACGCCACGCCTTCCTGGATGCGGGCGCCGCCGGAATCGTTGATGCCGACCACGGGCGCCCCCACTTTCATGGCCTGGTCCATGATCTTGCAGATTTTTCCGGCGTGGGCTTCCGAGAGCGATCCGCCGAAAACGGTGAAATCCTGGCTAAAGACGAAAATCAGCCTGCCGTTGACGGTGCCGAACCCGGTAACCACCCCGTCGCCGGGGATGATCTGTTTTTCCATGCCGAAGTCGGTGCAGCGGTGCTCGACGAACATGTCCCATTCCTCGAAGGAATCGGGGTCGAGCAGAAGTTCGATGCGCTCCCTGGCTGTCAGCTTGCCCTTGTCGTGCTGGGTGTCGATGCGTTTTTGGCCGCCGCCCTTGCGGGCCCGTTGGCGCTTTTCCTCTAGCTGGCGGATGATGTCCTGCATAAGCCCCCCAAACCGTTGATAACATTCTATGATGGGTTTCGCTTATCCGCCAATCAAATCAAGAATCCGGACGGCGTCCTCGATCTCATCCTTAAGGGCGGCGCGGCGTTTTGTTTGTTCTTCGTCTTCGCCCCATTTTTCGTTTTGCCAGCGTTCGTCGAGGTGTGAGGCTTGCATCGCCCCTTCCGCGTCAATATGGCCATGAACGAGGGCCAAACCGATAACCAGGGACCCGGACGCCCGGGTCGCCGATGCCAGTGCCGTTAGCGAGGCGTCATCCAGCGCCTCGACGGCACTCCTCAGCCGGGCCAATGCCTCGGCCGGCTGCTCCACGGGGACAACGCCATCGGTCACCACCAGGCGGACATCGAAAGTCTCCGCCGCCCAGTCGAGCAACGGTTGCCAGGATTCCCGTTGGCGCTCCCTGAGTTCGGCCGGGCCCTCCGTCCGATAGCACAAAAGATCGGTGGTGGCGTATTTGAGCAGATGGCCGATGGCCGCCGGGCGCTCGCGCTTGACCTGTTCCTGGGCGGCATTTGCGTCTGTGGATGGCATCCCCACCGGTCCCGGCTTACTTCCCGAACAAACTCTTTAGGGCGCCGCCGATGTCCTTGCCGAGGTCATCCAGCTTCTTGTCCACCTTTTCCATTGTCGAGCCGGTGGTGCCTTTGTCTGTTTCGGAAGGCGGTGGCGCGGCCGCCGGCGCGGGTTGGCTTTTGGCCGTCGTCCGCTGGATGGGTTTTCCGGCAAGGGCCAGTTTGCAATAGTCCGTTTCATCGACTTTGCTGGACGCCTGGCCCGAGGACTTGCCGCCGCCGATACCGACCAGCTTGCCGATCACCGAGACGCCGCCGGTGGCAATATCCTTGACCGTTGAAACCGCGCCGACGACCGTCCCGGCCAGATCAGGGGCCGCCGACGGATTGGCCAGGGTGCCGCCGACATGGACCGGCACCATAGCCAGTTTCAGGATGCTGAGCTTCTTGGCCCGCGGCTTGATCTTGATGTCGATGGTTTCGTTCGCGAGGTTGATGCTGCCGGCGCCGATCATGCTGAGGCCGCCGGTCTCGAAAAGAAGCGCTTTTGCCCGGGCCTGTCCGTTGCGGATGTCGAAATCGACGACGCCACAGCGGATCGACTTGTCGCCCTTGCTGTCCACGAACGGCAGCGCCGACATGATGTCCGCCGACAACACGTTCAAAAGGCCGCTTTCGACCTGCCCGCCTTCCGTCACCAGCCGAACGCGGCCGTTAAGGCCGGCCATGATGGCCCGGACGGAGCCACCGCGGCCCTTCAAGTTGATTTTCCCATCGATCTTGCCGGAGGCGATGTCGGTCATTTTCAATTGTTTGAGGACGGCCCCGTAATCAACCTGTCGCGCATCCAGGTTTATGGTCAGCGCCGGAGTCGGGCCGGAGCCGTCGAAAACGACGTTAGCGTTGATCTTGCCGCCGCCGACGGTCGCTCTCAGGGGCTTGATGTCAAGCCGGCCGCCGCCGAGGACCAACAATATCTCGACGTCCTTTATCTCAACCCCGCCACTGAGAAGCCGGGCCGCTTTGAGCCGCACCTTGGCATCCACCGATTTGAGCGCATCCGTGGGCAGCGGGTCGGCGGAAAAGACCCGGTCCCGGCCGCTCTTGCCACTGTCCTTTGGTTGTTTGGAAGGAGGCAACAGGGCATCCAGGTCGAGCAACGAGGAATTCAGCTCGGCATCCACCTTTGGCCGCGCCACGCCGGCAAGCCTCACCGAGACCCGGCCATTGAGGTCGCTTCCGGCGATGTTTGCCTTGAGATGGTCAAGCCGGTAGCGGCCCTCGATGAATGTTTCCAAGGGCCCCAACACGCCCGATGCCTTGAAGGTTTTGCCGTTGAAGGCGCCAGCCAGGTCTATGTCCATGGGCTTGTCCGTGCCGTCGCTTCGGACATTCAATTTATCGAGGCGAAGAACCGTCTTATCGCCGCTTCGCCCGTCCCGGTAGGTTAGCGTTAGATCTTCGATCCTCACCAGGTGTACCACCGGCAACGTCCCTGATGGCCCTTCCGATGGCTTTTTCTTACCGGCTTTTTCTTTTTGCCCCTTCAGTTCCCAATTGCCACGGCCTTTTTTATTGGTTTCGATAAGCAAATCGAGCCCGGCAAGAACCAGTCTCTTGACCCGGACATTGCCAATCAGCAAGGGCAGCAGTTCGACCTCGGCGGCAAACCGTTTCAGCTTTACCATTTCCTTTCTGGAGCCCCAGGGCGCGTTGGCGAAGGTCACGCCTCCCACGGCCACCGCTGGGCTAAAGCCAAGTTCCAGGTTCAGCTCTCCGGTAATCGTCAAGTCGCGGCCGGTGGCCTTCTTTACCTCTTCTGCGATCAAGCCTTTGTATTCGTTTAAATCGATCGATTTGATAATGGCGACTCCGGCGACGATCACGGCCACGACCAGAACAACAACGCCTGAGAGAATTTTTCGCCAATTTTTCATTCCGGGGTTCGCCCTAGGCTTTCGAGTTTTTCGGGAAGCTCCACAAAATCGTTAATGACCGCGTGCGCCCCAGCCGATTGTAAATTCTCCGTAGGATGATACCCCCAGGAGACTCCGACCGCCATGGTGCCGGCGCTGAGGGCCATCTCCATGTCGAAGGTGGTGTCGCCGATCATTGCCGTCGACCGGGGATCGGCGCCGGTTTCGCTCATGGCGCTCAGCAGCATATCGGGGTTCGGTTTGCCGGGGCCGTTATCGGCCGTTTGCAGGGTAGAAAAATGATCGGTAAGGCCATGGGTTTCCAGGGTGGCGGCAAGGCCCAGGCTTCCCTTTCCGGTGGCAATGCCCAGCACCCAGCCCTGGGAACTCAAGGTTTCAAGGATTTCGAGGGCGCCGGGGTAAAGGGGGTCGGCCACCTTGCCCTTTTTGCGTAAATCGCGGAAAGCCTCGATGTAACTTGCCTCCATCCGCGTCAGGCCATCCGGGTCAATCTCCGGGAGCAATCGCTTGATCGCCGCATCAAGAGGCAACCCCACGATGCCCCTTATGGCCTCGGCCTCGGGCCGTGGGTGGTTGTGGGCGTCAAAGGCAGCATCCATCGAATCGATAATCGAATGCTGTGAATCGACCAACGTGCCGTCACAGTCAAAAACGGCCAAACGCAAGGGGCTTGAATGGGGCATAATCAGAAAAATGAAATTTTTAAAGGTGCCCGGCCCTGACGCGGAAAAGGGTTTACAAAGACCCTATGGAGACGCCAGGGAGCTTTCTTCGGACAACAGGTAGCCAACCCCGCGGAGCGTGTGGACGCTGATATTGGCGCCGGCGCTGGCCAATCGTTTGCGCAGCCGGGAAACATGGACCTCGACCGAGTTGGACGAAATCTCCTTGCCGAACCCGTAAATCTTGTCTTCAAGAACGTCCTTGGGAACGACGCGGCCGTTGCGGCGCATCAACTGCTCAAGCACGCCCAACTCGCGCCTTGGAATGGCAATCGTCTTTTCATCCACCTGCACTTCCCGGGCGGTGGTGTCGAAGGAAACGTTACCGGCGGTGATAACCAGCCCCAGGACCCCGCCAGTCCGCCGCAACAGGGCACGGATACGCGCGACCAGCTCTTCCATGGCGAAGGGCTTCAACAGGTAATCGTCGCCGCCGCTGTTAAGGCCTTTGACTCTTTCGTCAATGCCGTCCCGGGCGGTAAGGATCAGGACCGGCGTTTCGTTACCCCGTTCTCGCCATTCCCTAAGCACATTAAGGCCGTCCTTATCGGGAAGCCCGAGGTCGAGGATGATGGCGTCGTATTGGACCGTCGCCATCGCGTCTTCGCCGCCGCCGGCGGTATCGACGCCGTCAACGGTGAAACCTTCTTTCTCAAGGCCGTCTATGACGAACTTTGAGAACCGGTCGTGATCTTCGATCAGCAAAAGCCTCATCTTATCCCCTCACCTCAGGGCCTTGAAGCCGGTGGCGAATAACCGACACAAAACCGAAAGAGCAATACGCAAACGCGCATCCCCCTTCAAAAAACAATAGCCCCCCTCAAGAGTATTCAGCCGCTAACCCTGGATTATTTGGTTGGCCGGGCCAACCCATCGCGGCTGGTTATATTCGATCATTGTAGTTCCAAGGGCATAATTGTGAAGCAAATCTTGGGGGTTTTTAGAGCGTTAAATAAAATCGGATAGTTTATTGATATCTTTGAATAACTCATGTTCCCGCCGGTCATCGAAGCCAAGCGCCTTGAAGGTTTTCCGCATGTGCTCGGGCAAGGGAGCCACGGCCTTGAGAATGCCTTCGGTGGGATGAGGAATGCGGAGAGCGCGGGCGTGGAGGTGAAGTTGTCCGGTGATGTCTTTGCCGTCAAGGAAGGCGTCACGGCCGCCGTATTTTCCGTCGCCCAGGATCGGCGTGCCCAACGTCACCGCGTGAACCCGCAATTGATGTGTTCGGCCGGTCAACGGCTCAAGGGCCACCCACGCGGCCTTGCTGCCGGCGCGATCAATAAGACGGAAATACGTAACCGCCTTTTTGCCGCCCCCAACGCCAGCCGTCATCTTCTCGCCCCGGGGGCCGGGCGTCTTTGCCAATGCCAAATTAATCATCCCTTCGGCCGGCCGAGGCACCCCCACCACCACCGCCCAGTAAAGCTTGCGGACTTTCTTGGACCGAAAGGCGGCGGTTAGTTTCCGCGCCGCGGCGGCGTTACGGGCCAGAACCAAAACGCCACTGGTGTCCTTGTCCAGCCGGTGCACCAGGCGCGGCCGCTCGGAAGCGCCAAAACGAAGCGCATCCAGCATGGCGTCAAGATTCCGGCGAAGGCCGCTACCGCCCTGTACGGCCAATCCCGCCGGCTTGTTCAGGACAAGGACGTCCTTGTCCCGATGAAGGACGCGGGCCTTCAGATCCTTGGCGTCGGCCTTCGAAACGACCACCCGGGATGGCTTGGGCTTCGGCGGCGAGGGCCCAAGAGGCGGAACCCGAACCGTTTGTCCGGCATTAAGCCGCATCCCGGCCTTGACGCGGCCCCCGTCCACCCGAACCTGGCCGGTGCGCAGCAGTTTTTGCAATCGCCCATGGCCGATTCCAGGGAACCGCTGCTTGAACCAGCGGTCGACCCGCATGCCCGCTTCGTCGGTGTTTATTTTAAGGGCCTTAACGCCGGTCATTGTCGTTCTTGGGTTAACGTTCGATGTTCCGGGCTATTCCTTTTCGCCGCCCTTCTGATGGCGCAGCTTGTCCCAGTATTCAAGCCTTTTGACGATTTCCCGCTCGAATCCACGCTCGCCGGGCTCATAAAAGCGGCTCCGGGCCATGCCGTCGGGAAAATAGTTCTGGCCGGAAAAGCCGTCTTCGGTGCTGTGGTCGTATTCATAGCCGGCCCCATAGCCCAAATCCTTCATCAAACCCGTCGGCGCGTTGAGAATATGTTTCGGCGGATCGAGCGAACCCGTCTCCCGGGCCGCCTGGGCCGCCGCTTTTTCGGCCTTATAGGCAGCATTGGATTTCGGCGCCGTGGCCAGATAGATCACGCATTGCACGATGGCTAGCTCGCCTTCCGGGGAACCTATGCGTTCAAAAGCCTCCCAGGCGGCGATAGCCTGCACCAGGGCCTGAGGATCGGCAAGGCCGATATCCTCGGACGCGAAACGGGTCAAGCGCCGGGCGATATAACGGGGATCTTCACCGCCGGCGAACATCCTGGCCAGCCAATAGAGCGCCGCGTCGGTGTCGGAGCCACGAAGCGATTTATGGAGTGCGCTGATAAGGTTGTAGTGACCTTCCTGAGACTTGTCATAAAGGGGAACCCGTTGTTGCACGACTTCGGTCAAGGCCGCCGTATCCAATGTCTGCTCGGGCGGAAGCGCCAGTACGGCTTCGGCCATGTTCAATAGGTAACGGCCGTCACCGTCGGCCATGGCGCGAAGGGCGGCACGGGCATCGTTGTCCAACGGCAGGGGCCGGTCTTCTTCCTTCTCGGCACGGGCAAGCAATTCCTCAAGCGCCCCATCGTCCAGCCGATTCAACACCAGGACTTGAGTCCGGGACAGCAGCGACCCATTCAGCTCGAAAGACGGGTTTTCCGTGGTGGCGCCAACCAGGATAATGGTGCCGTCTTCGACATAGGGCAGGAACCCGTCCTGTTGGGCGCGGTTGAAACGGTGGATTTCGTCAACAAAGAGCAGCGTGCCCTGGCCCATTTCGCGCTTACCTTTGGCCGTATCGAAAATCTTGCGCAAATCGGCGACGCCGGAAAACACCGCCGACAACCTTTCAAAATGCATATCGGTCAAATCGGCCAGGAGCCACGCAATCGTGGTTTTTCCAGTTCCGGGCGGCCCCCAGAGGATGATCGAACTCAGATTTCCGGATGCCGTCATCCGGGCGATCGGCCCGGCGCCGGTAAGAAGGTGATTCTGGCCGACGACTTCGGACAAACTTTTCGGCCTCAAACGGTCGGCCATGGGGCGCGGGGCGCTGGATTCGAACAGTGTGCTCATGATCTTTCCGAGCCCCGGAGGTTATTGGTGAAGGGCTGGCCTCCCGGGTCAGCCCAGATGCGCCTTGAAGTGATCGAGGGTGCGCCCAAGGGCGGCGTCGGCCGAGGCTTGGTCGAAATGCTTGCCGCCGGCCCGGGCAAAGGCATGGTCCTGACCTTCGTAGTCAAAGAGGGTCACCTTGTCGTTGCTGTCGAGCGCCGCGTGCACTTCGGCTTGCTGTTCCTTGGGCACGAATTCATCCTCGGTGGCAATATGAAGGACCAGCGGCGCGTTGATCGTTTCACCCAGGTGTTCCGTCAACATCACCCCGTAATAACCGACGGCAGCGTCCGCTTTGGTCCGGGTTGCGGTCAAAAAAGCAAGCCGGCCGCCCAGGCAGAACCCAACGGTCCCTACCTTTCCCGAACAGCCTTCCTGGCCGCGGAGTGTTTCGATGGTGGAATCCAGATCCTGAACCCCCTTGTCCAAATCAAAACCGTTGAACAGCTCGAACGCCCGGGCCCATTCCTCTTCCGTTTGATCGGTCAACTGGAGGCCCGGTTCCTGCCGCCAGAACAGGTCAGGGCAAAGCGCCATGTAGCCGGCCTCGGCATAACTGTCGGTGATGCTCCGCATGACGTCGTTGACCCCGAAAATTTCCTGTATCACCACGATTCCGGGGCCACCCCCCGACTCCGGGGTCGCCAAATAACTCATGAACTCGCCGCCGTCAGCCGCGATGATGGTGATTTTCTTGCCGCTCATCGGTTGATCCTCCATAAAGAACCAGTAAACGTTAGCGTATTATTGGGGCCTGCAACACCCCGGGCCAGGCGCCGCTTTCCAATCCCGGAAAAGAAAAAGGCAACCCTGGAGGCTGCCTTTTCGATTTGGTTTTTGTTATGCCGGACGCGGTGAGTCAAGCTGCTTCCACCGGGCCCTCGGCCTCTTGTTGCATGGCGTGGCGGGCCTTGTCTTCGGCGCCTTTGGCGTCAGGATCGCGATCAACCAATTCGATAACCGCCATCGGCGCGCTGTCGCCATAGCGGAAACCGGCCTTCAACACCCGAGTGTATCCGCCGGGGCGGTCCTTGTAGCGTTCGGCCAGAGCGCCAAACAACTTGGCGACGGTGCCGTCGTCCCGAAGATATGAATAAGCCCGGCGGCGGGCGTGGAGCGTGCCCCGCTTGCCAAGGGTAATCATTTTATCGGTGGCGCGCCTGAGTTCTTTTGCCTTCGGCAAGGTCGTCTTGATCTGTTCGTGGGTCAAGAGAGACACTACCATATTGGAAAACATGGCCTTGCGGTGGGTGCTGGTCCGGTTCAGCTTTCGGGCGCCGTGACGGTGACGCATGGTTAGGCTCCTTTTTGATTCCGTGCGCGTGCCATTTTACACGCACGTATGTTGGTTCTTCCTTTAGGGCCGGTTGGTCCACTTAGTACGGATCATCCAGTTTCTTTGCCAGTTCCTCAATGTTTTCGGGCGGCCAATTGGGAATTTCCATCCCCAGATGCAGGCCCATTTGTCCAAGAACCTCTTTGATCTCGTTCAACGACTTGCGGCCGAAATTAGGTGTGCGCAGCATATCGGTTTCGCTTTTCTGAACCAAATCGCCGATGTAGATGATGTTGTCGTTCTTCAGGCAATTGGCCGAACGCACGGACAGTTCCAGTTCATCCACCTTGCGCAGCAGGTTCTTGTTGAAGGGCAGGTCTTCCTTCATCTCTTCGGCTATGATCACCTGCGGTTCCTCGAAATTGATGAACAGGCTCAATTGGTCCTGAAGGATGCGGGCCGCCAGCGCCACCGCATCGTCGGGCGTGACTGCGCCATTGGTCGTCACTTCAAGGCTGAGCTTGTCATGGTCGGTGACCTGACCGACACGGGTGTTATCCACCTTGTAAGTGACCTTGCGCACCGGTGAAAATACGGCATCCACGGGAATCAGCCCGATGGGGCTGTCCTCGGGACGGTTTCGGTCGGCCGCTACGTAGCCCTTCCCGTTTTCAATGGTCAGCTCCATATTGACCTTCGCCCCTTTGTCCAAGTGGCAAAGGACTAAGTCCGGGTTCATAATTTCGATGTCTGGGCCGGCTTCTATAGCGTCCGCCGTCACTTCGCCGGAGCCGGACGCTTTAAGAGTCATTCGCTTCGGCCCTTCGGCGGACATGCGAATATTAAGCGACTTGATGTTAAGCACAATGTCCGTGACGTCTTCGAGGACGCCCGGAATCGACGAAAATTCGTGCAGCACACCATCAATCTGCACCGACGTTACCGCCGCCCCTTGCAAGGACGACAGAAGGACGCGCCTGAGTGCGTTGCCTAGAGTCAGACCGAAACCTCGCTCCAGCGGCTCGGCAACGATGGTCGCCGTGCGCACCGCATCGGTGCCGGGCTGAACGTCCAGTTTCGTCGGTTTAATCAGTTCTTGCCAATTTTTTTGAATCACTTTTGTGACCTCATGATCGCGACGTTGACCTGAAGCTCCAGGGTTGGAGCTTGTTTTTGTGTTCTTTTTCGCCCCACCCCCGAGGAAAGGCGAAATTTTGGATGTTTTCTTCCATCTCCGCCACGTCAAGCATGGCTTGATTGTGCAGCCTTACACCCGGCGACGTTTCCGGGGTCGGCAACCGTTGTGTGGTATTGGCGTCACATCACGGATAGCGGTGATTGTAAAACCAACGGCTTGCAGGGCGCGCAAGGCGGATTCACGGCCGGATCCCGGGCCTTTGACCTCCACCTCGAGAGTTTTCATGCCGTGTTCCATGGCTTTCCGCCCAGCATCCTCGCCTGCGACCTGGGCGGCATAGGGGGTGGATTTTCTCGAACCCTTAAACCCCTGTGAACCCGCCGACGACCAGGTGATCGTATTGCCCTGGGCATCGGTTATCGTAATCATGGTGTTGTTGAACGTCGCGTTCACATGTGCGACACCGGAAATAATGTTCTTGCGCTCGCGGCGGCGCGTTTTTTGGGTTGCTGCCTTTGCCATTCCGGTTCCTGCTTACCCTTTTAAGATTTTTTTCTTGCCCGCGATTGCTTTTGCCGGTCCTTTGCGGGTGCGGGCATTGGTATGAGTCCGCTGACCGCGCACAGGCAAGCCGCGACGATGACGGAGCCCCCGGTAACAACCAAGGTCCATCAACCGCTTTACATTCATGGCAACCTCGCGCCGGAGATCACCTTCGACCTGATGTTCCTGGTCGATGGTTTCGCGAATCCGCACCAGTTCGTCATCGGTGAGGTCGTTAACCCGTCTCTCAGGCGGAATGCCGATGTCCTCGCAGATTTTCCGCGCGGAAGTACGGCCAATACCATGAATGTAAGTAAGCGCGATCACAATCCGCTTCGCGGTTGGAATATTAACACCAGCGATGCGCGCCAAAGTCCGTTCTCCTTAAACTTTGGAAATAAAAAATATTTTTTGTCCGTTGGGTGCCGGAAGAGGCGCGATTATAGGGCTTGACGACCTCAAGTCAACACGCTCAATCCGCGCTTTTCCTGCCTTTTTTACGTTATCCCAATAGAGCATTCAACTGGTCCGTTACCTCATTGATGGGCGCCATTCCGTCAACTCTCTCCATCACCCCTTTTTCCTCGTAATAGGAAATGATAGGGGCCGTTTGCTCATGATAGGCGATCAACCGGTTGCGGACGGTTTCCTCGTTATCGTCGGCGCGGCGGGTGAATTCCGTCCCCCCGCAATAGTCGCAAACGCCATCCTTTTCCGGTTTTTGAAACTCGTCATGGAAACCGGCGCCGCATTCGGCGCAGGTAAACCGCCCGGTAATCCGCTTGACCATTGCCTTGTCATCGACGCTCATCTCTATTACGTGGTCGATGACCAGGCCTTTTTCCCGAAGCATGATGTCCAATGCCTCCGCTTGCGGCACGGTGCGCGGAAACCCATCCAGGATGAAGCCGTTTTTACAGTCGTCCTGGTCTATGCGGGACGAAATCATGCTGATAATGAGCTCGTCTGACACCAGGCCCCCGGAATCCATTATGTCCTTGGCCTGCCGGCCGAGGTCGCTGCCGGAAGTCACCTCGGCGCGCAGCATGTCGCCGGTGGACAACTGGATAATTCCATATTCTTCCTGCACCTTTTTCGCCTGCGTGCCCTTGCCTGCGCCAGGGGGGCCCAAGAGAATCATATTTATCACTGACGGCCCCTTAGTTTCGTTTTCTTGATCAGCCCTTCGTATTGGTGCGCTAGTAAATGAGATTGCACTTGGGCAATTGTGTCCATGGTCACGGTGACGACGATCAGCAGGCTGGTGCCGCCGAAATAGAAAGGTACCGAGTAACGCGAGATCAGAAGTTCCGGCAACAGGCAAATGGCTGCCAGATAGGCGGCGCCGACCACGGTCAGGCGGGTCAGGATCCAATCCAGATACTCTGCGGTGTTGTTGCCGGGCCGGATGCCGGGAATGAACCCGCCATACCGTTTAAGGTTATCGGCGGTATCGGCGGGATTGAAAACCACCGCCGTATAGAAGAAGGCGAAAAATACCACCATCGAAATATAGAGAATAAGATAAACCGGCTGGCCACGGCCAAGGTAGGCGGCAACACCGGTCAGCCATTCCGGGCCCGAACCGGCGGAAAATCCGATCACCGTGATCGGCATCAACAGGAGGGAGCTGGCAAAAATGGGGGGGATAACGCCCGCGGTATTTATTTTCAAAGGCAGGTGTGAACTTTCGCCGCCGGTCATCCTATTGCCACGCTGGCGTTTCGGATACTGAACGATGATCCGGCGTTGGGCGCGTTCGACGAAGACGATGAAATAAATGACGCCGACGGACATCATCAAAAGAAAAATGATGAACCCGGTCGACAGCGCCCCTGTCCGTCCCAGTTCCATCGTGCCAGCAAGTGCACTGGGCAAATTAGCGACGATGCCTGAAAAAATGATCAACGAAATGCCGTTGCCGACACCCCGCGAGGTGATTTGTTCACCGAGCCACATCAGGAAGATGGTCCCGCCGACCAGCGTCACGACCACCTGAAAGCGGAAGAAAAGCCCCGGATCGGCGACGGCGGCACCGGCGCTGGAGGACATGCCTTCAAGGCCAACGGAAATGCCGTAGGCCTGGAGCCCCGCGATCAACACGGTCCCGTAGCGGGTGTATTGATTGATTTTTTTGCGGCCGCTTTCCCCTTCTTTCTTTAACGCCTCCAACTTCGGTGATACCGCCGACATCAACTGCATGATGATGGAGGCCGATATGTAGGGCATGATATTGAGCGCGAAGATGGTCATCCGGCTTAACGCGCCACCGGCAAACATGTCGAACATGCCCAAAATTCCGCCCTGGTTCTGGCGGAAGATGTCCTGAAGCACCGCCGGGTTAATCCCGGGAAGCGGGATATACGTGCCGAGACGATAAATAATCAGTGCGCCAAGGGTGAACCACAGGCGTTTTTTCAATTCGGTGGCCTTGGCGAAGGCCCCGAAATTCATATTTGACGCGAATTGTTCTGCTGCTGATGCCATGGAGGTCTAAGGTTTAGCCTTCGCCCTGGCCGGGTTCACTGTCGTCGTCCTTTGTTTTTTCTTTATCTTCAACGGGTTGGCCTTCCCGGGCCTGTTCTTTTTTAGCCTTTTTCTCGTTCTTTTCCTTCGATTCTTTTTCCTTGGGTTTTTCTATTTCTTTATCAGCCTTTTTCTTGGGCTTTTCATATCCTTCCTGGAACTTCCGGTGTCTGGCCTTGCCCTTGCCTTCGGGTTTCGGTTTGGGCGGCAAAACGGTGATGCTGCCGCCGGCTTTTTCAACCGTCGCGATGGCGCCCTTGGAAGCACCTGCCACCTCGATGGTTAATTTGGTCTTCAGTTCACCTTTCGCAAGCAGGCGAACGCCGTTTTTACTTTTTTTCACCACACCCGAGGCACGAAGCGCATCTTCGGTTATGGGTTTTTTGGCGTCAATTTTGCCTTTGGCAACCGCGCGCTCCAAGTTGCCGGTCGTGAGTTCCGCGTAATCCTTGGTGAAGGGATTGCTAAACCCCCGCTTCGGCAAGCGGCGGTATAGAGGCATCTGCCCTCCCTCGAAACCCAAAAGGGAAACACCGCTTCGTGATTTCTGGCCCTTGTGCCCGGCCCCGGAAGTCTTGCCCTTGCCAGACCCCATGCCGCGGCCGATCCTCTTTCGCGATTTGCGCGACCCCGGCCGGTCACTAAGTTCGTTCAGTCTCATCTTATCTGCTTCCTTGCCCCCGGGTTCATCCGCTTTCTTCAACGCGAACGAGGTGGCTGACTTTGGCGATCATCCCTCGAACCGCTGGCGTATCTTCAAGTTCACGGGTTCTGTTTATTTTATTGAGTCCCAGCCCGACCAATGTCGCACGCTGGTCCTTCGGCCGCCCAATGGGGCTTCTGGTTTGCGTGATTTTGACGGTTCCCTTTTTATTGCTGTCGGCCATGGGATTATTCCTTGGCGGCAACGTCAGCCGGTCCGCTACGGCGCGAGACGATATCGCTGACTTTCTTGCCGCGACGGGAAGCGACGCTTCGGGGCGAGGCGCATGATTGAAGCGCCTGAAAGGTGGCTTTGACCATGTTATGGGGATTTGAGGTGCCGATGGATTTGGCGACCACGTCCTGAACGCCCATGGTTTCGAAAACCGCCCGCATGGAACCGCCCGCAATAATGCCGGTACCCGGTGGCGCCGCCCTGAGGACGACACGACCGGCGCCATAGCGGCCTTGAACGTCGTGGTGGAGCGTGCGGCCTTCGCGGAGCGGTATCTGAATCATGTTCCGCTTTGCTTGATCGGTTGCCTTGCGGATGGCCTCGGGGACTTCCCGGGCCTTGCCGGTGCCGTACCCGACTCGACCGCGCCCGTCGCCGACCACCACCAGCGCGCTAAATGAAAAACGGCGACCGCCCTTGACCACCTTGGCAACGCGGTTGATATGAACCAGTTTATCAAGAAGGTCGTCGCCTTCTTCCCGTTCGGCTTCGCGGTTGCGTCCACGGGGACGTCCACGGGGGCCGCCACGATCGCTTTGGCGTTTCAGTGACGGGGGTTTTGTTTGCGGTGATGGGGTTTTTGTTTCGGCCATTAATGTGATTTCCTAGAAACTTAATCCGCCTTCGCGGGCCGCGTCGGCAAGGGCCTTGACCCGGCCATGATACTTGAATCCGCCGCGGTCAAAGATGACCTCTTTGATTCCCTTGGCCACGGCACGTTCGGCTATCGCCTTGCCGACCACGCCGGCGGCTTCTTTGTCAGCGCCGGTTTTCAGTTTGCCACGAAGATTTTTCTCCAGGCTGGAAGCAGCCGCCAGGGTGGCTTGCTGCCGGTCGTCAATGATCTGCGCGTAGATGTGCTTGCCGGACCGGAAAACGGACAAACGCGGACGTTCGCCTGTTTTACGGCGGAGCTGCTTGCGTGTTCGCTGTTGACGCCTATTGAATAATTGTTTTGTTTTAGCCATTACTTCTTCTTACCTTCCTTTCGGAAGACGTACTCACCTTCGTACCTGATGCCTTTGCCCTTGTAGGGTTCCGGTGGGCGAAACGATCTAATTTCCGCCGCCGTTTGCCCGACCTGCTGCTTGTCGGTGCCGCTGATCGAGATATGGTTCTGGTCCGAGCATTTGATGTCGATGCCTTCCGGGACGGAAAAACGGATTTCGTGGCTAAGACCAAGTTGCATAACCAATTCCTTGCCCTGGACCTGGGCCCGATAGCCGACACCGGTGATTTCAAGGTTTCGCGTGAAGCCCTCGTTGACGCCGGAAATCATATTGTTAACGAGACTCCGGGACGTGCCCCATACCTTTTGGGTGGAGAGCTCTTCATTGCGGGGCTTGAGCCAAATCTGGTCTCCGTCCCTGCTGGCTTCAACCTCATCGGACAGGACCAGACTTAGCTCACCCAGCTTTCCCTTGGCGGTGATATTCTGGCCGGCGATATCGACCGTGACGCCTTCCGGAATCTCTACAGGGTTTTTACCGACACGTGACATAATTTCGTTCCAATGGTCTCACCACGTTCCTTAGAAAACCCGGCACAGGACTTCGCCGCCGACGTTTTGGTCGCGGGCTTCGGAATCCGAAAGCACGCCACGGGGCGTTGACAGGATGGAAATGCCGAGACCGTCATACACCCTGGACAGGTTCTTGATGCCTGAATAAACGCGCCGGCCCGGTGTGGACACGCGGCTGATTTCACGGATTACGGGATCGCCTTCGTGATATTTGAGTTCGATCTCTATCTCTGAAATACCCGGGCGAATTTCGCGTTGGGAAAAGTCACGGATGAAACCCTCGCGTTTGAGAACATCAAGCACATTGCTCCGCAGCTTGGAAGCCGGCGAGGTAATGCTGGATTTTCCGGCCTGCTGTCCGTTACGGATGCGGGTCAGCATGTCGCCCAAGGGATCGGTCATCGTCATTGGTCGTTTCTCCTTACCAACTGGATTTGACCATGCCGGGAATTTGCCCGGCCGACGCTAATTCGCGTAACGCCACGCGGCTGAGCTTGAACTTCCGGTAATTACCCCGCGGCCGGCCAGAAATCTGGCAACGCAGACGCAGACGCACCGGAGAAGAATTGCGGGGAAGCTGAGCAAGCTTGATTCGCGCGTTGAAACGTTCTTCAGGAGAAAGGGTCAGATCCTTCGCCTGGGCTTTGAGTGCCGCCCGCTTGGCCGCATACTTGTTGGACAAACGGGCCCGTTTCTTATTTCTTTCGATTGCGCTTTTCTTAGCCATTCGAGTCGTCTCCTTTTGTGTCCTTGGCGTCCTTGGCTTTCGGAGCTTTGTCCTGTGCCTTATCGGCGTTCTTCTCGTCCACCTCGTCAGCGGAATCCTTTTTCGCATCACCGGCTGCCTCTTCGGCAACGGCCCTATCAGCATCCTCAATTTCCTTCATGGCCTCCCGGGCAATCTGTTTTTCAGCTTCCAGCGCCGCCCGACGGGCTGCTTCTTCTTCCTTCTCTTTTTCGGGGTCCCGGCCGCTGAAGGGCATGTCGAACCCTTTCAACAAAGCCCTCGCTTCGTCATCGGTTTTGGCAGTGGTGCAGATAACAACGTCCAAGCCACGAATTTGATCGACCTTGTCGTAATCAATTTCCGGAAAAACGATTTGTTCCTTTAGGCCAAGGGCAAAATTACCGGACCCGTCGAAACTGCGAGGGGAAATGCCGCGAAAATCCCGAACCCTTGGAAGCGCAATGGTAATCAGCCGGTCGAGGAATTCGTACATGTGATCCCGCCTGAGCGTTACCTTGCAGCCGATCATCATACCGTCGCGTAATTTGTAGGTAGCGATCGACTTCTTGGCTTTGGTAACCACCGCCTTTTGCCCGGTGATCCGGGTCAATTCCTCGGCTGCGGCTTCGGCTTTTTTTCGGTCCTGTGAGCCTTCGCCAACGCCCATGTTGAGGACAATTTTATCCAGCCTGGGCGCCTCCATCGAGTTCTTGTAGCCGAACTCCTTGATTAGGGCCGGTTTGACCGTGCTTTTATAAAATTCGTGCAGGCGTGTCATGCTCATCCAGTCCGTTATATATCGATGACTTCGCCGGATCGCTTGGCAAAGCGAACCTTGCGGTCACCTTCAAGAATTTTGTAACCGACCCTTGTCGGCTGTTGGTCTTTGGGATCGATATGGGCCAGATTGGAAACGTGGATCGACGCCTCCATCTCAACGATTCCGCCAGCTGTGGTTTGAGTTGGGCGTTGGTGGCGCTTGACCATGTTGACGCCCTGGACCAATGCCCGGCTGTTCTTTGTCAGGATCTTCAAAACTTCACCCGTTTTGCCCTTATCCCGGCCGGACGTCACGATGACCCTGTCTCCCTTCTTAATTTTAAACTTCGCCGTCATCACAACACCTCGGGCGCAAGGGAAATGATTTTCATATAGCGCTTGGCGCGCAGTTCGCGGGTTACAGGTCCGAAAATCCGGGTTCCGATAGGTTCCCCCTGGGCGCTGATAAGCACTGCCGCATTGGAATCAAACCGGATTGCGGAGCCGTCCGGCCGGCGAATGTCTTTGGCGGTCCTGACGACGACAGCCCTTACGATCTCGCCCTTTTTGACGCGGCCGCGGGGAATTGCTTCCTTGATGGTGACGACGATGACGTCGCCCACGGACGCGTATTTGCGCTTGGAGCCACCCAGCACCTTTATGCACTGGATCCGGCGGGCACCGGAATTATCAGCCACGTTGAGATTTGTTTCGGCCTGTATCATCCTGTCTCGTCCTTATTCGCACACTCGCACCTCTAGGCGCCCTCGGTGAGAACCTCCCATCGCTTGCGCTTGGAATGCGGTCGGCATTCACGGATGCTGATCACGTCGCCGGTTTTGCAAGAATTGGTTTCGTCGTGGACGGCGTATTTCTTGGAGCGGCGAATGAATTTTTTATAGAGCGGATGCATAATCCGCCGCTCAACCTTTACGGTGACGGTTTTATCCATCTTGTCGCTGACCACGACCCCTTGCATGACGCGTCTGGGCATGTGCTTCGTTCTCCTTAAGACGCCTGGGCCGCCGCGCGGTGGCGTTCATTTAAAATCGTCTTGATGCGGCTGATGCCGCGGCGCACTTCACGTACCTGGGCCGTGTTTTCGAGCTGCCCGCTGACGGTTTGAAAGCGCAGGTTGAAGGCCTCCTTGCGGAGGTCCAGCAACTGCTCTTTCAGCTCGTCATCGCTTTTGGTGCGCACGTCTTCGGCCTTCATCGCACTATCCTTCTTCGCCCAACCGGGTTACGAATCGAGTCTTGATCGGCAGTTTGGCAGCCGCAAGTTCGAATGCGCGGCGGGCGACATCCGCCGTTACCCCGTCAATCTCGAAGAGAACCCGGCCCGGCTTGACCCTGCACACCCAGAATTCGGGCGTGCCCTTGCCTTTGCCTTGGCGAACTTCGGGGGGTTTTTTGGACACGGGAACGTCAGGGAAAATTCTGATCCACACACGCCCGGCACGCTTCATGTGTCGGGTCATGGCGCGCCGGGCGGCTTCGATCTGACGGGCCGTGATCCGTTCCGGCGACATCGCCTTAAGGCCGTAGGAACCAAAATTCAGCTTGTTGCCGCCTTTCGCCTTGCCGTGGATACGGCCTTTTTGGGCCTTTCGGTATTTCATGTTTTTTGGAGCGAGCATTTTCCTGGTTCCTTCCGGGCCATCCCAGCCTTAGCGCTGGGGCTGTTGCTCTTGGGCCTGCTTGTCGAGGGCCATGGGATCGTGGGCCATGATTTCGCCCTTGTAGATCCAGACCTTGACGCCACAGGTGCCATAGGTGGTGTTGGCCACGGATTCCCCGTAATCGATATTGGCGCGGAGTGTATGCAGTGGCACACGGCCTTCCCGGTACCATTGGGTGCGGGCGATTTCGGCGCCGCCCAGCCGTCCGGCGCAATTGATACGGATGCCCTCGGCGCCGAGCCGCATGGCCGATTGCACGACACGTTTCATAGCCCGGCGGATGGAAACCCTGCGCTCCATCTGCTGGGAAACATTTTCGGCAACCAACTGGGCTTCGATTTCGGGCTTACGGATTTCAACGATATTCAGGTGGGCTTCCCCGCCGGTCATTTCGGAAATCTCGCGGCGAAGCTTTTCGATATCGGCTCCTTTTTTGCCTATGACCACGCCGGGTCTCGCCGTATGGATGGTAACGCGGGCCTTTTTGGCCGGCCTTTCGATGATGATCTTGGAAACGCCAGCCTGGGACAGGCGATCGAACAGGAAGTCCCTGATCTTCAGGTCCTCATGCAGCAGTTCGGCGTAATTTTTTTCCGCATACCAGCGCGAGTCCCAGGTCCGGTTGATGCCCAGACGCAGGCCGATGGGATTGACCTTTTGACCCATTACGCAGTCTCCTCGCGCTCGCGTACAATCAAGCGCATGTTTGAAAAAGGTTTATGGATACGCCCGACGCGGCCGCGTGCCCGGGCACGCCACCGTTTCAGGACCATGGTTTTGCCGACCGTGGCCTCCGCAATATAAAGCCGGTCTACGTCCAATTGGTGATTGCTTTCGGCGTTGGCGATGGCGCTTTGCAAGAGTTTCCTGACTTCGCCGGAGATACGCCGCCGGGAAAATTCCAATTCGGCCAGCGCCGCCTCGCAATTCTTGCCCCGGATGGTTTCGGCCACCAGGTTTAATTTCTGCGGACTGGTGCGCAGATGCTTGGCGTAGGCCATGGCTTCGTTGTCGGCAAGCTGGCGGCCGAAGGTTTTTTTGCCCATGGCTTATTCCCTTCCTCCGCTTTCTCTAACTTCTCCACTTTCTTCCCGCTTGGCTTTTTTGTCTGCCGTATGGCCGTAGTACATGCGGGTCGGGGAAAATTCGCCCAGCTTGTGGCCGATCATGTCTTCGGTCACCAGAACGGGAATGAACTTACGACCGTTGTAAACGCCGAACGTCAGGCCAACGAATTGCGGCAAAACCGTCGAGCGACGGGACCACGTCTTGATGACGTCGTTGCGTCCGGATGCACGAACCTCTTCCGCCTTCTTGAGCAAATAGCCGTCAACAAAGGGACCTTTCCAGATGGAGCGGGGCACCTTGGGTGTCCTCCTATTTCTTCGCGTGACGGCGGCGCATGATCAGGCGGTCCGTCTTTTTGTTGGAACGTGTTCGCTTGCCCTTGGTCGGCTTCCCCCAGGGTGTCACCGGATGGCGGCCGCCGCTGGTGCGTCCCTCGCCACCCCCATGGGGATGGTCGATGGGGTTCATGGCGACGCCACGCACTTGCGGCCGCTTGCCAAGCCACCGCTTGCGTCCGGCCTTGCCGAGCTTGATATTCTGCTGATCGGGATTGGAAACGGCGCCGATGGTCGCCATGCATTCGGCCCGCACCATGCGGAGTTCGCCCGAAGATAGCCGTAACTGGGCATATCCTTGGTCCTTGCCGATGATCTGAGCATAGGCGCCGGCGGAACGGGCAATTTGCCCGCCCTTTCCCAACTTCATCTCGATGTTGTGAATGATGGTGCCGACCGGAATGTTCTGCATGGGAAGGGCGTTACCAGGTTTTATATCCACCGTTTCGCCGGAAACAATCTTGTCCCCGACGCGCACCCGTTGCGGGGCCAGAATGTAGCTGAGTTCGCCATCGGCGTATTTAATGAGAGCGATGAATGCCGTCCGGTTTGGATCGTATTCCAGCCTTTCGACGGTTGCCTCAATATCGTACTTCCGGCGCTTAAAATCGATAACCCGGTAGCGGCGTTTGTGGCCGCCGCCACGGCGGCGCGCCGTGATCCGGCCATTGTTGTTGCGCCCGCCCTTGCCACGGAGGCCTTCGGTCAGGGACTTTTCGGGTTTGCCCTTCCACAGCCCGGAGCGGTCGACGAGCACGAGACCGCGGCGACCCGGCGTGGTTGGATTGAATGTTTTCAATGCCATGATTCTTAAAGTCCCTTATATGCCCGTCATAACGTCGATGGATTGGCCCTCGGCCAGGGTGACAACGGCTTTTTTGGTATCAATCTGTTTGCCGGGGCGACCCCGGAACTTCTTAACCTTGCCCTTTTTCCTGAGCGTGTTGACCGCCTTGACCTTGACCTTGAAAAGATTCTCGATGGCCACCTTGATCTCGAACTTGTTGGCGTCCAAGGGCACCCAGAAGGTGACTTGGTTGTGTTCGGAAATGAGGGTCGCCTTTTCCGTCACAACCGGCCCCCGGACCAATTCGTACATCCGTTCCCTGCTGGGCTTGACGTCGCGGCCGTTGTACTTCTTCATTTCAACCGCTCCACCAGCTTTTCAACGCCGTCCCGGGTCAACACCAGGGTATCGCGGCGCATAATGTCGTAAACATTGGCGCCGCCGGAGGGCAGCACGTCCAACCCGATAATGTTGCCGGCGGCGCGGGCAAAATTGCTGTCAACCTCGGCGCCATCGATGACCAGCGCCCGCCCCCAGTTCAGTTTTTTAAATTGTTTGGCCAGCACGGAGGTCTTGGCCTCTTTCAATTTGGCTTCGTCGAGGACGACCAGCTTGCCATCGGCCTGCTTGGCGCTAAGCGCCGATTTCAACGCCATCGTCCGCACTTTTTTCGGCAGTTTATGGGCAAAGGATCGCACGCGGGGCCCAAAAGCAACACCGCCGCCCCGCATCTGCGGGGCAACGGTAGTGCCTTGGCGCGCCCTGCCGGTTCCCTTTTGTCGAAAGGGTTTCGACTTAGTGGCCTTGACCTCGCTACGTTCTTTGGTCTTGGCCGTGCCGGCACGGCGTTTCGCTAATTGCCAGTTGATGGCGCGCGACAGGATGTCGCTACGCACATCAACTGCAAATACGGCATCATCAAGTTCGATGGTGCCGGTTTTCTTATTGGCGAGAGTGATAACGTCGTACTTCATAAGAATTTATCTACTTAGACCTCGCTTTAAGAACCTTCGCCGCCGCCTTCGCCGGGCGCGTCTTCCGTAGGCGCTTCGGCTGGAGCTTCGGCTGGAGCTTCGGCAGGCGCGTCCGCTGGGGCTTCCGTCGGGGCGTCTTCAGCCGGACCTTCTTCACCCGGCGTATCGTCCATAGCCTTTATCATTGTGTTTTCCATAGCTTCGTTCTCCTCTGCTTGTTCAGCCGGCTCTTCTGCCGCCGGCGGTGGTGGTGGTTCTTGACCCCTTATGGCGCAGGGAAAGGGCGCGCCGTCGGGCAGTTGCTTTTTCACCGCATCTGCGATTCGGACATATCCACCCTTGGCGCCCGGCACCGCACCCTGGATTAGGACCAGCCCGCGCTCTGCATCAGTGCCGACAACTTTCAAATTCTGTGTGGTGACCCGGACGTTGCCCATCTGTCCGGCCATTTTCTTGCCCTTGAAAACTTTACCCGGATCCTGGCACTGGCCGGTTGACCCCTGGGAACGGTGACTGAGGGAAACCCCGTGGGAAGCCCCAAGCCCGGAAAAACCATGCCGTTTTATGACACCGGCGAAGCCTTTGCCGATTGAAGTCCCGGAAACGTCAACGAATTGGCCGGCTATGAAATGAGCCGCCGACAGTTCAGTGCCGACATCGATCAGGGCATCCTCGGACACCCTGAATTCAACCAATTTGCGCTTTGGCTCCACCTTGCTTTTGGCAAAGTGGCCGCGCATGGCTTTGTTGACGTTTTTGACTTTGGCCGGGTCCACCCCCAATTGCAGCGCGGTGTAGCCGTCCCGGTCCTTGATCTTATGGGCGACGACTTGGCAGTCGTCCACTTCGAGCACGGTTACCGGCACGTGTGTCCCGTCATTGCTGAACACACGTGACATTCCGAGTTTACGGGCGATCAAACCGGTGCGCATGATGCTATGACCCCTGAACCTTCACCCAGCCCCGCGTCAGAGCTTGATTTCCACATCGACCCCGGCAGCCAGGTCGAGCTTCATCAATGCGTCAACCGTCTGCTGGGTCGGGTCCACAATGTCCAACACTCTTTTGTGGGTGCGGATTTCAAACTGCTCGCGGGATTTCTTGTCGATATGAGGCGAACGCAAAACGGTAAACTTTTCGATCCGCGTAGGCAGCGGAATGGGGCCGCGAACCTGGGCTCCCGTCCTCTGCGCCGTGTTGACGATCTCTTTCGCCGACTGATCGAGTACCCTGTGATCGAAAGCTTTAAGACGAATGCGGATGCTTTGTTGATCCATAACCTAAGCCCCATAAAAATCACCGGCCCTTTGGGGCCGGTGGTTAATTCCTATTCCGTGATTTTGGCGACGACGCCGGCGCCCACCGTGCGGCCGCCTTCGCGG
>CAZVFL010000039.1:0-23574 GCA_964626025.1 uncultured Thalassospiraceae bacterium
GATCCGGCGCAGCGCCGCGGCGATGCGTTCGCTTTGCTCGATCAGGTCGCGCCGCCCGGTGTCGTGGCGGCGTTGGAAGGCCGCCCGGTCGTCCCAGATGCGGACAAAATCGCGGGGGCGGTCGGGGTCGGCCGCCTCGCCGGTCAACGCCCCGATGGTGCTGTCGTAATCGGGGTGCAGTTCGGGTTGGAAGGCGAGCACGGCATAGTCCTCGAAGGAAATGACCCCGGCGGCATAGAAATCCAGGCTCAGGTTGGCCATCTGGCGGGGCGTCAGGTTGTGGGTATCGACGTCGCCGATTAGCTCGGCCAGGGGTGAGACGGCCCTCGCCCTGGCCACGGGGGGTTGGGCGATATCTTGCCTTATGGCCGGCAGGGTTTGCGGCACAGCCACCGGCAGGGTTTGAGGCGCGGCCACCACCGGCAGGGCCGGCGTCTGTCGTTGAGGCTGCCGCGGGGTCTCGTCGGGGATGGCCTTCCGGGCCTTGGCTGCCTTTACCGCGCCCCGGGGGACATTAGAGGGAATGGCGGCGGCAACGACGGAAGGGGCCGGCCGGAGTTCCGGTTGACGCCCGGGGGCCTCGTCGGGGACGGCCGGCTTCGAGAACAGATCGGCATAGAAGGATTTGTTGTCAACGCGCATTGTCGTTTTTCCCTTCAGGCGCTGACCCGCTGGGGCTGGGGCAGGGGGATCGTCTCGGTCCCGGCGCGCGCCCGCTTGCTGGCGTACATGGCGTCGTCGGCGCCCTTCAGGAGCTCCCTGAGGTCGTCGTCCGGCCCGTAGGTCTGGAAGCCGAAGCTGGCGCGGATGGTAATCATCCGCCCGGCGCAGTTGACCTGGGCGCCGTTGATCAGCCGGTCGAAGGTTTCGGCCCGCTTCAGCCCGGCGTCCCAGGTGGTGCGGGTGAGCCCGATGGCGAACTCGTCGCCGCCGAGGCGGGCGACGAAGTCGGTGCCGCGGACGTTGTCCGTCAACAGCGCCGCCACATGGCTGAGCACCGCGTCGCCGGCGGCGTGGCCATAGGTGTCGTTGATCGGCTTGAAGCCGTCGAGATCGACGAAGATCAGCACGCCTTTCTCTTTGTAGCGCTTGGCGCTCAGCATGGTGCGCTTGATCTCGGCCTCGAAGCCGCGGCGGTTCAACAGCCCGGTCAGCTCGTCGGTGACCGCCAGCTCTTCGAAATGGGCGAGGCGTTCCAACTGCTCGGCGATGCGCTTTTCGGCATCGGTGGCGGCGGCCAGCGCGCCGCCGACGGCATCGCCGACGGTCTTCAGGGTGGCGTTGCCCTTGAGCGCCTGCTCCAGGCATTCGGCGAGGCGGACGACGCGGGCGACCAGGGTGGTCTCGCTTTGGTCCGGCTTGCTCAGGGTCAGTTCGGCAAGGGGGTGGTCTTGGGTTATCACCAGTTCCACAGGCTTTGCCCTCCGGAAAGTCTCAAACGGAATGGTGCTGTTAACCCTTTAGTAAGCAATCCCCGTGCCATGAGCAAAACCCAATGAAACCAACGCCTTAGACCGAATCCGGGCCGGCAATGGGCGGCCGGTGGGCGGATTTTGCCGGGACGAATCGGCCGCCCGTAAGTCCGCCTGAGGCAGCGGTTTGGCTGGATTTAGCAGGCTGGACAAGGCCCGGGGACGCCGCCTAAGGTGGCCCCCACCATGACCCATATGACCCACCCAAAACGTCGTTGCCGCCCCCATGCCATGACCGCCGCCGTTTTGCCGGCGCTGGCCACGTTGGCCACGCTGACCATGATGGCGGCGCTTCCCTTTGGTCAAGGCGGGGGTCAAGCCCTGGCCGCCGGCCGCGCGCCGGGCATCGAGTCCGAGGTCATCCGCCTGGTGCCGCACCGGGCGCTTTACCGGATGACGCTGAAGACCGCCAACAGCGGATCCGGCCTGGCCGCCGCCAAGGGGGCGATGCAATACCGCTTCACCGAGACCTGCGACGCCTGGACGGTGGGGACCAACATCTTTCTCCGCCTCCATTATGCCGAGACCGGCGACGTCGATATCGCCTGGTCGTTCGCCGCCGTCGAAACCAAGGACGGGCTCGGCTACCGCTTCCGCATGACCCACAAGCGCCAGGGCCGCCTCGTCGAATCGCTGAAGGGCACGGCCGCCATCGCTTCTGCCGGTGGCGCCGGCGAGGCCCGCTTCGAAGCCCCCTTCGAAAGCAGTGGCGGCGAAGACGGAAAAACCGCGGCCACGGTGGCGCTGCCCAAGGGCACCCTGTTCCCGACCGCGCACTTGAAGGCGATGATCGAAGCGGGGCGGAAGGGCACGCGGTTTTTCGCCGAGACCGTGTTCGACGGCGCCAGCCTCAAAAATCCCTACCGGGTGTCGGCGGCTATCGGGAATTCCCGCGCTCCTCTTAGCGGGGATACCCTGGCGCTGTTCCGGGCGGCCGGGCTGGAACAGGCGGCGGCGTGGCCGGTCCGGCTCGCCTTCTTCCCGGTCAGGAGCCGCCAGCCGGAGCCCGAGTTCGAGCTCGGCATCGATTACCGGGCCGACGGGGTGGCGGAACGGATCACCCAGGACTACGGCGCCTTCACCATCGCCATGCGCCCGGACGAGATCGAGGTGCTGGACAGGCCGGATTGCTAGGGCGTCGAGGGCGGTTTTTCGTGCGCCGCCCCGATGCCGCAAAAACGCCATAAAGCGTTGATTTGCAATGGAAAACACAGAAATTGGCCACCCCGAATGTACGCATATGTACGTAAATGTCCTTATTTGTCCTCTTTTGCCCATTTTCTCTATTTTCCTAACTTGACTCGTCGCAAACTCTTAACGCCATAAACGGCTTAACCGATTGTGTTACAAGGTTTTTTTCGTTGCGCCGGGATGCCGGAGCGGGGCTATAATTTATAACGCCCCTTGCTCTCCGGCAAAAAATCCGCCTAACAACCTAAAAACAGAATATAGTCTCTTGCAGGGGCGGAGTCAAGGGGGGATAAACTTAGAAGTTCAATATATTGAGAAATATTTACTGTATTTTTACAACATTTAGGGAAGTTCACATAATGTTCTTTTTTTATTGCACCTAGAATCGGCATATTGTAAAGTATCACGCAACGTCGCTCTCAAACGCATTTCTCAAACAAGCTCATGTTCAAGTTCTACGAATTCTTTGCTGGAGGCGGTATGGCCCGGATGGGGCTTGGGCCGCAATGGACTTGCCTGTTCGCTAACGACTTCGACCACAAGAAGAGTCAAGTCTATAACCAAAACTGGGGCGATGAAGTCCTGAAAACAGGCGATGTGCGCAGCATCAAAACATCGGATTTGCCGGACCATGCGGATCTGGTTTGGGGATCTTTCCCCTGCCAGGATTTGTCACTCGCCGGCGGCGGAGCAGGATTGAAGGGCGACAGGTCGGGCACGTTCTGGCCGTTCTGGGGCCTTATGAAGGCACTTATCAAAAAAAACCGCTCGCTCCGAATGATTGTGTTGGAAAATGTTTGCGGAACGCTGACTTCTCATGGCGGGAAGGATTTCGTCGCTATTTGCGAAGCGTTGAGTAAGGCCGGTTATCGTTACGGTGCCGTGGTTATCGACGCGGCGCTTTTCGTACCGCAGTCCCGGCCCCGATTGTTTATCATCGCGGTGCGTAACGATTTGGATTTGCCACTGGGTATGTTCAGTGCTGGGCCGTCGCCAATATGGCATACGCGGGCTCTGCAAACTGCGTATGAGAAGCTGAGTGAGAGCGCCAAAGGCAACTGGATTTGGTGGGCTATCCCGGAACCACTACAGCGCAGCTCATGCTTTGCGGATTTGATCGAGGATAATCCGACAAGCGTTGATTGGCACACGCCGGAGGAAACCCGGCAACTGCTTGCCATGATGAGCAACATAAATCTCGCCAAGGTTGACGAGGCGAAGAAAGCGGGGTGCCGCATGGTGGGCGCCATCTATAAACGCACCCGTAAAGATGAAAACGGATTCAAGGTTCAACGCGCCGAAATTCGGTTTGATAATGTGGCCGGCTGTCTGCGAACGCCGGCTGGCGGGTCCAGCCGTCAGTTAATTATGGTTGTCGATGGGTTGTCGGTGAAATCGAGGCTCATTTCGAGCCGGGAGACGGCGCGTTTAATGGGACTGCCTGATGAATATGCGCTTCCCGAAAACTATAATGAAGCCTACCATCTGACGGGCGATGGAGTTGTTGTTCCCGTGGTACGTCATCTGGCGGCTCATATCTTCGAGCCGATCCTTATCCATTTGAACAACCGCACGAGGGAAGCTGCGTGAGCGTCATTCCGTGTGAGCAGAACCGTGAACTTCGTAGGAAAATCGAAGAATTTTCGGAAACGCTCAAAACGGAAGCTCACACACTTGGCAACCACGGATTAAGCGAACAGGAATTCTACGATAGCGGTCTTTTTCGAGGCGCAATTGAGAGAATTCGTGGACAGTTCTCGGCGACCATGCGCGACAAGCGCGAGTTCGTGAAGCAAGTTCTTAATCACATGCAGGACGGCGGGTTTATCTCCAACTGGGAACCCGCCGGGAAAGCCAACCGCCATGATTACGCGGTGATCCTAAATAGCAGAAAAACGGCGATCATCGAACTCAAGGGTTGTCTTGACGGCAACAACACGAACATTTTCGAGCGCCCGCCTCATGCGCAAGAGTTTGTTATCTGGAGTGTCTGCACCAATCCCGGTGCCGATCCGAGACGTAACGCATGGTCGGGGATTCATACGCGCCTGAGCGCGGAGATCATTTATCGGAAACAGCGCGTAGACGGCGTGATTATTTGGGACATGTTTTGCGGCACCATTGTCCGACCTTGTCCTAAGATCGGCGAGGATGAAAGCCGATTGACTGAAATCGGCCCTTATATGCTTCCTCCGCCTTGCATCTACGTCCTACCCGCCACGGTCCCGAGCCCACGTAACAATCCTCATCCGCCGCCGCAGCGCCTCGAAGAGGTTGAGCTATTGACGGCATTTAATGGCTGCTTTGGCGGGAGTGAGGATGAAATCAACTATGTTGATTTTCAAGTTGAGCATCGGGGAAGCGATACGGTGAGAACCACGACAATCCGGCGCGGCGGTAAAGAACAGAGAGCATCGAACGCCACGGCGATCCGCAGATCGTAATGAGCGAGACGCCCGAAGACCGTAGTCGCATAATGCGTGCGGTGAAGGGTCGTGACACAAAACCCGAAATGTTGGTACGGCGGATTGTCCACGAGATGGGCTATCGCTACCGGTTGCATCGCAAAGACCTTCCGGGCAAGCCCGATCTGGTCTTTTCATCTCGCAAAAAAATCATTTTCGTTCATGGATGCTTCTGGCACGGCCACGATTGCCCTCGGGGAGATAGAATGCCAAAAACAAACAGGAAGTATTGGAAAAAGAAAATTTCTGGAAACGTAAAACGAGATGCTAAACACACCAGCGAGCTAAAAAAATCAGGTTGGGAAGTTTTGTCAGTGTGGGAGTGCGAAACACGAGATACAGAAGCCCTAACCAAGCGCCTTGATAGGTTCCTATCGGGGTAAAGGCATTAATTCTAGGCAACACCCAACCCACAACATATAGCGCTTTTTCGCCCCCCGAACCACAAAAAGTTGTTTCCAGGGGCCGGCCGCCTGCGCTACAAGTGCACCCATGACCAACGCCCTCGGCATCACCCAGGACGGGCTCGAAACGGCGCTCCGGATCAAGGAGGATTACCGCGCCCACCGGCCGTTGGTTCTGCCCGGGGTGCTGCCCGGCGCCGAGGGCCGCATGCTGATCCCGGAAAACCTGATGAACCAGAACCTCGACCTGCGTTCGTTCGAGGACCCGCTGCCCCTGGCCATGGTCGCCAGCCGCGACCCCGAGGCGCCGATGGCGCTGGCCGCCGCCACCCGCATGTGCCCCTTGGGCGGCCGCACCAAGCTGATCACTGGCGTCCTCAAGGTGGTCGGCGAGGCCTCGAAGCACCCGTTGGTGCGCGAATGCATGAGCTTCGTCACCGAAAGCGATTTCGACCCCGCCACCATCGCCGAGGTGCGCCGCCATGCGTCGCGCTTCATCGTCCAGACCCGCGAGCAGTACACGCAGGCGCTGAGGCAGAATTTGCAGATGCTGTTGGAGGGCGAGATCGCGCCGCGCCAGTTTGTCGCCGATTTCTACGAGCTGACCGAGGCCGGCAACATGCGGAACGACATCCGCGAGAAGCTGGTGTTGTCGTTGCTGTTGTCCGGGACGGTGCGGCCCAGCGTCAAGTTCCTGATGCTGGAGAACTTCGAGCGCCTGCCGAAACCGGTGCGCGCGTCCATCATCGCCTCGGTGCTCAAGGCCGAGCCGACCCGCCACAACGAGATCATCAAGGAAGAGCTCAAATACATGGTCGCCCAGGAATTAGAGGAGCTGGACCTGCCTACCATCTGATAAACCCATGATCTGGAGCCATCACCCTTCGAGACGGGTCTTCGACCCCCTCAGGGTGAGGCTTAAGGTGTTGAAACTCCTCATCCTGAGGAGCCCGCGGCGCGGGCGTCTCGAAGGATGAGCAGTGAGCGCCAGCGAGCGTGTCGAAGGATTGTTGGTGCAAATCAGCAGCCTGTTGGATTCCTTGGCATGGCCGCCGTTCATTTGTTCGAAAACACGTGAGTCGGGCGGCGGTCCTGATCTCAAGAGGCGTGGAGGGGTGCAGACCCGACAGGGACTAATAAAAGCGGCGAGGCGGGGCGGTCTTCCCACATGGCGCGGGCCTCGGTTTCGGCGTCGCCGGGGCTGTCGGCGCGGCCCAGCAGCCTCAGCGCAATGGCCGCCGTGCCGATCACCGAGGCGGTGGCGACGGCATCGTCGTCATCGCCCCGCCATAGTTTGAGCAGGCGCGAGACGTCCATTTCCTGGTCCGTCTTGACCTTGACCCCGGGCAGCATGGGCGGCCATTCCTCCTCGGTTTTGCGGCCTTGGTGAAGGCTCTCGACGGTGACCGGCTTGGCCGGACGGCGCTCGGTCTCGCCGCCTTCGCCCTTGAACACGGCCATGTGCGGCTGGCCCAGCAGCACCGAGGCGTCGACGTGAATTACACCGTAGTTGGGATGGAAGACCGATTGCAGGGAATAGGGCGCGTCGAACGGGTTGAGCATGCGGGCGAAGGTATTGACCGGCGAGCGGACGCCGAGGATCGGCTTCAGGTCCAGGATTTCCTGCAACCGGGTTGAAAAATGGACCAGCGGCAGATAAGTAAAGTTCCTCTCCCGGATGTGTCCGGCGGCGTCTTCGAGCGAGGTCGCAGGACCGACGCCGAGGGCCTCCAGGGCCTCGCGGCTGTAAAGGCGGCCCGGCGTGTGGCCCTCGGTGCCGTGCATGAACACCTTGACGCCGTTTCGGGCCAGCAACAGCGCCGCCAGCAGGAACCACGGCAATTGCCGCTTCTTGCCGGCATAGGACGACCAGTCGAGGTCTACGGCTGGCGAGTCCTTGGGTTTTTGGATGGTTTCCCTGGCGGTGCGGACGAAACCGGCGGCCTCGCCCGGGTCCTCCGTCCTCACCCTGAGCACCGCCAGGAAGGCGCCCAGTTGCAAGGGCTCGACCTCATCGGCGAGGATCATGCGCGCCGCCTCGATCATCTCGTCCTCGGTCAACGGACGGGAAAGCTTCGGCCCCCGGGCGATGGTCCTGACGAATTGGGAGAAGGGGTGCTCTTCGGTCATCTGAAAAAACCCGCCAAACAGGTCTGGAAAACCCGGTCTGATACCACGGCCGGGCCTAAATAAAAAGCGCTCAGCCCCGGATGGTTTTGTCTATGAAGAGGATGTCAGCCGTTAACGGCGCGGGGGCTGGTCTCTTGGTCCGGGCCCAGGGGAGAGGCCCCGTCCAGGTCCGAGCAAATCTCGAACAGGGCGTCGATGATGCGGGTCGCCCGGCCGCCGTCCAGGGAATAGTAAATTGTCTGCGCCTGGCGCCGCGTCTTCACCAGTTTTTCCCGGCGCAGCCTGGCCAGATGCTGGGACAGCGCCGACTGCGAAAGGCCGATGACCTTTTCCAGCTCGCCGACGCTTTTTTCGCCGTTGGCCAGTTGGCGGAGAATATACAACCGGTGAGGATTGCCCATCGCCTTGAGAAGGGCGCTGGCGCGTTGTGCGTTGAGGCCGGCCGGATTGAGGTCGAAGGCCTGATTGGTGGAAATTTCCGTAGCCATCCAGAAAACCTATCGGACATGGACTTGGCGGGCCAACCACGTTTTCGTGAAGTGCCCAAGTTTCCCGGTTTTTTGGGGCTTTTCGGCTCACTCCGCCGGTTCGGGCCTGGTTTCCCTTTTGATCTTGACGGCGGCGCGCGATGTCGATTTTTCCAAGGTGCCGGCGACCAGGGTTCAGTAAAAGCACGCATTCCTAGCGTCTTCTCCAAGTTTGAAAACCGACCGAATTGTTGAGGCCCGATATTCCATTAGACTTAGTTAAGCTCCTTCGGACTTGCCTCAACCTATTTATTTGTTTGAATCACCATGCTACCATTAACCTGCACGCGATGGTCGAGGTCGAAGAATTATTAGCTACCAAGCGCGACTTTCTGTTTCGCGGTTATGTGCCAAAAAACGAATCTTCAGACCAGCAGGGGGCATGAATCCATGACTTCGCTAAAGTTACTAGAGCCAAAGGCCGAGTCGACAAGGTTCCTCCCCCGGTTTTTTTCTCCGCACCACCATCAAAAGGCCCTGCGTGGTTTGAGGTTTATGCAATCCTTATTATCGAAACGACCATTTCCTCTCTGGGCCTACATTTTAATCACGCGACGATGCAACCTCTCTTGTTCCTATTGCTACGTAACAAAATCCAAGCTCCGAAAAATGGGGGTACCTACCCCGTCAAAGGAAATGAGCCTACCAGAGTTAAAGGTTGCTGTAGATAAATTAGCCGGTTTGGGGACGAGGTGGATTTCATTTTTCGGAGGCGAACCCACCATTCGGCGCCCTGAGCTATTAGGGATCGTTGAATACGCGAGTAAATCGAAACAAATTTTTACCCAATTACCGACGAATGGGTTTTTCTTAAGGGATAAATCCTATGTTGACGACCTCGGTCGCGCCGGCATCAACTTATTGGATATCTCTCTCGATAGCCTCGCTCGATTCGATGTTAGTAAAAAAGATATCTTTCACCGCGAAGGTCTCTTTGAAACTCTCTTCCACGGTAGGGACAAGTACGGATACGGAATTAAGACTAATTTCGTTCTAACAAAGCAAAACATCAACCAATTAGAACCCGTTTTGGAATTTGCTAATCGAAACGACATTATGATTTCAATACGCCTTGCCTTTCGGGCACCAATTCGGCCGTCCAATTGGCAAGAAGAAGCTGACCTCTATTTTGATGATAATCCGAATGATATTGGCTTGGTTGATAAGGCAGTCGAGACGATTCTCAAAAAGAAAGAAGCTGGTTGCGTTACCACGGAGCCAAGCGCTTTTTACCGGGCCATGAAAAAATATGTGCGGGGCGAGTCCAAAATATGGGCGTGTGATGCGGGCAAGAACCACATCACCATCGATAGCGATGGCACTGTCATGCAGTGCGCGGTTTTGCTTGATGGATTAGGAATAACCGTTTTTGATTTGGACCAGGGATACTTTGAAAAAACTCGAACCATAGTTAAAAAAAATCTGGCCGTTTGTAACGATGACTGCTTGGCTGCTGCATATTTCTGTGCGCAGCACTACAGAAAACATCCATTAAGTATATTCCGGCAAGGTTTTTTGGCTAAGTGAAGTAGGGCTTCAAATTGGGGGGATAATATGACGGCTGATGTTTGGGGGAATGTACTTAGAGTGCAGTCTCTGGGCGTAAGCCTTGCCTTGGTTGGATTATTTGCATGGCTGCTTTGCGTTAAAGAACGACCGGAAAAGCCTCGGGATTTATTATTTTTATTCATCCCATTTATTTTTCCCTATGCAACATGGCTCTACGCAGAACAGTGGTTCACTATTCCGAACCCTTATGGCTTTACGTGGAACGGCCTAACGACCTTTATGTGTTACATAGATGTTATGTGTCTTACTTTTTTGGTACTTATGACCGGGGGGACAAGGGATGTCCCGAGTATTTTCACCCCGTTGTTCGTCATAGTACCTCCGATATCGGGGGCATACATATGGAACACCGAACTTGGTTTTCATGTTGTTGGTATTACAGCGATCGCAATTGCGGGTTACGCTTTAACCTTTTGGAAAGGAAATAACATGGAAATCAAAAACCAGGGTAAATTAATTTATAAGTTTTGTGTTCTTGGAGTTGTCCTCGGCTCCATAGGCCTTGCGACTTGGGCGAGTGCCATTGCATAGATATCACAAGCCGGTTTTCTGGGACCACCTCAGACCTTACCAATCCAATCTTCACCAACGAGGATGCGGCCCGCGAATGCCTTGAAAACAACCGCTGGCCCGATGGGGCGCGCTATCCGCATTGCAGTTCAAAAGATGCCCGCAAGCTCGAAGGCAAGTCACATTGGTCCTGACGCCGGGGCCGATGGCGGCTGCCGGGCTGCTCATTCCGCCGGTTCGGGCCTGGTTTCCCTCTTGATCTTGACGGCGGCGCGCGATGTCGATTTTTCCAACGTGCCGGCGACCAGGGTCAACAGCGGCGGCACGATGGCCAGGGTCAGGACCGCCGACAACGACAGCCCGCCCAGCACCACCGAGCCCAGCCCCCGGTAGAGCTCGGACCCGGCGCCGGGGAAGAACACCAAGGGCGACATGCCGAAGACGCTGGTCAGGGTCGACATGAAGATCGGGCGGATGCGGTTGCGGGTGGCCTCCATGATCGAATCGCCGACCTCCATGCCTTCGTCGTGAATGTGCAGGAGCGTCTGGTGGACCAGCAGGATGGCGTTATTGACGACGATGCCGATGAGGATGACGAACCCCAACAGCGTCAGCATGTCCAGCGGCTGGAAGGTGAACAGGTTGACCAGCGCCAGCCCGATGACCCCGCCGGCGGTGGCCACCGGCACCGACAGCATGATGATCAGCGGATAGACGAAGCTTTCGAACAGCACCGCCATTACCAGAAAAACAATGATCACGGCAATCACCAGATTGACCTTCATGGCGTCCCAGGTCTGGCTCAGCTTGTCGGCGGTGCCGGTCATGCTGAGGCGCACGCCCTTGGGCAACCCGCCCGCCTTAAGCACATCCATGACCTCGGATTGAAGCGTATCGAGGGCCGATTCCAACGCCATCTTTCGGGGCGGATGGATTTCCAATGTTACCGTCCGTTGGCGTTCGAGGTGGCGGATTTGAACCGGCCCCGCCGTCACCACCACGTCGGCCAGCGAGCTTACCGGCACGATGGTTCCGGACGACGTGACCACCGGCAATTGGTTGATGCCCTGGGTTTCGGTGATGTTCCGGTGATTACCCCGGAGCATCAGGTCCAGGCGTTTGGAGCCGACGGTGATTTCGGCGACCCGGAGCCCGTCATTGAAGGCGTCAATGGTATCGCCCAGTTCCCTGGCGGTGACCCCGTTGTCGGCCAGCTTGATCCGGTTGGGGATCACCCGGACCTCGGGCGCCCCCAATTCCAGCCCCGGTTTCGGGCGAATCTGGGTGCCCCCGGAACGGGGCAGGGCGTTGTCGATCAGGCTGACGGCGTCCAGCGCCACGTCCAGCACGCCTTCGAGCTGCGGCCCGGAAACGTTCAGGTCGATGGACCGGGACCCGCCGATGCCGCGCCCGAACAGCGATCTTTGGGTGATCGCCCCGAAGGTCCCCGGCTCGCTGTAGACGGCCTGTTTCAGAAACGGAATCAGTTCCTTGACCCGAGTCGGATCCTGGGCGGCGGCGCCAAGGAAGGTGCGGCCCCGCGATGCGACGAAAAAGAAACGCTGAATCTTCGGCGGCCCGCCCGGTTCGGACTCCGGCCCCGAGACCTCGGCCAATAGCGGAAGGATCTTGGCTTCGAAATCCCCGGCGATCCTGGTCGTGGTTTCGAGGTTGTAGCCGGGGGGCGGCAGGATATGCCCGAAGATAAGATTGCGGTTGCCGCTCGGCAGGTATTCCAGCTTCGGCAACAGCACCATTGTTACCATCACGCAGGCGGCGCAGATACCGCCGACGACCGTGACCGCCAGTTTCCGGCTTTTGGTCACCCGGCGGGTGAATTCCAGTGTCTTTTCGACGAACAGTCTGGCGAAGTCGTCGAGCACGGGAATCCTGATCCGCTTCTCGGTTGTTGCCCCGGAGTCATCGGTGGCCAGCTCGCCGAGCAGCCGTTTCGACAGCGCCGGCACCACCGTGATCGCCACCAATAGCGACAGCATGACGGCGACCGACAAGGCGACGGCGATATCGCGGAACAATTGCCCTGCCTCCAGCTCCATGACCAGGATCGGAATGAACACCATGACCGTGGTCAGCGCCGAGACGAAAACCGCCGTCCACACTTCGCGCGCGCCCCTATAGGCCGCCTCGGCCATGTTGACGCCCTTTTCACGGTGACGATAGATGTTTTCCAGGACCACGATGGCGGCATCCACCACCATGCCGACGGCAAACGCGATGCCGGCCAGCGAGATCACGTTCAAGGACCGGCCCATGGCGGCCATGGCGACGAAGGCGCCGACAATCGACACCGGGATCGCCAGGGACACCACCAGCGTCGCCCCGCCGGAGCGCAGAAACAGAAGAAGAATCAGGGCCGCCAGGGTGCCGCCGACGAAGATGTTTTGCTGCACCAGGTCTATGGACGAATCGATATAGGTGGTTTCGTCGTAGACCTGGCGTAACTGGAGCCCCTCGTCGGCGAGGACGGTTTCGTTCATTTCCTGAATGGTGGCGCGGATTCCCTGCATCACCTCGATGACGTTGGAACCGGTTTCGCGGATGGCGTTGACGGCGATGGCCGGCTGCCCGTTGAAGCGGATGGAGGCCGTCGGCTCCTTGCTGACGAAATTGACCTTGGCGATGTCGCCGACGGTGACCCGGGCTATACCGCCGGTCACCGGGTCGCGTTGCGAGCGCAAGACGACCTGGCGCACGTCGTCGAGGCGGGAAAACTCGCCCTCGGTCCTGACCACGTAGCGGCGTTTGCCTTCGTCCACGTCGCCGGCCGAAAGAGAGGCATTGGCGTTCCTTAAAACCCGCACGACCTCGGTGACGGTCAGGCCATAACGCGCCATCTGGTCGGGATCGACGACAATTTCCATTTCCTGGAGCGCGCTGCCGTAGACGTTGACCCGGGCAACGCCGTTGACCCTTTCCAGGCGGTCCTGGATGACGTCTTCGGCGAAGTCGCCATAGGTGTGGATCGCCCGGTCGTTGCCGGGGTTCCTGATCAGCACGATCCAGGTGATCGGGTTGTCGTCTGAACTGGCGGTGCGGATGGACGGCTCGTCGGCTTCGTCGGGATAACCGTTGACCCGGTCCAGCCGGTTGGAAACCAGAAGCAGGGATTCCCCCATGTTGGTGCCGACGGCGAATTCCAGGGTGATCCGTGAGCGGCCGTCCTGAGACTGGCTGGTGATCTGCTCCAGCCCCTTGATGCCTTTCAGGACTTCTTCCTGGCGGTTGGTGATCTCGCGCTCGATTTCCACCGGCGCCGCACCCGGCCAAATGGTTTGCAGGCTGATCACCGGCTTCCTGACGTCGGGCGTCAACTGAATGGGAATTTGCGTCAACGCCAAAACCCCGAACATGATCACCATCAGCACCGCGGAAATCACCGCCACCGGCCGGTCGATGGATAGGCGGATCAGGTTCATGGGCTTGGCGGGGAATGGGCGCCGTCATCCGGGCGTTTAAAAAGAATCTTCTGTCCCGGCTGCAACCGTTCGTTTCCGCGCACCACCACCAGGTCGCCCGGGGCCAGCCCGCCAAGAACGATGAAACGGGTGCCGACGGCCTCGCCCAGGCGCACCGGCCGGATGGTCGCTTTATCGGCCTCGGCCAAAAAGACAAGGTTCTTTCCCTTGCGGTTGAGGATGGCGTCTTTGTGAACGGTCACCACGTTGCCGTCGTTGCCGGCCGGAAGATGGAGCGTCACGCTCTGGTTGGAAGCCAGTCCGGTCAGGCCCAGGGGCAGTTCCGGGATGAACCGCACCAAACGGGTCCGGGTTTGCGGATTTTCGTCCGGCACCACGGCGCGAACGCGAGCGGTGATTTTTGTGGTGCCGTTGATGAAGCCGGTGACCGGCTGGGATTCCTTCAGCCCTTGGGTGCGGTTGGCGGGAACGTCCGCTTCGATCTCCGCATATCGGTTGTCGATCAGCACCACCATCGGGTCGCCGACATTGACATAGACGCCAACCTCGATCATCCGTTTGGAGATGACGCCCGGAAAAGGCGCCCGGATGGTCGCGTAGGACAGGTTGGTTTCGGTCAACTTCAAGTTGGCCTCGGCGCTGGCCAGCCTGGCCTCGGCCTCGGTGGCCTCGTTCTCGGCGATGGCGACTTCCTGGCGCTTGTCTTCGAGGCGGGCCTTGGAAAAGGCCGCCGATTTTTTCAAGCCCTCGATCCGCTTCAGCTGCTGGTGCTGAAGCCGGAGCTTGGCCTTCCGCGTCTTGACGGCGGCCGCGTATTGTTGGACCTCGGCCTTCTGCAACTCGTGCTTCCACTTAAGCGTGTCCTTGACCAGCACCGCGATCACGTCGCCGGCCTCAACCCGGTCGCCGACGTCGACCCGCACCTCGTCGATGGGGCCGTTGATGCGCGCCGCGATGGCCGTCAGGTGGACGACGACACGGCCGATGACGGGAACGGTCTGTTTCAGGGATTCGCGGACGACAGTGTCAACGCCCACCTGCATGGGGGGCGGGCCTTTGGGCTTGCCGGTTTTGCCCTCCGCCACCGGAGAAGGGCCTTGAAAGGAAAACGCCGCGGCGGCGATCACCAGGACCACCCCGATGACTGCCCAATGGCGGGCGGGCCAATGGCGGACAGACACGGGAAGACGTTCCCGGGCCGCCTTGAGCACGCCTTGCATATATGACAAGAGCCGCTGTTGCATTTTCTTGGTCTTTGTTTCCTGGGCCGCGCAAAACTAGACTAGACGGTCTAGTCTAGTTTAGTGTAACATAATTTCAGACGCAACACATTTGATGGCTTTTTTTCGGCTTATTGGCGCCCGCAAGGACGGGCGAAAATGGTGACCAACATGGCAAAAACGGCGGCCGCCCTTAAACCCCAAAAAACGGAAGCCCCGGCCCCCAAGCGCCAGGTGATCATCGAAGCGGCGACCCGGGTGTTCCTGGATTCCGGTTACGGCGCTGCTTCCATGGACACCATCGCCGCCGAGGCCGGCGTTTCCAAACAAACCGTCTATAGCCATTTCGGGGCCAAGGACGCGCTGTTCGAAGCCATCATCGAAGACAAATGCGACGAATTGCTGCAGCCGGTTTTCCTGAAGCTGGTTCACGGCCAGGATCACGCCGAAACATTAAAAGAAGTCGCCCGGCGGTTTCTTGCCGCCATTCTGGCCCCCAACAGCACCGCGTTGTTCCGGGTCCTGTTGGCGGAATGCGGGCGTTTTCCGGGACTGGCGAAAACTTTTTACCGGGCCGGGCCCGGGACCGCCGTCGAAACCCTTGCCGGGTTTCTGACCGAGCTAAACGGCGCCGGGGCGCTTTCTGTTGCCGACGCGACCGCCTCGGCCCGGCAGTTTTTCGCCCTGATGCGCGGCGACCTTTACATGCGCCGGCTGCTTGATCTGACACCGGAACCGTCGGCCCGTGAAATCAGGGCCGTGGCCGATGAGGCGGTTTCGGCGTTTTTGGCCATCCACGCCCCTGCTTAAGTCCTTCGATAGCAGCAAAAACGGCATTGGCAAGAGCCGTTCGTTTGCCCAAAATAGCGCCCGTTGAATAACGCCCGATGGGGGGTATGGTGAAAATTCCAAGGCTAATCCCAAAAATTCTGATCATTCTAAGTTTTGCGTTGCCCATGGGCGCCATGACCCCGGCCGCCGCCGACCTGATCGGCCATGGCGGCATGGTGCGGGCCATTGATATTTCGCCCGACGGCAGCCGGGTGCTGTCGGGCAGCTTCGATTTCACGGCCAGGCTTTGGGACTTCGGCGGGCAGAACGAAATTGCCGTGCTCGATGCCCACGCCGGCCCCGTCACCAACGTCGCCTTCGTCGGCGACGGCCGGCGGGCGTTGACCACCAGCGACGACAAGACGGCCATCCTTTGGGACCTGAAAACCATGAAGCCGGTAAAAAGGCTCATCGGCCACGGCCACAAGGTGATGGGGCTGGCGGTTTCGGCCGACGGAAACACCGCCGCCACCGGCAGTTGGGACAAGACCATACGCTTGTGGGACCTGGGTACGGGCCAGCAAACAAGAGTCATCAACCACACGTCTCCCATCAACGCGGTTGCCTTCGCCGTTGACGGGACCCTGATCGTCGCCGGCGATCATGACGGCAAGATCCGCGTCTGGAACGCCGGCACCGGGCGCATCGAAGGCACGCTGGAAGGCCACGAGATGGGCATTACCGGGTTCAGCATTTCGCCCGACGGGCGGCGCCTGCTGTCGGCCAGCATCGACAAGACGCTGAGGCTTTGGGACCTGGTGAAGATGGAGGAAATCCGCATCTTCGGTGAGCATGACGGACAACTCTACGCCACCGCCTTTTCGCCCGACGGCAAGACCGCCTTGTCGGCGGGACGGTACGGCTATCTCATTCAGTGGAACCTGGCCGACGGAAAACCGATCCGCACCATCCGCGCCCACAAGACCATCGTCTGGGCGGTTGGGTTTTCCCCCGACGGCCGTTTCGCCCTTTCGGCCAGTTCCGACGACCTGGTCCGCGTCTGGCACCTGAAAAGCGGCGACCGCATCGGCCTTGCCGCCGAAGGCGCCGACGAGCCCAAGCCGTGGCTCGAAAGCAACCATCCCGGCGCATCCCTGTTCAAGAAATGCGCCCGTTGCCATTCGCTGAGCGCCGACGGCAAAAAACGGTCCGGCCCCCACCTGGCGGGCCTGTTCGGGCGTCCCGCCGGCTCCGTCAAGGGCTATAACTATTCCCAAGCCTTCAACAGCGTCCATTTCCGCTGGAACGAGAAGACCCTCTTTGAATTGTTCGATGAAGGCCCCGACAAATACCTGCCCGGCACCAAGATGCCGGTGCAAAGGGTGCCGAATTCGGAACGGCTCATCGAGCTCGTCGATTACCTGAAGGAAATCACCCAGGCGCCGGCTCAATAAAGAATCACCTCACCAGGAAGGGACTCAAACGATGGCGACGCTGCTTTATTCCCATCCCATCTGCATCGAACACGACCCCGGCCGCGGCCATCCCGAGTGCCCGGACCGTTTGCGCGCGGTGATGGCCGGTTTCGAGGACGAGGAATTTTCAAACCTTGAGCGTCATGAGGCGCCGGTGATCGACCTCAAGGAGGTCGAACAGGTCCACCAGGGCTATTACATCGAACAGATTTTCAAGAACATGCCCGCCGACGGGCGCGTCCACCTGGACCCCGATACTGCCATGTCGCCGGCTTCCGGCGAGGCCTCCAGGCGGGCCGCGGGGGCCGTCTGCGACGCCGTTGACAAGGTCATGAAGGGCAAGGCCGAAAACGCCTTTTGCGCGGTGCGGCCGCCCGGCCATCATGCCGAATCGACCCGCGCCATGGGTTTCTGCCTGTTCAACTCCATCGCCATCGGGGCGCTCCACGGGCGCGCCAGTCATGGTTTGGACCGCGTCGCCGTCGTCGATTTCGACGTCCACCACGGCAACGGCACCCAGCACACCTTCGAACACGACGAAGGGCTCTTTTACGCCTCCAGCCATCAGTGGCCGGCCTATCCGGGCACCGGGGCGGCGGACGAAACCGGCGCGTTCGGCAACATCTGCAATTTCCTAATGGCGCCGGGCGAGGGCTCGGCGGCCTTCCGCAAGGGCTATGAAGAAAAAATCCTGCCGGCGCTTCGCGCCTTCAAGCCCGAGCTTCTTCTGATTTCCGCGGGCTTTGATGCGCACCAGCGCGACCCGTTGGCGCAGATCAGCCTGGAGACCGACGATTATGCCTGGGTTACCGGCGAACTCATGAAAGTGGCCGACGAATGCTGCGGCGGCAAGGTCGTTTCCCTCATGGAAGGGGGGTATAATCTCGACGCGCTGACGGAGAGCGCTCAGGCCCACGTCCGGGTATTAATGGGGAACACATGACAGACAGCAAAATACCCGCCGACATCAAGAAGTTGAGCTTCGAAGACGCGCTGGCCGAGATGCAGGATATCGTGCAACGCCTGGAATCGGGCCAGGTGAAGCTGGAGGACGCCGTCGAAAGCTATGCCCGCGGCGCGCACCTGAAAAAACATTGCCAGGCCAAGCTCAAGGAAGCCCAAGCCAAGATCGACAAAATCGGTTTCGGTCCCGAGGGCAACATCGTCACCGAGCCGGCGGACATGGATTAAGTACTCGTTGGGCACTCTGAAAAAAGCATTGGCCGCGAATGCCAAGGAAGTGACCGTCGTGCTCGACGACCTGTTGCCGCTTGGCGACGGGCCGGAAGCCCGGGTCGTCGAAGCCATGCGGTATGCGACACTGTCGGGGGGCAAGCGTATCCGGTCGTTTCTGGTCACCGCCAGCGCCAATCTCTTCAACGTCAATTCCGATTCATCGCTCCGGGCCGCCGCGGCGGTCGAGATGGTGCACTGTTATTCGCTCATCCACGACGACCTGCCGGCGATGGACGATGACGAACTCAGGCGGGGCAAGCCGACCTGTCATATAAAGTTTGACGAAGCGACGGCCATCCTGGCCGGTGACGCGCTCTTGACCAAGGCTTTCGAGGTGCTGTCCGACGAAAAAACCCACGCCGATTCGACGGTCCGCGCCGAGCTGATTTCGGCGTTGGCCAAGGCTTCCGGCGACGCCGGCATGGTCGGCGGCCAGATGCTCGACCTTTTCGCCGAGGACCACGACCTGAAAATGCCCGAGATCACCCGCCTGCAACGGATGAAGACCGGCGCACTGATAGCGGTTTCCTGTGAATCGGGGGCGATTTTGGGCAAGGCGTCCGAAAACGCCCACCACGTGCTTCACGCCTATGCCCATGACGTCGGGCTGGCGTTCCAGATCGCCGATGATCTTTTGGACGTGGAAGGAGACGAAGATGAGGTCGGCAAGAAGACCGGCAAGGACGCGGCCGCCGGCAAAGCCACGTTCGTTTCGCTTTTGGGGGTGGAAAGGGCCCGCGAACAAGCCGAGGTTTTGGCCGATCAGGCCGCATCGCGCCTTGAAATATTCGGTGAAAAAGGCAAGTTATTAAAAGACTTGGCCCATTATGTGGTAAATAGAAATGCCTGACGGTCGGTTTCGAGGTTTTGGGGACGTGAAAATCAGTGCCGGAACCGGTTTTCAAACCTCGGGGAGGAATTAAAAAAAGTGGCCCTGAAAAACAAGACCCCGCTCCTTGATAAAGTGCGAGATCCTGCGGATATTCGGGGGTTTTCCGTCAAGCAACTGAAGCAGCTGGCCAAGGAGCTGCGGTCCGATACGGTGCGCTCCGTTTCCATCACCGGCGGCCACCTGGGCGCGTCCTTGGGCGTGGTCGAATTGACCGTCGCCATCCACCACGTTTTCAACACGCCTAAGGACCGTTTGATCTGGGATGTGGGCCACCAGTGCTATCCTCACAAAATTTTGACCGGCCGGCGCGATCGCATGCACACGATTCGCCAGGGCGGTGGAATCTCCGGATTCACCATGCGCAAGGAAAGCGAATACGACCCCTTCGGCGCCGCCCATGCCTCGACCTCGATCTCGTCGGGGCTCGGCATGGCGGTGGCCCGCGATCTTGCCGGCGGCGATAATCACGTCATTTGCGTCATCGGCGACGGCGCCATGACCGCCGGCATGGCTTATGAGGCCATGAACAACGCCGGGTCCATGGATTCGAAGCTGATCGTCATCCTCAACGACAACGATATGTCCATCGCGCCCCCCGTGGGCGCGTTGAGCGCCTATCTGGCGCGGCTGATTTCATCGAGGCCGTTCCGCTCGGCCCGCCATTTCGCCAAGGAAGTGGCCAAGAAATTCCCGCGCAAGATCGAGGAGGCGGCGGCCAAGGTGGATGAATACGCCCGCGGCATGGTCACCGGCGGCACGTTGTTCGAGGAACTGGGCTTCTATTACGTCGGCCCGGTGGACGGCCACAACCTGGACCACCTGCTGCCGGTGTTGAAAAACCTCCGCGACGACAAGGAATCGGGCCCGGTGCTGCTTCATTGCGTCACCGAAAAGGGCCACGGCTACAAACCGGCCGAGGCGTCGGCGGACAAGTACCACGGGGTGTCCAAGTTCGACCTCGTCACCGGCAAGCAGGAAAAAGCCAAACCCAACGCCCCCAGCTATACCAGCGTTTATGCCAAGGCGCTGATTGCCGAGGCCGAGGTGGACGACAAGATTGTCGCCATCACCGCCGCCATGCCGGGCGGCACCGGGGTCGACAAATTCTCCGAGCGTTTCCCCGAGCGCAGCTTCGATGTCGGTATCGCCGAGCAGCATGCCGTCACCTTCGCCGCCGGGCTGGCGTGCGAGGGGTTCAAGCCGTTCGCCACCATTTATTCGACTTTCCTGCAGCGCGCCTACGATCAGGTCGTGCACGACGTCGCCATCCAGAGCCTGCCGGTCCGTTTCGCCATCGACCGCGCCGGGTACGTCGGCGCCGACGGCTGCACCCACTGCGGCGCCTTCGACCTGCCGTACCTGTGTACGCTGCCCGGGTTCGTGGTCATGGCGGCGGCGGACGAGGCCGAATTGATGCACATGACGGCGACCGCCGTGACCATCGACGACCGCCCGTCGGCGTTGCGTTATCCCCGCGGCGAAGGCGTCGGCATCGAATTGCCGTCCCGTGGCGAGGTGCTGGACATCGGCAAGGGACGCATCGTCCGCGAAGGCACGACCGTGGCCATCCTCAGCCTCGGCGCGCGCTTGGGCGAAGCCATGAAGGCGGCGGAGGAGCTGGCGGCCATGGGGCTTTCCACCACCGTCGCCGATGCCCGCTTCGCCAAGCCGCTGGACCACGACCTGATCCGCAAGCTGGCCCTTGAACACGAAGTGCTGCTCACCGTCGAGGAAGGCTCGGTCGGCGGTTTCGCCGCCCATGTGTTGCAGTTCCTGACCAACGAAGGTCTGCTGGAAAACGGCCTCAAGGTGCGGGTGATGACCATGCCCGATGAATTCCTGGACCATGACAAGCCCGACGTTCAGTATGAGAAGGCCGGGCTGAAGGCGCCGCACATGGTGGCCCATGTGCTGGCCGCGCTGGGCCGCACCAGCGAAGTTGATCCGGCCATTCTCCCCCGACTCGCCTGACCGCCCTCCGTTCCATCCCCGTTTAAATTCGACGACCCAGGACGCCCGGCGCCGGGCGCGATAAACTATGGCCATGCCGAAGACGGATAAAATGCGCCTCGACCAGCTTCTCGTGGAACGGGGATTGGCCCAAAGCCGCAGCCGCGCCCAGGCCCTGGTCATGGCCGGGCTGGTGTTTTCGGAAACAAAGCGTCTGGACAAGCCCGGCCATCGGGTCGCTTCCGACATCCCCTTGACCCTCAAGGGCCCGGACCACCCGTGGGTGTCGCGCGGCGGGGTCAAGCTCGCTCACGGGCTCGATCATTTCCAGATCGAGGCGAAAGGCCGGATATGCCTGGACATCGGCGCGTCGACGGGGGGATTTACCGACGTTCTTCTTTCCGAAGGCGCGGCCAGGGTCTATGCCGTCGACGTCGGCCACGGGCAACTGGATTGGAAGCTCGCCCAGGACGAGCGCGTGGTCGTTCGGGACAAGACCAACGCCCGCCACCTGAGCCCGGCCGAGGTTCCCGAAAAGGTCGGCCTTATCGTCTGCGACGTCAGCTTCATCGGCCTTGAGGTGGTGCTGCCGGCGGTTCTGGCGCTGGCTTCACCGGGGGCGTCGCTGGTGGCGCTGATCAAGCCGCAGTTCGAGGTCGGAAAGGATCAAGTCGGCAAGGGCGGCATCGTCCGGGACGACTCTCTTCACCAAGAAGTCTCGGGGCGCATTTCGGCCTGGCTCGACGGGCAGCAAGGCTGGCGGGTGCTGGGGATCACCGAAAGCCCGATCACCGGCGCCGACGGCAACAAGGAATTCCTGATCGGGGCGGCGTTGGGGTAAGTCTTATCCGCACTGCGCCTTATGACGCAGCAGGTGGTCGGCCAAGACGCAGGCCATCATCGCCTCGCCGATGGGCACGGCGCGGATGCCGACGCACGGATCGTGGCGGCCCTTGGTCGAAACCTCGGCGTCCTTGCCGTTGATATCGACGGTCCTTTTGGGCGTAAGGATGGAACTGGTCGGCTTGACGGCGAAGGCGACGACGATGTCCTGACCGGACGAAATACCGCCCAAAATACCGCCGGCGTTGTTGGAGAGGAACACCGGCTCGCCGCCTTCCATGCGCATCTCGTCGGCGTTTTCCTCGCCCGATAGCCCTGCCGCCTCGAAACCGGCGCCGATCTCCACCCCCTTGACGGCATTGATCCCCATCATGGCGCCGGCGAGGTCCGCGTCCAGCTTGCCGTAAACGGGCGCGCCCAGGCCGACGGGAACGCCCGACGCGATGACCTCGATCACCGCGCCGAGGGACGAGCCGGCCTTTCGCGATTTGTCGAGAAGCTTCTCGAACGCCTTTACCGCATCGGCGTCCGGCGAGAAGAAGGGGTTGTTGTTGACTTCGTTCCAATCCCAGTTGTCGCGGTTGACGGAAACGCCGCCGATTTTCACCAGCGCGCCCCTGATGACGATCTCCGGGCCAAGCACCTTGCGCGCGATGGCGCCGGCGGCGACGCGCATGGCGGTTTCGCGGGCCGACGCCCGGCCGCCGCCGCGGTGGTCGCGGACCCCGTATTTCTTGAAGTACGTATAATCCGCGTGACCGGGACGGAAGGTGTCCTTGATGTCGTCGTAATCCTTTGACCGCGCATCCTCGTTTTCGACCAGAAGCCCGATGGGGGCGCCGGTGGTGACGCCGTCGAAGACGCCGGAAATGATCTTGACCGTGTCCGATTCCTTGCGCTGGCTGGTGTATTTGTTATGTCCCGGGCGGCGCTTGTCCATATAGACCTGGATGTCGGCCTCGCCGAGCGGAATGCCCGGCGGCGTGCCGTCGACGACGCAGCCGATGGCGGGCCCGTGGCTTTCCCCGAAAGTAGTGAACCGGAAAAGGTGTCCGAAGGTATTAAAGCTCATGTCGGGCTAACTTATAACACAGCGCCGGCTTGGCGATAGAGCTAGACGACGGAAATATCGGGGGCGTCCACGGCTTTCATGCCGACCACGTTGTAACCGCAATCGACGTGGTGGATTTCGCCGGTGACGCCGCTGGACAGGTCCGAAAGCAGGTAAACCCCGGCGCCGCCAAGGTCGTCGAGGGTGACGTTGCGCCGCAAGGGCGAGTTGTATTCGTTCCACTTCAGGATATAGCGGAAATCACCAATGCCGGACGCCGCCAGCGTCTTCATCGGCCCGGCCGAGATGGCGTTGACGCGGATGTTTTCTTTTCCCAGGTCTTCGGCCAGATAACGGACACTGGCCTCAAGCGCCGCCTTGGCGACGCCCATGACGTTGTAATGGGGCATCACCCGCTCGGCGCCGAAATA